>JAVBMD010000026.1:0-71122 GCA_031552825.1 Eubacteriales bacterium
AGAAGTTCTGCACCCCACCTAATCGCAATCCGGTAGGTCATTTCACGGTCCAGCATTTGTTTGGTCATTTGCCTTCCTCCTAAAGCGATAATCCATATAACAGGCAACGCTACAGTATTTCCTCGGCTCTGGCCTCAAAAAAATCGCTTTGCATGACATGCAGATAAGCGGCCGAGCAGTACCAAGTTCTTCTCGATGCGTATTCCACCAAGCATTCCGACAATTGTCCGAACAGAATTTTCGTGGTTTTCCACCTTTGCGCTGGATCAATGTCGAGCCGCATTGCCTGCATCCGCTATCATCCGATCTATCCCCTTCTTCTTTTGCCTTGCCTACACCGCCTAAACCGTGTCGCTGGCAATGTGCTTTTACCGTATTTTCAGATATCCCAAGTGTGTTGGCGATCCGAGCGTAACTCATGCCAATGCGACGCAAGGCTTTCACTTGTTCCCGCTCCACTGTAGTCATATCGTTCCTCCCTACAAGCTTTTTTCGGAACCATCATCACTCTTTATTTTATATAATCAAGTTCTTTTTAAGGGCCTATCTCGCGCTAAGATAAATTCATCCGCTTCAAGGGAGGTTGAGTTTGGTGATAGTGCAGATCCCTTCTTCGACAACCTCTTGGAACACTTGCCATTTGGTCTGCTTTAGTCCATATAAAAAGCAGGGCTAGCAAGAGTATTCCTGCCGCCCTGATTGAGCAAGGAGCAAAATATGAATATAGCATGAATAGGGTTGGTGCTTTATGCGCCACGCACATACCTATCGTCGAAAACCCAAGGAATAATATGCGTATCAAACTTGGCGTGGGTTGCCAAAAACCCTTGAAAGCATTGGGCTTTCAAGGGTTTTTTATTTGTTCGTTTATATGCTGTTTTTGTCGGTTGGCTTGTGTGGTAGTAGCACACCGTTCCCATCGACAAGAATCACTCGTTGGCTCGCAGGTTTTTTCCCCTGCGGGCTTTTTCTTGCCTATTTTCCAATCTTGACGATTTAGCGTTTTGATGATAAAATCATGCTAAAGAGATTGCTGGGGTGATGAATATGGCAGATATTCGACCTGTGTCCGACCTGCGCAACAGGTTCGCGGACATTTCCAAAGCGGTGCACGACAACGAGGACGGGGTGATTCTGACCAAGAACGGATACCCCGACATGGTGGTGCTCAGTTATGAGGCCAACGACCGCCGCCGGTTCGAGAACCAAGTGTATCTCAAGCTGATGGAGGCGGAGTTGGAGGCGCGCACGACGAAGCAGCGCTTCTCCCATGAGGATGTGTTTGGCGAGCTGTACGCGATGCTGCGCAGCGAGGACGCCAAATGAAGTACGCGCTCAGCTACCTGCCCGCCGCGCGGGAGGACTTGCGCGCTGTGGTAAAATACCTCATAGATGAGTACGGCGCGGATGACGCCGCCGAAAACCTGCTTCGGGAGATCGACCAGCGCATCGCGCACCTAGCGGACTATCCGTACGCGCATCCGCTGTATCCATCCCCGATGCGTTTGCCAGTGGAAGTGCGGTATCTGCCAGTGAAGCGCTACGTTGTGTTTTACACGGTGCTGGAGCCGGAACACATCGTGGAAATCCGGCGTGTGATCTACATGCGGATGGACATTACGACGCCAAGGCACTGAGGAATCTTGGAAGCGTCCCGACAAGGGACGCTTCAGACCGTCGAAAAACGCCCATCTGCGGGTTCAGCCCAGCGCGCGCCTTGTCGGCGTACCAGTGTACGCCTCCTGCGGACACGCTTGTGCTTCGCCCACATCTGGACATTTCTCGACGGTCTGACTTTGTTGATAGCCTGAAGCGTCTCGATAAGGGGCGCTTCCTTTATGCCAATTTCAAGTGTAGCACGATACGCTCTTTCTTGTTAGGCGCAGATGAAGATGAATTAGACGCTTACTTTTCAGGCAGGCTTTCGCTATGGATGCGACGATCACTATAACGCAATCTCCACGCGCACCGCGCGCCCGGTGAACGTGACATCATGCACCGAGCGCGGTTCGGCCACATACTCGCGATCAAAGGATTGCAGCAGCACGGTGGAGGCGTCCAGCTTGCGCACCTTGCGCAGCGCGCGCTGCCCCTTGTGCTCTACCAGCATAATGGCATCCTCAATCGGGCTTTGCGTCGGCACCATCAGCACCAAGTCCCCGGCCAGCACGCGAAAGCCGCGCATGCTGTCGTCCGGCGCGAGGAAGTAGAACACCTTATCCGGCGCGCCGCCCTCGATGCGCCCGTTCTCGATGGGCAAAAGCCGCCGCTCGGTGATTGCCCAAGCGGCGTTGTACACCGGCACCGACTTGAGCACGCCGCTGAGCGCGTCCAGCCAGATGCCGGAGGCGGTGCCCTCTTCGCTGCTGGCGGAGGCAACGCGGCGAGCTTCCGGCTCCGGCGCGGGCGCTTGCGGACGGGGTTGGGCGGGCTGCGGCGCGAGGCGAATGGTCTCCAGATCCACGGCGGCGGCGATCTCGTCGAGGGTAAAGTCCGCCTCATTGTGTTCGCGCAGGCCGATGGATTTCAGGATGCGGCGCGCCTGATCGTCGGCGATGATGCGCTTTCCGCTCTCCACCTCTAGCAGGTATTTTTCGGTAACCCCGCATTTTTTTGCCACCTGCTTGGGCGTCATGCGCTGGCGGGTGCGCTCGAGCAAAATCAGATCTCCTAAACGACTCATCGTAGTCCCTCCCGTTTGAACGTAGCCATAGTATAGCTACTTTTGCGCACGGAGGCAAGCGGGGATGCGTGGTTGACAAAGCCTGCCTGCTTCGGTACGATGAAAAAAACCTACAAAGGAGAGATCACCAATGAAACGACGTTTGATAGCGATAGTTCTGATGCTCTGCGCGCTGTCGGGCAGCATTCGCATTGCGCATGCGGAGGATAATTCTTACGCAGACGGGATTGCTCAGCATATTCGAGCTGGCGACATGGAGCGCGCCATCGCCGAAGCGGACAAAGCGATGCTGGCTTTGCGTGCAGAGTATCCGCCGGAGCAGCGCCCGCAGCATTGCTTCCGCGACCAAGCCAGCGCCTTGCTCTTTGCGCAATTGAACACCGAGGAGTACGACGAAGTTCCCTATGATTTTGCGTTTGTGCCGTATTTGAAGGCCTATGCGCTGTTGGAACTCGATCGGCCGGAGGAGGCAATTGGCGCGCTCAAAGAGGCGATCGCCTTGGATCCCACCGGCCCGTTTATTCGATTTGAATTGATCGCGAATTATGAAAAAATGCGGATGCTGGACGCGGTGGAGCAGGAGATCAGGGATCTGTGGCCGCTGCTAATCTATCCGGAGGATTTTGCAAAATACTATCGCCGAATGGGCTTCTGGCTCATTGAGCAAAATGCGCACGCGCAGGCGCGGCACTATTTCATTTACAGCTTGGTCCTAGAAAACAACGATTTGGCGTGGAACGAGCTGGCATATATTGACCAGCAGCTCGGCGAAAAGGTGGCTGACAAACTATCGGATGAGGACGAGCGTGACAAGCTCACGCATTTGGCCATCGAGACCGTGACGGCGGACGGGCAAGGGTTGGAACTGAGCGATGCGCAGAAGAGCGTAATGCTCTCGATTGCGTTGATGGAGAATATTGAAGGCAAGCAGGATATGGCGAACGCCATGATGCGTTTCGCGCTCCTCAATGAGAATCTCCAGTTGCCGCTTTCCGCGCCTTGAAACGGAAGAATGCCGTGCTTTTCTTTGCGCAGATTCTTCCTATCGGGCGCAAGCTATGGTATACTATGACCGTTTGGGACAATAAATACAACGCTTGATCGGACAAGGAGGAAGCTACGAGTATGCAATTTTCCAGAGAAGTGGAAGAAATGATTTGCGTAGCCAAGGGCTGCAACCACGGCCCCGCGCCCATTCCCGAAGAGGGCAGATGGGTACAATCGCGCGAGGTGAAGGACATTTCCGGCTTGACCCACGGCGTGGGCTGGTGCGCGCCGCAGCAGGGCGCTTGCAAGCTGACCCTCAACGTGAAGGACGGCATCATTCAGGAGGCGCTGGTGGAGACCATCGGCTGCTCCGGCATGACCCACTCCGCCGCTATGGCCGCCGAAATTCTGCCCGGCAAAACCGTGCTGGAGGCGCTCAATACCGATCTGGTGTGCGACGCCATCAATACCGCCATGCGCGAGCTGTTCCTGCAGATCGCCTACGGCCGTACCCAGAGCGCCTTCTCCGAGGACGGCCTGCCGGTCGGCGCCGGTTTGGAGGATTTGGGCAAGGGTCTGCGCTCGCAGGTTGGCACCATGTACGGCACGCTGGCCAAGGGGCCGCGCTTCTTGGAGATGGCCGAGGGCTACGTGCTCAAGATCGCCTTGGACGAGAACAAGGAGATCATCGGCTATCAGTTCGTACACATGGGCAAGATGATGGAAGCCATCAAGAAGGGTGTCGACCCCAAGGAAGCCTACGAAAAGAACGTCGGCACCTATGGGCGCTTCGCGGAAGCCGCATCCTACGTTGATCCGCGGCATCAGTAAGAAGGAGGCGATTGAAGATGGCAACTTTTGAAGGATACGAGAGAAGAATCGCCAAGATCGAAAAGACGCTGGCGGAATATGGCTTCAAGACATTGGATGAAGTCAAGGATTATTTGCTGAGCAAGGGCGTTGACGTCGACCCCGTCGTTCGCGGCATCCAGCCCATCGCCTTTGAAAACGCCGTGTGGGCGTACATACTGGGCGCGGGCATCGCCGTCAAGAAGGGCATCAAGAACGCCGCCGACGCCGCCGAGGCCATTGGCCTAGGCTTGCAGGCCTTCTGCATCCCCGGCTCGGTCGCCGATCAGCGCGAGGTGGGCATCGGCCACGGCAATCTGGGCGCGATGCTGCTGCGCGAGGAGACCAAGTGCTTCGCTTTTTTAGCCGGGCATGAGTCCTTCGCCGCCGCCGAGGGCGCCATCGGCATCGCCCGCACGGCCAACAAGGTGCGCAAGGAGCCGTTGCGCGTCATCCTCAACGGTTTGGGCAAGGACGCCGCCTACATCATCTCCCGCATCAACGGCTTCACGTACGTGCAGACCCAGTACGATTACGCCACCGGCGCGCTCAACATCGTGCAGGAGAAGGCGTTCTCCAACGGCGAGAAGGCCAAGGTGCGCTGCTACGGCTGCGACGACGTCAACGAGGGCGTGGCCATCATGCGGCACGAGCAGGTGGACGTGTCCATCACCGGCAACTCCACCAATCCCACCCGCTTCCAGCATCCGGTGGCCGGAACGTACAAGAAATGGTCGGTGGAGAACGGCAAGAAGTACTTCTCCGTGGCCTCCGGCGGCGGCACCGGCCGCACGCTGCATCCGGACAATATGGCTGCTGGCCCCGCCTCCTACGGCATGACCGACACCATGGGCCGCATGCACTCCGATGCGCAATTCGCCGGCAGCTCCTCCGTGCCTGCGCACGTGGAGATGATGGGCCTGATCGGCATGGGCAACAACCCGATGGTCGGCGCGACGGTTGCCGTCGCGGTGGCGATCGAGGAAGCGAGCAAGTAACAGACGCCGCGGTAAGCGCGTTTCGGATCCGTGTTCCTACAGAAAAAACCGCTTTGTGATGAATGTCACAAGGCGGTCAGACCGTCGATAAACGCCCATCTGCGGGTTCAGCCCAGCGCGCGCCTAGTCGGCGTACCAGTGTACGCCTCCTGCGGACACGCTTGTGCTTCGCCCACATCTGGACATTTCTCGACGGTCTTACTTTGTTGATAGCCTGACCGCTTTGTGATGAAAGTCACAAGGCGGTTCTTTTCTAAGGATGCTGCGGCGCTACTTCAGCAGATTCCGCAATGCCGCGACGTTCTTGGCCAACGCGTCAAATACCGGCGTGGTGAAGGCTTCCTGCTCCACAATCAGCCCGCGATCCAGCGTGCCCGCCTCGCGCAGTGCGGCGATGATGCCCGCAAAGTTCACCACGCCCTCGCCGATGCAGGCGTTGACGTCGTGCGGATCGCGCGTGGCATAGTCGGCGTTGATATCCTTGGTATGGATGGGGCCAGCCTTGGCGCCCAAGCCGCGAATATAGGCCAGCGGATCCACACCGGCCTTTTGCACCCATGCCGTGTCGATTTCGTAAATGCCGTCCACGCCGTCCATCACGATTTCCAGCGCGTAGCGCCCATCGATGCGTTCGAACTCCTGCCAGTGGTTGTGATAGCCGATGGTGATGCCTTCGGCGGCAAATACCGGTGCGGCGGCTTTGAGCTGCGCGTTGACCGCAAGGCAAGCCGCCAGCGTTTCGGTGGGCGCATAGGGAACGATCACGTAACGCAGACCCAACTCGGCGGCAAAGCGCGCCAACTCCTGCGGGTTTTGGTCGACGCGCGCGTGTACCGAATACGGCTCCAAACCGATATCCGCCAGCGCGGCCTTGAGCTCACCGGCGCTGTGCCCGTAAAACCCGGCAAATTCCACGCAGTCATACCCCGCCTGCTTTACCTTCTCCAGCCCGCCGAAAAAGTCTTGCTCCAATTGCTCTCGGATGGAATAGAGTTGCAGCCCGATCTTGGTCATGCTTTTTCCTCCTGTTCTCTCTCCCGTAATAGGGCGCGGGCGGCCAAACAGGCCGCGCTGGCCTCCACAGCGCAGGCCAATGCCGTGGTTTCCTCGCGCAAGAGCGCAGCGCCGGTACGTGCCAGCGCCAAGCCCTGCTGCGCGCAAAAGGCTTCATAGCGCGCACGCATGTCGCCGGGCTGCGCGGCGACCAAGCGCGTCACCGCGTCGATGGGCAGCACCTGCTTGAGCGCACAAACCATCAGCAGCGCCGCTAGGTGTTCCCGCTCATACTTTTTTCCGTTCGGGCGCGGGATGACGCGCTGCTTGACATAGTTGTTTATCATCGCGGGCGTCAGCATGCGTCCCTCGGCCTCGGTGGCGAGCAGCAGCGCGCTTACGTGCCGCTCAAGGAAGGTAATCACCTGATCCATATACAGACCCAAGTCCGGCAACTGATCCCACGAGAGCGGTTGATAATCCGCCATTTGCCGCGCCAACGCTTGCGCGGCATCGGCGGTTTTGTTTTTTTCTTGGTTCTCCATATTCTTTCCTCCGCAAGCATGGTTCTCTTGCAAACATTGTATAATGGTCGCGCTTGCGGCGCAAGATACATTTCAAAACCCCTTGACATTTTTGCGGCAATTATGTAATCTGGTATTGAAGATTATATAACAGGGCTGGTGATCTGAGATGATATGGTCTGGATTGCACATATGGGGAGATTCGCTGCTCAAAGGCGTGGTGTTTGACGAACTGCGCAATCGCTACGTTATTCTGAAGGACAACTGCATCGCGCGGCTGAAGGATCTCATGCCCTGCCCGGTGGAAAACCATGCCCGCATGGGGCTTACCGCCGCGCAGGCGATCGATCTGGTCGAAGCGGAGCCGCCTGAGGCAGACGCGCTGGCACTGATCGAGTTTGGCGGCAACGATTGCGACATGGACTGGGCCGCCATCGCCGCCGATCCGCTGAAAGAGCATCAACCCAATACACCGCCGCAGGCGTTTGCGGAAAAGCTGGAGCGGTTGGTCGCGCAGGTGCGCGGCGAGGGCATGCGCCCCATGCTGGTCGTGCCCACGCCGCTCTGCGCGACGCGCTATTTCGATTGGGTAACGCGCGCGCTGGATCGCGAGGCGGTGCTGCGCTATCTTGGCGACGTGGAGCACATCTATCGCTGGCAGGAACTCTACGCCTGCACGGTATACCGCACGGCGCTCAAGCTCGCCTGCCCGATTCTGGATCTGCGCACGCCCTTCTTGCAGCACCGCAACTATAAGGAGCTGCTCTGCGTGGACGGCATTCACCCCAACGCCGCCGGGCACGCGCTGATGCTGGAGACGCTGCGAACCGCGTTGTGTTAATCGAAAAAAAGCCGCAGCCGCAGCTCCAGACCGTCGAAAAACGCCCATCTGCGGGTTCAGCCCAGCGCGCGCCTAGTCGGCGTACCCGTGTACGCCTCCTGCGGACACGCTTGTGCTTCGCCCACATCTGGACATTTCTCGACGGTCTGACTTTGTTGATAGCCTGCAGCCGCAGATCTTCGTTCATCATTTTTTTCGCGTGGGTACCGGCGGCCTCGGCATCGATTCCCCGGCAAGCCAGTGCTTGTAGCACAGGCCGATGTAGCGGATTTGCTCGCTGTTGTCGATGAGCACCTGCTCGCCCTGCTTGATTACCTGGCCGCGACCATCGATGCGCGTGTTCATGGTGGCCTTCGCGCCGCACCAGCACAGGCTAGCCTCCACCTCCTGTAAAACATCGGCAAAGCGCAGCAGCGCCTGCGAGCCGGGGAAGAAGTTGCCCATAAAATCGGTTTTCAAGCCGTAGCAGTGAATGTCCAGTTCCGGCGCGATATTGGCAAGCGCGATCACCTGCCGCTCGGTTAAAAACTGCGCTTCATCCACAAACACGTGCTGCAGCCTGCGGCCTTGCGCCGCTTCGAACCACTGAATCTGCTCCCAGATATCGGTTTCGCTGTCGGCGACAATATCGGCCGGTGCCTGCAAGCCGACGCGGGAATATACCACCTCGCGCCCCACGCGGGTGTCGATTGCGGGCTTCACCAGCGCCACGCAATGCCCAAGCTCCATATAATTGTAGCGCTGCATGAGCAGCATCGCGCTTTTAGAGGAACCCATGACGCCGAAATAGAAGCGGAGCATATCCATCCTCCCGCAAATTCCTGCATTGATAGTACCGTATTGCGCGCAAATTGTCCACAGCGAGTTGCGCCGCGAATTTTTTTGCTTGATGTTGCAAATGCAACGGATACAATCCGCGCCGGGATGTATCCTATGCTCGTAAAGTTACTTCAAGGAGGAACGCATATGTCCATGTTCTGTTATCAATGCGAGCAAGCCGCCAAGGGAACCGGATGCACGGTGTCCGGCGTCTGCGGCAAAACCGACGTCGTCTCCGGCGAACAGGATGCGCTTACCTGTGAGCTGATCGCGCTGGCACAGGCCGCCGAGACCAAGGGCTTGTTCACGCCGGATATCGTGGATCTCATCGTGGATGGGCTGTTTACCGCCGTCACCAACGTCAGCTTCGATGGGGAGCAGATTGCGCGCCTGACCGCTGAAATCCGCGCCAAGCGGGAAGCGCTGGGCGGCGGCCTGCCGCTTGCCCCTGCCGAGCTTTTTCACGGAGATACCGACCTCATCTCCCTGCGCTCGACGCTGCTGTTCGGGCTGCGCGGCATGGCTGCGTACGCACATCACGCCCGCGTGCTGGGCAAGCGTAGCGCAGAGGTGGATCGCGAGTTTGTCGAGGGCTGCGCGGCGCTGGCGGCTTCGCATAGCGTGGAGGAATGGTTGGGCTTGATCCTGCACTTCGGAGGCGCGAACCTGACCTGCATGGCGCTGCTCGATGAGGCCAACACTGGCGCCTACGGAACGCCGGTACCGGTGCAGGTGCCGCTGTCGGTGGAGAAAGGGCCGTTCATCGTGGTCAGCGGGCATGACCTGCGTGATCTGCAAATGTTGCTGGAGCAGACCGACGGCAAGGGCGTCAACATCTACACCCACGGCGAGATGCTGCCCGCGCACGCGTATCCCGCGCTCAAGAAGCATCCGCAGCTCAAGGGCAATCTGGGCACGGCATGGCAATCGCAGCAGAAGGAATTCGACAGCCTGCCCGCGCCGGTGCTTTTCACCACCAACTGCCTGATGCCGCCCAAACCCAGCTACAGCGACCGGGTGTATACCACCTCGCTGGTGGGCTATCCCGGCATGCGGCATATCGCCGCCGACGCGCAGGGCAACAAGGATTTTTCCGGGCTGATCGACCACGCGCTGCGGTTGGGCGGATATGACCAGGCGCAGAAACGCACCGGCATCAACGGCGGTGAAACCGTCACCACCGGCTTTGGCCGTGAGACGGTGCTGGCCAATGCCGGTACCATCGTCGACGCGGTGAAGGCCGGGCAAATTCGCCACTTCTTCCTCGTGGGCGGTTGCGACGGCGCCAAGCCCGGCCGCAACTACTACACCGAGTTTGTCAAGCAGACGCCCGCCGATACCGTGGTGCTGACGCTGGCCTGCGGAAAGTTCCGCTTCAACGATCTGGACATCGGCGAGATCGGCCCCTTCCCGCGGATTCTGGACATGGGGCAGTGCAATGACGCTTACGGCGCGATTCAGGTCGCCGTAGCGCTGGCAAAGGCCTTCGATTGCGGCGTCAACGATCTGCCGCTGACGCTGGTATTGTCCTGGTACGAGCAGAAGGCGGTGTGCATCCTGCTGACGCTGCTGTCGCTCGGCATCCGGAACATCTACATCGGGCCGAGCCTGCCAGCCTTCCTGTCCGACGCCGTGCTCAAGGTGCTGGTAGAAAAGTTTGATCTGCATCCCATCACCACGCCGGAACAGGATCTGGCGGCCATGCTGGGATAAAAAAGGGCTGCCTTGCGAATTCCCCCCGCGTTGAACTTTCAACGCGGGGGGAATCTGTTTTACTTCTTTATTTTTTTCATCAACCGGCCGATCGGGTGCGGCCCATCCTCATAGGGCGAGGGCAGCACGGCGTTGATGAGCAGCGCCACCGCCACGCCGATGCCCGTATCCAAGATGCGGTTAAGAATATAGACGACAAACTTGCTTTCGTTCACCGTGAGCAGCACCACGTAAAAGACCACCGCGCCGGGCTGGATGCCGCCGCCCGCGCCCAGCAGCTGGCCGATGATTAGGATTACCGCCATGCCCAGCGTCAGGTACACAAAGCCGGGGATACCCCACGTCTCATGCGTGTATAGCGGGTAGAAAGGGATGGCTACGATGCCGCCCATGATGGTGCCGATCAGGCGGTTGCCGCCGTTTTTTAGCCCCGCCTTGAGTTGAGTGCCCATCGCGAATACCGCGCCGATGCAAGCGAAGCAAGGATTTCTATCGAGCAGCGCATAGCAGAAGGCGATCAGGGTGGTCGCGGCCAGCGTTTTGATAGCGCGCATGCCTAGGGTAAAGGGTTTCCTCTTTGCGCTCTTGCTCTGCATACATACTCCTCGTTTACCCCAAATATCGGAACAGCGCTTCGGCCAGCGCCTCCATTTCCACCGGCTTGGCGATGTGCGCGTTCATGCCGTGCGCCAGCGCCTTTTTGATGTCCTCTTTAAAGGCGTTGGCGGTCAGCGCGATGATGGGTACGCGCCGGGCATCCGCCCTCGGCATCGCGCGGATGGCGGCGGTGGCTTCATAACCGTCCATTTCCGGCATCTGCACGTCCATCAGGATCAAATCGTAGGTTCCCTCGGGCGATTGCCGGAAGAGCTCCACGGCGGTGGTGCCGTCATTGGCCTCGTCGATGGTCAGCCCGGAGGATTCCAGCATCGCGCTGACGATCATGCGGTTGATGTCCACATCGTCGACCAGCAGGATGTGTTTGCCGGTGAACTTGCCGCTGATATCGGTGGTGCTGGCTTCCGCAGGCAGATCCGTTTCGGCCGTGCGCAGCCAAATGCTGAAGCTGAACGTGCTGCCCTGCCCCGGCTTGCTTTGAATGGAGATGTCCCCGCCGAACATCTGCACGATGCTGCGGCTGATGGTGAGCCCCAGCCCGGTGCCTCCGAATTGGCGCGAAACCTTGCGGTCGCCTTGCTCAAAAGGCTCAAAGATCGTGCTTAGCGCCCCTTCGCTGATGCCGATGCCGGTATCCTGCACCGAGAAGTCGAAAAGCGCCTGCCCATCGTGCTGATCCTTTTTTTCGACGCGGAGGGTAATGCAGCCGCCCTCCGGCGTAAACTTCACGGCATTGCCCAGCAAATTGATTAATACCTGGCGCAGGCGCAGCGAATCGCACACCACGGAGGAAGGCGAGCTGTGATCGAAGAAGGTTTCAAAGCGGATGTGCTTCTCATCGCAGCGGGGCTTGATGATGCCGACCACGGTGCTTTCCAGCTTGGAAAGCGCAACGACTTCATCGCTGAGCTCGATCTTTCCGGCCTCGATTTTGGAAATATCGAGGATGTCGTTGAGCAGGCCGAGCAAGTGCTGCGAGGAGGTTTCGATCTGCTCCATGTGCTCACGGATGTCCACCCAGCCGTTGCCTGCCTCGGCCTGCGGCACGGCGTCCAGCTTTTTCTGCACGATGTTGGTGACGCCGATGATGGCGTTCATCGGCGTGCGAATCTCGTGGCTCATGCGCGCGAGGAAGTCCCCCTTGTGCTCGTTGGCGCGGTTGGCGGTTTGCACTGCCTTCTCCAGCTCCAGCTGGGTGCTGCGCAACTGTGCCTCGATCGCGACGCGGGTATCGACGTTGCGGGCGAAGCCCAGCACGCCGACCAGCGCGCCGCTTGCGTCCAAAATCGGCGTGCGCACCGCGTCGAGCACCTCGTCGCGGCCATCGGCGAAGAGGATGCGTTCCTCGGTGTAGAGTGTGACGCCGGTGGCCAGCGCATCCTGGTCATTCTTGATAAAGCCCGCGAAGGCCGCGCCGGGCAGCATTTCCAGCATGGTTTTGCCGACGAAGGCCTCCGGAGCCTGCCCGACAATGGAGGCAAAGCGCGGATTGACCGCCAGATACTCGCCTTGCGCGCCCAAGTACCAGATCATATCCGGCGAGGCGGAGAAAATCTTGTCCAGCAGCGTGCGTTGCTCGGCGATCTGCAGCTGTTCGCGCACCATCTCGGTTACGTCGCGGGTTTCGATGATGTAGCCGGTGCGTTCCCCACTCTTGCTGAGGAAATAGTTGGCGATGCCTTGGATGTAGCGATTGCGGCCCTCGATATAGTAAATATCGGCCTCTCGCCCTTCGATCAGGGCGAGGATCGGATCGAAGCGCGTGCCGGCGGGGTAGATGCTGTGCGCGCCGTAGGGCTGACCGACAAGCTGCTCCAGTGTGGCGTTGTCCAGTGTCAAGCCGGGCTCGTTCATGTAGACGATGCGGCGCTCCGTGTCGGTGATGCAAAGCGGGTTCTTTACGCTATCGACGATGCTGTCGGCCATTTCGTCGAAGGAATCGGCGAGGGTGCCAAATTCGTCCTTAACCTCGCTATGGAAGCGGAACTGACGCTCGCCCTTGCGGAAGCGCGAGATCCCCTTGATGAGCCTGGTGATGTTGCCGGTTAGCGAGGAGGCCATCCAGATGGCGATCAGCACCACCAGCGCGATCAGCACCGCAGTGCTGACCAGCAGCGTCAGAAAGGTGGCGCGCAGGTTGGAACCGATGGCGGTGCCGAGCTTTTCCTCGGTTTGGGTGGCCGGGCGGGTGAAGTCCTCCAGCCCGGCGCCGATGGCCACAAAGCCGAAGCCGCGCTTGGAGAAATCGTTGGCCTCGGAGGGCGCGTAGTGCCCGGTGTAATAGGGGATTGCCGCGGCAGTGGTCAGTTTATAAAGCCCGCTCCACAGGATGTAGAAGGAACCGGAGCCGCCGTGCTCGGTCAAGTCCATCCAGCCGGTACACTGCGGGGCGTTGTTGAGGTAGCGGCCGTCCAGCCCGACCAGTCCGGCCTTGGTGAGCACAGGCGCGGGCTTCTTGGTGCGGGATTGCGCATCAAAGAGCGGCCAGTTCGATTGCGCGATGAAGTCGCTCCATTTTGCGACGCCGCTGGCTTGCCAAGCCTCGTAAATCGAGGTTTCCAGCCACGGAACCTGCGGATCGCCGGTGGCCGGATCGAAGCCTACGATGGAATGGTGGCGGGGGTGGCAGATGCTGCGGCACTTATAATCCCAAATAAAGGCGTAGTTGCCGCCGAACGCGCTGGGCAGCTCGGTATAGCGATCGTTCATCGGCGTGAGGTGATCCACAAACTCCATGATGTGATCGTGATTGAGCGCGAAGGTGACGTAGCCGATCACCGCGCCCTGCGCGTCGGCCACCGGCGTTGCCCAGCGCACGATGCCCTCAAAGCGTTGGCCGTTTGGGTTTTCGGCCCCGGCATAGGCCTGCTGTTCGGGGGTATAGGGGATATCGTAGCCGCGATCAGCGGCGGCGGCGGCCACGACGCTGGGCGCGTACATGCCGATGTAGTTGGAGCCGACATACGCGCCGGTTACGTCGGACACGTAGATTTCATTGGGGCGCAGGCCTTGAAGTTCCGCGAAGTAAGTTTCCGCCTTTACGTAGGTGTTCTCGCGCAGGGAGACATTGCGCTTGGCGGGGTTCAGCGGATAATTTTTCTTTGTGGATCCTTCGGCGATCACCTTGACTAGCTCGTTGCCCTGCAGATCCACGAAGGTGATTTCGTCGTACAGCGGCACGCTCGTGTAGGAGAACGCGTCGGGGTTGCGGTAGTGGAAGCCGTCCATATCGTCGTTCTCGGCGTTGGTGGATTGACCGCCGACCGGGGAAGCATCCGGCCGCTTTGAAGGGATCCATGACTTATTGTCCTCCGCCAGCGACCACGGTTCCGCGCGCATCAGCATCCCCTGTTTGCTTTGCAAAAAGCGCGCGTAGTTCTCCGGCGTGGGCTCCAGCGAGGCCAGATAACGGATATCGTCGTCGCGCGCATAGAGGAAGCGCGCGACGCTGCCCGCGGTATCGGTGGTCATCCGCTCGATGTTCTCGACGGCGCTCTGGTTGAGCGCAACCGAGGAATCCTTTACGGCGATGGTGCGCAGCGTGCTGCCCAGCGAGACGATTTGGTTCCACGCCAGCAGGGTGATTAGCAGCAGCGGCACCACCTTGACCAGCAGGAAGATCGCGATTAGCTTTGAACGCATGCTCCAGCCGCGCTTTGTGAAATAGGAGCCGATGCGGGAGGAAATGCGGCGGAAAGTATCTTTCATCTTTTGAAACAACTCCCGGCTAAAGAATTGACGATAAATTCATATCAATTTATTATAGACGATCCACCATTGATGCACAATAGAAAAACGCCGCCGCAATGTTTAAAAAAATGCGTCGGCGCTTCATAATGCTGGAAAAACGGCGATGGGCGGTCAGCCCTGCATATCCCGCCGCTTCAGTCCGGCAAACCCAGCCAGGCTCAGCAGCGCGGCGATGGCGGTGAGCAGCAGCAGCGTAGGCCAGCGGATGGGATCCAGCGGCAGTTGCGGGATGCTGCCAAAGGGGGAGAGGCGCTGCGCCCAGATTGGGAACTGCAACAGCTTGCCCAAGTAGACCACAAACATTGAAACGCCGAGGTAGATCCATGCCCAGCTCGCGCGCTCCGGCCATAGGCCAACCAGCAGCGTCGCCACGCCGATCATCACCCACAGCGCGGGCAGATAGACCATCATCGCCTTGAGCAGCGAGCGCAACGCGATGGGGGTATCCATCACCGCGCTGCACGCGCTCCATAACCCCAGCGTCGTCAGCAGCAGCATCACCACGCTGCAAACCATAGCGATGCCGTAGTACCCCGCCATCAGCCGGGTGCGCGATACGGCGCGGGAAAGCACGTGCTCGGTGTGGTTGCGCTTTTCCTCGCCGCGCAGTTTGAGCACCGCGCTTAGCGCCGGTATCGTGGCCGCGATGGCCATCACCGACATCAGAATGGTAAGAAACAGCTCGGCGGTGGAATAGCTCGGGGAGGTAGGCAGCAGTTGGCGAAACAGCGCATTGGTATCCAGAAAGGTTTCCAGATCGCCCATGATCGAGCCATAGGATGCGCCCAACACGAACAAGCCGATCGCCCAGCCGATCAGCATGCCGCGCAGCAGCCGCAGCGAAAGCCCCAGCGGCGAGCGCAGCAGCGGCGAGGCGGAGGCTCGGCCACGGCGCGCCGGGATAAAGCCTTGATCCATATCGCGGACGGCGTTGAGGGAAAAGGCGGCGGCGGCGACGACGGCGCTCTCCGCCAGCACGATCCAGACCGGCCACCAAAGGTCTTGCACGTAGATTTGCGTGCGCAGGATCAGCCCCAGCGGGGAAACGCGCGCCAGCGCTTCGCTGTTGATATCGCCCACGGCGCGCAGCAGGTAGAGCACGCCCAGCGCGGCGCAGGCGTAACCCACAGCGCCGCGTGAACTTACGCACAGCTGCGCGAACAGCGCCGCGACCGCGGCGAAAAATAACCCCGTGACGCCCAGCGCCGCGCCGTAGAGCATCGAGCCCGCAAAGCCCATGCTTTCGACGCCCAGCGCCCACAGCCCCAGCCCGGTGAACAACGCCAGCAGCGCGTTGACGGCACAGGCGGCGCCCAGCGCGGCGCTCAGCGTGGAGAGCCGCCCTACCGGCAGCGAGCGGATTACCTCCACGCGGCCGCGCTCTTCGTCGCGCCGGGTGTGGCGGATCACGAAAAAGATGTTCATCAGCGCCACCGCGAGCAGGGTGAACAGCACCATCTCGTTGGCGATCATCGCGCCCATGGTGTAGTTTTTCTCGCCGTAGACCGGGCCGACCATGGCGATCATAGCCGGGTTCTTCATCGTGATCGCCATCGCGAAGCGATCCATCGGCGTGCTGTACATGCCCGAGAACGCGACTGGCACCATCAGCGTCACAAACAGCAGCGAAATCAGCCATACCGGCGTCATCACGCGCTCGCGGCGCAGGATCAGCCGGAACAGCCGCGCCGTGTTGTCATGAAAACGGCTGCGCATATCACATGCCCCCGTTTCCGCTCTCGGTGTTGTAGCGGCGGATGAAGAGATCCTCGAGCGTCGGTGGCGCGCTTTCCAGCTTTTCCACGCCGAAGGGCGCCAGATGCGCGATCACCGGCGCGACTGCGCCAGAATCCACTTGGAAGGCCAACCCATCGCCCTGCGCGCAAACGCCGTGTACCCCGGCCAGATCGGCTAATCCGGCGACCGGCCTTGCGGTTTCCACGTGCATGTGTACACGGGTCAGGTGGCGCAGCTCGCTCAGCGTGCCGGTTTCCACCAGCTTGCCTTCGCGGATGATGCCCACCCGATCGCACAGCCGCTCCACCTCCGAGAGGATGTGGCTGGAGAGGAAGATGCTCTTGCCTTCCCGCTTCTGTTCCAGCACGCACTCCTGAAACACCTGCTCCATCAAGGGATCCAAGCCGGAGGTCGGTTCGTCGAGGATGTATAGATCGGCGTCGGCGGCAAAGGCGGCGACCAGCGCGACCTTCTGCCGGTTGCCCTTGGAGTAGGTGCGGCACTTCTTGGTGGGATCCAGATCGAAGCGCTGGATCAGTCGCTCGCGCCGCGCGGGATCGTGCTTGCCGCGCAGGCTGGTGAACAGGTCGATGACCTCGCCGCCGGTCAGGTTTGACCAGAGGTTCACATCGCCGGGCACGTAGGCGATGCGCTGGTGGATGGCCACGGCGTCGCGCCACGCGTCCAGCCCGAATACCGAGGCGCTGCCCGCCGTCGCCTGCAAAATGCCAAGCAGCACGCGGATGGTGGTGGTTTTGCCCGCGCCGTTGGGGCCGATGAAGCCGAATACCTCGCCCTCGTCCACGCGCAGCGAGAGATCGTCCAACGCGGTGATCTTTCCGAACTTTTTGGTGAGATGGGCTGTTTCCAAAATGACCATCGTCATAGGCCTCCTTGCGATACAATAGCCTTTAAATGGAATTGGTTGCCTTGAATGATGAAAGCATACACCCGATTAAAACGCTGGTCAATGGGGAAAATCGAGAGGATGATGCGCCGCGGAAGGAACCGGGGAATGCGGGAGCGAATCCTGTGCGCAGAAGGGAATGCGAAAGGAGAAAGGGCAATGAAGGTGATTATCGTGGGCGGCGTGGCGGGGGGAGCCTCCGCTGCCGCCAGGTTGCGCAGGCTGGACGAACGCGCCGAGATCCTGCTGCTGGAGCGCGGAGAGCACATCTCCTTTGCCAACTGCGGCCTGCCTTACTATATCGGCGGGGAGATTCGCGAGCGGGCGGCGCTGCTTTTGCAAACGCCGGAGAGCTTCCGCGTGCGTTTTCGCGTGGAAGTGCGGGTTGCTTCCGAGGTGGTGGCCATCGACCGCGTAGCCAAGACCGTTACCGTGCGCCACGCGGGGGAAACCTACGCGGAGCGCTACGACAAGCTGATCCTCTCCCCGGGCGCGGAGCCGGTGCGCCCGCCCATTCCCGGCATCGACAGCGCGCGGGTGTTCACGCTGCGCACCATCCCCGATGCCGACCGCATCAAGGCATATTTGGCGAAGGAGAAACCGCGCGCCGCTGTGGTGATCGGCGCGGGCGCGATCGGGCTGGAGATGGCCGAGAGCTTGGCGCGCGCAGGAATCGCGGTGACGCTGATCGAAAAGCTGGCGCAGGTATTCGCACCGCTGGATGCAGACATGGCCGCCGAGGTGCATGCGCACCTGCGGCAGAGCGGCGTGTGCCTGATGCTCGGCGCGGAGGTTCAGCGGATCGAGGAGGCGGGGGACTGCCTGCGCATCGACACCGACGCAGGGCGGGCGGACGCCGATCTGGCGATCCTGTCGGTCGGCGTGCGGCCGGAGAGCGGACTTGCGCGGGAAGCCGGGCTGGCGCTGGGCGCGCGCGGCGCCATCGCGGTGGACGCCGCCATGCGCACCTCGGATTCGGACATTTACGCTGTGGGCGACGCGGCGGAGATCACCGATTTTATCAGCGGCGAGCGGGCGATGGCGCCGCTTGCCGGCCCGGCCAACAAGCAGGGGCGCATCGCCGCAGACAACCTCTGCGGCATTCCCAGCAAGTATACCGGCACGCAGGGCTCGGCTATCCTGCGCGCGTTCGGCCTCACCGTGGCGGTGACCGGCCTGAACGAGCGCGCCGCTGGGCGGCTGGGCATCGACTGTGAAAAATCCTTCACTTTTTCCGCCGACCACGCCGACTACTACCCCGGCGCGCAGCGGATGAGCATCAAGACGCTGTTCGATCCGCGCACCGGCAAGATCCTTGGCGCGCAGCTGGTGGGCGGCGAAGGCGCGGCCAAGCGCTGTGATGTGTTGGCCACCGCCATCCGCCTCGGCGCCACCGCCGCCGATCTGACGGCCTTGGAGCTGTGTTATGCGCCGCCCTATTCCTCGGCCAAGGATCCTGTCAACATGGCGGGGTTTGTGATCGAGAACCTGCTCACCGGCAAGGTGGCGCAGTTTCATTGGCACGACGTTCCGGCGGCGCAGGCCAATCCGGACGGCTTGCTGCTGGACGTGCGCACCGCCGGGGAATACGCGCGCGGCCACATCGCAGGAGCTGTCAACATCCCGCTCGATTCCCTGCGCGAACGCCTCGGCGAGCTGGACAAGGGCAAGAAGCTTTACGTCAACTGCCAGAGCGGCCAGCGCAGCTATCTAGCCTGCCGCATTCTCAGCCAGCACGGCTGGGAATGCGCAAACCTCAGCGGCGGATATCGGTTTTATGCGCTGCAGCAGGCATAAAGAAATCCCGCGAACGGCGACGCTCGCGGGATCCAGGCTATCAACAAAGTCTTTATGTGCGCTATCGTGATTACCGATTATCGCGCAGCGAATTATAGGCGAAGCAACCCAGCGCCGTCACCGGGAACACCAACCAACCGGGATGCCAAGCGCCCCATATGAGACCAAGCGCCAGATAAAGCATCGATGCCAGCGGGAACATCGCGGCGTAGATTCGCTCGCTCTGCTCCTCACGCTTGTGTTCGACGATGTATTTCTCGTTGTCGGTGATGATGCGCGCGGCACTCAGCGCAGATCCGGCGAGGATAAACAAAGTCGTCGCCATCGCCCACAGCACGGGGAGCGCGGCGAAAACGATGGGATGCTCCTCGCCGGAGTTCAATGCGCCGACGCCGAAGCTGAGCAGCACCAGCACCACGCCCAACACGATCAGCGCGCCGCAGCGCTTGCGGTCTTGCGCGTTCTGGGTACGGAAGGTGCGCAGAAAGGCCGGGTCGAAGGTCAACGGCTGCTCCTCGATTTCCTGATAATGCTTGGGCGCAAAGCCTTGTAGAATTAGGATCGCTACGCCGATGGCGACGCCTACGAAGAAAAGCACCGTGCTCCGCCCGGAACCATCCATCGAGATCGGGAAGACCAGCGAGAGGATGAGTATCGCGACGCCCAGTGCGATGTGCCGCGCGCCGCGCCGCTTGCGCAGCAGATAGCCCAGCACTGCCTCGCGGCTGGCGTAGTAGCCGCCTTCGGCGGGCGCGCCGCCCTCTGCCGGATCTTCCTTTAGCAGGTAATCTAGCGAGACGCCAAACAGGTTGCCGATCATGAGCAGTTTTTCGGTTTCGGGGAAGCCCTGCTCGCTTTCCCATTTGCTGACTGCCTGCCGGGATACGTCGAGTTGCCCCGCCAGTTCTTCCTGAGAGAGCCCTTTTTCCTTCCGGAGTTTCCGCAATTTTTCGGAAAATGTCATTATTATCACCTCGGCACAATCCTACCAGCGCGGCTCGTTTCGTGCTACCAAGTTTGATTTGCGCTTTGGCAACCGTGGGTTGCATTTTGGCTGTTTAACTTGCAAACACACTATTTTTCCCGCCGTACCGGCAGGCGCAGCACGGTGCGCAGCTTTTCCGGCGCGGTGCGGCGGGGATCGGCGAGGTACAGCTCGTGATGCTTGCGATGCAGGCCGGTTTCGTCGGTCAGCCCTTGCTCCGCCATGAAGCGGTGCAGAACGGCGACGGTGGCCGGTTCCTCGGCGTAGGGCCCGGTGTGCAGCATTTGCGCGCAGAGCCCCTCGGAGAAGCGTTCCAGCCGCACCTTGGCGCAGTCCAGCCCCGGCTTCTTTTTCGCGCAGGCCGCCTTTGCCCAGCCCAGCACCTCCGGCGTAACGAAATCCGGCTGGCGGATCATGGACGTCCAGAGCCAATCCTCGCGGCGGTTGTAATCAAAGGAATCGCCCTTGCACCACCAGAGCCCCTCCAGCGGCGGCACCGTGTATTCGAAGAAACCTTCGGGCGCGTCGCCGCTCTTGTGGCTCATCTTGATGGTATAGGAAAGGCCGTACAGCAGTTCCACAGCCTGCGCGTAAGCCTCCCCATTCGGATCCCCGGCGCCATCGACCATCAGGAAGCTGATCTCCGGCACCTCGACGAGCGCGGGAACGGCCTTGGGAGCGTACAGCTCCGGGTATTGCTTTTTGTAGTCCAGATTGCTCACGGGGTTCCCTTCTTTCTTAACCGTTCTGCAAATATTGTTGCGTCCACGGGCAGCGCAGGACGCACAAGCCGCACAGCGTTTCGCCGCCGCCCAAGGATCTTTCGGTGCGCGCCCGCGCGGCTTTGTGGCAAGCCTCCGCGTCCCAGAACGCTTCGCGCCGCATTCCGGCCTGCCAGTGCTTGCCGCTGACCGCGCCGCCGGGGCAGATCGACTGGCATACCTTGCAATCGCCGCAACGCGATGCGTCGACGGGCTCGGCGGTCTCCAGCGGCGCGTCGGTAAGAATCGAGGAAAGGCGCAGCCCGGCGCCGAATTCCGGCGTCACCAGCAGCGCGCAGTTGCCGATCCAGCCCAGCCCGGCGCGGGTGGCGACGGTCTTGTGCGGGAGCAGGGTGGTCAGCCCATCGTCATAACCGCCGACCGCCGCGCGCGTTTTGCCGCGAGCGCGGTAGCCGCGCCGCGTCAGCCACGTTTCGGCGTAGGCGTCCAGCGCGTCGAGCTGCTCGTTGAGGGCGTTGTAGTTGGCGAGGTAGGCGGGGGTGGGGCCTTCTCCAATGCCGCGCAGGATCGCCTGATCCCACGCCAGAGCGATGGCGATGCCGCGCGGAAAGCCTTCCCGCTGCGCCTCGGGCAGCGCCCGCAAATCCCCGAAGCCGATGCGCTGCGCGCCTCGGGTGTGCAGCGCGTTCCGGAGGCGCTCGGTGAGCGCGGTGGGTACGTGCAGCAGATGCTTGCCTTCGATCGTATCGGCGATGCGCCCGCCGTTATCGAGAACGACGCGCAGCGAGGGCAGGTTGTCGATGTTGACGGTGACCAGCGCCTGCTCGATGCCGCGCTTGCCCGCTTCATCCAGCAGCAACGAGAGCAGCACGCGGGCATGGCCGCAGCCGCGCGCGCTGGGGCGGATGCCGTAGCCGATATGCCCGCCCCGGCGCTTGAGCCGGTCGCTGAGCGTGTGGCGCAGCTTGCCCAACCCTATGAGACGTTCGCCGTCACAGAGCACGTAGCAGCTTTGCGGTACGTACCCTTCTTGCAGATTGATCCCGGCGGCCTCCTCGTCGCAAACGCGCAGCCAATCGAGAAAGGCGGAATAGGGCATACTGTGGCAGGGGTTTTGAAAGTCGTTTTCGTTGGCGGGCATCTCCTGCAGCATGTCGTATAGCGCTTCGCGATCCGCCATGCCGAGCGGGAGCAGCGATAGGGAAGGGTTCATCGTACACACATCCTTTTTTCGCCGGATTGAGCTTGTGTGTTTATGGTACTTGCCTAGGCGTATTCCGTCAAGGTATACTGTTCGGGGAATATCGCATGCGAAAGAGGTACGATATGAAATTCAAGCCGTCGCAGGAGAAAACCGCTTGGGCGATTTACGCGTTTCTGGTCGTCGCGGCCGCCATCGTTTTTGCTTCGGTGTGGAATCATTTGGGCGGGATCTTCGGCTGGCTGGGACAGGTGCTCGGCTATGTGATGCCGGTGATCTACGGCTTTGTGCTGGCCTTTCTGTTCAGCCCGATTCTGCGTTTTTTTGACGACAGGCTGCTAGCCCGGCTCGCGCGCGGGAAGATGAAGACCGGGCTGCGGCGCGTGCTGGCGATTTTGCTGACCTATCTGGTGGTGCTGATCGTGCTGGCGACGGTGCTGCTGATGGTGCTGCCGCGCATTCTGACCAGCCTGCAGGAGATCGCGCGCCAAATCTCGGGCTTGGTGCGCACGCTGCCGGAGCAATACGCGCAGGCCTCGGCGTGGATCGCAAGCTTGGAACCTGATAGCACGGTGAGCCAGGTGACGCGCGAGTTGCTCAATCAGGTGAGCGGCGCACTGCAAAGCGCGCTGGCCAGCACAGGCTCCGTATTGGGCATATTGGCGAGCGGACTTGCCAACGGGTTGGCGGGTATGATGTCCGGCGTGGCCAATTGGGCGGTGGGTGTGGTGGTTTCCATCTACATTCTCGCCAGCCGGGAGCGGCTGCTCGCGCAGGGAAAAAAGCTGCTGCGCGCGCTGCTGCCCGATAAGGCCTACGTGGAAACCGTCGATGTCGCCCGGGATACCTACCGCATCTTCAGCAGCTATCTCGGCGGCGCGGTGCTGGACGCCTGCTGCGTGGGCATCGTGTGCTTCATCTGCATGAGCTTGTTCGGCTGGCCCTACGCGATGCTCATCAGCGTCATCATCGCCTGCACCAATGTCATTCCGTTCTTTGGCCCCTTTATCGGGGCGATCCCTTCGCTGCTGATCCTGCTGGCGCAGAATCCGTGGTTTGCGCTGGGTTTTCTGGTGTTCATCATCGTGCTGCAGCAGATCGACGGCAACATCATCGCGCCGCGCATCGTCGGTTCCAGCATCGGGCTGCCGCCGCTGCTGGTGGTCTTTGGCATCCTGTTCTTCGGCGGATTGATGGGCATTTTGGGCATGTTCATCGGCGTGCCGCTGTTCGCGGTGCTGTATGCGCTGCTGCGCCGGGTGGTCAACCTGCTGTTGGGGCGCAAGAATCTGCCCACCGCCCTGAGCGCCTACGCGTCCGGCATGAATCAGATTCCCCCGAAATAGGCACAGTAAAAAGCTCCGCCGCCATGCATTTTGGCAGCGGAGCTTTTTTCTGTTGCGCTCAATTCCCGGAGGCATCCACCCACTTGGAGGCGTTTTCGAGGCTTTGCCGGTAATCGGCGTTGTCCGGCTCTAGCTCCAGCGCCTTTTCAAAGGCATGCACGGAATCCTGATAGCGCTTGAGGGCGAACTGCACGTTGCCCAGCCATGCGTAGGCGGTGGCATTGTCGGGATCGAGCACCGTGGCTTGCTGGAAGGCGGCGGCGGCGTCTTCGTAGCGCGCCAACGCGTACAGCGAACGCCCCAAACCGCTGCGATAGGCGGCGTTTTGCGCATCCAGCTCGATGGCGTGCTCAAAATCCTGCAGCGAATCCTCGTAGCGCGCCAGCATGTAGAGCGCATTGCCGCGGTTGTTGTGCAGCGACGCGTCGATCGGGTTGAGCGACAGCGCGTGCTGGTAGGAGGCCAGTGCCTTATCGTATTGTGCCAACGCATACTGCGCGTTGGCGCGGCCGATGTGGAAGGAGACGTTCTTGGGCTCCAGCTCGGCGGCTTTGGCGTAATCGGCCTCGGCCTCGGCGAATCGGCCAAGGAAGTACAATGCGTTGGCGCGGGTGCTGTAGTATTCCGCGCGCGCGGGATTCAGCGCGATGGCGCGGCCGTAGGGCGCCAGCGCGTCCTCGTAACGCTGCAATGCGTAGAGCGTGTTGGCGTAGCTGAACAGCGGCTCGGAGGCCTTGGGGTTTTGCGCGATGGCGGCTTCGTAACGGGGCAGCGCTTCGTCGTACCGCTGCAGCGCGCAGAGGGTATCGGCGGCTTTGAGCGTCAGCAGGGCGTCGGGTTCGGATAGCAGCGCGGCGGCGCCGTCATAATCGGCCAGCGCTTCCTCGTAGCGCCCGAGCAGGAAATACGCGTCGGCGCGTGTGCGGGGATAGGCGGCCTGCGTGGGATCCAGCGCGATGGCTTGGGTGCAGGGCGCTAGCGCCTCCTCGTAGCGCTCAAGCATGATGAGCGCGTTGGCATAGCCATACAGGGTTTGCGGGTTGTCCGCGTCGAGCGCCAGCGCGCGCTGGTAGTAAGGCAGCGCGTCGGCATGGCGCTCCAGCGCGCAAAGCGTGGTGGCGACATGATCCTGCTGCGCGGCGTTTTTTGGATCCAGCTCGGCGGCGCGCATGTAGTCGGTCAGCGCTTCTTCATAATGCCCTTGCAGGTACAGCGCGGTGGCGCGGCGGCTATAGGACTCCACGCCGTTTTCATCCAGCTCCAGCGCCTCGCCGTAGGCCTTGGAGGCCTCGTCGTAGCGCTCCAGCCGAAAGAGCGTATCGGCGCGCGCGCGCGCGAAGGCGGCGCTGTTGGGATCCAGCGCGGCGGCGGCGGTAAAGTCAGCCAGCGCTTCCGCGTGCCGCGTCAGGGCGGTATAGGCGTTTCCCCGGGCGTACAACAGCTGCGGATTGGCGCCGTCCAGCGCCAGCGCGCGGTCAAATTCCGGCAGCGCCTCCTCGTAGCGCTTCAACTGGGAAAGTGTGGAGGCGAGGTTGCTGAGGGCGGCGGGATCTTGCGGCGCGAGCTTTGCCGCCTGCGCATAATCGGCGAGCGCTTCGTTGTGGCGCGCAAGGCGGGCAAACGCGTTGCCGCGCGCGGTGTAGTAGGCGCTTTCGTTGGGGCAGAGCGCAAGAACGCTGCTATAAGGCTCCAGCGCCTCCTCATAGCGATCCAGCGCGCATAGCATATCGCCGAGGTGGGCGTAGACGGCGGGATCGGTGGTTTCTAACGCGACGGCGCGGCGGTAATCCTTGGCGGCCTCCTCGTAGCGTTCCAGCGTGCGGCGGGCATCGCCACGGGCGGCATAGAGCGCGGCGTCTTCGGGCGTTAGCGCCAGCGCGTCGGTGTAATCGCGCTGCGCGGCGTCGTATTGCCGCAGCGCCATCATGCTTTTGGCATGGCCGATGATGTAGGCGATGGTGTCGGGCGCAAGCCCCACGGCGCGGGCATAGGAGCGGGAGGCGTCGTTAAAGCGTTCCAGCGCAAGCTGCACATTGCCGCAGCTGGCGTGCAGCGCCGGATCCAACGGATCCAGCTCGGCGGCGCGGGTAAAGTCCTGCAGCGCTTCCTCAAACCGCTCCAGCCTATAGAGCGCGTTGGCGCGCCGGGTTAGGTACAGCACGTTTTTCGGCTCCAACGCCAGCGCCTTGCCGTAGGCGGCGATCGCTTCCTCGGGGCGCTCTAAGTGGGAGAGCGCCTCCGCGCGGGCGGCGTGCAGCGATGCGTCCGCTGTGTTGGTCTGCGCGGCGCCGGTCAGATCCTCCAGCGCGCCGGCGTATTCTTTGAGCTGCAGCCGAATCCGGCCGCGGGAGGCGAGCAGCGCCGCTTCCTTAGGCTGGAGCCGCAGCGCGGCGTCGTATACCTTGAGCGCCTCTTCGTTGCGCTCAAGTTTCACCAAGGAATCGGCCAGCGCGGTCTGTACGGCCACCTCGTCCGGCATGCGCTTGGCGGCCAGCCGCAAGCCGGGCAACGCATCCTCAAACCGCTCGATGCGATACAGCGCAAAGGCGTGCGCGGTCTGATAGTCCACATGCTCGGGCTCCAACGCCAGCGCGTCGGCATAGGCGGCTTCCGCGTCGGTATAGAGCCCCAGATGGAAGAGCGCGCCGCCCCGCGCGGCGTGCAGCGAGGCTTCATCGGGGCGCAGTTCCGCCGCCAGCGTGAGATCGGGCATAGCTTCGGCGTACTTGCCCAGCGAATACAGCGCATTGCCGCGCGCCGCCAGATAGTCGGCGTTGCGCTCATCGAGTGCCAGCGCGGTGGAGTACGCCTCCACGGCCTCCTCGAACTTGTCCTGATGGAACAGCGCATCGCCCAGGCGGTAGCGAGATGGCGCGTCTTTTTCGTTGGCGGCGGCGGCCAAGGCGAGATCCACCTCGGCCTGCGCGTACATCTTCAGCGTCAGCATGACCGCGCCGCGCCCGCTACGGCAGGTTTCGTTTTCCGGATCGATCTCCAGCGCGAGGTTGTAGTCGGAAAGCGCCTCCTCGTCGCGATGCATCTCGGCGAGCAGCGCGGCGCGATGCGCGTAATAATCGGCTTTTCCGGGCTTGAGTGCGACCGCCTTGTCTAGGTCGGCCAGCGCTTCTTCGGCGCGCCCCATGCGGCGATAGGTTTCGGCGCGGCCATCGTAGTGCGCCGCCTCGCCGGGCTCCCACTCCAGCGCGCGGGCGTATTGCGCCAGCGCTTCTTCAAATGCGTTGTTCTCGCTCAGCTCCCGCGCGTAATTCGCTGGCTCGGCGTAGCGCTGCAACTGCTCCATCGTATGGATGCCGGTGCCAAAGCAAAAGGCCAGCGAGGCGGCGGCGACCAGCGCGATCAACACCCAGATCGCGCGGAGTATTCCCCGCTTTTGTACCGACATCGCCGCCGCGAGAATCAATACGATCAGAATCACCCATAGCATGGTTGTCGCTCACCTCGTATCCACGTCGGTTGGGAAGGGCTGATTACATCGAGGCGTCGTGGACGCGCTGAAAGTCCTGCTCGATTTCGCGGTAGACCTCGATCAGGCGCGGATCGAACTGTGTGCCGCTGCCGCCGGTGATGATCTCCGAGGCCTGTTCGTGGGACATGGCGGGCTTGTACACGCGCGGGGAAACCAGCGCGTCATACACGTCGACGATGGCCAGAATGCGCGCCGCCAGCGGAATGTCCTCGCCAGCCAAGCCGTCGGGGTAACCCTTGCCGTCCCATCGCTCGTGATGAAAGCGGCAGATCTCGTAGGAATGCCGGAAGAACTCGAGGTCGTCGTCGTCGGCCAGCATATGGCGGATGATGTCGCTGCCGATGGGCGCGTGGGTTTTGATGATCTCAAATTCCTCGGCGGTCAGGCGGCCGGGCTTGAGCAGGATATCGTCCGGGATGCCGATCTTGCCGATATCATGGGTGGGCACCGCCTTGATAATCATGCGCGCGCTGTCCGGGGTCAGTTGATCGGCGAACATGCCGCGCGCCAGCATGGCGCGCACCATCAGATCGGTGAGCTGGCTGGTGCGCTTGACGTGCTGGCCGGATTCGAGGTTGCGGCATTCGATCATGTTGGCCATGGTCTCTAGCATGCTGTCGCGGGTGCGCATGAGCTGCGCAATGCGCTGCTGCACCTGCCGCTCCAGGCTTTGGCGGTAGAGGTTGAGCTCGATCAGGTTGCGCACGCGCGCCAGCACGACCTCCTGATTGAAGGGCTTGGCGATGTAATCCTGCGCCCCCTCCTGCAGGCCGCGCGCCTCGTGCGTGGAGGCGTTGGCGGCGGTGATAAAGACCACCGGCGTTTTTTCGGTGAGCGGGTTGCTGCGCATAAGCTCCAGCACCTCATGCCCATCCATTTCCGGCATCATGATGTCTAGGAGCACCAGCGCCGGTTGTGACGGCGCGTTGAACAGATAATCGATGGCCTTGATGCCGTCTTCGGCTTCGACCACCTCATACACTTCCTGAAGAATGTCGTGCAGGATGATGCGGTTAAAATCCACGTCATCGACGACCAATACGGTATGCCTGTTCATGATGCTCGTACCTCCTTGGCGATCTTGCCGTTTCTTAGGCGCTTTCGTGGCTTAGGTATTGAATGACGCGCGGTAAAAGCGCCAAGGTTTGCTCGTTGGCCTTGCGCAGCTCCGCCAGCAGCTCCTCCGTGGGCGCGTTGCCGGACTTGAGCGCCGCCTCGGTTTCCACCACCAAGCGCAGTAGTTCCACAAGCTCGATGTTTGCGGCGATGCCCTTGAGCGCGTGCGCCGATAGCGCGGCGTCCTCGTAGTGTTTTTGGGCGATTTCCGCGCACATTTCGGCATACTTGGTGTTCTTCTGGAAGCTGACCAGCAGCGTGGCGAAGAGCTTGCGGTTGCCGCGCAGGCGGGCGAGACCGCCCTCGATGCCGATGAAGGGGAGGAAAACCTCCGGCGATTCTTGCGGCGCGGCTGCCTCCGGCGCGGGCGCGGGTTCGGAGGCCGAGAGCGTGGCGTTGGCATGCATGTAAAAGGCCAGCTTTTCGTAGAGCGTATGGTCTACGATGGGCTTGCCGATGTGGTCATCCATACCGGCGGCCAGACATTGCTCCACGTCGTCGCGGAACACATTGGCGGTCATCGCGATGATCGGGACCTTCTGCGCCCAAGGATGCTTTTCGGCGCGGATGGTGCGCGTGGCCTCTAGGCCGTCCATCTCCGGCATCTGCATGTCCATCAGGATGCAGCCGTAGCGCGTGGGATCCTTGCGGAACATTTCCACGGCCTGCAGGCCGCTTTCGGCCTCGTCGATGGCGCAGCCGGTTTCCTCGAGCATGGCGCAGGCCACCTCGCGGTTGAACTCCATATCTTCCACCAGCAGCACGCGGTAGGCGTGCAGATCCGGCACGTCGGAGAGCCCGCCCTTTCCTTTTTCGCCATGCGGGGCATCGGTATTGCTGTAGAGGATGCGGGAGATGACGTTGAATAGCGAGGAAGGGAAGAGCGGCTTGGAAACGAAATGCTGCACCCCGGCGCGCGTGGCTTCGTCCTTTACCTCGGAAAGATCGGCGCTGGAAATCATGACCACCAGCATTTGCTCCCCCGCGCGCGCGCGCAGACGGCGGACGGTTTCCACGCCGTCCATGCCGGGCATGCGCCAATCCACAAAGAGGATATCGTACTTTGCGCCGCTCTCGAGCAGGGCAAGCGCTTCTTCGCCGCTGGCGGCTTGCTCGCAGGCGACGCCAAACCCGGCCATAATATCCGCAAAGTAGGCGCGGGTTTGCTCCTCGTCGTCGACCACCAGCACGCGCAGCGTGTGGGGCAGCTTCTTTTCCGCGTGCGCGTCTTCGGAGGCGAAGGGAGCCAACGCCAGCTTTACGGTGAAGATGAAGGTGCTGCCTTTGCCGGGTTCGCTCTCGGCGTGAATATCGCCCGCCATCATGTTGACGATGCTTTTGCAGATGGCCAGCCCCAAGCCGGTGCCGCCGTACTTGCGGGCGATGCCGCCGTCGGCCTGCTCGAAGGAAGTGAATAGGCGCGAGAGCTGTTCCGGCGTCATGCCGATGCCGTGATCGCGCACGCGGGCTTCCAGCGTGCAGGTATTGCCGTCGCGCTCCAGTTCCTGCATGCTCAGCACGATATTGCCGCCCTCCGGCGAAAACTTGATGGCATTGGTAAACAGGTTGGTGAATACCTGCGCAAGGCGCATTGAATCGCCGATGAAGCGGCGGGGCATGCCGCGCGCCAGCAGGATTTGAATCGTCTGCTTGCGCTCCTCTGCGCGCACCATCACGGTATTGCTGACGTTCATCAGGACGTGCTCCAGATCGAAGGGTTCGTCGTGCAGCTCGAACTTGTTGGCCTCGATCTTGGAAACGTCGAGAATATCGTTAATTAATCCCAGCAGGTGCTTGGCCGAGACGTCGATTTGATTGAGCGAGTGCTGGATCTTTTCCGGATCCTCGGAGCGCAGCGCCATGCGGCACATGCCGATGATTACGTTCATCGGCGTGCGGATCTCGTGGCTCATGCGCGAGAGGAAGTCGGACTTAGCGCCGCTGGCGTTTTCGGCGAGCACGATGGCTTCTTCCAGTTCGCGCTGGGTTTCCGCGCGCCGCTGCTCGGCGTGGATGCGCCGTACGGCGGAGCCGAAAATGCCGCAAACGGTGTGCAGAATGGCCATCTCCTGCTGATCCCACGCATGCGCGCGGCGGTGCATCGCATAGCAAAGCAACCCCCAGAGCGCGCCCTCCATGCGCAGCGGAAGGATGAGCAAATTTTGCAGCTGATCCCCCCCGACGCGCTGAAGCTCCGGCGGCAACAGTTCCGGCTCGTCAAAAACCAGCGTGGATTGGCTGCGAAGCGGCGCGAATTCCTCGCGCAGTTCCGGCAGTTGCAGACCATCCAGCGCTGGCGAGAGGGAGGGAACCTGCGGCGCGCACCACTCGGAGGTTAAGGCGAAGGGCGCGTCCGACTTTGGCAACGTAAGCAAAAAGGCGCGATCCATGCCCAAATAGGCGGCGGTAGAGGCCAGCAGGCTATCGGCGATGGCGTCCAGCCGCGTGTGCTGACTGGCTTCCATCGCGATTTGCGCCTGCAACTGTTGCAGCGTTACCTGGCGCTCCAGCGTGCTGAGCAACTGCCGTGTTTCGGTGATGTCGATGGTTTGGCACATGTAGACCTGCGAGCCGTCGCCCCATTCAACCAGAAAGCTGACGTTGTGGTAGCTCCGGCCGGTCGCCGGGTCGTCCACATCCCATTCGCACTTGCTGTTCGGCCGCCGCTTGAGCTCCTCATAGGGGCAGCACTCGCAGATGCACTCCTTGTTTTCGCCGAGGATCGCCCAGCAAGTGGTGGTGGAAAGATCCAAATTGTTTAGTTGATTCGCTTCGCGCAGCGCTTTGTTGATGAACAGGATCTCGCCGGTTTCGGGGCGCGTGACGTGGATTTGTGTGTCCAAGTTATCGAGCACGGTTTCCAGCCGCGCGCCGTGCTGCATCGCCTGCTCGTAGCTTCTTTCGAATCGATCCTCCAACAAATGCTTCACGCTCCTTCCGTTGTTTCTGTCGCGGGGAGATCGGGTTGCGTCTTTTTGCTGCGCTTGTGCTGGTACATAGACTGATCGCAAAGGTGCATGGAGCCGATGACGCCCAGCGCGTGATCGTAGGGACTGACCCCGGCGGAAAAAGAGAGATAGAGAGGCGTGCCGTCCTCGGCCTGCCCATAAGCATTTTGCGCGAGATGCGCCGATAGTTTTTCAACCAGCACCCATGCCTGCTGTTCTTCGATATTGGGCAGTATCAATAAAAATTCGTCTCCGCCCCAGCGCACGCGCAGATCGGTTTGCCGGAATTGTGAGCGCAGGCTGTCCGCGAAAAAGCGCAGCGCCTGATCGCCGACGAAATGCGTATGGGTATTGTTGATGTCGCTAAAATTGTCCAGATCTAGGATCACGAACACGGCGTTGTACTGCACGTGATGGAGCCAAGCGCCGAAGCATTCATCCATGTACCGCCGGTTGTGCAGTTGGGTCAGCGGATCCAGCATGGAGTCCTCGCGTATTTTGAGCAGGCGCTGTTGTGCGCGCGAGGAGGAGATCAGGCGCTGAACGTCGTTGATGGTCAATTCCATCATGACGCAGAGCAGCGTGATGTTTAGGTGAACGAATTGTAGCAGCGGATAGTTTTTTACCGTCAGAACCGGCGTGGTCAGCATCGATACGACCAAGCAGAGATTGACGGAGAGGCCCACCAGCAGGGACAGCAGCGTGCGCAATTTCGCGGAAACGTCGGAGAACAGAAAGTGCGGCAGCAGCGCCACCAGCGTAAGCCACTGCGCGCCGCTGGCCCAGCCCAGCAGCCACACGTTTAGCAGCGCATACGCACAGGCCTCCGCGCTCATCAGCACGGAGGCAATCGACTGCCTGTTTTTTAATATCAAAATTTCCGCCGCCACATAGAGGCAGCAGCTGCCTAGGTTGATCCATACTAGGGGCAGTACGGCATTGATGGCAAAGTAGACCAAAAAAAAGAGATGCAGCAGCCCGCCGACAAACGCCATAAGCACCATGGCCGCAAAATGCTCCTTGCGCTCGAAATCGGTGGCGCGGAGCAAGGGCTGTTGTAATTTGCGCAGGAATGCGCCAAACATCGTGATTCCTCCCGGAGTCCAAACTTACCTCCACATTATAGCAGGTTTCGCATGGATGTATAGAAAGAATTGACGCTTTTCGCGCTTTTAGTGTATGAATTCTCTATTCATATGCACCGGGCGGAAGCGCGCACGGCTTTTCGTTCGAAAGGAAAGCGGAGAAAACTTTACAAAATGAGGAAATAAAACGGCGGCTTGCTGCGTTTTATCGGTAGCATAGCGCGCCGCTAGGCGGGCAAAAAGGAAGGGACGGATTCCTATGAAAAAAGGGTGGATACTGGCGCTTTGTTTGGTATTGTTTTCTTCTGTGTGGACTTCATCGGCCATGGCGGATCGGGACTTGATTGACTCAAAACAAATAAAGAACGGACCGGTGGCGCTCCGCAAGGAGCCTTCCCCCGATGCCAAGGTGCTGTGCCTATTGCCCGACGGCGCCATCGTCTCCTTTGAGGACGATACGGGCGGAACCGGATACGAAAAGGTGCGCGCGTGGGACGAGGAGAGCGAAAAATCGTATACCGGGTATATCCCCGAAGGCCAATATGAAAGCATCGGCACCGATCTGCGCAACTTCCGCGCGCAGGGCGAGGTGATCTCGCGCACAATTTCTCTGCGCGTCGGGCCGGACGTGGAGGCGCGCAAGCTGGCGACGCTGCAGCACGGGGAAACCTTCACCTTCGCGCGCAAAGAGGGCGATTACATCTTCGTGCATTACGATGGCGGCAAGGACGGCACGAGCCACGAGGGCTACCTTCGCGCCGATCTGGTGGTGTATCCCGCGCGGCATATCGTGCTAAATTCTGGCGGCGTACCGGCTTACGCCTATCCTTCGCTGGATGCCAAGCAGGTCAGCGAGCTAAGCGCGGGCACGCGCCTGACCGTTATCGAGGAGTTGGAGGATTTCTGGGTGGTCAGTTTGCGCACTGCCGCCGCCTGCATCGCGAAGAACGATAACGTGGATTTGGAGTAAGCGGGCGCAAACCATCGATTAAATCGAACAATCTTTTTTCACCGATACGAATGATTTGCATGGTGTCTGCGTAGATATTGAATGCGGCTGTGACAGCACGCAAAAGACGCAGTGAAAGAGGATGAAGCGCATGCGGATCAATTCTATGAAACGTTGTCTCCTGATTGCCATGGCGATGCTGTTGCTACTGACGGCGGCCGGATGTACCACCAATCGAACCGCAACCTCCACGCCGATGCCGACCGTGAACGCGACGGTTGCGGCAACCACCGCCCCCACGGCGGCGGCGACCGCGGAAGCGTTGACGGAGCCTACCGGTGACGCCAATGCCGACGCCAACGCCGCCACGCTGGCCATCACCGTGGACGGCAAAACGCTGACCGAAAAGGGAATCGACAAGGATAACACGGTATGGCTTCCGCTGGAGGCTGTGGCCAAGGCGTTGGGCTTCGCCGTGCAGAAAAGCCCGAGCGGCGCGACCACAACCGAGTGGACCATCACCCCGGCGGGCAGCACCGCCAACCCCGTGAAGGTGAGTTACCAAACCAGCGGCGATACGATGAGCAACGCCACCATTACCAAGGCCGGTACCGCGTTGAGCGTTACCGAGCCGCTGATGATGGAGGGGACGACGCTCTACGCCGCCGAGAAGGTATTCACCGAGGCGCTGGGCGCGAGCGTGACCGCCGATGCCGCCGGAAACCAAGTGACGGTGACCAAGGGCGCCACGCCGTAAGTAAACCTTTATTGGGCTGCCCGCGCTTTCCCGGCGGGCAGCCTCCCATTCATCTGTAGCCGCAAAGCGCCACGCGCCTTTGCGGCTATGGCTTTTGGGGGGAGAATCTATGTCCCGATATAGAACAAACCGCCCTTCCCGCTTGCGACGGAAAGGGCGGCTGATAGCGCACTGCGGATTACTTCTTGCCCAAGATGCCTTTGAGCGCCGAGACGATGGCCATCAGCACGCCACCACCGACGCCTCCGCCCAAGACGCTGGTCAGGATACCGGCGATGTCCATGCCGGAAGAACCGATGCCCAACGCGCTGAGCAGCTGGCCGCCGCCCACGCCGCCGAGGATGCCGGCGATGATATTGCCGACGTTGCCGAGGGAAAGCTTCGGCATGACCTTGCCCGCGCCGATGCCGCCCAGACCGCCACACAACAGTTGGATGATGATATTGCCCATGATTGATTTCCTCCGTTTCGTTTGTTTTGTAGAACATGATATTCTTCGAAAATCCGGAGTAGAGCCGATAATGCAAAGAATATCAAAATATTATTCGCTAACCTTGCGGAAAATCCTGCATCATGTGGAAAAATGTCGAAATACATAGGAGACGTTTCAAATTCGCGCTGCGATGGCGCTGCGCCCGCGACGAATCTTGCCTTGAAAAAACTGGCCGCGCATGCTATGATTACGCCAGATAGAGGATCGCCGCGTGCAGTGTAACGCGCGAGTTTTTTGCATCCCTCCTTCACTGTAATCAGGGAGCGTGTATGGCGATAAGAACGTCCGAGGGCAAGTTGGCGGAGCTCCGGCGCAGCGTGGATTCCCTTACGCTGGATTATCAAGCGCGGGGCTATTTTCCTTCGGCGGCGGTCGATGTGTTTGACGCCGAGGGCGCGTTGTATCGCGCGGCATATGGCGAGGCGACGGTCGAATCGCTGTTCGATGTGGCGTCGCTGACCAAGCTGGCCACCGCTACCCAAGTGCTGCTGTTGGCCGAGACGGGGCGCTTCTCGATTGACGACGGCATCCTCGCGCACCTGCCGGGCATCACCGATTGGCCGGTGCTGCGGGAGCGGTTGGCGGCGGTGCGCATCCGGGATTTGCTGACCCATACCTCCGGTTTGATAGATTGGTACCCGATCTACGCGCAGCAGGGTGATTTGTATGCGGTGCTCGACCGGATTTTGCCGCAATATCCGCCATGCGAGGGCATGGTCTATAGCGATCTGAACTTTATGCTGCTGGGGCGGCTCGTCGAGGCCACGGTAGGGGAACCGCTGGCGCGTTGCGTGGCGATGCTCGGCATTCCGGGCTTGGGTTACCGCCCGGATGAGGCGCGGCCCATCGTGCCCTCTTCCTACGGCAACCCCATCGAGGAAGAAATGTGCGCCCGGCGCGGCATTTTCTTTTCTGGCTGGCGCGCGCACCGGCCGATTCGCGGGCAGGCCAACGACGGCAATGCATTCTATGCGTTTGGCGGCGTGGCTGGACACGCGGGCCTATTTGCCGATGTGGCCGCCTACGAGGCGCTGGGGCGGCGCTACCTGAACAGCCTTCGCGGTCTGCTGCGCGAGGCGATGAAGGAGCAAACCTCCGGGCGCGGTTTGGGCTTTCAGCTGGGCGAAATGTACCCGCGCGGCTGCGGGCACACCGGCTTTACCGGCACCGCGCTGTATCTCTCGCCGGAGCTGGGGATTGGCGCGGTCGCCTTCACCAACCGCTTGTTCTATCCGGACGCCAATCCCAACGCCACCAACGATTATCGCAGGGCGTTGTTTCAGGCGGTGGCCGATCTGTGTTCTTGAAGCCAAGCGCTTCTCGAATAGAAAACCAAAAGGGAAAGAGGGAACACTATGCGCAAGTATCTTGCCCTGGTCCTGGCTCTGTGTCTGGTCTTTGGTCTCTCGACGATGGCGAATGCCGCGGACGCCCCGGTGCTCAAGTACGGTACCGATGCCGAGCCGGTGGGGTTTGATCCCCACACCACCCCGGCCATCGCCTCGCTGCGCATGATTACGCAGATGTACAACCAACTGGTCGACGTCGATGCGTCGCTGCAGGTCGTGCCGGAGCTGGCCGAATCTTGGGAGCAGCCGGACGAGACCACCTACGTGTTCCACCTCGTCAAGGGCGTGAAATTCCATAACGGCCGCGAAATGACCGCGGAGGATGTCAAGTACAGCTTCGAGCGCATTCTGAATCCCGATCTGGGCGCGCTGGGCAACACCGCCAACTATTACAACATGATCGATACCATCGAAGTAATCGATCCTTACACCGTGCAGTTCAAGCTCAAGGCCATCAACGCGCCGTTCCTCGCCAACCTCTCCAGCACCTACGCTTCCATCGTTTGCAAGGAAGTCGTGGAGGAGAACAAGGGCGACATCGCCCGTGCCGATGCGGGCACCGGCCCCTATACCTTCGTGGAATGGGTTCCCGATAACCATGTGACGCTGGCCGCGTTCCCGGATTACTTTGTGGCCGGTGAGCCGACGATGGGCGGCATCGAATACTACGTGATGACCGACATGGCCGCCCGTCTGGCCGCGCTGCGCACCGGCGAGGTGGATCTGATCGTCGGCAACGCCGCCAGCGTGCCGCTGGTCGAAGGCGACAAGGACATCCAGGTCATCGCCTACCAGACGCTGACCTACCAAACCCTGTGCCTGAACCTGACGATGGATCAGTTCAAGGATCCGCGCGTGGCGCAGGCCATTAGCCTAGCGGTCAACCGCGAGGAAATCTTGGATCTGGTGTACGACGGGCAGGCGGTGATCGCCAGCTTCGCGCCTCCGGCCATGGGTCAGTGGGCGGTGCCGGTGGATAACGATCCCTTCTACAAGCAGGATATCGAGAAGGCCAAAGCCCTGATGGCCGAGGCCGGTTATGCCGATGGTTTTGAGGTGACGCTGACCACCGGTCTGCTCGACACCCTGCGCGATCTGGCCGTGGTGCTGGAGCAGCAGCTCGCGCCGATCGGCATCAAGGTGAAGATTGAGAACGTCGAGAACGCGCAGTACGTCGATCAGTGGAAGGCCAAGAACTTCCAGATGATGGTCTGCCAGAACACCGCCGGCACCGATCCGAGCCGCGCCGTGGCCTTCTTCTTCGCCACCGATGCGGGCGCCAACATCGCCAGCTATTCCAACGCCCGCGTCGACGAGCTGTGCGCGCTGGGCGCGGGAACCACCGACGTCGCCAAGCGGCAGGAGTACTATAAGGAAGCCGCCGCCATCATCCTGACCGATTGCCCGAACATCACCTTCGTCAGCCCGATGGACTACTTCTTTGCCCGCACCGGCCTGAGCGGTTATGCGCCGGTTGCTTCCAACGTTTACTCGTTCGCCACCACGACGCTGACCAAGTAAGTTTGCGCCGACCGGGGCGCCCTGCCCGACCCGTTGGCAGGGCGCCTCTTTCTATTCTGTTTGTAAGGGGGCGAAGCCGTGCGTGATTACGTGCTGCGCAGGCTGCTGTTGCTGATCCCTGTGCTGATCGGTATCAGCCTGTGTATTTTTATCATTATGCAACTCATCCCGGGCAATGTGGTGGACGGCATGCTGGGCATCGAAGGCACGCCGGAGCTGCGCGCTACGTGGGAAAAGAAGCTGGGGCTGGATCGCCCCTTGCCGGTTCAGTATTTTTCGTGGATCGGCAACGCTGTGCGGGGCGACTTCGGCACCTCCTTCCGCACCAACGAGCCGATTCTTCCGGAGATATTGCATCGCTTTTCGCTATCGGCGGAGCTGACGATCCTAGCCTGCATCATCTCTTGGCTGATCGCCATACCCTTGGGCATCCTCTCGGCGCTCAAGCGCAACACGTGGATCGATAAGGTGGTGCGCGTGTTTTCGTTGCTGGGCGTGTCGGTACCCAACTTTGCGTTTGCGACGCTGCTCATTCTGTTTTTATCCAAGGCATTCGGCTATTCGTCGCCGGTGGGCTACGTCGGCCTCTTCCAGCAGCCGCTGGTCAATTTGCAAATCATGATCCTGCCCGCGATCGTGCTGGGGTCGATTATGGCCGGTTCGGTGATGCGCATGACGCGCTCGTCGATTCTGGAGGTCATGCGGCAGGATTTTATCAAGGCGGTGCGCGCCAAGGGCGCCTCGGAGCGCATCACCATCTTTCGGCACGCGCTGAAAAACGGCTGCATTCCCATCATTACGCTGGTGGGCATGCAGTTCGGCAGCCTGCTGGGCGGCACGGTGGTGGTGGAGCAGATCTTCTCCTTGCCCGGGCTGGGGCAGATGGTGCTGACCGGTATCATGCAAAAGGATTTCCCGGTGGTGCAGGGCTGCGTGCTGTTCATCGCCTGCCTGTACGTGCTGGTCAACCTGCTGGTGGATATTCTCTATACCTACATCGATCCGCGCATTTCATATCAATAAAGAGGAGGACAGGGTATGCGCAACGCAACAAAACCCGCGAAGCAAGGCCGCCTGCCCTCCGGGGAGGTTTCGCCGCTGGCGGCGCTATGGGCCGATGGGCTGGGGCGCTGGGGGTTGATCGGCGTGCTGCTGGTGGTGGTGATGGCGGTCTTTGCGCCGCTGCTGGCGCGCTACGGCGTGGCGGAGATGGTTAAAGTCAATGGCCGCATCGCCAAGTTTGCCGCGCCGTCGATGCGGTTCTTTTTCGGCACGGACAACTTTGGACGCGACGTGTTCACCCGCGTGCTGTTCGGCGCGCGCGTTTCGCTGCTGGTGGGCATCGTCTCGGTGAGCATCGCCGCTGGCTTCGGCTACCTGCTGGGCATGATCGCCGGGTACTTTGAAAAGCGGGTGGAGAGCGCCATCATGATGGTGATGGACATCATCTTCGCCTTCCCGTCCATACTGCTGGCGCTGTTCATCGTGTCGGTGCTGGGCAAGAGCATCATCAACACCATGATCGCGATCGGCATCGTCAACATCCCGGTCTTTACGCGGACGGTGCGCGCCTCGGTCAAGAGCGTCAAGGCCACCGATTACATCCAAAGCGCGCGCAGCATCGGCCTGAAGCCGTTTTCGGTGCTGTTCCGCCACGTTACGCCCAACATCCTGGCGCCCTTTACGGTGCAGGCGACGCTGGCGCTTTCCGGTGCCATCCTCACCGAGGCCTCGATGAGCTTTCTGGGGCTGGGCATTCAGCCGCCGGATCCGTCATGGGGATCGATGCTCTCCGAGAGCCGCGGCTTTATGGAGAACTACCCTTGGCTGGCGATCTTCCCGGCGCTGATGATTATCCTGACCATCCTGTCCTTTAACATCTTGGGGGACAGCCTGCGCGATGTGCTGGATCCCAAGCTGAAGCTATAGGAGGGGACGAGATGGAGCGCAAGATGCAGAATTTATTGGAAATACAAAACCTGTGCGTGGAGATCCCCCGGCAGGACGGCGCTGTCCGCCTGGTGGAGGGCATCGATCTGAAAATCGGACGGCGGCAGAGCTTCGGCATCGTCGGCGAATCGGGCTGCGGCAAGAGCGTCACTGCCTCGGCCATTTTGCAGCTGTTGCCGTATCCGCTGCGCATCGCGCAGGGCAGCATTCGCTTCGATAGCTTGGCGGGCGAGGTGGATTTGCTCAAGGCCGACGCCAAGTACATGCAGCGCCTGCGCGGGCAGGAGATCGCGATGATCTTTCAGGAGCCGATGACCTCGCTGGATCCGATCTTTACCATCGAACAGCAGATGTTTGAGGCGCTGGACTTTCACCACCCGGAGATGCGGGACAAGGAGATGCGCGAGCGCGCGCTGGCGATGCTGCGACAGGTCAACATCCCCCGGCCGGAGCAGACGCTGCGCAGCTATCCGCACCAGCTTTCCGGCGGCCAGCTGCAGCGCATCATGATCGCCATCGCGCTCATCAACAAGCCCCGGCTGCTCATCGCCGACGAGCCGACCACCGCGCTGGACGTCACCATTCAAGCGCAGATCTTGGCGCTGATGAACGAGCTGAAGGAGACCAACGATACCTCGATCATCATGATTACCCACGATCTGGGCGTAATCGCCGAAACCTGCGAGGAGGTGGCGGTGTTCTACGCAGGGCAGATCGTCGAGCAGGCCAGCGTGGCGGAGCTGTTCCACCATCCGCTGCATCCGTACACGCAGGGGCTATTGCGCTCGGTGACCTCGATGGATGCCACCACCGCCAAGCTTTACTCCATCCCGGGCATGGTGCCTGCCGCCGGGCAGTGGAGCGCCGGGTGCCGGTTTGCCAACCGCTGCGCGGCATGTACACAGCGCTGCCACGAGCAGGCGCCGCCGCTGGTGGAAATCGCGCCCGGGCACCTGTGCCGGTGCGCGCTGCGGCAGGAGGAGGTAGGGCATGTCTGAGTACATTTTGGATGTTCGCCATTTAAAAACCTATTTCCCCATCAAGCGCGGGCTGATGAAAAAGACCGTGGGGCATGTGCATGCGGTGGAGGATATCAGCTTCAAGATTCGGCCGCGCGAGGTTTTCGCGCTGGTGGGCGAATCGGGCTGCGGCAAGAGCACGACCGGCGCCAGCATCCTGCGACTGATCCAGCCGACTGGCGGCCAAGTGTTCTTTCAGGGCGAGGATGTCGCCGCGCTGGACGCTGAGTCGCTGCGGAAAAAGCGTCGCGATATGCAATTCATATTTCAGAACCCGTATAGCTCGCTCAACCCGCGCATGACGGTGCGCCAGTTGCTCGGCGAGCCGCTGCGCGTGCATTTTTCGCTGAGCAAAGCCGAAACCGAGGAGCGCGTGCGGGCGATGCTGGCTACCGTCGGGCTGGCGGCGGATCAGCTTGCGCGCTATCCGCACCAGTTTTCCGGCGGGCAGAAGCAGCGCATCTCCATCGCGCGCGCGCTGATTAGCCGCCCCAGCTTCGTCGTGGCCGACGAGCCGATCTCGGCGCTGGACGTATCGATTCAGGCGCAAATTTTGAACCTGCTGATGGATTTGCAGCAGGAGATGGAGCTGTCGCTGCTGTTTATCGCGCACGATTTAAACGCCGTGCGGCACATCTCCAGCAGCATCGGCGTGATGTATCTGGGGCGCTTGATGGAGGTTGGCGATACGGCGGCGATTTATAAAACCCCCTGCCATCCATACACGCAAGCGCTACTGGCCGCCGTGCCGGTGCGCGATCCGCTGCAAAAGAAGCCGCGCGTTCTGTTACAGGGCGAGGTGCCCAACCCCGCCAATCCGCCCAGCGGTTGCCCGTTTCACCCGCGCTGCCCGCGCTGCACCGAGCTTTGCCGCCAGCAGATGCCGGAATTGGCGGAGATCGCCGCCCAGCATCGGGTTGCCTGTCATCATCTTTGAGGAGGTCAACTATGCCATACGTGATCGGGATGATTAGCGGCACGTCGTTGGACGGCATCGACGCCGCGCTGGTCGAGATCGGCGAGGGCGCGCCGCGTCTGGCCGGATTTTGCACGCTGCCCATGCGCCCCGCGCTGCGCAGCAGGATTATGGACGATTGCTCGCTCGATCGCTCCAACATCGCGTTGACTTGCAGCCTGAACGTGGAGCTCGGATATGCCTTTGCCGAGGCGGCGAAGGAGGTTTGCCGTCAGGCGCGGTTTGATATGAGCGAAGTGTACTGCATCGGCTCGCACGGGCAAACCGTCTACCACATTCCGGTTGACGAGGGGGAGTGGCTGGCTTCAACGCTGCAAATTGGCGAACCGGCCATCATCGCCTATGAAACCGGGGCGACGGTGGTCTCCTCCTTCCGCGCGATGGATATGGCGGCGGGCGGGCGAGGCGCGCCGCTGGTGCCGTATACCGAGTACCTGCTCTATCGCGGCGATAAGGGGCGGGCGCTGCAGAATTTAGGCGGCATCGGCAATGTGACGGTGCTTCCCGAGCAGTGCGCGCTGGATCAAGTCGTGGCCTTCGATACCGGCCCGGCGAACATGATTATCAACGAACTGTGCCAGCGCTTCTACGGCTTGCCCTATGACGATGAAGGCCGATTGGCGGCCACCGGCGAGGCACAGGAGGCGATTTTGGCCGAGTGGATGGCGGTGCCGTATATTCTGGAGCCGCCGCCCAAGGCCACCGGGCGCGAGCTGTTCGGCGCGCAGTTTGTGGATGCCGCGCTGGCGAAATACCCGAACGTCGCCCCGGCGGATTGGCTGGCGACCGCTACCCGGTATACCGCGCTTTCTATGGCGGAAAACTACCGCCGTTTTGTGTTCCCTTATGCGCCCATTGACGAGATCATTCTCGGCGGCGGTGGCAGCCATAACCTGACGCTGCGCCGGATGATTCAGGAGCTGCTGCCGGAATGCCCGGTGCTGGTGCAGGAGGATCTGGGCTATTCCGCCGATGCCAAGGAGGCCATCGCCTTTGCGCTGCTGGCCTATGAAACGATGCAAGGCCGCATGGGCAACGCGCCCAGCGCCACCGGCGCCAAGCATCCGGCTATTTTGGGCAACATAACCCCCGCGCCGCTCAAACGGTAGGAGGGCAAAAAGAAAGGCTTGCGCGCGCCGCCCGAATCAAGGATAATAAAAGGTACATTCATCTTCGCAAGAATCTGGGAGGCGGCAGCATGGCATATCAGGCGCTTTATCGGCAGTGGAGACCCGCGCGATTCGCGGAATTTGTGGGGCAGGAGGCCATCATCGCCACGCTGCGCCACCAAGTTCAGAGCGGCCGTGTGGCGCATGCCTACCTGTTTAACGGCAGCCGTGGCACCGGCAAAACCTCCACCGCCAAGGTGTTGGCGCGCGCCATCAACTGCCTCGACCCGCAGGATGGCGATCCCTGCGGCGTTTGCGCGGTGTGTCAGCGACTGGAGGATGAAAACAACCTCGACATCGTGGAGATCGACGCCGCCTCCAACAACGGCGTGGACGAGATTCGCGACCTGCGCGAGAAGGTCAAATATCCGCCGCAGTACGGAAAATATCGCGTGTACATCATCGACGAGGTACACATGCTTTCCGCCGGGGCGTTCAACGCGCTGCTCAAAACGCTGGAGGAGCCACCGGCGCATGCCGTGTTTATCCTCGCCACCACCGAGCCGCAAAAGCTGCCCGCCACCATCCTCTCCCGCTGCCAGCGGTACGATTTCCGGCGCATCCCCGCGAGGCAAATCGTAGGCCGCTTGCGCGAGGCCGCCGATAAGGCCGGAGCCAACAGCGACGATGCCGCGCTCGTGCGCATCGCCCGCGCGGCCGAGGGGGGCATGCGCGACGCATTTTCGATCTTGGATATGTGTCTCTCTTTCAGCCGAGACGCGCTGGATGAGGCGCTGGTGCTGGAGGTGCTTGGCGCCAGTGACCGGGACTTTCTGTTCCGCTTTTCGCAGGCGTTGCTCGATAGCGATGCCGCCGCCGCGCTGCAAGGCATCGATCAATTGATGCGCTATGGCCGTGAGCCGCAGGTTTTTGCGCGCGACGTATCGCAGCACCTGCGCGCGCTGATGCTGGCGCAGACCTGTGGCGACGCGCTGCCCGACCTGCTGGAGATCACCGAGGAGGACGCGCAGAGTTACCGCGCGCAAGCGAAACAGGCCACGCGCAGCCAGATGCTGAAGCTGCTGGACAGCTTCCTCGCCGCCGAAAGCGACATGAAGTGGGCCAGCCAGCCCCGGCTGCCGCTGGAGGTGGCCGCGGTACGCGCCTGCCAGCCCGAGGAAGGGCAGACGCCCGCCGCGCTGATCGAGCGCATCGAGACGCTGGAGCGCGCGGTGCGCGAGGGGGCGATCGCCCCTGCGGCAACCGTCAAGCCCGCCAAGCCTAGCGTACCTAGCGCCGCGCCCGAGGCCGCTCCCGCTCGGGGAGCTGCCGCCGCGCTCAAGCCGGAGGCACCGGTGACGGCTGCGCCCGAGGCCGGATCCGCCGCCCCGGCCTCCGCGCAGGACGTATGGAAAACCGCCATGGGCGCGTTGAAGCGCGAGAGCCCCGGCGTGTATGCGCAGCTGATGAGCGGGCAATATGCCGGTTGCGAGGGACATGCGTATCGCGTTACCTTTCCCACCTCCGCCAAGGTGTATTTGCAGGTGCTGGGCATGGATGCCTGCCGCCTGCCCATCGAGCAAGCACTGCGCGCCGCCGGGGATCCCGAGGCGACGCTCAAGCTCGAGGCAGAGAGCGATGCGCCTTCCAAGCAGCAGGTGGCGCAGGCCGACCGCGCCAAGGAGCAGATTTTTGACCTGTTCGGAAGGCAAAACGTCGAGGTCATCGACGATTAGGGCTTGCGAACGCACGTTGCCCATGCTATAATGTGTCTCGTCTCCCTCATAAGCACTTGCCGGTGTGATGGAATGGCAGACGTGACGGACTCAAAATCCGTTGGTAGCGATACCGTGTCGGTTCGAGTCCGACCACCGGCACCACTCCCATATAATCCGAACCAATCCAGACAGTTTATGGCTGTCGGCGATGGGTTCGGATTATTGTTTGCCTCGATATCGCTTCTTTTCAAATGACTTGGATGAATCCGCGCAATCTCATCTGCCGATTCACTTTGCGCGACGACGCCAACCCTACAAACCCGCCGGGCAAACGCGCCGCGAAAAATTGGTTGACAAGCCAATTCTTGCTTGCTATAATGTCGAAAAATGTGTGGGCGGGTCATACGCGAAGGGGGAGGACATCGATGCGCGGAAGGGCGAACAGGCAGGCGGTTAACACGGTATTTCGCCCCGCGGTTTTCGATTTTCCGGCATTTCCGCTTTTGACTCCTTCGCATCCCTATTCTCTCGGCTCCCAATCCCTTGGTTCCTGTTCTCCTCGTTCCTGTTCTCTTAGTTCCAGTTGATGCTTATTCCGTTTCTGACAAAGAAAGCGGCGTAAGTTTTTTTTTGCCCATACGCGGCGCGGGTCGCCGTCACGTATTTACACCATGTACATTTTAGGAGGGGGATGCACCATGGAAAAAACCAGGCTTGCCACCGGTTACTTGCCCGACGAGAGACCGCCGATTTGGAAGTTGTTGCTCTACGCGCTGCAGCAGGTCATCGTCATGTTTCCCGCCACGGTTACCGTCGCTATCATCACGGGCTTTCATATCTCTACCACCATCTTCGCCAGCGGATTGGCGACAATCTGCTTCCTGCTGGTGACGGGGCGCAAGATTCCGCTGTACTACGGCTCCAGCTTTTCCTATCTCTCCGCAATCATGGGCATCATGGGCTCCGAGGCCATGGTGGCACAGTTCCCGGCGCTGGATCAGCGCATCGCCGTGGCGCAGTTCGGCATCATCATGTCGGGCTTCGTCTCGATCGCGGCGGGCTTCATCGTGAAGCGTTTTGGCCGCGATTCCATTGAAAAGATCCTGCCCGCTTCGGTGACCGGCCCCATCGCGATGATTATCGGCCTCACGTTGGCCGGTGTCGCGCTGGGAGACGCCATTCCGGCCTCGCTCGGCGCGCTGGGCAACGTGCATGTGGGCGAGGCGCAGGTGGCCACCGCCTGCAACGTCGGCCTGATCGTCTCGCTGGTGACGCTGCTGGCGACCATCCTGTTCTCGGTGTACCTCAAGGGCGTGTGGGGGCAGCTGCCGCTGCTCTTAGGGCCGCTGGTGGGCTGCGTGACGGCGCTGATCCTATGGGGCATCACCGGCATCAGCATCTTCCGTTTCCTGCCCGCGACTACGAAAGAGAGCCTTATGGCCTTCGGCCCCTTCGCCATCCCCAACTTTACCATTCCGATCCCGACTTGGGCGGCGGTGGCGGCCATCATGCCCATCGCCATTGCGACCATTCCCGAGTCTACCGCGCATGTGTATCAGCTGGATATTTACGTGAACGACCTTGCGCGCAAAAAGAACTCCGCCAAGCAGTATGACATCTCCAGCCAGTTGGGCAACAACCTGATCGGCGACGGCGTCGGCGATATGGTTGCCGGCTTTGTAGGCGGCCCCGCTGGCACCAACTATGGCGAGAACATCAGCGCCATGGCCATCACCAAGGTGTTCTCGGTGCCGGTGCTGTTTGGTGCAGCGGTCATCGCGATGATTATCGCCTGCTTTACGCCGCTCATCAACGCCATCTACGCCATCCCGACTGCGGTCATTGGCGGCTTGGAAGTGTTCCTGTTCGGCGCCATCGCGGCGCAGGGCATTGCCATCATGATCGACCGCAAGGTGGACATGTTTGATTCGAAGAACATCGCCGTGATCGCTACGATCATGATTATCGGCATCGGCGGCCAGTATGCATTCGGCGGCAACATCCCCTTCTTCGGCGTCAACGTGCCCTGCGTAGCGGGCGCGGCCATCTTCGGCATCCTGCTCAACCTGCTGCTGAACATCGGCGGCAAGAAGGCGGAAAACAGCGCACAGTAAGCCGAGCGCTGTGGTCGAAAAAAACGAGCGTCAAAAAAGCCCGTTCCTGTCGATTGGGAACGGGCTTTTGCTATGCGTGGCGCGCTTAAGCGGCCTTTTCGGAGAGTGCCTTCAGCTTCGCGGCGGGCGTGGATTCTTTGCGCAGACGCAGGCCGTGCAGCACCAGTGCCAACGCGATGACGCCATAGCTGACGAAAACGCGGAAGTACTCACCGATGGCGGCATCGCCGAACATGTTGTTAGCGGCGGGCGGAGCAACGATGAACAGCGCGTGAAACAGCACGCAGCCGATGAGCGCCTGGGTGTTGGTGGCGCGCACGATGGAAGCGCCGCCGACCAAGATCGCTGCGCCCGCGTACAGGCCGACCTGCTCGTGCGCGCCGTAGGTTTGCAGCGAGCCCATGTTCTGTACGAAGATCAGCTGCCCCCAGGCCGCCAGCACCGTGGAGAAGATGATGGCGATCAGGCGGGTACGATCCACGTCGATACCGGCGGCGTTGGCCACCGTGCCGCTCAGGCCGACGGCGCGGAATTGCTGGCCCAACCGCGTGCGCATGATGAGCACGTTGAACAGGCAGAGCAGCCCTACCAGCCCGAAGGTGACGATCGGGATCGAGACCATCGAGAACCATCCCTTCACGGCGGGCAACTGGATCAACAGGCAGCTACCCACGGCGACGCCAATCAGGCTAAGCATCTTTTGGAGGGAAGAACGCTTGCGCAGGAAGGCGATCACCGCGATGATCACCAGCAGCCCGGCAAACAGGTACAGCGTGGGCTCAAACTTGAGCTTCCAGAGATTGTCCAGCGCGTACATCATCTTAGCGGGCTTTAGATCCAGCGTGTTGGCGATGCCGGAGGAGCCTTTGATGACGAGCCCCGGCGCGTGCATCGGGATCAGGTTTCCGAAAATGAAGAGGAATAGCAGCTGATACAAACCGTTGGCGAAGAAGCCAAGAATCATCGAGCCGATCATTTCTTGCCCCTTCATCCGGTTGAGCAGCTTGCCCACCAAGTAGCCGAAGAAGATCGCGATCGGGAGCGACATGACGGCGGCTACCGCGAAGCCCGCGAACCCGGGAATGCGCCATTCCAGCACCCACAGGATGGCGATCTGCGCCGCCATCGCGCCGATGGTGATCGCGAAGTTGATGCCCATGCCCGCGATGATCGGGATGATGAGCGCCAAGATGATGAAGGAGTTGCGCACCAACCGGCTGGTCAGTTCGAATAGCAGGAAGGAAAACGTCTGGCCGGAATAGGAGAAAGAGACCGCACACAATACCACGAACAGCAGGGTGACGGCATTGTTTTTGAGCAGCGTAGAAAGGCTTTGTTTACGCACGCGAAGCACCCCCTGACTTGGTTAGCGCGTAGAGTATGATGCCGTTGGATACCAGAATGCGGATGGTTTCTGCGATGGTGGAACCGGGGATCAGCGCGTTGGCCACCGGCATGCCCAACGTCAACACGCCTTGGAACAGGAAGGTGCCGATCAGCACGTGGCTGATGCGGGCGCGGGAGGTGGTGGCGCCGCCGATCAGGATCGCCGAGGCGGCGACCAAGCCCAGCGTGCGCGGCGCGGTGTATAGCTGCATGAAGCCGTAGCTCTGCGAATACACGATGATGCCTACCGCGCCCAGCATCGTGGAGAGGACGGTGCCGATGATGCGCATCTTATCGACGTTGATGCCGGTCGCTTCGGCGAAGCGCGGGTTGTTGCCCGCCGCCTGCATGGCGATACCGGTCTTGGTGCGCGTGAACATCCACATCACGAAGCAGGCCAGCGCCATAAACAGCAGGAGGCCGGTTGGCACCGTGATTCCTCCGATTCGGAAAGCGAGGAAGTTGTCCAGCAGATGCTGGAACGCCGGTTCCAAGCTGATGGTGGTGCGCAAACCGTTGCCGAGCGGCCATTTGAGCACCAGCGATTTGAAGGGAAGCACGATCCAGGCGATGCACATCAGCGCGACGATGGAGAAGCCCACATACGTGGTGACCGCCATCTCGCTGCCCTTGAGCATGTTCAGCAGCAGGCCGTAGAGGTAGCCGAGCACGGCGCTGATGAGCAGGCCGATGAGGTTGGCGTACAGGAAGCCCCACCAGCCGGAGTAGCCGTACTCGATGCACAGCAGGCCGCCGATGAGGCCGCCGATGATGCCGATGGGCAAGCCGAGGTTGAGCGCGATGCCGCACTGGATCGCGGGCACCATCGCGAGCACCATCACGCTGTTCATGCCCATGCGCACGATGGCGTTGGAAAGCAGCGCGGTGATCGACAGATCCAGCACGATCGACAGCACGCACAGCAGTAGGAAGAAGCCGCCGATGATGATGAGCGGCAGGGTGACCTTGCGCGAAATGATCGCGTAGAAGAAGCAGATGAGCGCAACCAGCAGCAGCGCCAAGCCGATGGTCACCAAATCGTCGCCATACCGCGCCAGCAAAGCGGCAGCGGTCTCGCCGCCTTGGAGCGCGGCGGAGCCGCCTGCCTTGGCGTAGCGATCATACTCGGTTTCATAATGGTCGTTGCGCGCATGCGTCAGCGAGAGCATCATGGGCTTGAATTGCGCGAGGGTGCCCTCGTCCAGCGCCGGGTAAACGCCTTGCAGCGCTTTGCCGACCGCGGCATATTGCTCGTCGACCACGCCTTGCAGGCGGGTCATTTCTGCCGTGGCTTGGAAGCCGGTCAGGTCGACGGTGGGTTCTTCGGTCAAGACAAGGGGGAGATCGTCCAATCCACCGGCGGAATCACTTTCGGCAGCGGGGACTTCTTGCGCCTCGGCAGGCAGTTCGGTGGGCGCTGCCGTCGGTTCCGCGACGGCCTTCGCGCCGCGCGACTTGATAAATTCAGCCTCGGCACGCTCGGTCTCGGCGGAAAGATCGGCCATCGTGGCCGACATCGCCGCCAGAGCGGCATTGAGCGGCTGCACATCGATGGCGGCATAGTCGATTAGCGTGGCGGTATTGTTGGCGCGGGCCTCCGCCTCGGCCTTTTCGATGGCCGCGCGCGTGTCGGCCATGCCCTTGCCGGCGGCTTTTGCGTCGGCCGCGGCTTTCTTCTTGGCGGCGGTTACGTAGGATTCCACGGCGCCTTCGCCGGTGGCGGCCAGCACCGCGCGGGTGCGCATGGCGGTAAGGCGCGCATCGGCGTCCGCGCCGGAGCGTTGGGTTACCCCAAAGATACCCAGCGCAATGGATGCGATCGCGGCGATGCATAGGATGAGGCTAATGAGGCGTTGTGCAGGGGTTTTAGACATCGACGGTACCTCCCTTCTCGGGATTGATGCCGGACATGGCTAGGCCAAAGTCGGCGCTCGACGCGTCAACCGGGAGAACGTCGATGACCTTTCCTTCCGATACGATGGCGATTCGATCACAGATCGAGCGCAGTTCGAGCAGCTCGGAGCTCACCATGACGATGGTAATGCCTTGTTCGCGGTTGAGCTTGACCAGCGTCTCCAGCACCAGCTTTTTGGCGCCGATGTCGATGCCGCGCGTGGGCTCGGAGACGAAGAGGAACTTGGGGTTCATCACCAGCGCCCGCGCGATGCATACCTTCTGCTGGTTGCCGCCGGAGAGCGTGCCGGTGTGCTGCGCCGGGGAGGTGCAGCGGATGTCCAGTTCCTTAATCATTTTCTGCGCGGTCTTGCGGATGGCGCTGCCGTCGCGGAAGCCGTACTTGAGGTAGTCGCCGTTGATCTGCATTGCGTTGAAGGCGATGTTGTCCTCGATGGATTGATCCAGCAACAGGCCGACGCCGCGCCGATCTTCGGACACCATGGCGATACCGGCGCGCAGCGCCTGGTCGGCGTTGTTGAGCGCCAGCGGCTTGCCGAAAAGCGTTACTTCACCGGCGGAAGGGTAGAGCCCCATTACGCCGTTGGGCACGCCGACCTTGCCTTGACCGGCCAAGCCGCCGATGCCTAGGATCTCGCCCTCGCGCACATCGAGGGTGATGTCCTTGACTTCCTCGCCCGGCATGTCGACGACCAAGCGCTTGAGGCTGAGCGCGATCTTTTTATCGGAGAGCTCGCGGCGGGCGGCGGAACCCGATTCGGTTTCGTCCTTATGCCCGATCATCAGCTCGGCCAACTCGGCAAGGTTGGTGTCGCTGGTATCGCGCGTGGCGACCAGCTTTCCGTCGCGCAGGATGGTGGTGCGGTCGGTGGCGGCCATCACCTCATCCAGCCGGTGCGTGATGAAGATGATGGCGATGCCGCGCGCGGCGATGGATTTCATCACCGAGATCAGCTGATCGGCTTCGCTTTCGGTGAGCACCGCGGTGGGTTCGTCGAATACCAACAGCTTGATGCCGGTCTTATCGATTTCGCGCGCGATTTCCACGAATTGTTTGTAGCCCACCGGAAGACCGGCTACCATCGTGTATTCGTCGATGTTCATGCCCACGCTGTCCAGCGCTTTGCGGGCGTCGCTCGCCATGGTGGACATATCCAAGGTTTCGAGATTTTTGCCAAAAACCCGGCTTAGCAAGCTGGGCGTTGTAATTTCACGGTTTAGTTTAATGTTTTCGGTAATGGTGAAGCCGGGCAGCAGCATGAACTCTTGATGCACCATGCCGATGCCCTTGTTCATCGCTTCAAAGGGGGAAAGGATGTTGGTTTTCTCGCCGGAAATGCGAACCTCGCCATCAAAGCCGCCGGTATTATGGATCACCGGCATGCCAAAGAGCACGTTCATCAGCGTGGACTTGCCCGCGCCGTTCTCGCCGAGCAGCGCATGGATCTCGCCGGGACGTACCGATAATGTCACATCAGATAATACCTTGTTTTCACCATATTGTTTGGCGATATGGTTCATTTCCAGCACATATTCTGCGCTCATGGATTCCCTCCTTACGGAAAGACCGGCCCGCCTTACAAAGACGGGCCGTCTTCCTCATGAACCCGGTACCGCACGGGGCGGCACCGTAAATTGTCAGCCTATGGCTTACAGGTAATCGTTGAAATCGACCGGGGAGAGCAGGATGGTGTAGAAGTTCTTGAACTCCTGACCATTGGCGTCGGTGTAGGTCTTGACGCGGGCGCCGGGGATGCGATCCTCGAACAGCTTCATCAGGGTGGCGGAATCGTTGCGATCCTTGATGTTGCCGGCGATGAAATCCTTGGCGTAGGCCACACCAACCTCGATGCTGGTCATGGCGACGGGGGAAGCCCAGGTGGAGAAGCGACCCACAGCGTCGCTCTCCTTGAGCTTGGCGGCGACAGTCTTCAGCGCGGCGTCGTTACCGGCGGCGATATCCAGCTCCAGCGACAGGGAGGACGGGAAGCCGTGGTACGGGCTGGGGCAGCAGGGCTGCGGATAGTAGGCGTTCGGCTGCGCCAGAACGGCGCTCTGCAGCGGAACCTGCATGCCGCAGTTGGTGGTGAAGAAGGCGACCTTCTTGCCTTCGTACTTCTTCATCTGGGCAGGCACGTCTTCCAGAATGAACTGCTGGGAGGCGGCCAAGCCAGCCTCGGCGGTGGGATCCGGCGCGACAACGTCGACCAGCTCGATGCCCAGCGCGTCCGCGTTCTTCTTGAGCAGCTCGTGGCGCGCCACGATCAGCTCCATCGCCATGTGGCGGGGGAAGGAGTAGTGGATCAGAACATCCACGCCCCACTTGGAGCAGGTTTCCATAATCAGGTCGCCCTGGCCAACTTCGTCGGCATACATGACCAAGTCGGAAGCGGCGGAGATGACGGCCGGATCCTCCTGCGGGGTGGCGGCGATGAGCAGGATGTCGTCGCGGCCCATTTCGCGGATCTTGCTGAACGCCGGAGCGCAGCCCGGAACGGCCTGGCACATCACGATCGCCTTAACGTCGGGATCGGAAGCGAAAGCCACCAGCTTGGAGACGGTGGTCTCCTGCTCGGCCATGAAGTTATCGGGATAGGTGTCGATGATGATATGGTCGGGGTCGGCCTTGAGCTCATTTTCGGCGGCGCGATACTCTTCCTCGTTCTGGGAGACAGTACCGGTCAGAATGGCGATCTTGTACTTCGACGCATCCGAAGCGAACGCGGGGATCGCCAAGCTCAGCAACAGAGCGAGCACCAGCAGCAGACTGAGAGACTTTTTCATGGTTGTTCCTCCTCTTTCCTACTTTTGCCACATACCTTCGCGGGGACGGGGAACCATCTATGGAACCCATTTCGGGGTGCCATGCGAAAAGCGTATCCCTCCATCGCTCAGGAAGGATAAATATGTAGAGATTATACTGTACCATGAGTGGCACTGTCAAGGCGAAATCCGGCGATTTGCAGGACAAAAGCTTCGCGATTGCAAAAAATAACGTTGACATAGAATCGATCCCGTGATAAGATCATATCATCATATGAACAAACATTCATGTATTAAAAGGCGAAAGGAGCGAGCGCGATGGCAGTGACGCAAAAACCCGGCGGTTCCGGCGAATTGACCATACAGTTTCAGGGGTTAGCCTGTGCGCATTGCGCGGGGAAAATTGAGGAGGAGGTGCGCAAGCACGCGCTGATCGAGCAAGCGAGCCTCAGCTTCGCAACCCAGCGCATGCGCGTGTACTTGGCGGAAAATACAGCGGCTTCGCAGGCGCTTCGGGCGATTCAGGAAATCGCGCGCAAGATTGAGCCGGAGGTGACGGCCGTAATGGCGGAGGAAGCGGAGGAGCCGGATGCCGCCGGGCGGGCGCATGAACAGGAGCGCGGCGCGACGCAAAGCCAGCGCGGCGAGTGGATTCGCTTAGGCGCGGCGCTGGCGCTATTTGCCTTCGGGTTGCTGCTTGGCGAGAGATGGATGCGCACGGCGGTGCTTGTTGCCGTGTATCTGGTTTCGGGCTACGATGTGCTGCTCCGCGCCGCGAAAAACATCCTGCGCGGCAAGATTTTCGATGAGAACTTCTTGATGGCGGTGGCGTCGGTGAGCGCCATGGCGCTAGGCGAGTATGCCGAAGGCGTGGCGGTCATGATCTTTTATCAGGTGGGCGAGGCGTTTCAGGAGCGCGCCGTGGGTCGATCGCGCCGCTCTATCGCCGCTTTGCTGAACATCCGGCCAGAGGTGGCCAACGTGGTGAAGGGCGATGCGGTGCGTGCGGTGAAGCCGGAGCAGGTGGCGGTCGGCGCGGTGCTGCAGGTCAAGCCCGGCGAGCGGGTGCCGCTGGACGGCGTGGTGCTGCGCGGCCGCGCGACGCTGGATACCTCGGCGCTGACCGGCGAATCGATGCCCAGCGAGGTAGGCGAGGGCGATGAGGTGCTCAGCGGCTGCGTGAGCCGCGACGGGCTGCTGCAAATCCGCGTGACGCGCGTGTACGGCGAATCCACCGTCGCGAAGATTCTCGACATGGTGGAGCACGCGGGCGAGCGCAAGACGCGCACCGAGCGGTTCATAACCCGGTTCGCACGGGTGTATACGCCGGTGGTGGTGCTGGCGGCGGTGGCGCTGGCCATCGTGCCGCCGCTGGTGCTGGGCGGGGATTTTTCCACATGGATCCACCGAGGGCTGACGTTTCTTGTGGTTTCCTGCCCTTGTGCGCTGGTGATTTCGGTGCCGCTGGGGTATTTCGGCGGCATCGGCGCGGCGTCGCGCGCCGGGATTCTGTGCAAGGGCAGCGACGCGCTGGACGCGCTCTGCGCCCTGCGTGCGATGGTGTTCGACAAAACCGGTACGCTGACGCAAGGGAAATTCGTGCTCAGCAAGGCCGCCCCGGCGGCAGGCATCGACGAGGTTGACCTGCTGCACGCTGCCGCCGCCGCCGAGCAGGCCAGCAATCATCCCATCGCCGAATCCATCCTGCGCGCGGCGCAGGGGGCGGAGCTGCCCGCTGTGCTGGAGGCCGAGGAGATCGCCGGGCATGGCGTGCGCGTTGAAATTGAAGGGCATACGCTGCTGGCGGGCAACGCCAAACTGATGGCGCGCTACGGCGTCGCGACCGAGGCGCTTTCGTTGCCCGGCAGCGTGATCTATGTGGCGCGCGACGGCCGGTACCTCGGCGCGCTGGCGGTTGAGGATGCCATCAAGCCCGACGCTTCGGCGGCGCTGGCCGAGATGAAGCGGCAGGGGATTCGCGTCACAGTGATGCTCACCGGCGACCGCGCCGAGGTGGCGCGGGACGTGGCGGCGCGCGTCGGCATCGACGAGGTACACGCGCAACTGCTGCCCGGCGACAAATTGGAACTGTTTGAAGGCATGCTGGCCGAGCCGCACGCCGGAAAGATCGGGTTTGTCGGCGACGGCATCAACGACGCGCCGGTGTTGGCGCGCGCCGATGTGGGCATCGCCATGGGCGGTTTGGGCGCCGACGCCGCCATCGAGGCCGCCGACGTGGTGCTGATGACCGACCAGCCCGGCAAGATCGCCGCCGCTATGCGCATCGCGCGCGGCACGCGGCGCATCGTGACGCAGAACATCGCGCTGGCGCTGGGCATCAAGGCTATCGTGCTGGCGCTGTCGGCGGTGGGTTTGGCCAACATGTGGGCGGCGGTGTTTGCCGATGTGGGCGTATCGATCCTAGCGATTTTCAATGCGATGCGGGCGATGCGGGTGCGGTAAGCGCGGAAGCCCGCATCCGCTCGGTGACAGCCTGCCCGGTGGGGGTGGCGGCCAAGCCGCCTTCGCCGGTTTCGCGCAGCGAGGCGTGCATTTTCTCGCCGACCTCGCGCATGGCGTCGACCACCTCGTCGGGCGGGACGGCGCTGCGGATGCCGCAGAGCGCCATTTCGGCGGCGGAGAGCGCGCAGGCCGCTCCCATAGCGTTGCGCTTGACGCAAGGCACCTCCACCAGCCCGGCGACCGGGTCGCATACCAGCCCCATCAGCCCCTTGAGCGCCAGCGCGCAGGCGTGAACGCAAGCGGCGGCATCCCCGCCGCGCAGAAAGGTCAGCGCCGCCGCCGCCATGCCCGCCGCGCTGCCGATCTCGGCTTGACAGCCTCCTTCGGCACCGGCGATGCAGGCGCGCGAGGCGATGACCTGACCGATCCCGGCGGCCACGTACAGCGCATGCAGCATCTCTTCCTCGGAGCTGGCCTGCAAATCCGCGTAGGGCAGCAGCACGGCGGGCAGCACGCCGCAGGCTCCCGCAGTGGGCGCGGCGACGATGCGGCGCATGCAGGCGTTGGATTCGCCCATCATCAGCGCCTGCGCCAGCACGTTGCCGAAGTAAGCGCCGCATAGCGTGTTGCCCTGCGCCGTCCATTCGGCCATGCGCGCGCCGTCGCCGCCGATCAGCCCGCTGGTGGAGCGATCCCCGGCGCGGTAGGCGTCCCGCGCGTCGCGCATCGCGCGATAGAGCGCCGCCATACGGGCGAGGCTGTCGCTCTCCTCGGCCTGACGATCTTCCATATCTTGAAGCTGGATCAGCCGCCAGAGCGGCTGGTTTTTGCTTTGCGCATCGGTTACCATCTGGGCAAAAGCGGTGTAAGCCATAGGGGGGAACCTCCTAATATTCTCCGTTTAAATAAATGACCTTGTCCACTGCCGGTTGCCCGCGCAGCGCGCGGAGCATGTCCTCGGTCACGGCCTGATCGGTGCACAGCACCATGATGGCGCGGCCGCCGCGCTGATCGCGGTAGAGGTGCATGGTGGCAATGTTGACGCCGCGCGCCGCCGTTACCTTGGCAACTTCGGCCACCTGTCCCGGCCGGTCGCGATGGTAGACGATCAGCGTGCGGGAATCGCCGGTGAAGGAGGCGTCGAGGCCGTCGAGCCGATCCACGCGGATGCGCCCGCCGCCCAGCGAGGCGGCTTCGACTTCCAACGTGCCGCCGCTTGCGCCGGTCAGCGTGATGCGCGCGCTGTTAGGATGCGCGCCGCGCAGCGTCACCGTACCCAGCGTCACCGCCAGTCCGGAGCGCTGCGCCAGCTCAAAGCTGTGCGGGATGTTCGAATCATCGGGCGCGAGGCCGAGCAGCCCCGCTACCAGCGCGCGATCGGTGCCGTGTCCCGCGCCGGTGGCGGCAAAGGAGCCGTGCAGCAGGATATCGGCGCGCACGGGCGGTTCGCACAGCAGCGCGCGTGCCACTAGGCCGATGCGTACCGCACCGGCAGTATGCGAACTGGAAGGGCCGACCATCACCGGGCCGAGAATGTCGAATAGATTCATGCCGATATCTGCTCCTTTGCGTTTGCCGTAGGATTCCCATAGTGTAGAACGGAAATCCTAGAATTGCAAGCGCTGTGCGGTCATGCTATACTAACAAATGATGAATTTTTTTGAGAAAGCATTGTAAAGGAAACATCATGAAAAAAAGAGCCGATTTGGACGCTATCGTATTCGATGTAGGCAACGTGCTGCTTAGATATGATCCTTTGGCCTGCTTGAGCGAGCGATTTCCTGCGCAAGCATCGCGCATCAACGAGGCCATCTTTCAATCGCCGCACTGGGCGGAGATCGACCGGAGCGTGATGACCGACGAGGAAATCTTCGCGCGCATGGTGAAGGAAGCGCCCGATATGGCCGAGTGGATTGAACCGGCCATCGCGTCGTATCCGGACATGATTCACCCGATTCGGGAGACCATCGACCTGCTGCCGCGCCTCAAGGAGGCGGGGTATAAGCTGTACGTGCTTTCCAACTTCGGCGCGGACTACTTTGCGCGCACGCGGGCGCGGTTTTCGTTCTTCGACCAGTTCGATGGGCTGCTGATTTCGGGCGAGGAGCGCGTGCTCAAGCCGGATGCGGCGATCTATCTGCTGTTGATCCACCGCTTCGGGCTGAACCCTTCGCGCACGCTGTTCTTGGACGATAAGCAGGAGAACATCGACGGCGCGGAAGCGGTGGGGCTGCGCGGATTATGCTTCGAGCGGGCGGAACAGTTGGCCGGGCTGCTAGAGGGCTAGCGCGCGGCGCCGGTTCCTATCAAAACCCGCCGGGCTATCGCGCGGCGGAGCGGGAGGTTCCCTTGAGCGTTTTGGATAAGCGCAAAACCAAGATCTCGCGCTGGATGTGGTTTAATCTGATTTCGCTGGCGGTAACCGCGGTGGTGCTGCTGGCGGTGGTGGTGGGCAATCGCGGCCTGGGCGGATTGTTTGCGCGCTGGGGGTCGCTGAATCCCAAGTGGATGCTGACCGCGCTGGGCGCCATGGTGGGGTATTGGCTGCTCGAGGGATGGACGCTGCATATACTCATCGGCTGCTTGTACCAAGGCGTTCCGTTCCGCAGCGATCTGCGCACCGCGATGATCGGCCAGCTTTACAGCGCGCTGACGCCCTTCGCCAGCGGCGGGCAGCCGGTGCAGCTGATTTATATGCAGCGGGACGGGCTGGACGCCGGCGGCGCGGGCTCGGTGCTTACTGTGAAATCCATCGTGTACCAGTTGGGCATGATGCTGGTCGCGCTGGTGGCGATCATATTCAGCTATCGCTTTTTTAAGGAGCAGGTTCCCGCGTTCGGCGTGCTGGCGACGCTTGGATTCGTCGTGAATTTCGTGGTTACGCTGAGCATGCTGATGCTCCTGATTTCGCCGGGCTTGACGCGCAAACTGTACCGGGGCATCGTGAAGGTGCTGCATGCGGTGCGGCTGGTGCGCGACCCGGAGGTGGTCAATGAAAAAGCGCGCGTGCAGTTTGAAATTTTTCATCAGAGCGCGCGGCGGTTTGAGAAAAGGCGCGCCAAGGCGATCGTCGTTTTATGGATGACCTTCATGCAGCTGATCTCGATGTATCTGGTGCCGTACTTGATTTACCGGGCCTTTGGCTATTCGCAGGCCAGCCTGGTACACATGGTATCGGCGGTGGCGTTTGTGTCGATGGTATCGGCGTTTGTGCCGTTGCCGGGTGGCTCGGGCGGCGCGGAAGGCACCTTTGTGCTGTTTCTCTCTCTCTTCTTTCCGGAGAAGGATTTGCTGGTGGCGCTGCTGCTGTGGCGCATCATCACTTATTATCTAGGCATGCTGGTCGGCGCGCTGGTGATGACGGTCTCCCGCAAGCGTCAGCGCGCGTGCATTCGGTTGCCACAATAGCGGGAAGGAAGTTACATGCGAGACAAACATCGGCTTCAACCTGTGGCTTGGCGCCTCGCGATGCTGTGCGCGATGGCGGCGTTGCTTCTGCTGTGCGGATGTTCGGCGGCCGCCGAGACGCTGCCGGAGGTGCGCATCTTCGCGGAGCTGATGCCCGATGGGAGCCTGCAGGTTTCCGAGCAGGTGGTCTATGCGCTGGGCGCGCGGGTGCGCAGCATCTCCCACACGCTGGAGGCGGCGCGCGCCGAGGATATCGAGGACATCTCGGTTTCCGCGCGCCTGCCTGACGGTCAGATGGTTTTCTTTCGCCAACAGGAGAGCGCGACGCTGAGCAACAGCGAGGCGCTCACGATGCGGCGCACCGACAACACCCATGTTTTGCTGACGCTGATTCACCCGTTTCCCGTCGAGGGCGGGCGGCTGATGGTGAACTGCCAATATACCGTGCGCAACGTGGCGCGGCGGTATCCCGATATGGGAACCTTCACGTGGGACGCGCTGGGCAGCCACGGCTGGGACGCGGACATCGAGCGGTGGTCGCTGCACATTGCGCTGCCGATTACCGTGCAGGACCCGCTGAGCGTGGCGCGGCTTGCCATGCCCCGCCATACTGAGTTTACGCGCGGCGCGGACGGCCTGCGCTTCGCGGCGGACGCGGTAAAAGCCGGGGCGCGTGCGCGCGTGCGCGTGGATTTTCCCGCCACAGCGTTGCCGTATGTGTCCTACGCCGCCAACCAGCCGCTGGCGGCGCTGCGCGAGCAAGAGCAGGCGATGCGAAACAAGGCGCTGATGATCGGCACCGGTTGGGCGGCGCTGTGCCTGCTTGCGACGGCTGGGCTAAGCCTCTGGTTTTATCATCGTGTGGACAAGGATCCGCGCGCGCTGCCGCCGACGCTTCGGCACGGCCCTTCGCTGGGCATCACCGCGCCGGCTGAGCTTTCCGCGCTGATGCCGTTGTCCTTTGGCGCTGGTTCGCGCGATCTGGCGGCGATGCTGCTGCATCTCGTACACCGCAACCATTTAACGCTGTTGCCGCCGCCCACGGGCCTGCCGCTGACGCGCGCTACGATGGATATGCTGCGCATCACACGCCGCCCCGCGCCCCACGATACGTTGCTGGACGGTGAGTTTTTTCTGATTCATTGGCTGATCGATACGCTGGGCGACGGCAAGTCGGTGACGCTGGAACAGATCCGCCGGGCGCCGCGCAAGCAGTACCGCAGCGATTACGCCGTATGGCGGCGGCTGGTCGATGAGCAGGTCGCGCAGCGGCCGTGGTTTGAGAACCTGAGCCCGTATCGCGAAATTTTGGCAGCCGTCGGCGGGGTTTTTCTGCTGGGCACGCCGCTGATTGCGCTGCTATTGCACGCGCCGCGCGCTTGGTGGGCGTTGCCGGTTGCGGCGCTGACGGTGGCCTACGCGCTGCGCATGCGCCGCCGCACCCCGGCGGCGGCGATGGAGGTGCAGCGGTGGCGTGCGCTGCAGGCGCAGCTCAAGGAAGGCACGGTGCGCGGTGCGGACACCATCGCGCAATGGGAGCGGATCTTGCTCTATTCGGAGGCATTGGGCGCGGGGCGCGAAGCGGCGGAGGCCTTGCAACGCGCCGCCAACGCCGAGCCCGGCGGCGTGCCGTGGCCGGACGCGCGGGAGGCCACCTTCCTCGCTTGGCCGCTGCTGGAGTACGGGAACCGGTTGCCGCGCTGGTTTGAGTTATTTTGCGAGGGCGTCGTTGCGAAGTAATTGAGCGATCATTGAGCGGCATCTGTGCAAAGAGATCCATAGCAAAAGATCCATAGCAAAAGGCCGCCTAACGAGCGTCGCTCGGGGCGGCCTTCACCTTGCGTCGGTATTGCTTTACGGATTCGGGATCGGCGTCGGCGTGGGGCCGGTGAAGCCGAATTCGGAGGGGATCTCATCGCTTACTTCGTCCTTGAGTACAATTTCAGGCGTAGGCGCAGGCGTGGGATTCGCTAGGCGATAGGCCTCTTCCTCAGCGGCTCTGCGGGCGGCCTCGGCTTCGGCTTCGGCAGCTTTGCGGGCGGCCTCGGCCTCGAACACCGACTGCGCGGTGATCGGCTCGCGTCCCGAGGAAACGATGCCCAGCGCCTTAATAAAGAAATCATACGGCAGATCGCTCTCCAGCGTGGCGTTCCGATAGGGCGAGGGAGAGGTGCGCTTGCCGAAGCGGACTTCCACGTGCGTATAAAAGTCGCCGGAACCCTTGCTGTCCTCATGCGCGATCAACGTGCCGGGATCCACGATGTCGCCGCGCTCCACCACCACATCGCGCGCATGCAGGTAGAGGATGGTGGTGTTGTATTCCTCGTTATAGATGGCGATGGTGCCATCCTTGCCATAACCGGCGCGCAGCACCTCGCCGCCGAGGATGGCGTGAATCTTTTGGCCCTCCTTGGCGATGAAGTCCAGCCCCTCGTGGATGCCGGAATAGCCCCACTTCTTGTTGGAGGAGCGAACCTTCTCGGTATATTGGCCGTAGAACAGCGCAACCTTGCCCGTATCCTCGCCATACAACGCGATACGCACCGCATCAGCGACGTCCAGCACGATGGGATCCAGCGCATAGCGCCCCTGCCCATCCATGACAAAAAAGCGCTCCGGCACCGCCGCGTCGAAAGGCTGCAGCAAGTACTCCTTATGATTGTACGCATACACATCGTTATAATAGGAGACCTTTTTTTGCCGCAGAATGAGGTTTTGGTACACGAAGCCCACATAGTCGCGCGTGACCGTCAGCGAGGGATTGGCGGACGGGGCGGCTTCGTTTGCCAGGGACGGCAGGGCGGCGCACAGCGCCAAGCATGCGCAGAGCAGCGCGGACAGGTAGATGCGATACCGATGTGTCATCGTCCATTCCTCCTATAATTAGGGGAGTGTGATCTGCGCGACCGTCACGCGGGGGCGAGCATCGAAAACCAAACCGTTTTTAGGTATAAGATTACGGGGCTGGTGCCTTTTTCTACCGCTAGCACGACGCGCAAGGTGCCGCTGCCGCCGGGCAGAAGGGTGAGGTAACTCTCATCGCCAGCCAACAGGATGGGTTGCGTGATGGCGCGGCCATTGGAGGAAATCACCTGAAAATCGTAAGTGGTGAACAGTGCCTGTAGGTTGGGATTGTTCGCGGTCATCGAGATATCGAAGGTGCAGACGACGTATTCCATATCGGCGGTCAGGCCGTTGCCGGAGGAGTACACCTGCGCGGCCATGCGATCGGCGATCGCCGATGCGGCTTCGCCGCGCAGCACGTCGACCAGCGTCATGGTGACCATAAAGTCCTCGGATTTATCGCCGAACAGCGTTTGGCGGAACCGGGCGCTTTGGCCGATGAAACAGGGCTTATCCCGCGTGGTTTCAAGTCCGGCTACGATGGACGCATCCGCCAAGGAGGAACGCAGGTTGGCGATCTGCAACTGCTGAATAATCTGTACGCGCTCGTCAATAGAGAGCATCCCGGCATCGAAGGCGACAGGCCCAGCTTGGATCCAATTGATCGGCTCCTTCGTGGCTTGGGGTGTGCGGGCGATTTCTGGGGGCGCGGTGCCTACCGAGGGGGGAGGCGGCGGAGGCATCAGGGAAGGCTCCGGTATGGGCATGCGCGTCGGTGCGGACGAAGCCGTTGCCCAAGAAGCATAGGGCAACAAGGAGAGCAACATAAAGAGAAGCAACCCCTTTTTCATCGCCTGTTATCACCTCCGTCTGCCAGAAGGCTCCCAGAATAAAGGCTATGGCCTTGTCAGAGCCGATATATCACCATAATATACCTTCCTCATCCTACATTGTAGCGTGTTGTGCAAGCGATGTAAAGGAAAAAAGGAGAGTTTTTTTAAAAAATCATGCAAAAAATGTTATTTGAGCTGAATGACTATGCGAAAGCCAATCTTTCGCCCGCCTTGATCCCGGCGGGCGGAACGTGGTATACTGGGTCAAGTTTTTATTAGCAAGCGTTTTATCGTTTGGAAAGAGGGCGGCAGAATGATCGTAATCATGAAGGCCGGTGTTGGGACTCGGCAGGTTGATAGCGTCGTATCGGAAATTCGCGCGCACGGGCTTACCGCCGATATTTCCTCCGGCCACGAGGTCACGGTGATCGGCGCGGTGGGCGATGTATCGGTGCTGGATGTGGACAAGCTGAGCATGATGGACGGCGTGGAGCGCGTGATGAAGGTCTCCGAGCCCTACAAGCGCGCCAACCGCAAATTTCATCCGCAGGATAGCGTCATCGAGGCGCGGGGCGTGCAGATCGGCGGGAAACGCCTGTGCGTGATGGCCGGGCCTTGCTCGGTGGAGGGTACGGAGCAGATCGTCGGCATTGCCGAAGCGGTGAAGGCCTGCGGCGCGGCGGTGCTGCGCGGCGGCGCGTTCAAGCCGCGCACCTCGCCCTACGCCTTTCAAGGGCTAGAAGCCGAGGGCTTAGAGCTGCTCGCCCAGGCACGGGCGCGCACCGGGTTGCCCATCGTTACCGAAATCACCGATACCCGGCATGTGGAGATGTTCGAGGGCATCGTGGACATCCTGCAAATCGGCGCGCGCAACATGCAGAACTTTCAGCTGCTCAAGGAGGTAGGCGGCACCAAGAAGCCGATTCTGCTCAAGCGCGGGTTGAGCAGCACCATTGAGGAATGGCTGATGAGCGCGGAGTACATCATGTCGCGCGGGAATCCGAATGTCATCCTGTGCGAGCGCGGCATCCGCACCTTTGAAACCTATACGCGCAACACGCTGGATCTTTCCGCCGTGGTGGCGGTCAAGGCGCTGTGCCATCTGCCGGTGGTGGTGGATCCATCGCACGCGGCGGGCAAGAGCTGGATGGTGGAAAAGCTGGCTTGCGCCGCCATCGCCGCCGGGGTCGACGGCCTGATTATCGAGGTGCATAACGATCCTGCGCATGCGCTTAGCGACGGCCCGCAATCGCTTACGCCGGAGCAGTTTGCCCAAGTGATGCAAAAAGCGCGGGGCTTTGCCGCGCTGATGGATCGGGAGCTATAGGGGGAGCGGCGGTTTGAGCCTGTACAGGGTGTAATAAGCTCGTTCGGCATGCGGCACATAATTTTCATCGAGGAACGTGAAAAGCGCTGAACCCTTTTCAGCGTATGGAATCAAATCGATTTCGGGCTTGATCAGCAAGAAAGCGGTTGGGGTATGCTCCGGATGCATCGCATAGTATTCGAGCGTCAGCTCTTGCTCGGGAAAGATCGCCCAGAGCGTCGGGGCGGCGGGCTTGGCGGCACTGGATAGATACGCCCAAGGGAGACAGCAGACAACGGCTAGGCGATCATCGGAGCTGACATCGAGGGAAAGATCGGCTTGCATCGTTTGGTAGACAGCGGCACGCTCCGGAGTAACACGGATGCCCGCGCCAGATCCGGATTCCAACCGTACGCTGAGGCTTTGCACTGCATGCATGCTGTGCTCAAAATGGTTCATATAATCGGTGCTCACGCGCATCCACATGAGCGTTAGGCAAAGCGCAGCAGCAAAGCTAAGGAACACTACCCTGCTCGGAACGACAGCAACGCGGCGTGCGATCCGATCCAGCAGAACGGATAAGGGGATTGCAGAAAGCAGTAAAAATGTCGCGGCAGAGGGGAATCCGACGTTGCTAAATAAATGCGAAAGTAGCCCCAAGAAGGCGGGGAAAACAATCCAAGGCGGCGCGAGCCTCCGCGCCGTCTCGCGATCGCTCAAAAGCAGCAGCAGCAAAACACATAGCAGCCAAACAATATAACCGAACAGGTTCATGGCGGTAACCTGAAAACGAAGCAACCACGCATAAGCTGCTAAAAACAAGGGGCAAACAAGGCAGAATCCGATGAAGCGCAGACGTTCGGACAGGCGTCGTGCGTACCGGAGCGCACAGAGCGCAATTACCATGAGCGGTATCGCGATGCGAAGCGGAACCGCCCGTCCCCAATAGGTGTAACCGGTGATGCCTTGCAGAAATTGGAGCAGCTTGCTTCCGGAGAGGACGTGTGCGACGGCATTCGCAGTGGAGGCCGCTGCTTCCGCGCTGACCATCTTGGGGAAATTGATGAGCGTTTCCGTGATGCCGCTCGAGAAGATAAGCTTGCCAATTATCACAATCGGCAGAAAAAAGGCGAAAGGCAAGACCAAAGCAAAATCGCCGCGTTGACGATTGCGCGATGCGAATAAATAAATGAGCAGGACGATCGCGCCGATGAGCATGGGCGGATAAGCGATCACCGCAATGGAGGCGGATAAACCTGCTAGCGCCAGAGCAAAGCGCCGTCCGCTTTGCCTGTTCATCGCATCGAAGAGACTTAAAATGGCCGTCCAAAATCCCGAGAATGCAACGTTGTTGTAAGAAAAGGTATAGATTGTTAGGGGAGCGAAGAGCATAAACAGCGTGAAGCTTAGCAAGCCGACACGAAGCGAAAAGTGTTTTCCGAGCACATAAATTGTATAGAGGCCAACTCCATATTGGCATAGACAAAAGAGCAGGCGGAGAAACAGGATGAGCCCATTGTTCCCGAAGCATAGGCGATGGAGTTTTATAACCGGTTCCCAAAGGAGGTTGAAGAATTGAGTAATGCTCCAGCTGTCTATCAGCGGGCGTGCGTTATTGGAGAATGCGACCATCTCTGAGACAATGTAGGTTTCGTCCGACCAATAGAGCCCGAAGTGGCAGCGTGCGACGACAAATACCAAAACAACAAAACTCCACCCCCATGCCAGCAGGAGCATGCTTTTCGTACAGCGAAGGGTTTCGTGAAGCGGCGAGTATTTCTTGTTCCGTCGCGAGATGCGCGCTGGATGTATCATTTGTGTTACCTCTAGTGTAGATATGTCGGTTGTTACATTTTTGCAAACAACCCGCTCCACAGCCCGAACGCGCCGCAGAGCATCAGCACGCCAAAGACGATCAGCAGCACGCCGCTGATGAGCTGAATAGTGCGCAGGTGGCGCTTGATCCACCCCAGCGCGCCGCTCAGCCGGTGATACAGCAGCGCCAGCAGCGCAAAGGGAATGCCCAGCCCCAGCGAGAAGCACAGCAGCATCAGCAGGCCATGCCACAGCGAGGCGCTTTGGGCGGCCATGGTTAGCGCCGCGCCCAGCCACACGCCGACGCAGGGCGTCCACGTGACCGCCAGCGCCGCGCCGAACACCATCGATCGCAGCGGCGTTAACGCGGCGGCTGGCGCCTTGGCTGCGCGTCCGCCAAACCACGGCAGCGCGCGCAGCACGCCCGTGGCTTGCAGCCCTAGCAGGATCAGCACCACGCCGCTCAGGCGCATAAGCAGCGGCAGGTGTGTTTGCAGCAGTTGCCCCAGCGCGGTCGCGCCTGCGCCCAGCGCCAAAAACAGCAACGTAAAGCCCAATATAAAGCCGCCGGTATTGCCCATCAGCAACCGGCGGCTTTTGCGCTCCGCCCCCGCCTCACCGCCGCCTAGGTACAACAAATAGACCGGCAGCATCGGCAGGATGCACGGCGAAAGAAAGGCGGCAAGCCCTTCGACGAAAACCAACGCCAGCATGCCCGGGGAAAAGGCGGGCGCGCTAAAATATTGTGAGATCATCAGGGATTACGCTCCAACACTTCTTTGATTTGGTCGATGGGCATCGAGCCGACCATGCCGCTTTTGAGGTAGCCGTCGGCGTCGATGATAGCCGTCACCGGGATGGCGCTCTGCACGAACAGGTTCGTAACCTCGCCGACCTCGTCGTACAGCACCGGGAACGTCAGCTTTTCCTCGGACACATAGGCATCGCAGGTTGCGCGGGTTTCCTGCGCGCCGTCGGTCAGGTTGATGGCCAGCACCGTGCCGGGGAAGTTGTTTTCCACCATCCAATTATATAGCGCCTGCTTTTCCGGCATGCCTTGCTTGCAGGCCGGGCACCAGCTCGCCCAGAAATAGAGCACCACCTGCTTGCCCGCGTAGTCGGCCAGCGAAACCGGCTCGCCCTGCATATTGGTCAGCGTGAAGTTGGGTACCAGCGGCATGCCGGCGGCATTGGCGGCGGGCTTGGGCGCGGGCGGCCCCGCCACGTCTGCCGCGCAAGCCGTCAATATCATCGTCGCCCAGATCAGGCAGCAGCATAGCGTGAAACGCCACACGGATCGCATATTTTTTCTCATCGGTTCATCCCTCCCCTATCGTTGTATCATACGATGATTTGGTTCAAAATACAAGCGTGCGCACACCAACATAATTCCGACAACCTGTACGTATAAATAAAATAAGGATATGGCACAGTACTGGCAGTACAGGTGCAAAACGCCTCGTGCGGAATGGAGGAATGCGCGTGACTACTCGATGGCTCCGGATGATGGCGCTCTGCGCCTGTTTTTGCTGGTACGCGACGACGGTTCATGCCACGGCGATATCGGCGACGCCGACGCCTAGGCCGACAGCGACAGCGACGCCTAGGCCAACGGCAACGCCGACGCCTAGGCCGACGGCAACGCCGACGCCTAGACCGACGGCAACGCCCACGCCTAGACCGACGGCAACGCCGACGCCTAGACCGACGGCAACGCCCACGCCTAGACCGACAGCGACGCCGACGCCTAGACCGACGGCAACACCGACGCCTAGACCGACAGCGACGCCGACGCCTAGACCGACGGTAACGCCCACGCCTAGGCCGACAGCGACGCCGACGCCTAGACCGACGGCAACGCCGACGCCTAGACCGACGGCAACGCCCACGCCTAGGCCGACAGCGACGCCGACGCCTAGACCGACGGCGACGCCTACCCCTACCCCTACACCCACACCAACCCCTACGCCGACCCCGGTGCCGGTGCCGCCAGGATTGGCGCTCAAACCCGATGGGTTGACCATCGAGGCCGGTGAGGAAGTGCGGCAGGAGATTACGCTGACCAACGAGGCCTTGGTTCCGCAGAAGGTGGAGGTGCGCTATCTGCCCGACGGCGCGCGCTTTGCGCTGGCGGAGGAAGAGGAAAGCTTCGATGAATGCTTGACCGACGGTACGCTGCGCTGGGTGCGCACGCTGCCCGCCGCTACCAAGGACGCAAAGGGCGCGTTGGCTCCGGCTTCGCTCGAGCTGTCGCTTGCGCTCAAGGCGCTGCCCCTGCCGCCGGAAGCCGGGTTCGCCGACGCGCGCGATCAATGGCAGCTCCACTGGCTTGGTACGGTCAAGCGCGGCGCTTGGCAGGCAGTGATCGTGACGCCGCGCATTCAAACGACATGGGAGACCAGCGCGGAAACGGCGCGCGCAGGGGATTTGGTGGAGTTTTTCGCGCGGATGGAGAACAAGGGCGGCGCGGGCGAACGCATCGGGTTTTCGCTGCAGCTGCCCAAGGGCTTCCGCTATCCGCCGGAGCAGATGGGCGTACCCGCGCCACAGGCGACGGGCGACATGCTGCTCTGGGAAGTGCAGGTGCCGCCCGGCAAGCGCGAGGCCGAGGGGAAGGTAGTGCCGGGCAAGGCGGAGCTGCGCTTTGTTCTGCGCATGGAGGAAGACGCGCTGGCAGAGGACGAAGGCTGGCGCACGCAGGCGTTTGCCGGATGGGCGGGCGGCGAGCGCCTCGCGCCGGTGGCGGTGACGCTGCAAGCGGCGCGCATCCACGCGCGGCAGGAGATTTCCGTAACCGAGGCGGTGGCGGGCGAGGAAATCGTGCTGCGCACCTTCTTTGAAAACGCTGGCGGCGCGGAGGGTACGGCGGTTTGGACGCAGACGCTGCCCGATGGGTTGGTTTATGTGCCCGAGGCCGATAAAGCGCAAGCGCCGGAGACCGACGCGCAGGGACGCTTGGTGTATACCGTAGAGGTTCCCGCCGCGCCGCAAGCGCAGGGCGGCCTTGCCGGGCCCAGCGTCGTGGAGCGCGCGCTGCGGCTGCGCCTTACCGAGGAGGCGGCAGAGGAATGCGTCGGAGGGCGGAGGCAGCTGAAGTTTCCAGCTACCGTCGGCCTGCAAGCCTTGCCAGCGCAAACGTTGACGGCGCTTTGCCCCGACGTCACGGTGCAGGCGCTGGCAGAGCGCGCTGAGGTAACGCCCGGTTCGCTGTGCGTGATAACGTTGCGGGCGACCAATCGCGGCCCTGCCGGGGCGCCCGTCGCGCTGGAGGTCGAGATTCCCGAAGGGTTTACGTTGGCCACGCAACCGCGCAGCACCGCCTCGCCCCAGCCGGAGCAAGCGGGCAGGTCGCTTCGCTGGAACTTTGATATTCCGGCGGCCACACCGGGCGATCCGGCGGTGGTGGAGGTGGTCTATCCGCTGCGCGCCGAGCCGTTGGCGCGCGACCAAAAGACGCGCGAGGTGATCCACGGCGCGCGGTTCGCGGTGGCGGACGGCGTGCTGCATGAGGCGCTTACCGCCAAGGTGGAGGTAGCGCGGCGCGGGCTGTTCGATGTGTCCGGCACGGAATGGTGGGTGATGGGGCCGCTGGCGATGCTGTTTGTCGGCGTGATCGTGGTATTTATTCTGCTCATGCGCGAGCGGAAAAAGGATTCGTAAACTGTGCAGAGTGTTTCGCCCTCGGGCGACCAAAGGGCTTTCCGTCCCCACAGTTCGCCATAGTCGCTTGCTGCGCAAGCTCGTTGGCTCACTGGGCTTCCGCCTGCCTTTCTCCGCCACTGGCGGCGGCAGGCTCCACCCCCTTTGGAAACCTTCGGGGCTGATACGCCGTTGAAAAAAAGGATTCGTAAAATCAAGATGCTCCCTCGGCAGCTGCCGAGGGAGCATCGCTTTACCAAGCTTTTTCTAAGATCGCGCCGCCGAGGCATTCCTCGCCGCGATAGAGCACGATGGATTGCCCCGGCGTCGCCGCGCGCTGCGGCACGTCGGAGGTGATGCGCAGGCGGTCGGGCAGGCAGGTGACGGTCACGGGCTGATCGGCCTGCCGGTAGCGGTAGCGCGCGGTGCAGGCGAAGGACTCGCCGTAAGGCACCGGCGGCTGTTCGGCGATCCAAGTGGGCTGCGAGGCCTCGGCCTCGGTGGTATAAAGCGAAGGGTGATCGTCGCCCTGCGCCACCCAAAGCAGGTTTTGTCCCAGATCCTTGCGCACCACGAACCATCGCCGCCCATCGCCGCCGCCGCCGATGCCCAAGCCACGCCGTTGCCCCAGCGTGTAGTACATCAGGCCGTCGTGGCGGCCGACCAGCTTGCCGGTATTCAACTCGCGCATTTCCCCGGGCTGCGCGGGAAGAAAACCCTGCAAAAAGGCCTTGAAATCGCGCTCGCCGATAAAGCAAACGCCGGTGGAATCGCGCTTGGCGGAGGTGGGCAGCCCGGCGGCGGTGGCGGCGGCACGAATCTGTGCCTTGGTCATCCCGCCGACAGGGAACATCGCGTGGCGCAGCGCGCGCTGCCCCAGCATGTACAAAAAGTAGCTCTGATCCTTGGCCGGGTCGAGGCCGCGCAGCAGGCGCAGCGGTGCGCCGCTATCGTCGATGCGGGCGAAATGCCCGGTGGCCACCCGCTCGGCGCCTAACTGCAGGGCGAAATCCAGAAAGGCTTTAAACTTGATCTCGCGGTTGCAGAGCACGTCGGGGTTTGGCGTGCGCCCGGCGCGGTATTCCGCCAGAAAATCGGCGAAAACCCGCTCGCGGTATTCCTTGGCGAAGTTGACGGCGTAATAGGGGATATCCAGCACGTCGCACACGGCGCGGACGTCGACCCAATCGCGCTCGGCGGTGCAGGCGCCGTCCTCGCCGGTCTCCTCCCAGTTGTTCATAAACACGCCGATGACCTCGTGCCCCGCCCGCTTGAGCAGCAGCGCCGCCACCGAGGAATCCACCCCGCCCGACATGCCGACCACGATGCGCAATGCTTGATCCTCCCACTCATTCTTGCCATTTCCCCCCGCGAAGCGGCGGAAATGGCTTCGATCATTTACTCCGATGCCGCCAGCCCGGCGATACAGCCTTCGCCCACTGCCTTGGCGACCTGCAGCGGCGTTCCCGCGCAGTCGCCGCAGGCAAAGATGCCGCTGACATTGGTGCGCATCTGCCGGTTGACCTGAATGAAGGGGCCGTCGTGCGCCAGCCCGGGCAGCAGCGTGCTGAGCGCCATCGCGTCGCGCAGGATGAACAGGCCGTCGAGCGCCAAGGTTTGATCGCCCAGCGCGACGCCGGTGATCCGCCCCTCGCCCAGCACGGCGGTGACGCGCCCCGCAAGGTGCGTGATGCGCGGATCCAATCCGTCGGCAGCCTTGCCGAAGTAGAACACCTTGTCAGCCAGCGTGGCCAAGTAATTTGCTTCCTCGGCGGCGTTCGCGCTGGCGCCCAGCACGCCGATGCGCTTGCCGCGGTAGAGCATGCCGTCGCAGGTAGCGCAGTAGCTAACACCGCGACCCAGCAGCTTTTCCTCGCCGGGCAGCAGCGTTGGCTGCTTTGCGCCGGTGGCGAGGATGACGGCGCGCGCCTCCACAAAATCGTCGCCCAATGCCAGCGCGAAAGCGTCGCCCATCGAGAGGATTTGCCGCACCAGCCCTTCGCGGAACTGCGTGCCCATCTGCTCGGCGTGGCGGCGCAGCGTGTCCAGCAGTTCAAGGCCGCTGACGCCGGGCAGGCCGGGATAATTGTCGATGCGCTCGGCGCGATGCAGCCAGCCGCGCTGGGAGGAGCTGGAGAGCACCAGCACCTCGCGCCCGCGCTGGCGCGCGTTGATGGCGGCGGAGAGCCCGGCCGGGCCGCCGCCGACGATGGCGATGTCAAACATGGTCTGTTCCTTTCTTTTGCAGGGTGTCAAGATAAAACCGCAACGTACTTTATTCTATGCGGTTGTGTGCGCTTTCACACGCGATGGATCTCGCCGCAGATATCCTCCAGCATGCGCGCGGCAATCTCCTCGGGATCCCGCGTTTGCCCCAGCACCCACATCAGCTTGGTGACCGCCGCCTCGGTGGTCATGTCGTGCGCGGGGATGACGCGCTGCTCGTCGAGCTGTTTGCCCACCGCGTAGAGCGACAGATCGGTGCTGTCGTACAGGCATTGGCTGGTGACCACCACCGCGATGCCCTTCGCGCGCAGCGTGGCCAGCGAATCCAGCAGGTTGCGGCGCAGGTAGTGCAGCCCGCCCACGCCAAACGCCTCGATCACCACGCCGCGATACCCCAGCGTGGCTAGGCTTTCGAGCAGCTGCGGGTGCGTGCCGGGGATTAATTTGATCAGGCACACATCGGG
>JAVBMD010000001.1:0-41134 GCA_031552825.1 Eubacteriales bacterium
CTTCGAATGAATGAAGTTGCGCCCCGAAGGGTTCAAAAGGGCGGCCGGAAAGCCCTTTTGCCGCCCTTCGCAAAGGGCGGAATCCTTACAAAACCTTGCTTCGAGGCATTTCGCATCTGCGGATGCGACCAGGGCTTTGCGTTCGCCCTGGACCTTCGCGGCCCATCTGCGTGACTTTGTTGATGGTCTGACCGCCATATCACAGGCGGTTTTGTTGCATCAAGGCTTGTCTCCTCGAATGTCCAACGATCGAAGCTCTCATACGTTCAACGATTTGGGAAGAATCGTTGAGTAATTGGTCACGCAACAAAACAGAGCAAGCAAGCCGCTTATGAACAGCAGCCGCTGTCGCAGTTCTGGATTGAACCGCGCAATGTACGCATCAATGTCAGACATAAAAGCCTCCCATTCTGCTCAAGGATCAGAGCAGAATCTGCTTGATAGGTTATACCATATATCTGGGATTCCGAACACGCTTGACATTGGAGTATACTCCAATGTTATAATCGCCCTATCGAGAAAGAAGGGGTGCGAATGCGTTACACCATTGAGCAAACCGCAATCATCACAGGGCTTTCCGCCGACACGCTGCGCTATTATGAAAAAGAGGGCGTGATTGCGCCCAAACGCCGCGAAAATGGATACCGCTGCTATGACGAAACCGACATCGCGGCATTGAAGTACATCGTCGTCATGAAGTATGCGCATTTTACGCTTTCCGAGATCAAGAGCATGGAAGAACTGCAAACCCGCGATCCAAGCGGGCGGTGCAACGAAATCGCCAAGCAAATTCTTAGTGCGAAAGAAAATGAACTGCGGCAGGCAATCTCTACCTATCAGAGAATCGTAATGCTGTTCGAAGAAATCTTGCCGATGATCGAGGACGCCGACGCTTTCCACACCAACCAAGACAAGATCAACGGCATGATTGAACGCATCTTCATCGATATTTCAACAGAGAAACGAGGGCATTGACATGATCTTTTATTTTTCGGGGACAGGGAACTCACTGTATGTCGCGCAGCAAATCGCCAGCATATTGGGCGAACAGATCTATTCGATGGCGGCGTACAAACCCGACGCGCAAATCGGCGGTAAAGATGAGCGGATCGGCTTTGTGTTTCCCTCCTATTACGGCAATCTGCCCCGAATTGTGCGGCACTTCATCGGCAAGCTGGACTTACACCCCGATACATATCTCTTCGGGGTTGTCACAAAGGGCGGCGCTGGTTTAGGAAGCATCACCATGCTCGAAAAGATACTCGCCGAAAAAAATCTGAAACTGCAATACGGCTGCGGTATTCCGATGCCCGCGAATTACATTGCTAACTACAATCCGATGCTTTTCGGAAGAACCGCGAAAGCCGGCAAGAAAATCCGAAAAATCGCCAACGAGATACAATCGGCAAAAACGCTCGTCAAAAAGGGCTGGTTCATTTCATCCCTCCTCTATGAGAACATCGAGGAACTGGACAGGGCCTTCTTTGCCGAGGACCAGTGCGTCGGCTGTGGGCTATGCGAAAGCATCTGCCCGGTCGGGAACATCCGCATGGCCGACGGCCGCCCCCAATGGCTGCACCACTGCGAGCATTGCATGGCCTGCATCCATCGCTGCCCCCAAGAGGCCATTCAATACGGTGCCAAGACGAAAAAGCGCAGACGGTATTACAATTCGGAGGTGCGAAGTGAGTAACATTGAGCGAATAAAATGCGGCAACGGCAATGCGTATCTTGTCTCCGACGGCGATAACACCGTACTTGTTGATACCGGCCGCGCCAAGTATCGGGACATGGTTTTGCAAAAATGCAAAGCGAAGAATGTGCGCGCCATTCTCCTCACGCACGGGCACGCCGACCATGTCCAAAACGCGGCGTTTTTGTCAAAAGCCCTGCGCATCCCGATCGCCATGCACAGGGACGATTACGAACTGATAAAAGACAATTGGTCCGAGCCGATGTTTGCGCATATGCTGCTGGGCAAAATCATTGTCCGCCTATCGCGGAGGAGTTTTGAGACGGATCGCATTGAGGCATTTGAGCCCACCTTCGTCAAAGACGGCGATTCACTGGGCGCATACGGCGTTTCGGCGGTCATCCTCGGATTGCCGGGGCATACGAAGGGCTCCATTGGCGTGAAGGTTGGCGAAACCGACTTGATTGTCGGCGACGCTTTGATGAATATGGTGTATCCGACAAAATCCCCGCTATACGGAAACAGAGCGATGATGGAGCAAAGCGCGGCGAGGATACGCTCGCTTGGCGATGTGAGGATTCATTTCGGACACGGTAGATCCGTGAAAAACAGGAAATGGTAGCCTGTCGGGGGATATCTGTCCAAGATTCGGGGTTCAGTTCACAAAAATCGTAACAGGTGGCAGGAGACTCGGGAGGAACCCGAACCTATCCGATTCCGATAAGAATGACGAATCTCATTTTAATGCAAATTTCGCATTACAATCAACAAAAACCAGCCAATTACGAAAGATCAACACAACAAAACCGCCATATCACAGGCGGTTTTGTTGCATCAAGGCTTGTCTCCTCGAATGGCGACCTGGAAGGGGCTCGAACCCTCGACCTCCAGCGTGACAGGCTGGCATTCTAACCAACTGAACTACCAGGCCAAACCCCGCGTTGCGGGTGCAAAAGAAATTCTATCAGCATTCGGGCTATGTGTCAAGCTTGTTTTTCACGCATCTTGCGTCATTTTATGCCTTCGACCGCCAAAAAACGCTGCAGCGCATCCTGCCAATCCGGCAAGCGCGCAAAACCCGCCTCGTCCAGCGAGCGTTTGCTCAGGCGAGAATTGCGCGGGCGCTTGGCGGGCGTAAGATATTGCTCGCTGGCGACGGGCAGCACGCGGCAAGAAAGCCCTGCGCGGCGCATGATCTCGGTTGCAAATTCAAACCACGAGCAGTAGCCCTCGTTGGTCGCGTGGTAGATGCCGTAACGGTCGCTGCGCACAATCTCGCAGAGCAGCACCGCAAGATCCTCGGTATAGGTCGGCGAGCCGACTTGGTCGGCAACCACGGCAATCTCTTCGCGCTCGGCGCCTAGGCGCAACATGGTGCGCACAAAATTGCCGCCATTCGCACCGAACACCCAAGCGGTACGCACGATAAAATGCTCGGCAAGCACCTCCTGCACCACCAGCTCGGAATCCAGCTTGGTTCGCCCATATACATTCTGCGGTTGGCGTGCCGCGTCGGTCTCGAAGGGCTGTTCCCCCGCGCCGTCAAACACATAGTCGGTGCTGATGAGCATCATCTTCGCGCTGATGACGGCGCAAGCTTGCGCGAGGTTGCGCGTACCCTCCACATTGACCAACCGGCAACGCTCCGGCTCGCTCTCGGCCTTGTCCACCGCCGTATAGGCGGCGCAGTGGATCACCGCGCCGGGCGCATACGATGCGATCGCCTCCCGCACCTGCCCGGCATCGGTCAGGTCAAAATCCGCGATGTCCACACCCAAGTGCTCTATGCCCAGCGCGGAGAGCCGACGGCAAACGTCATAACCCAACTGTCCCTTGGCTCCGGTCACAAGGATTTTCATGCCTGCGCTCCCCTGTTTGCATACATTTTGTCGTAATACTGCTGGTAATCCCCCGCCAAGATATCCTGCCACCATTTCTTGTTGTCCAAGTACCATTGGATGGTGCGCTGGATGCCCTCGTCAAAGCCGGTCTGCGGCAGCCAACCCAACTCACGGTGAATCTTGGCGGGATCGATGGCATAGCGCATATCGTGTCCCGGCCGGTCGGTTACGTAGTGGATCAGCGATTCCGGCTTGCCCAAATGGCGCAGAATGGCTTTGACCACCTCTAGGTTGGTGCGCTCATTATGGCCGCCGATGTTGTACACCTCACCGGCGCGCCCGTTGCGCATCACCAGATCGATGGCGGCGCAATGATCCTCCACATAGAGCCAATCACGCACGTTTTCGCCCTTGCCGTAGACCGGCAACGATTCGTCGGCCAGTGCGCGCGTTATCATCAGCGGAATCAGCTTTTCCGGGAAGTGATAAGGGCCGTAGTTGTTGGAGCAGCGGGTAACGCTGACCGGCAGCTTGAACGTACGCGCATAGGAGAGCACCAGCAGATCCGCCGATGCCTTGGAGGCGCTGTAGGGCGAGGAGGTATGAATCGGCGTCTCCTCGGTAAAGAACAGATCGGGGCGATCCAGCGGCAGATCGCCGTACACCTCGTCGGTGGAAACTTGATGATAGCGCCCGATGCCGTGCTTACGGCAAGCGTCCATCAACACCTGCGTACCCAGGATATTGGTGCGCAAGAAGATTTCCGGATTGGTAATGGAGCGATCCACGTGGCTCTCCGCCGCAAAGTTGACCACGATGTCGATCTTTTCCTCAGCAAAGATCTGTTCGACCACCGCGCGGTCGGCGATGTCGCCCTTGATGAAGCGAAAGTTGGGGTTCCGCATCGCTTCGTCCAGGGTGGCCATGTTGCCCGCATAGGTTAGCGCGTCTAGGCAAAGGATGCGATCCTGCGGATGGTTTTTTAATTCGTAGTACACAAAGTTGGCGCCGATAAAGCCCGCGCCGCCGGTCACGAGAATGTTCATCGCCCGTCCTCCTGTCCTTCATATACGAAATTGCAGTCGCTCTCCCGCAAGCACGGCGCCGCCAAGTCCTTCTGCGAAAGGATGGGATCGGTTCCCCCCCAATCAACGCCGATATCCGGATCGTCAAAGCGGATGGAGCGGTCGCACGCCGCATCGTAAAACTGATCCACCTTGTACGAAAACTCCACATCGTCGGTCAGCGTCAAGAAGCCATGGCCGAAGCCGCGCGGGATATACAGCATGCGCTTGTTATCCGATGAAAGCTCCTCCATCACCCAACGCAGATAGGTCGGGCTGCCCCGGCGCAGATCCACCGCCAAATCCTTGACCGCGCCGCGCGTCACGCGCACCAGTTTGCCCTGCGTCATCGGCCGCTGCTGAAAATGAATGCCGCGCAACGTGCCTTTTTGTGCCGTAAAGGACTGATTGTCCTGCACAAAATCGTCTTCGATGCCCAACTCGCGAAAGGTTCTCCGCGAATAGGTTTCCATAAAATACCCGCGATGATCGCCGAACACACGAGGCTCCAGCAGCACCACCCCGGGCAGCGCCGTTTCAATCTTCAGCATCCATTTCCTCCGCCATCAATACCGAATTTTCCCTTCCGCTACCGCCTTCAGGTGCTCGCCATAAGGGGACTTTCCATAGCGCGCCGCCGCGGACAACAGTTGCTCCTTATTGATCCATCCGTTCTTATAAGCAACTTCCTCCAGCGCCGAAATCTTAATGGACTGCCGTTTTTCGATCATGCGCACAAAATCCGCAGCGTCGACCAGCGAATCCATCGTGCCGGTGTCTAGCCACGCATAGCCGCGCCCCAGCAACGTCACATCCAGCGATCCGTCCCGCAGGTACAAATCGTTCAGCGAGGTGATCTCCAACTCGCCGCGCGCCGAAGGACGCACGGTCTTGGCCATCTCCACCACGCGGTTGTCGTAAAAATACAGGCCGGTGATGCAGTAGTTGGACTTAGGCTTCGCCGGTTTCTCTTCCACCGAGAGCACCTTGCCGTGCTCATCAAACTCCACGATGCCAAAGCGCTCCGGATCATGCACATAGTAGCCGAAGATGGTGGCGCTTCCGCGCTGGGCATCCTGTACCGCTTCCTTCAGCAGCGCGGAAAAGCCGTTGCCATAAAAGATATTATCGCCCAACACCATGGCGCAGCAGTCGTCGCCGATAAAGTCCTCGCCGATCAAGAACGCCTGCGCCAGACCGTCTGGCGAGGGTTGCACGGCGTATTGCAGCGAGATCCCATATTGGCTGCCATCGCCCAGCAGCGCCTCGAAGCGCGGCGTGTCCTCGGGCGTGGAGATGATAAGGATCTCCTGAATGCCCGCCAACATAAGCGTCGACAGGGGATAATAGATCATCGGTTTATCGTACACCGGCAACAGCTGCTTAGAGGTGACCATGGTCAGCGGATAGAGGCGCGTGCCCGCTCCTCCGGCCAAAACGATACCCTTCATCACCCTTCATCCTTCGCATAGTTATTTCTATCATTATATGCTACATCGCACAATAACACAATCAAAAAAACGCGCTGTTCGCGTTTCTGTGCGCTCCTTTTCAAAGCGGCAATGCTTTCCCACCCTTGAATTTCCGCGCCTCGCACGGTATGATACCGTCAAGGTCTATACAAAACAACGCGCACACGGAGGAACGGGCATGAAAATCGCAATCATCGGCGCCGGAAGCACCTACACCCCCGAATTGATCGAAGGGATTCTGCTGCACGCCGCCTCGCTGGAAGTCTCCGAGCTGGCGCTGATGGACATCGACACGCGCAAGCTGGACATCGTGGGCGGCCTCGCGCTGCGCATGATCGAGCGCTCCGGACTGCGCTGCGAGGCCTATCTGACACAAGAGCTTGACAGGGCGCTGACCGGCGCAGACTTCGTGCTCTGCCAGCTTCGCGTGGGCAAGCTTCCCGCCCGCATCCTCGACGAAACCATTCCGCTCCGGCACGGTCTGCTCGGGCAAGAAACCACCGGCATCGGCGGCTTCTTCAAGGGGCAGCGCACCATCCCGGTGATGATGCACATCGCCCGGCGTATGGAGGCGCTATGCCCTGACGCTTTCCTTATCAACTTTTCCAACCCGGCGGGCATGGTGACGCAAGCGCTGCTCGCGCACACGCCGATTCGCGCCGTCGGCCTGTGCAACGTGCCCTTCAACATGCAGCGCAGCATTCAGGCGCAGCTTGGCCTCGCCCAGCCGGAGTTTACCTCAGTGGGGCTCAACCACCTGAGCTGGATCATCAGCGTGCGCGAGAAGGGGCACGAATACATCGACGAGGCCATCGCGCGCGGCATCGCCGCCGAAAGCATGAAGAACATTCCCGACGGCCTGTTCGACGCCGATCTGCTGCATGCCGTGCGCGCCATTCCCTCGCCCTATCTCTCCTACTTCTATCAGCGCGAGAGCAAGCTGGAACACGCGATGCACGCTGAAAAATGCCGCGGCCAGCTCTGCACCGAGATCGAGGAAGAGCTGCTGACCCTTTACGCCGACCCCATGCTTGCGGAAAAGCCGGAGCAACTGGCGCGGCGCGGCGGCGCGAACTATTCGACGGTGGCCATTTCGCTGGTCGACGCCATCTATAACGACAAGCGGGAAGTCCACGTCGTCAACGTGCAAAACCGCGGCGCGCTCTCCTATATGCGCGACGGCGACGTGGTGGAGACCGAAGCCATCGTAGGTAAGACCGGCGCGATCGCGAAGCCAGCGCCGGACTTCCGCAATCCCCACATCGAAGCGCTGATGCAGGCCTGCAAGGCCTACGAGCTGCTCGCGGTGGAGGCGGCGCTCAGCGGCAACCGCGACACCGCGCTGGCGGCGCTGCTGGTTCATCCGCTGGTCGGCGATTTTCCAGCGGCCAAGGCTTGCTTTGAGGAGATGCTGGAAGCGCATCGCGACTACTTGCCGCAGTATCACTAAAGGATTCGGATACAAAAGGACGGGCGCCAGAATGAGACGATACCTGCTGGGCGTAGACGGCGGCAATACAAAAACCGACTTTTTGCTTTGCGATTCCGCCGGAGCCTACGTCGATCTGCTCCGCACCGGCACCATCAGCCACGAAAATCAATCCGACTGTTTCGACGGGGCGGCGCGCCTGCTGCGTCGGCACCTCGAAACGCTGCTCGCGCGCAACGGGCTGAACTTTGCCGACGTGGACGCCATCGCGCTGGGGTTGGCCGGAGCCGACTTCCCCTTTCAAGTCGCAGCGCTGACGCGCGGCGCGCAAGCGCTGGGCATTCCCCGATGCCGCGTCGCCAACGACGCCGTGTTGGGCATCAAGGCGCTCTCGCCCGGCGGCGTCGGCGTTTGCGCCGTCAATGGCACCGGCACCGTGGTTGTGGGGCTGGACGGCCGGGGCGAGACGCTGCAAATCGGCGGCGTCGGCGAGACTTGCAGCGACCGCGCGGGCGGCGGATACATCGCCCGGCGCGCGCTTTCCTTCGCTTACGACGCATTCTACCGCTTCGGCGCACCCACCGCGTTGGCCGAAGGCATCTGCGCGCTGATGGGCATTTCAGGCAAAGCCGCCTACGCCGAAACGATATGCGCGCCCGATGCGCTGCAAAAGCACATGACCGGCATCGTACAACTGGTCGACCGGCTGGCGCAAGCCGGAGACGCCGTGGCAAAAGGCCTCCTCGATACAGTTGGCGACGACCTCGGCCTGAGCATCGCCGGGTGTATCGCCGGGCTGCGCTTTGAAGGAGCGGTGCATGTGATTCTTGCCGGAGGGCTATGGTATAAGCTGGGTTATCAAGGTCTGCTGGAACGAACCAAGGCTCAGGTCTCGGCGCACTGTTCGCAGCCAGTGCGCTACCTGCTGCACCGCGCGCCCCCGGCCATCGGCGGCGTATTTTGGGCAGCGGAACTCGCGCACCCCGATGGGCTGAGCGCCGCGCAAAAGCTGGCGCTGCTCGACTACCTGACCGCCGAGGAATATGAGCGCATCGTCGCGGAATCGTGTTATAATAGCGCGAAGGATCTGTAAATCGGAGGGATTACCGTGCCATTGGACGGAATGACGCTGGGCTTCGTATGCCGCGAACTGAGCGCGCGCCTAGTTGGCGGGCGCGTGGATCGCGTGCAGCAGCCCGAGCGAGACGAATTGCACCTGCTCATCCGCAGCCTGGGGGAAAACCACCGGCTGGTGCTGTGCGCCGGAGCGCACCACGCGCGCATGCACCTGACCGCGCAGGCCAAGACCAACCCGATGGAGCCGCCCATGTTTTGCATGCTGCTGCGCAAGCACCTGCAGGGCGGCCGCGTAATGGCGGTGCGCCGCGTCGCCGGGGATCGCGTCGCCGAAATCGACATCGATGCGCTGGACGAACTGGGCGAGGCGCGCACCCGCACGCTGGTCATCGAGATCATGGGTCGGCATAGCAACATCCTGCTGCGCGACGCCGATGGGCGCATTATCGACGCCATCCGCCACGTCGACGCCGATATGAGCCGCGTGCGCGAGGTGCGCCCCGGTCTACCCTACGCCTACCCGCCAGCGCAGGGCAAGCTTGACCCGGATGCCGCTACCGCCGAACAGCTCGAGGCCGCGCTCCGCGCGGGTGGCGTCCGGCTGGATAAGGCGCTGCTGGACGGCATCGCCGGGCTGTCGCCGCAGGCGGCGCGCGAGTTGGCCTGCCGCCTGACCGGCGATGAGCAGGCAACGCTGGAGCCCGCCGCCATCCCCTCGCTGGCGCAGCGCCTGCACGCGTTGCTGGATACGCTGCCAACGCTGGCCCCCCCCGTACTACAGTTGAACGAAGAAGGCGAGCCGATAGACGTTTTCCCCTTCCCGCAGCACCGCTTTCCCGATGCGCTGCAGCGCCCGGTTCCCGAGGGCATCAGCGCCGCGCTCGACGCCTTCTTTCACTCGCGCGATCTGCGCGAGCGGCTCTCGCAGCGCACCGCCTCACTGCTGCACTCCATCAAGGCGCATATCGCCCGTTGCGAAAAGAAGCTGGCGCTGCAACAGGAAGCCATCGACGAAAGTGCGCACATGGAGGACTTCCGCATCCACGGCGAGTTGCTCACCGCCAACCTGTATCGTTTGGAGAAAGGCAGCGCCTCCGTCACCGTGGATAATTTCTACGATCCCGAGGGCGGAACGCTGACCATCGCGCTGGATCCGCAGCTTTCCCCTACACAAAACGCGCAGCGCTACTTCAAGCGCTATCAAAAGGCACGCTCCGCAAAGCGAATGGCGGCGGAGCAGCGGGAAAAATCGCGGGCTGAGCTGGATTGGCTGGAAGAGCAGCTCGACGATCTGCGTAAGTGTACCGAGGATGCCGAGATCGACGAGATCCGCGCCATGCTGGTGGAGCGCGGCTATCTGCGCGCCTCACACAGCCGCGCCAAGCCGCGCAAGGCGCAGCCCTCCAAGCCGCTGCAGTATCGCTCCAGCGACGGCATCGACCTCTTCGTCGGCAAGAACAGCGCGCAAAATGACCGCCTCACCGCACAGGCGCGCGGCGAACACACTTGGCTGCACGCCAAGGACATGCCCGGCTCTCACGTAATCATCGCGCACGAGGGCGAGCCGCCGGAGCGCACGCTTCAGGAGGCCGCAATGTTGGCCGCCTACTACAGCAAAGGCTCCGCCTCCTCGCGCGTGCAGGTGGATTACACCCTGCGACGCCACGTAAAAAAGCCCGGCGGCGCGCCGCTAGGCTTCGTACATTACACGCACCAGCACACCGTTTGGGTCACGCCTGACGAGGCTGCGGTCAAGCGGCTGACGCTTATGGAACATTAAGGAGAGTCCTATGGTTTGTACGGTTTCTGAGCGCGGCGGCTCCAAGGTCGCCGTGCTGCAAAGCGTCGAAGCGCCCATCGCCACCGCGCAGGACGCACTGGATCTGGTCGCATCGATCTACTATCAGCACGCTTGTTTGAAGGTCGTGCTGCTGCGCGATCAATTGGCGCCGGAGTTCTTTCAACTGCGCACCGGGCTTGCCGGTGAAATCCTGCAAAAATTCACCAACTACCACATGGCGGTCGCCATCGTCGGCGATTTCTCCCGCGAGAGGAGCAAGCCGCTACGCGATTTCATCTATGAGTGCAACCGCGGCAAGCAGGTATTTTTTGTCCCCTCGGCGGAGGAAGCACTGGAACGGCTGCACGCGCTGGCGGATTAGCAGCGCGCGCCTTTGCGCTTATACCCCAAGCGCCCCTTATCCGCTGCCTTCCGGATGTATTCGGCGGCAAGCGGTACCATGCACTTTCCGCTGCCGATGGTCACCTTCACCTTGCCGATTGCCTCCGCGGCGCGAACCGCCTCCTCATGCAGCGGCAGGTATGAGATGCCCACCGAGATCACGAAATTGTTCATCGAATAGCGCGCGCGGTTGGGGCTATCGTGAATGGTGCGCGCCACGGTGTCCAGCATCCCGCGCAATTTATCGATAGCAAACTCCGCATCCTTGCGCGCGCCTAGCAGCCCCGCATAGCAACTCCACCCCGCCGATTGACGCAATTCCCCGTCGCTCTTGATCCATCGATCGGCGACTGTCTGCGCGAAGTCGGTCTCGGTCAGCAGCGCGCCGACCACGTAGTCGGACAGCATGAAGAAATACGCCGTCTCCATCCACCGTTCAAAGTCCGCCTCGGTCATCGCCTTCGGGTCGGCGACCATGCCCGCGAAGAACATCGCGTCATAATTGCCGGTGGCATAAAACTGTTCGGCCAACGGTTGATCGCGCCCCGCCTTCTTGGCCAACGCGCGCATCGCCATGGTCGCAACGCCAAACTGCGGCTCATGCGCGCCATTTACCGCATAGATTTTCTTGGTGCGCTCGGTACCCAGCGCCTCAAGCTCGAGCATCACGTTTTCGAAATTCATGTGCGTACTCCTTTATTTGTTTCGACATCTCGAACAGCGAAGCAATCCCGCGCTCCAGCGGGTGGCGGTCGCGCACTTCGTCGGTATATTTCACGAGGATGTAATGCTTCATAACGACTCAATCTCCTTCACAGCCACGCACATAAGGTTCCGCTGGTTATTTCTCTGAGCAGCACGCATTTCCCTTTAACGCAAAAGGCCGCCGTATTTTCCTCGCGCTCAGATACCCGTCCATACAGATCACGGCGATCAGAATCAGGCCGACCACGATGGACCAAGGCAGACGGCAAAGATTTCTGCGTTTTGTTGTTTTCTATTCCTCTAAAGCATGATATAATGACAAAGGGCTTTATTGAAATAACCGCACACATTAAGGAGCTGAAACCGTGCTTGAATCCTATCGACTCGACAAAAGCGTGCCAATCCCGCTATATTTTCAATTGAAGAAGTTGCTTTTGGACGAAATAAAAAACGGCGCTTATCCGGTCGACGGTTTGATCCCGACCGAAAAAGAGCTTTCTGAAATGTTTGAAATCAGCCGCACCACCGTGCGCCAAGCCATTACCGAACTGGTGCAGGAAGGCTGGCTGTATCGCATCAAGAGCAAGGGCACCTTTGTTTCCCGCGTCAAAATCAAGCAGGATTTCATCAAGCGCCTCGAAACCTATAACGAACAAATCATCCGAACCGGGCGCGTCCCCCGCACCGAAGTGCTGGCCTGCAAGGTGGTCGACCTGCCCGAACGCGTCGCCGCGCTCTTTGAGTTGCCTTTGAACGACCAGAAATACATTTGCCTGAGCCGCCGCCGCTTCGCTGACGACGAGCCCATCGTCACCGTCGAGACCTACCTGCCCTACGATACGTGCAACTTCGTGCTCAGCCACGACTTTAACCGCGAATCGTTGTACGATGTGCTGGCCACCAACGAGGCCACCCGCATTTGCCGCGTGACCCGCGTACTGGAAGCGGTGAGCGCCAGTACCAAGGATGTGCAAAATCTCAACATCCGCTACGGCAAGCCCATTCAGTTCTCGCAAACCTCGGGCTACAACAAGAACGACGACCTCGTCGAATGTTCCCTCGCGCGCTATCGCGGCGACAGGAACCGCTTTGAGGTGGATTTGCTGATCGGAACCTAACGCGCTTCGCTCAAAAGGCTAGGTTTATGCCCCCGAAGGCTTCCAAAGGGCGATCGGAAAGCTCGTTGGAAGCCCTGTAGGGCGATTCGTTTGTTTTTCTTTATCACAACAATACAATATTATGATGTATCGCCGCATAGAGGAAAGAAGAGGTGCTCATGATTCAGACCGTACTCGGCACCATCGAGCCTTCCCAACTCGGCCATTGCCAGCCCCATGAGCACCTGATGGTGCAGGCCGGTCCCGCTACCGACAAGCATCCTGCCCTGTTGCTCGACGATGAGGCGCTTGCCCTAGCCGAGCTTTCCGCCTACCACGCGGCGGGCGGCGGATCGCTGATCGATTGCCAGCCCGGCGGCGCGGGGCGCGATGCGCAAGCGCTCGCCCGCATCAGCAAGGCCAGCGGCGTTCACATCGTTGCCGTCACCGGCTACCATCTGCCGATGTTCTACCCCGCCGAGCACAGCATCCACACCGCCGCCGAAGAGCAGCTGTTTCGCTGGTTTCTCGGCGAGTTGACGGAGGGTATCGAGCATACCTCTATCAAGGCCGGCGCCGTCAAAGCCGCGCTGGATGCGCAAGGGCTTTGCGATCCACTGAAAACACGGCTCCGTGCCGCCGCGCGCGCTGCCGCCGAAGCGAAGGTGCCGCTGATCCTGCACACCGAAAAGGGAGCGGGGGCAGTCGACGCGGTGGAACTTTGCGAAAGCGTCGGCCTCGCTCCGCAGCACCTGTTGGTATGCCACGTCGACCGGCAGGCCGAGGAGTATGCCATCCACGAAGCCATCGCCGCCACCGGCGCCATGCTGGAATACGACACCATCGGCCGCTGGAAGTACCACGACGACGAAAGCGAACGACGGCTCATCCTGCACATGATGGAGAGAGGCTACACCAAACAACTCCTGCTTTCGCTGGATACCACCCGCGAGCGCCTAGCGAGCTATGGCGGCACACCGGGGTTGTGCTATCTGCTCCGCGATTTCCTGCCTTCGCTGGAAGCGATGGGCGCTTCGCTGCAGGAACTGGCGCTGCTCACCGTAGGAAATCCGGCGCGAATCTTCATTCCGTAAGTCCATCTATTTATATAAGGAGTGTATCGATCATGCTTACGCTACCGCAACCGGCAACCAAGCCAACCATGTACTTTATCGGCGTGACCACCGGCCAGTCCTCCATCATGAAACTCTTCCCCAAATGGGCGGAAGCGCTGGGCATCGACGCCGTTATCAAGGGCATCGACATCGCCATTCATGCTCCCGCCGAGGAATACCGGCAGTGCGTGGAATTCATCAAGAATGATCCGCTATCTATGGGTGCGCTGGTTACCACGCACAAAATGGACATCTACAGCGCCTGCAAGGACATGTTTGCGTATCTCGATCCTTACGCGCAAGCCTTTCACGAGATGTCCTCCATCTCCAAGGATGGCGGCAAACTGTGCGGCCACGCCAAGGATCCCATCTCTGTAGGGCTGGCGCTGGATGCCTTTCTGCCCAAGGATCACTGGAAGAAGAACCCCGAGGCCGAGATATGCGTACTTGGCTCCGGCGGCAGCGCGTTAGCCATCGCCGCCTACTTGGCGCTGCCCAAGCACGGCGACAACGTGCCCGCCGCAATCCACATGACCAACCGCAGCGCCGGGCGCTTGGCTGAGGCGGTCGGCATCCTGCAGGCCTCGCGCGTGCCGCTGAACTACCACCTCTGCCCCACCCCCGATCTCAACGACCGCGTAATCCGCCGCCTGCCCGCGAGCAGCATGGTGGTCAACGCCACCGGCCTAGGCAAGGATCGTCCCGGCTCCCCCATGACCGACGGCTGCGAGCTGCCGCAGAACGGCATCTTCTGGGAGTTCAACTACCGCGGCACGCTGGAATTCATGCACCAGGCCGAGGCCAAGCAAAAAGAAAACAATCTGCAGATCGAGGATGGCTGGATTTACTTCATTCACGGCTGGACGCAAGTTATCGCCGAGGTGTTCCATATAGACATTACCGGCGATCGGTTGGCGCTATGCGAAAAAATCGCGCGGGAAATCCGCTAGGAGGCAGAATGATGGCTGACAAAATTTTGATTACCCCCCGCTCCTATGGCAAGGCCGATCCCTCCCTGTTTGAAAAGCTCAAAAGCGCCGGGTATGAACTGGTGCTCAACGATAGCGGCGGGATCCTCACCAAGGAGCAGATGATCGAAAAGATCGCGCCTTGCGCGGGCGTCATCCTCGGCGTGGATCCGATGGACGCCGACGTCATCGCCGCCGCGCCGCACCTGCGTGCCATCGCCAAGTACGGCGTCGGCGTGGACAACATCGATCTCAAAGCCGCCGAAGCGCGCGGCGTCAAGGTATCAAAAACCGTGGGCGCCAACGCCGAAGCCGTGGCCGACTACGCCATGGCGCTGATGCTGGCGCTGGCGCGCCGCGTGCTGCCCATCGACGCCGCGTGCCGCCAAGGCAATTGGGGCAAGATCACCACCAGCGATGTCTCGCGCAAGACGCTCGGCCTGTTCGGTCTGGGCGCGATCGGCCGTCATGTGGCGCGCCGCGCGCAGGGCTTTTCGATGAAGGTGCTTGCCTACGACGTATACTGGGACGAAGCCTACGCGAAGGCCAACGATATCACCTACGCCACCCCAGAGCAGATCTTCCGCGAAGCCGACTTTATCAGCCTGCATCTGCCGCTGATGGAGGAGACCCGCAACTTTGTCGGCCGCGAGCAAATCGCGATGATGAAGCCCAGCGCCGTGCTCATCAACACCGCGCGCGGCGGCCTCATCGACGAGGAGGCGCTGCTGGAAGCGCTCAAAGCCAACCACATCCTCGGCGCGGGGCTAGACGCTTTCTCCACAGAGCCGCCGGAGAACAAGGAATGGTTCGCGATGGACAACGTCGTCATCGGCTCGCACTGCGCCGCCTCTACCCTTGGCGCCACCGAAAACATGGGCACCATGGCCACCGAAAACCTGCTTCGCGACATGGAGGGATAAGCATGAAGTACATCCTTGCCCACGATCTGGGCACCTCCGGCAACAAGGCGACGCTGTTCAGCGAGGAAGGCAAGCTGGTCGAGAGCACGGTGTTCGTGTACGGCACCGACTACTTCAATGAGACTTGGGTCGAGCAGGATCCGGCGGACTGGTGGCGCGCGGTATGCGAAACCAGCGCCGGACTGATCCAGCGCACCGGCGTGGATCCCGCCGACATCGCCGCCGTCAGCTTTAGCGGCCAAATGATGGGCTGCCTTTGCGTCGATCAGCACGGCACACCGCTGCGCCGCTCGCTTATCTGGGCGGATCAGCGCGCACAGGCGCAGCAGCAAGCCATCGCCAAGCACATCGAACTCAAGGACTATTACAAGATTGCCGGTCACCGCAACAGCGCAAGCTACGGCTTGCAAAAGCTGATGTGGATCCGCGACAACGAGCCGGACATCTACAAAAACACCTACAAGACCCTCAACGCCAAGGACTACATCGTGTTTAAGCTCACCGGGAATTTCTTTACCGAGCCTTCCGACGCCACCAGCAACGCCTGCATCGACCTGAACACGCTCTCATGGTCGCCCCGCATTCTGGACGCGGCGGGCATCGATGTGGAGAAGTTCCCCGCGCTTGTACCCTCAACCCACGTGGCGGGCAGCGTTACCCGCGAGGCCTCCGAGGCCACCGGCCTCAAGCAGGGAACCCCCGTAGTGCTGGGCGGCGGCGACGGCGTATGCGCCAACGTCGGCGCGGGCTCGGTAAAAAACGGCAAAACCTTCAGCTACGTCGGCTCCTCCTCTTGGATCGCCTCCACCAGCGACAAGCCGGTGTTCGACGAGCAGATGCGCACCGTCACCTGGGCGCATATCGTGCCCGGCAAGTACGCGCCCAACGGCACCATGCAATCGGCCGGCGGCTCCTACGCTTGGCTTAAGAACCAAATCGCCACCTCCGAAACGCTGGAGGCCGAGCGCCAAGGCATCAGCCCTTACGAGCTTATCAATCGCGAGATTGAAAAGAGTCCTATCGGCGCGGGCGGCGTGCTGTTCCTCCCCTACCTGCTGGGCGAGCGCGCGCCGCGCTGGAACGTGGATGCCCGCGCAGCCTTCGTGGGCATGAAGATGGAAAACCAGCGCCGCGATCTGTTCCGCAGCGTGCTGGAGGGCGTCACGATGAATCTCGCTATCATCCTTGACATCCTGCGGCAGCACCTATCGATCGACGAGATTCTGGTGATCGGCGGCGGCGCAAAGGGCGCGGTCTGGCGGCAAATGATGGCCGACGTCTACGACGCCCGCATCAAGGCGCCCGCCCTGCTCGAAGAAGCTACCTCTATGGGCGCGGCGGTAACCGGCGGCGTGGGCGTGGGCCTGTTTAAGGATTTCGACGCCATCGAGCGCTTCCTCGACGTGACATACGTGCATGAACCCAATCCGGAGGCTGTGAAAGCCTATCGGCCGGTACGGGAGCTCTTCGAGGAATGCTACCAATCGCTTGTGCCATTCTACGCCAAGCTGGCGGGGCGATAACCACGGAATATCAGAGGGGCATGGCCGATGCGGTCATGCCCCTTTGTTATCCCTGCGAGGTGCGCGGGTGTGCGCTGTCATGCCGAAAGACGCTTCCAAATCAAAGCAAACATGGTTATATTTGGTATACTTTCATTAATAAAAATTTCACTTTTCTACGCGTTTTTTTGTGCTCAAGCGTCCCAAATGCCCCCGAATCTTAAGAATGAGATTACATCGCTTCAGACCTATTGAAATGCGTATTTGTTTGTGGTATTCCTAAAAAGCAAATTGGAGGGGATGCGCCTATGAAGCTGCTGCACGGCATATCGCGGCCTCAACTCTTTGGAATCCTTTTCCTGTTCTCCGTCCTATGCGTTTGCCCTGTCCGCGCGCAGGAAGAGAGCGCCACCTCCAAGGTCTACCTAAAGCTGCTCGCGCCTGCGGATGCGCCACACTTCACCGGCACTCCGCCCAGCTTGCACTTTGGCATGCAGGCGCTGCCACCGCCCCTGTTGGATGGCCAAGCCGCCATTTCCCTGACCGACGATGTCTCGTTGTGGGTCAGCGACGAAACCGACACCGGTTTTAAGCTAAGCGTATCCATCAGCGATTTGGTCGGGGAGAGCCGCTCGATTCCCTGCTCGTTAACCTTGGACGAACCGGACACGCGCGAGGACGCGCCCGGCATGCACGAGCTCCGCTGGCCTTCCGGCAGCATTCATTTGTTGATCCGCGAAAGCGACGCGGTTTCCATCGTGCCCGGCGACTACGCCGCAACGGTTACCTGGTCGCTTTCCTACGGCCCATGAGCCCACATCCCGCACCCGAAGGAATAAGAAGGAGGAACCCCTATGAAGTTCAATAAAACCCGCGCCTTGGTTACCGCCCTATTGCTTGCCCTCATCGTTTTGCCGGTTGTCGCCATGGCCGCTCCTGCGGAGACGAAGGATACCACCGCGACGATTACGTTCTTGGATAGCGGATCGCTCCGCTTCTCCGTCGCCCCGACGACCGCGGTCAGCTTCGGCAGCGGATTGACGGTTCCGACGGGTGCGATGACTCTGCCCGCGCTGAACGCCCTCGCCTTCACCGTGGTGGACGATCGTTTATCCCCTAGCCCGTGGAGCGTCAAGGTAAATATCACCCAATTTGTCGGCAGTGCTGATACGAGCAACGCCTTCGGCGGATACATGTACATGCAGAATCTCGAAGTAAACGGTTTGGGCGCCAAGGACAAGACGTCCGATCTGGACGCATCCCATGCCGGTTTGAAGCGAAAAGCCGATAGCATCAACTGTTCTACCGACCCGGCGCAAACACCGTTCATCGAATACAACGGCAGTCCGGAAAACTATCGCGGGACGTTCGCGTTCAGCATGGCGGCGAACGATGCTTCCAAATTTTATTTCAAGCTGCCCGCGACGCAGATCAACTTGGTCAAGCAGGCGAATTACTCGGCCACCATCACTTGGCAACTGAGCACAGGCCTCTGATCGAACCGCACGCTTTGCCGACTCGGGGAACCGCCTGGGTCGGCGCGCGCTTTCTCGCAGACACACGCGGATAGGAGTTACGATTTGTGAAAAGGATCAAGATTCTGTTTCCTCTGCTGGCGGTCCTCCTGTTGATTGCGCACGTTGCCATCGTCGCCAACGCGGAGTCAGCATTCTACATTCGTCCGAATTTTACCGAGAATCAGAAGCAAAACACCGGCTATTTTTACATCAACATCCCGCCGAAGCAGGCGCAACAGCTGAGCGTCGATGTCGTCAACCCGACCGACGCGGAGATCGCGGTGCGGGTCGAGCTGCTGGACGCGGTAAGCGCCTCGTTGGGCGAGGTGGATTATACCGCCCCCGATAAGCGGGATCCGGAAACCTCCCTCTCGCTGACCGACGTCGCGCGCTTGAGCCGCGCGGAGGTCACGCTTGCCCCCGGAACCACCACGACGGTCAACTTAACGGTACAAATGCCCGAAGAAGCCTTTGTCGGCGAAATTCTGGGCGCCCTTCGGTTTTCGCAGTTGCCCGATCCGGAGCAGCAGGATGTCGGCGGCGTAAAAAACCTCTATGCTTATCTGATTTCGGTGCGTTTGGAGCAAGGCGATACAATGCCGCCGCCCGCATTCACCCTCCAAGGCATATCGCCTCATGCCGTATACGGCGAAAACGCGATGATCGTCAACATTTACAATCAGGCGTGGCGCGTAGTGAAGGATGCACAATTAACGATCGAGCTAACCGACGAGGCGGGCGACAAAGCGCCGTTCGTATACGAGGCTTCGCTCGGCAGCTTCGCGCCCTGCTCGGTCATGCGCTATGTCTACCGCTTCCCTCGCGAAAACCTACCCGAGCCCGGCATTTATACGGCTCGGGTCACGCTGACCTTCGAGGGCGAGCAATGGCTGCTGGAAGCGCCGCTTGAGATTCCGCCCGAAGCATGAAACATTGCAAAAAACGGAGGCCGCGTATGCGAAAGCGGTTTATAGCCCTGCTCCTCTGTGCGGCGCTATGGGGCGCCACGCCGGATCGGCACACCGGCATCTTCCTAGGTGCGCTCGCCGAGGAAGGCATGCAGGATGAATCGGGCGAACAGCCCGAACCCGCCGAGCAACCGGAGGTGGTTGAGCAGCCCGCGCCCGCCGAGCAACCGGAGACGATTGAGCAACCCGAGCCGACCGAGGCGCCCGCCCCTGCGCTCGAACCCGAGCCGACGGCGAGCATTCCGCCAGCAGAGTCTCTGCCAGCCGAAACCGCCTTGCCACCCCAAACCGAGACCGAAAACGCACCCGCAACCTCCGCGCCTGCAGCCGCCGAGCCGCAGCCTCTGATATTAACGACACCGCCGTTGGTATTCGAGCCGACAATGCTAAGCGGTGAGGATCAATGGATCCATCGGCGCGATGCCGACTGGAGCATCCGCCTCGAAAACCCAAATCCCTATCCCGTCGCCTACGAGCTAGACGTCCAACTAGATTCCGCAATGGCGCATTCCGGCGCAAACCTGCTAGGCGGTCTGATGTTTGTGGATGGTGGCCGCCAGGCGCGCATCGGCACGAATGCACTGTCTGTCGCTTCCGGTATCATCGAGCCGGAAAGCAGCGTTACCCTCAATTGGCCAAGGGAGCAGGGCATTTTGTTCTTCCTGCCCGGGCAAGAGAGCCGAGAGGCCGAATATTGCGCATCGCTCCTTTGGTCGGTTCGCAGCGATGCTGCTGCGCAGTAATGCGCAACGCAAAAGAGACTGCTCACGGCAGCCTCTTTTGCGTTGAACCCTATCCCCGATACCGTATGATGCACTTCTTGGCGATCTGCCGTTTCTCCAGCTTATCGAAAGCCTGTAGGATATCCTCGAAGTCGAAGATGTCGGAGATGTACTCCTTTAAGTCGATGACCCCGGCCTTGAGCCAGTTCATCACTTGGTTATGCGCCTCTCCCTCCTCTACCTTGGAGGGGAACTGCTGAAACTGCAGCTGCCAGTTGTACGGCGCAGCCGCCCAATTTAGCTCCATTGACAGGTTGGGCGAGATGCCGTAGCAGCAAATCTTGCCCTGATCGGCAAGCAGCGGCATCGCCATATTGATGATGGCCGAAACGCCCACCGCATCCAGCACGAATTTCGCGCCGCCGGGCAGCAGCTTGCGCAGCCGCTCGGCATAATCCGGCGCGCCGCTGTTGAGCACGAAATCGGCGCCCATGCGCTTCGCGCTCTCCAACTTCTCCTCCACGATGTCCAGCGCGACGATGGGATGCGCGCCCAACAGACTCAAGAATTTTACGAAGGTCAACCCCACAGGGCCGCAGCCGAACACCACCACGCTATCGTTTGCCGAAATGCCGAAACGCTTGATCGAGGACAGCACCTCGCGCAGCGTGATGACCATTGCGGCATCGGTAGGGTCGATATCGGCGGGCAGCACGGTCTGGCCAAAGGCGCACTCCGGCACCGGGCCAAAGCGGGAAACATCCCAGCTTTCCGGATCGCACACCACGCCGTATTCGCTGTAGGAGCCCCAGCCGCACTCGTAGCCGTCGATCGGTCCGGCAAAGGGCAGCAGCACCAAGTCGCCCACCTTAAAGGACGTCACATTCTTGCCGACGGCGGTCACCTTGCCCACCGCCTCATGCCCCAGCATCAGCGGATACATCTCCGGCCCAAAGTTTTTAAACTGCCGATGAATCAGCTTGCCGTCGGTGCCGTTGCATACTCCGCAGCTCATGGTTTTGACCAACGCTTGGCAATCGTTGTATTCCGGCATTGAAACCTCGCGAACCGCAAGCGCCCCGTCCTTTTCTACGATCAACGTTTTCATCGGCATTCCTCCCCTGAAAATGACATAGGATTTTATGTCATTATATCATAACATTGCCTTGGCTACAAGCACATAGCGATTCAACTGCCGATAATTATACGTTAATCTCTTGTTTCTCGCCCAAGATATCGCGGTTTCTCTCCAGCACCGGCGTAACCGCATCGCGCAAAAACTCGGTCACCTGCTCCGCGCTGCGCCCAGTGAAGCGGCTAGGCTCGAGAATAGCCTGACATTCCTCCCGCGTTACCCCGAAGGCCGGATCACCGCTGATGCGCTCGATGAGGTCGTTCTTGCCGCCCTCCTCCTTGACCACGCGCGCGGCGGCTTGGCTATGCACGCGCAGCCGCTCGTGCAGCTCCTGCCGGTCACCCCCCCGTTTGACGGCGCTCATCAGGATGTTTTCAGTGGCCATAAAGGGCAGCTCCTGCATCACGCGCGCATGAATCACCTTGGGGTACACAACCAGCCCATCGCAAACATTCATCAAAATATTGAGGATGGCGTCCACCGCCAGAAAGGCCTCGCTGATGGCGATGCGGCGATTGGCGCTATCGTCCAGCGTGCGCTCGAACCATTGGGTTCCCGCGGTAATGGCGGCGTTGAGCGCATCGACCATCACGTAGCGCGCCAGCGCCGTCACCCGTTCAGAGCGCATCGGATTGCGCTTGTAGGGCATGGCGGAGCTGCCGATCTGTGAAGCTTCAAACGGCTCCTCCATCTCCTTGAAGTTCTGCAAGAGCCGCAGATCGTAGCTGAATTTGCTGGCGCTCTGCGCAATGCCCGAAAGCACGCTGATTACCTGATAATCGACCTTGCGGCTGTAAGTCTGCCCGCTGACCGGCACCACCTTTTCGAAGCCCATCTCCGTGGCGATGTCCCGCTCGATCTGCCGAATCTTTTCGGCATCGCCGCCCAACAGCTCCACAAAGCTGGCCTGCGTGCCGGTCGTCCCCTTGCTGCCCAGCAGCGCAAGGTTGTCCGCGCGGTGCTCCAACTCCTCCAGATCCATAAGCAGCTCGCTCAGCCATAGCGTGGCGCGCTTGCCGACGGTGGTCAATTGCGCCGGTTGCAGGTGCGTGTAGGCCAGCGCGGGCAAGTCCTTATACCGCTCGGCGAAGCGCGCAAGCAGCGCCATCACGTTGAGCAACTTGCGGCGCAGGATGGAAAGCCCCTGCCGCATGAGGATCACATCGGTGTTGTCGCACACGTAGCAGCTGGTCGCGCCCAAGTGAATGATGCCCGCCGCCTTGGGGCACTGCAGACCGTAGGCGTAGACGTGGCTCATCACGTCATGGCGGCATTCGCGCTCGCGGCGCTGCGCATCCTCGTAGTTGATGTCGTCCTGACGCGCGATCAGCTCGGCGATCTGCTCCTCCGTGATGGGCAAGCCCTGCCGCCGCTCAGCCTTGGCGAGGGCGATCCACAGCCTGCGCCAAGTGCGAAACTTATTGTCCTCGGAAAACACGAATTGCATCTCTGGGCTGGCATAGCGTGTAGAGAGCGGGCTAACGTACCCGCCGCGATCTTCGTTCATGAAGCCTCCTAAGTGATCGGAATTCTTCTCTTGCTGCTTCCCCCGCGAAGTGAGGAAAAGCTTCAATCATTTAAAATACGCCACGCCGCCCTCGAACAGCGGCTGGAACGTGTCCCCTTCAACATTCTTATACAAGTCCTTGCCGGCGCGCTCGGTATGCCCCATCTTGCCGAAAATGCGCCCGTCGGGGCTGGTGATACCCTCGATGGCCAGCGCGGACCCGTTCGGGTTGCAGCGCAGATCCATTGTCGGAACGCCCGCCAAGTCCACGTACTGCGTAGCGATCTGCCCGCCCTGCACGAGCCGCTCCAGCGCCGCCGCGTCGCCCACGAAGCGCCCTTCGCCGTGAGAGATCGCGATGGTGTGGAGGTCGTCCACCCGTGTCATTTGCAGCCACGGGCTCTTGTTGCTGGCGATGCGGGTGCGCACCAGCATGCTCTGGTGCCGCCCGATGGTGTTAAAGGTCAGCGTCGGGCAGGATGCGTCGGCATCAATGATTTTGCCAAACGGCAGCAAGCCCAGCTTCACCAACGCCTGAAAGCCGTTGCAGATGCCCAGTATCAGGCCGTCCCGCTGATCGAGCAGACCATGTACGGCGTCCCGCATCACCGGATTGCGGAAGAATGCGTTGATGAACTTGCCGGAGCCGTCGGGCTCATCGCCGCCGGAGAAGCCGCCGGGGAACACGATCATCTGGCTCTCGCCGATCATGCGCGCGGCGGTTTGCAGGCTTTCGGCGATGGCGGCGGGCGTCAGGTTATTGATGAGCAGGATACGGGGTTCCGCCCCGGCGCGCTCCAGCGCCCGCGCGGTGTCAACCTCGCAGTTTGTGCCCGGGAACGCCGGAATAAAAGCGACCGGGCGCCGCGAAAGCACGGCGGGTTTCGGCCACGCCGTTGCCTGGCAGCGCGGCGCGGATACGCCTTCCTTTGCTTCCCCGCGATAGGGAAACACGCCCTCTAGCCTGTGCTCGTATTGCTCCTGCAAGGGCGCAAGCGCCACGGCTTCGCCGCCCCAAGCCAGCGCATAATCGTCGATGGTCTCGCCGACATCCACGCCGACGTCGGCCTCCGCGCCCTCTGCCAGCTCCACCAGCACGCTGCCGAATCGCTGCGCAAAAAGGTCGCCCTCATAGGCCAGCCCCGCACCGATGCCGTTGCCCAGCGCCATTTTAAACGCCGCCTCGGCGATGCCGCCCAACCCCAGCGCCCACGCGGAGACCACCTTGCCCGTGCGGATCAGATCATGCAGCGCCGCCCAGCTTGCCTTGAGCCGCTTGCTGTCGAACGCGTCGCAGGCGATCAGGCGCAAGCGATGCCCCGCCGCTTTGAACTCCGGCGAGATCACCTCGCGGCTATCGCCGGGCGCGATGGCAAAGCTGACCAGCGTGGGCGGCACGTCGAGCTGCTCAAAGGTGCCGCTCATGCTGTCCTTGCCGCCGATGGCCGCCACGCCTAGCTCCAGCTGCGCCTCCAGCGCGCCCAGCAGCGCCGCCAACGGCTTGCCCCAGCGGGACGGGTCGCCAGTCATGCGCTCGAAGTACTCTTGAAAGGTCAGGTACGCGCGGCGCGTATCAAAGCCCGCCGCCGCCAGCTTGGCCAAGCTCTCCACCACCGCCAGATACGCGCCTTCGAAGGGGCTCTGCGCCATCACCGCCGGATGAAAGCCGAAGCTCATGCCGCTGACGGTGCTGGTTTCGCCGCGCGTCACCGGCAGCTTGGCCACCATGGTTTGGATGGGCGTCAGTTGCCGCCTCCCGCCAAAGGGCATGAGCACCGTGCCCGCGCCGATGGTGCTGTCAAAGCGCTCCGCCAACCCCTTCTGCCCGCAGATATTCAGATCGGAAACCATTGTCCGCAGCCTCTCGGCGAAGGTATCGCCCGCAAAGGGCAGGTTCTCGACGCGCGCATCGGGTACGCTTGCGCGGGCATGCTTCTCTGCGCCGTTGCTATTCAAAAAATCACGGGAGAGGTCGACGATCTCTCGACCCTTCCACGTCATGCGCAGGCGCGGCTCGGCGGTCACCTCGGCCACCACCGTGGCCTCCAGATTCTCGGCGTTGGCCAGCGCGATGAAGGCTGTGGCGTCCTCTGGCGCAACCACCACCGCCATGCGCTCCTGGCTCTCGGAGATGGCTAGCTCGGTTCCGTCCAATCCCTCGTACTTCTTGGGGACGCGATCCAGATCGATGCGCAGGCCGTCGGCCAACTCGCCGATAGCCACGCTGACGCCGCCCGCGCCAAAGTCGTTGCAGCGCTTAATGAGCCTCGTGACCCGCGCGTCGCGAAACAGGCGCTGCAGCTTGCGCTCCACCACCGGGTTGCCCTTCTGCACTTCCGCGCCGCAGGTCTCGATGCTCTCCATCTTATGGCTCTTGGAGGAGCCGGTGGCACCGCCGCAGCCATCGCGTCCGGTGCGTCCGCCCAGCAGAATGATGACATCCCCGGCGGCGGGCTGCTCGCGGCGCACATTGCACTCCGGCGCAGCGCCGACCACCGCGCCGATCTCCAGCCGCTTGGCGGCATAGCCCGGATGATATAGCTCATTGACCAGCCCGGTGGCAAGGCCGATCTGGTTGCCATAGGCGCTGTAGCCCGCGGCCGCAGTGGTCACCAGCTTTCGCTGGGGCAGCTTCCCGGGCATGGTCTCGGCGACAGGCCGGGTTGGATCGCCCGCGCCGGTAACGCGCATCGCCTGATACACGTAGGTGCGGCCCGAAAGCGGATCGCGGATCGCGCCACCGATGCAGGTGGCAGCGCCGCCGAATGGCTCGATCTCGGTGGGGTGGTTATGGGTTTCGTTCTTGAACATCAGCAACCAAGGCTCTTTCTCCCCATCGATATCCACGTCGATCTTGATCGAGCAAGCGTTGATTTCCTCGCTCTCGTCAAGGTTGCCCAGCAATCCCTGCGCCTTCAACGCCTTCGCGCCGATGGTGGCGATGTCCATCAGATTGACCGGCTTGTGCTTGCCCGCGTACAGTTCCGCCCGCAACGCCAGATAGCGCTGGAACGCCGCTTCCACTGCGGGTTTTTCGATCTTCACATCGTCCAGCGTGGTCAGGAAGGTGGTGTGGCGGCAGTGATCGCTCCAATAGGTATCGATCATGCGCAGCTCGGTCAGCGTAGGATCGCGCCGTTCGCCGCGGAAATAATCGCGGCAGAAAGCCAGATCCGCCGCATCCATCGCCAGCCCATACTGCCGCACGAACCCGGCGAGCGCGCCGTCCTCCAGCGCCGCGAAACCTACCAGCGTCGGTACCGTTTCGGGCAGCTCGTATTGCTGCGCCAGCGTCTGCTTTTCCCCGAGATCGGCCTCGCGCGCCTCCACCGGATTAATCAGGTATTGCTTGATGCGCAGAATCTCCGCCTCGGCAGGATTGCCCGCGAGCAGGTATATCCGCGCGGTGCGCACCGTGGGGCGCTCGCCTTGGCTGACCAACTGAATGCACTCCTCGCAGCTGGCGGCGCGCGCGTCAAACTGCCCGGGCAGGTATTCCGCGGCGATCACCGCCGCCGCGCCGCCCGGCAACTCCTCCAGCGCGATATCCAGCGGCGGCTCGAAAAACACAATGGGCTTGCATCGCTCGAACAGCGCTCGGTCGATGCCCTCCACGTCGTAGCGATTGAGCAGCCGCACGCCGGTAACGCTGCGGATCAGCAAAATATCGCGGATCTCGGCCAGCAGGTGTTGCGCCTCCACGGCATAGGCCGATTTCTTTTCCACGTAAATACGCTCAACGCCCATGGTCAGTCCCCTTTCTGTATAGCCAATGCCGTGGCGCCGATATCCCGGCGCATGTGCATGCTCTCAAAGGCGATGTGCCGAGCGGCGGCATAGGCGCGCTCGACGGCTTCGGGCAACGTAGCCGCCGTGGCCGTCACGCCGAGCACGCGCCCGCCCGCCGTTTCGATGCCGCCTTCCTCTGCGCGCCGCGTCCCGGCATGGTACACGCGGGCGATTTGTTCGGCCTCGGCGATGCCGCGAATCGGCTTGCCGGTTTCATATGCTTCCGGGTACCCGCCCGAGGCCAGCACCACGCAGCAGCTCGCCTCGCCGGTGAAGGTACAGTCCGCCTTATCCAGCGTTCCGTTCGTGGTCGCCTGCATGATGTCCAGCAAATCACCGCGCAGCAGCGGCAGCACCGCCTGCGTCTCCGGGTCGCCAAAGCGGCAGTTGTATTCGATGACCTTGGGGCCGTCCTTGGTCAGCATAAGTCCGAAATATAAGCAACCTTGAAAGGGGCAGCCCTCGGCGCGCATCGCCGCCAGCGTGGGCAGGAAGATGGTCTCCATGCAGCGCTGCGCGATATCGGCGGTATAGTGCGGGTTGGGCGCAATTGCGCCCATGCCGCCGGTATTGAGGCCGCAGTCGCCATCGAGCGCACGCTTGTGATCCATGCCGGACACCATGGGGCGAAGCGCCGTTCCATCGGTTAAGCACAGCACCGACACCTCGGGGCCTTCGAGAAATTCCTCTACCACCACGCCGCGTCCCGAAGCGCCGAACTTCCGCTCTTGCATGATCGAAATGATGGCCGCGCGCGCCTCTTCGTTGGTTTGGCAGATCAGTACGCCCTTGCCCAGCGCCAACCCATCAGCCTTGACCACCAGCGGGCAGGCGGCGGTTTCAACGTAGCGCAGCGCCGCCTCGGCGTCGTCGAAGGCGCGGTAGGCCGCCGTGGGGATGCCGTAGCGCCGCATCAACTCCTTGGCGAAGATCTTGCTGCCCTCGATACGCGCGGCGGCCTTGCTGGGGCCAAACGCTGGGATGCCGCGCTCGCGCAACACATCCACCAGCCCCATGCACAGCGGATCATCGGGCGCGACGACCACGTAATCGATGCCCTGCGCCTGCGCGAAGTCGGCAAGCGCTTCGATTTCCGTAGCCTTGATAGGTACGCAGACGGCGTGCGCCGCGATGCCGCCGTTGCCCGGCGCACAATAGATCGCCGTCACGCGCGGGCTTTCCTTTAATTTTTCCACGATGGCGTGCTCGCGGCCGCCGCCGCCTACGACTAATACTTTCATATCTACGCCCCTCTGATTAATGGTGAAATAACCGCAGCCCCGTAAAGCTCAGCGTCATGCCGTAGGCGTCGCAGGCAGCGATCACCGCATCGTCGCGGATGGAACCGCCAGGCTCGGCGACGTAGCGCACGCCGCTCTTTGCGGCGCGGTCGATGTTGTCAGAGAAGGGGAAGAAAGCATCACTGCCCAACGAAACGCCGGTCAGCTGCGCCCGCCACGCGTGCTTTTCCTCGGCGGTCAGCGCCGCTGGTTTTTCAGTGAAAAGCGCCTGCCATACACCCTCGGCCAGCATGTCCTCCGGCGAATCACTGATGTAGCGATCGATGGCATTGTCGCGATCCGGCTTCTTGAGCGTGGGCAAAAAGGGCAGCGCCATGGTCTTGGCGTGCTGGCGCATCCACCAGTTGTCCGCCTTATCCCCCGCCAACCGCGTGCAGTGAACACGGCTCTGCTGTCCGGCACCAATGCCGATGGCCTGCCCGTCCTTCACATAGCAAACCGAGTTGGACTGGGTATATTTCAGCGTAATCATCGCGATGGTCAAATCGCGCACCGCTTCGGCGGGCAGTTCCTTCTTGGCCGAAACGAGGTTGGAAAAGAAGTGCTCGTCGATCACCAGCTCGTTTCGCTCCTGCTCGAAGGTGATGCCGTATACTTCCTTCTGCTCCAGCGCAGCGGGCTCGTAGTCCGCGTCGATCTTTACGATGTTATAACCACCCTTGCGCTTCGCGCGCAGCAGCTCCAGCGCCTCGGGCTCGTAACCCGGCGCGATCACGCCGTCGGATACCTCGGCAGTAATCAGCTTAGCGGTGGCCACATCGCAGGTGTCGGAGAGGCAGATCCAATCGCCGAAACTGCTCATGCGGTCAGCACCGCGCGCGCGGGCATAGGCGCAGGCCAGCGGCGAAAGTTCCTTGCCCTCCACGAAGTAAATCTTGCGCAGCACGTCGGAAAGCGGCAGCCCCACCGCAGCGCCCGCTGGGCTGACGTGCTTAAAGCTGGCGGCGGCGGGCAGGCCAGTGGCACGCCTTAGTTCGCGCACCAATTGCCAGCCGTTAAGCGCGTCGAGAAAGTTAATGTAGCCCGGTTTGCCGCCCAGCACCTCCAGCGGCAATTCGCCCGCCTTCGCAAAGATACGGGCGGGTTTCTGGTTGGGGTTGCAGCCGTATTTCAGCTCAAGCTCGCGCATCGCAATTTCCTCCGATATATAATTATTATTTACTAATTTTTATTTATGATCCTTGTCTGCGAATCGCCGCCGCGCAGATCCACAAATCGCACGAACAGGCTGACCTTGTTCTCCGCGTTCAGGCTCGCCCACAACGCGGCCGTGAAGCTATCGATGTTCCCGCCGATGTCTACACGCTTGGGCTCGCCTTGAAAGCTGGGCAGCGGATCGCCGTCGGTATGGTAGGTGTGGATGAAGTGCCCCTCCCCCGCCCGCGGCTGCGAATATTCAAAGAAGAACCGTTGTGCGCCCTCGGCATCCCCGTCGCAGGATTTCAGGATCGACAGCTTATATTCGGCCTTGCCCTCGCCAACGCGGAGCATGCCGGATATGCGCGGCGTAAAGTTCGGCGCGTCGGGCTCGAAGGTGCGGGTGCGCAGCGCCGCCTCGAAGGTGCTCCCCCCGGCCAAGTGATCCACGACGGTATCGGTTTGGTCGCCGTTGGTTACCACGGTGACGCCGCCCGCCACCACCCGTACCGGCGCGTAAATAATCAGGCTGGGATCCACCAGTTTGGCAGGATCGAAGGCTTCGGTGACAATGCCGCCATCCTTTTCAATAAACACGCGGTTGCGGCTATTCTCGCTGCGCCCCATGATGAAGTAAGCGATCACCGCATGCTTGCCGACCTCGTCCACGCCCAGCACGATGCCACGGCCAGGATACGGATTGTTCCTGAGTTCCTGAAACAAGTCCATCTTTTGCATGGTTCCTCCTTATGCTCGTGCCGCAAGGCTCGCGGCCAATCGTTCGGTTTCGCGTGGCAGCAGCACCCACTCGGCCTGCTCCATCACGCGCCGCTGCAGCGTCTCCGCCGTATCGTCCTCGCGCACCTCCACCGCCTGCTGCGCCAAAATACGCCCGCCATCGGCGATCTCGTTGACCAGATGCACCGTCGCGCCGGTCAGTTTCACGCCGCACGCCAGCGCCGCCTCATGCACCTTGAGGCCGTAAAATCCCTCGCCGCAAAAGGCAGGAATCAGGCTGGGGTGTACGTTGAGAATGCGATCCGGATAGGCGCGGGTCACGCAGGCGTCGAGGATCAGCAGAAAACCGGCCAGCACGAGCATGTCGATGCCCTGCTTCCGCAGCAGCGCCACCAACCGCTCGCCATAGGCCGCCGCGTTCTCCCCGCGCGGCTTGGGCAGCACCGCCGTTTCTGCGCCCGCGGCTCGCGCCCGTTCCAGCGCGTAGGCGTCGGCCCTGTTGCTGACCACCAGCGCAACGCGCCCGCTGCGCAGCTCCCCGCGCGCCTGCGCGTCCAGCAGCGCCTGCAGGTTGGTACCCCCGCCCGACACCAGCACCGCGATCCTTAGCATAGCACGATTCCGCCTTGTCCGGCTTCGATCTCACCCATCTGATACGCTTCCTCGCCCTGCGCACGCAGCAGCGCGAGCGCCCGGTCGGCCTCCTCGCGCGCTACCGTCAGACACATGCCCACGCCCATATTGAAGGTGTTGTGCATATCGCGTTCCGGAATGTTTCCCTCTCGGGCGATCACTTCGAAGATCAACGGCACGCGGAGCGCGCGCTTTTCAATCTTGGCGCGCACGCCCTCGCCCATGGCGCGCGGGATGTTTTCGTACAGCCCGCCGCCGGTGATGTGCGAGATCGCAAGCGGCGTCACGCCGCCCTGCAGCAGCGCCTGCACCGCCCGCACGTAGATGCGCGTGGGCGTGAGCAATACCTCGCCCAGCGGGGCGTTCAGCTCGGCATAGGTCTTGGAAAGACCGCCGCCCTCCACGCCGAACACCTTGCGTACCAGCGAGAAGCCGTTGCTGTGCACGCCGCTGGAGGGCAGCGCGATCAGCACGTCGCCGGGCCGCATCGCGTTGCGGTCGAGGATCTTCTCCTTGTCCACCACGCCGACGGCAAACCCGGCCAGATCGTACTCGTTCTCCGGATAAAAGCCGGGCATCTCGGCGGTTTCGCCGCCGATCAGCGCGCAGCCCGCCTGCACGCAGCCCTCGGCCACGCCGCTGACGATCTGCGCCACCCGCTCGGGCAGGTTCTTGCCCACCGCCACGTAGTCCAAGAAGAACAGCGGTTTTGCGCCGCTGCACAGGATGTCGTTGACGCACATCGCCACGCAGTCGATGCCCACAGTGTCATGCTTGTCCAGCAAAAAAGCCAGCTTGAGCTTGGTGCCCACGCCGTCGGTGCCGCTGACCAGCACCGGCTTCCGCATGCCGGCCAAGTCCAGCTCAAACAGGCCGCCGAAGCCGCCCAGCCCTTCCAGCACGCCCGAAGTCATCGTACGCGCCACATGCCCTTTCATCAGCTCCACGGCGCGATATCCGGCGGTGATGTCCACACCGGCGGCCTTGTAGCTTTCGCTATGGCTCTTCATTGCGCTTCCTTTCCGCCATCCCGCTCTGAGAGATGGCGTTCGAATTTGTCCGCACCCTCGATCATGCTCGGCTGAAGCGGATACTCCCCGGTAAAGCAGCCACGGCAAAAACCGCGCGTACAGTGATCCGCCAGCTTGCCCACGGAATCGACGCTGAGAAAGCCAAGGCTATCGGCGCCGATCATTTGGCAGATTTCCTCGATGCTATGGTGCGCGGCGATGAGGCTGTCAGTGCTGCCAACATCGGTGCCAAAGTAGCAAGGATACACGAACGGCGGCGAGGAAAGGCGCATGTGTACCTCCGTCGCCCCGGCCTCGCGCAGCAGGCTGACGATGTGCGCGCTGGTGGTGCCCCGCACGATGGAATCGTCGATCAGCACCACGCGCTTGCCCTTGATGGTGGCCTCCACGGCGTTGAGCTTGATGCGCACCGAATGGACGCGTTGCGCCTGTTCCGGCTGAATAAACGTTCTTCCAATATAACGGTTCTTGATAAAGCCCAGTCCATAAGGAATGCCGCTCTGGCGCGCGTAGCCGATGGCGGCGTCGATGCCGCTATCGGGAACCCCCACCACCACATCGGCCTGCACAGGATGCTCCAGCGCAAGGAAGGCTCCGGCGCGCAGCCGCGCGGTATGCACGCTGCCGCCATCGATCCGGCTATCCGGGCGGGCGAAGTAGATGAACTCAAAGGCGCACAGCGCACTCTCGCATTTGGGCGTCGCCTGCAGGCTGCGAATCCCCTCGCGCGATACCACCACCACCTCGCCCGGCTCGATGTCACGCACAAAGGTCGCGCCGATGGCATCCAGCGCGCAGCTCTCGCTGGCGAACACCACGTCGCCCTGCAAATCGCCCAAGCACAGCGGCCGGAAGCCGCGCGGATCGCGGGCGGCGATCAGCTTTTGCGGGCTCATTATCACCAGCGAATACGCGCCTTCGATGCGCTCCATCGCCTGTGCCACCGCTTTCTCGATCGAGCCGGAGCTCAGGCGTTCCTGCACCACAATATGTGCGATGACCTCGCTATCGCTGGCGGTATGAAAGATTGCGCCGCCCTGCTCCAGCTCCCGCCGCAGCGCCTGCGCGTTGGTCAGGCTGCCGTTGTGGCACACCGCCATCGGCCCCTTGCGATGATTGACCAGCAAGGGCTGGGCATTATCGCGGTTACGGGTAATGTGGGTGCCGTAACGGCAGTGCCCTACTGCCATGTTGCCATCCTGCATCTTCTCGAGCACTTCGCGGGTAAAGACCTCGTTGACCAGCCCAACGTCCTTATGGCACGCCAGCACCCCATCATGGTTCACGGCGATGCCGCAACTCTCCTGCCCCCGGTGCTGCAACGCGTACAGCGCGTGGTAGGTGGGCGCCAATACGCCCTCGCCCTCGCGCAAAAAGATACCGAATACGCCGCATTCCTCGTGTAACTTATCCAGCATGCGATGCCTCACTCGCCCAACAGGCGCTTCATGATTTCCTGATACGCATCCTCTACGCCGCCCATATCGCGGCGGAAGCGATCCTTATCCAGCTTCTCGTGGGTGACGCTGTCCCAGAAGCGGCAGGTGTCGGGGCTGATTTCGTCGGCCAGCACCAGCGTGCCATCGGCGGTCTTGCCGAATTCCAGCTTGAAATCGATCAGTTCGATATTTAAATCCTTCAGGTAAGTGGAAAGCACCTCGTTGACCTTCAGGCTGTATTCGCAGATGCGCGCAAGCTCGGCCTCGGTCGCCCAGCCCATTGCGGCGATGTGGTATTCGTTGACCATCGGGTCGCCCAGCGCGTCGTCCTTGTAGCAGAACTCCAGCACCGTCTTTTGCAGCTTGGTGCCTTCGGGCAAGCCGAGCCGCTTGGAAAGGCTGCCTGCGGCGATGTTGCGCACGATAACCTCCAGCGGCACGATGCTCACGCGCTTGACCAACGTCTCGCGATCGCTGAGCTCCTTGACAAAGTGTGTCGGCACGCCATGCTGCTCCAGCAGGCGCATCAAGTGGTTGGTGACGCGGTTGTTGATGGCGCCCTTGCCCACGATGGTGCCTCGCTTGAGACCGTTCTGCGCGGTGGCGTCGTCCTTATAATCGACCAGCACGATGGCGGGATCGTCGGTGGCGAATACTTTCTTTGCCTTTCCCTCGTAGAGCTGTTCCTGCTTGTTCATGATTGGTTCCTCCCCGTCTTTACTTCAATAATATCTATATTATTACGCAATCGTCAGCGCGGCATCCTTCTTGAGCACCGCTTCGCGCATCGCCTTGCGCATCTCCTGGAGCCGCGCGGCTAGCGCTTCGTCGGAAGTGGCGATGATCTGCGCCGCCAGCAGCGCCGCGTTCTGCGCGCCGTCGATGGCCACGGTGGCCACCGGCAGTCCGGCGGGCATCTGCACGGTGGAAAGCAGCGCATCGAGCCCGTCCAGCGTGCTGCTCTTGATGGGAATGCCGATGATGGGCAGCACGGTCTGCGCCGCCAGCGCACCGGCGAGATGCGCGGCCTTGCCCGCCGCCGCGATGAGCACGCCGAAGCCGTTATCTCCCGCGCCGCTGGCGAAGGCTGCCGCCTCGGCGGGCGTGCGATGCGCCGAGTATACGTGCGCCTCAAAGGGAATGCCCAGCTCCTTGAGCGCGGCAAAGCACGGCTGAAGCACCGGCAAATCACTGTCCGAACCCATAATGACCGCAACCTTTTTCATTGTGTTTCCTCCCCGCATATTTGCTCCTTCGCGAATTCCCATCGCTTGCCTGGCAACAAAAAAGCAGCCCACCAACGGATGTTGGCAGGCTGCAAAAGACTACTCCGGCGCGCGAAAAAAGCAAAGCAGGCAGAAACGATCGGGCTTCCGGCTCTCCCAGCGTTGCATTGGCGTCACAACCTTTCCGAACGATAATCGCATTTTACCCAATTATCATTCGGCTGTCAACCACATTTCCGAACCTTATTCTATTTATTCGAATAATCGTTAGATTTATTGGCGGAATTTTTATCCACTAAAAGCCGCTCTAAATACACCGAGCGCATTTGCTGGCTGGCCATCGCACGCTTAACCGGCGGCAGCTTTAAGATCGCCGACAAAATCGCCGCCATAGCGCGGTGACTGGTCAGCGCCTTGTTGTCGAAGATCAGCTCCTGCAACCGTCCCCGCTCGATGGCCATCAGCACGATGCGATGCACCGAATTGGCGGGCGTGATGATGCGCTTGTCGGTTTGGCGCATCGTGAGGCTGCGATTGGGGCAGGCCCGCGCGCACAGACCGCAGCCGATGCATTCCCCGCTGCGGATGCTGGGGCGCTTGCCCCGCTCCCCGCCGCGCATTTCAATGATCCGAATCTGGCACGCCTTCTCGCACTTGCCGCAGCCGACGCAGCTATCGGTGTTCAACTCCGGCAAAAAGCCGGTGGTCTCGATGGGATGCAGACTGCCGAAATTGCGCACCGCCGTCAGCGCTTCGCAGCAGCATCCGCAACAGTTGCACAGGAACGCCACCTCGCTGCGCACATTCTCGCCGGTCTGCACCAACTGATGCGCGTAGGCCTTCTGCAGGATGTCCATCCCCTCTGCGGCATCGATGCGCCGCGCGTAGGCATGGCGGATCAGCGCATCTGCGGTATTGCCGAAGGTCAGGCAGATATCCTCCACCGGCGCGGCGCAGTTCTTCCCCAGATGCTCCGCTTTATGGCGGCAGTAGCACATGCTCACGCCGATGTGCCGCGCGGATTCAATGATGTGGCTGGCGCGCTGATGGTCGAGGATGTGCACCGCATGCTCGCTCGTAAGCACCGCTTCCTCATTCACGAAGGCGCGGATGGCGCGCGTGTCGGTTTGGAAGAAAAGCTCCTTGATGAAGTCCTCCTCCACATGCATATATTGATGAAACAGCTCCGAAAGCAGGCGCTGATCCACATCGTCTCGCGTGCGCATCAGCGAAAATTCAAAGAACCCGGCCATCGGCGGCGGCAAGACGTAGGTCACCTCGCTCTCGGTCTCTATATCCAGCAGGATGCAGCGCGAAGCCAGCCCTCGCAGCACCTTGTCCGCCTCGGCCAGCGAAACGCCCCAGATCGCCGCCGCCTTTTTTGTGGTAAACGGCCGGATGGGCAACTGCGCCACCAGCGTTGCCTCCCGCTCGGAAAACAGGGTTTCGAGGATGCGGTACAACGTATCGGAGGGCGGCGCGCCGTGCGGAAAGCGATTGATCCGCTCCTCCAAGCTTTTGTAGGCGCTGCGCGCCGAGATGTGTGACATGTGCCCCTCCTCACTTGCTTCTGGTAAAATCCACTTCGGTCAAAACAACGCATGCGACGATGATCGCGCCGCCTAGCACCATGTTCCACCGGCAGTGCTCCAAACCCAGCATCACCGAGAACACGCTGCCAAAGAGCCCTTCGGCGGAAAGCAGAATCGCCGCCTTCGCTGCGGATATATGCTGCTGCGCCCGCGTCTGTAAAAAGAAGCACAGGCAGGTCGAAAAAAGCGCAAGGTAGAGTACCGGCAGCAGGCCAGCCGCCCAAGGCGCGCTCCGCAATGCGCCGGGATCAAACAAGAGCAGCGCGCCTGTGGACAAAACAGCCGACACCAGCATCTGCAAAAAGGCGCTTACCCCCGCGTCCACCCCGCGCGCAACCGTGCCGAGGTAGACGATGTGCAGCGCGAACAGCAGCGCGCAAAGCAGCACCATCCTATCCCCCGCGCCCAACGAAAGCCCGCCGCCCTCCGGCCGCAGCGTCAGAATGCCGATGCCAAGCAGCGTACACAACGCCAGCAGATACACCTTCATCGGCGGGCGCTTGCGGGTGAACAGCCACACGAGAAACGGAACCATTACAACGTTGGTCGCCGTCAAAAAAGCGCTGTTGGAAACGCTGGTACTAACCTGCCCGTAAGTCTGCGCAAAAAAGCCGCCGCACAAAAGCGCGCCAGCGCCCGCGCCGCGCAGCAGCGCTCCGCTGGGAGCCTTTCTCAGCTTTGCCAACTGAAAGGGCGCCAGCACCAATGCGGCAATCCAAAAGCGCAGCGTCATGATGAGCGCGGTCGGCATGCCGGCGCGCAGCGCGTATTCGGTGGCGATGAACCCGCTGCCCCAAATGAGCGCCACAAAAAGAAGCAACGCGCCCGCCCGCCTTTCGTTCATGCGCATCGCTCCTTTCCAAGCTTGTATCGCTGACTGCATTATAATTGCGCTAGGCGCGCCGGTCAAGCAGCAGATATCGCTGCGGTTTGCAGGATAAGCACCCCATCGGAGTCGAATTCATAAGAGAAGCTGCAAAAAAGGATGATGCCCGTGAATATATCCCGCCTGACGCTCGGCTCCGTTCAAAGCAATTGCTACCTCGTCACCGACGAGGAGAGCGGCGAAACCCTTGTCATCGACCCCGGCGCGGAGGACGCGCGATTATTTCAGGCCGTGGAGGGGCTGCGCGTCTCGCGCATCCTCTGTACCCACCGCCACTTCGACCACATCTTCGGCGTCAAGGCGCTGGCGGAGCGCACCGGGGCAAAGGTCGCCATCCATGCCGCCGATGCCTGCGGCCTTACCGATGGCAGCAGCGCGCTGATGGTGACCGTCCCTGCCATCACGCCGGATCTGCTGCTGGCGGATGGCGACGCGTTGCCCTTCGGCAAGGGAACCATTCAGGTGCTGCACACGCCGGGGCATACCGTCGGCTCGGTTTGTTTTCTGTTTCAGGGCTGCCTGTTCTCCGGCGACACGCTATTTCGGGGCACCTATGGGCGGGTAGATTTCCCTACCGGCAGCGCCGAGCAGATGCACGTCTCGCTGCTCCGCCTGTGCGAACTGCCCGATGATACGCGCATGCTGCCCGGACACGGCGCCGAGACCACCATCGCGGCGGAGCGCGGATGGATCAGGGCGCATTAGGTATCGACACGATGCGATTGATATGTTGACATAAGCCTGTCCCCTGTGCTAGTGTGGTAAAGGTTCAGTGCCAACGGCTCGAATGGAGGTATACGCATGAGCGAGGTATGGATTCAATTATCGTCGGTCAAGCAGGTGCAGCGGTTTGTTGGCACACTCACAGCGCTTTCCGGAGAGTTTGAACTGGTCAGCGGTCAATTTACGCTGGATGCCCGGTCCTTGATGGGCATCCTCGGCTTCGACCTATCCAAACCGCTGCGCCTTCGGGTGTATCGGGACACCCCGGAAAACCTGGCCGCGATCAAGCCTTTCATGGCCGAATAGGAGGGACATGTGTCATGAGCAATGAATTTGTCACATTGACCATCAGCAAACAAAAGAATATCGCGCTTATCGCGCACGATGGAAAAAAGAAAGAGCTGCTGGACTGGTGCGAGTGGAACAAGAAGCTGCTGCAAAAGCACTTTCTGTGCGGCACCGGCACCACCGCCACGATGATCTCCGCCCGAACCGGGCTGCCGGTGCGCGCTTACAACAGCGGCCCCCTAGGCGGCGACCAGCAGATCGGCGCCAAGATCGTAGAGGGCGCGATCGACTTCGTGGTGTTTTTCTGCGATCCGCTGTGCGCGCAGCCTCACGATCCCGACGTAAAGGCGCTGCTGCGCATCTCAGGCGTGTACGATATCCCCATCGCCACCAACCGCGCCTCGGCGGATTTCATGATTACCTCCGCCCTGATGGATCAGGAATACGATCACGAGGTCATCAATTTCCAGCGCACCATCGAAGAACGGAGCAAGGCGCTGTAAAATTTGTTTATCACGCATAACAAAAAGAACCCCTTGTGGAAACAATCCGCAAGGGGTTTCGCGCGTCTTTATCTATTTCCGTTCATCAGGCGCTTTTGATTCCGGTATCCGGGACGCTTTCTTTTTCCGGCGCGTCCTCCCCCTCTTCCTCAGGAACATCGGCGGGAATCGGCTCCAACGCTTCAGCATCGTAGCCGATGGCGGCTAACATATCGATCTCGGTATTGCTCGGCCAGCCGAGCAGTATCATCCCCTCGCCTTGGCAAAGCGCCAGCAGATAGCTCGTTCGCTCCGGATCAGAAAGCACCAGTGCCGGAATATCCTGCACGTAGGTGGTGCCGATCGGCTCCGAATCACTGTCATCGTCCAGACCGGGAATTTCCATCGCATCGAAAGCGATCAGCTGCGCGTGCTGGAGCGTGCCGGTTCTTTTGATCTCCGCGCGCATGTCATCGGTTAGGAGCGGGCCGGCGTCGAAGACGACGATGGATACCTCCGCATCCTCCTTCGCCTCCCAAACGCTGGCTTCCAAAACAAGCTCCCCTAGCGGAATCGGCTGCCGTGCCACGAGCTGCTCCAACGCCATTCGAATGCTAAATTCGCCGATCTGCATTTGCGGAGCAGAAAAATCCTCAGGCTTCGGCACTTCGCCCTTCGGCGATTCACCCTTCTGCAATTCACCCTTCGACACTTCGCCCTTCTGCAATTCACCCTTCGGCTGCTCCGGCGACTTGCCGAAGGGAACCCACGCTTCCGCGACCGGGATGGGCAGAACCACGCCCTGGCCTTCTTCCCACACGATCACGGAATCGGCGGTGAGTTCCATCCTCGCTTCCTCCGAGGAGGGGACGGTACCCACATGCGCAACGGCGCGATACGCATCGTTTAGGATTACAACATCGTAAGTTGCCGCGCCGGGGACAGGCTCAACCAACAACACCTGCTGCTTGCTGGAGGAGGCGTAGCCCTTGATCGAGCCGCGAGAAACGCCGACAAGCTCTCCGTCGGCCACCATGCCGTAGCGCCCCTCAAGCTCCACCCACACGCTCCCGCCGACGCTGAACACCATCGTGATCTCCTCATCGGCTTTGTAGATCACGTTGGTTTTGCCATCCTGAAACAGCTGCACCTCGCGCTTTGCAAAATCGCAGAGCAGCAGCGAGCCATCGTCCATCAGCGTTACCAGATCGCATTCGAGCGGCAGGATCTTTTCCTTCCGCTCCGCGGCGCGGTCATAACGGTATATCGCCTCGCCGTACGTTACGTACCAGATGGATTGCGCGTCCGCATAAAAAATATCGGACTCATAGAATAACTCGTCTTCCAGCACGAGCCGCTCCGCGTTTTTCGCGTCGGGATCGCGGAGCATCCACCCGGAGTCCTCCGCGCTAAAATAGATAACGCGATCTCCCGCCGGAATGAAGTAATCCGGCGCGTCGTCGGTCAGTGCCACACGCACATCGGTGCCGTCCTTGCGGCCGATCAGGCAGTAACGCCCGTCCAAATAGCCGAGGCTCACCGTCCAGCCCTCGATGCGGCCATATTCGAGCGCCATGCCGTAGGGGCTGGTATCGAGGCGGTTGATGCTGCCGCTCCCCTCCGCCCCAGCCGCAGGCAGCGCCGTGCACAGGAGCATCCCAATCGCCAATACCGCGATCCAACGTTTCATGCGCATTCCTCCCGATACAGCATTGTATATAGGAAGATTATAGCATATGCAGCAGGGCGCCGCCATCCTTTTCCGATTCGTTATATCAGATTAAACGGTTTCAGCAGCTTGTCGACCTCGACCTTCCGCCCGTTCGCCTCCATCGTCTTGACCTTGGCGAACGCCCAACCCGCCACCTTGGCAGGATCCACTCCTGCATCGATAAAGGGCTGCGGATCCAGCGCGAACACGATGTCCTTGTCGTTTTTGTGCATGTCCTGCGCCCACTCGAACACGCCGACGCCCAGCGATACACCAAAGTGTCCCATGTCGGCGTGGTACATGACGCGGTCGCGCCCATTCCAAAGGATCCGCTCGAAGGCGGTCAGCGCTGTGTCCGCCCCGGCGTCCCCCGCCGCGCCACCGTCCACCACAGCGGCGATCACCAACGTATCGCCGTCCACCATCCCGGCGGGCAGCTTGGCCAGATCCAGCCCGGCATCTATAAACGGTGCGGCGGAAAAGCGAAGCGCCAAGTCGGATGCCTTGCCATCATTGCGCCAGATCAATCTGGCGCTGTCGTCGGGCGCGGTCAGCGTAAATCCATCGGCTCCGGCGGCGACCAACTCCGGCGCCGCCGCAAGCAACGCGTCAAACGCACGCGCCGAATCCTTGCCGATCACGTCTAGGCTTTGGCAACCTGCCAGCCCCAGCAGCCCCGCCGCCAGCAGGACGATCAATAACAGCCTCTTCATTTTTGCTCCCCCTTCCGCGCGGTGTAGGGCTTGAAGTTTTTCAGCCGCAGCGCGTTGGTCAACACCGACACCGAGGAGAACGACATCGCCGCCGCCGCGAACATCGGGTTGAGCAGCGGCCCGCCGAACAGGTGCAGCAGCCCAGCCGCCATGGGGATACCCGCCACGTTATAACCAAACGCCCAGAAAAGATTCTGCTTAATATTCCGTATTGTTGCTTTAGAAAGCTTAACAGCACGTGAAATATCATGCAAATTATTCCCAATAAGCACAATATCGGCGCATTCAATCGCAATATCAGTTCCCTGACCAACGGCAATTCCAACATCGGCTTGTGTCAAGGCAACGGCGTCGTTAATACCATCCCCTGCCATTGCGGTAACAAACCCTTTTTCCTGCATTTCCTTAATGTGATTAGCTTTCTCATGCGGCAAAACTTGCGAAATACAAATATCAATTCCCAAAGAATCAGCAACGGCTCTGGCGGTATGCTCGTTATCACCAGTCAGCATTACCGTCTGGATTCCC
>JAVBMD010000015.1:0-8358 GCA_031552825.1 Eubacteriales bacterium
CTTCGAATGAATGAAGTTGCGCCCCGAAGGGTTCAAAAGGGCGGCCGGAAAGCCCTTTTGCCGCCCTTCGCAAAGGGCGGAATCCTTACAAAACCTTGCTTCGAGGCATTTCGCATCTGCGGATGCGACCAGGGCTTTGCGATCGCCCTGGACCTTCGCAGCGCCGCTCGCAAAAGCAAATGCTTTTGCCCTGCCGCCGAACATTTGGCGGTTTTTTTATTTGGCCGGATCCCAATAAAAAATCCCCCCTGTGGGAGGATAAAAAACGCGAAACGCGGGTGAACGCTACTCCACCTCAACCCATTCTACGGTATAGGGCTTGCCCAAACCGGTTCCGATCTTTTCAATGTATTCTTCGATCACTTTCTTCGCCCGTGTTTGCCCTTGTCGAAGAATCATGCTGTTTTCCCTTGCGGTTTTTTCCATATCGGCCTGCGCGTAGGCGAGGGTATCCGCTCTATTCTTAGCGGTAATGCTTGCGAGCAGCCCTGTTTCGGTGATCTCCGCGATGGAATGCTCATCAAAATCGATGGCGAGCACCTCGGCTTTGGGGATGGTGACCTTGACGACGCCGTTTTTGTCCGGCTTGGAGACTGTTACCTTGCTGGCGTCGATGCCGACGGTGACGATGCCCGCATATTCCATCCATATTTTTTTGTAGCCCAAATGGAACAGGCTGTTCTGCCCGTCCATATATTTGGCGACATTGTGATAGTAACACCTTAGCGTCGCCAATTCGCAGATCGTGTGCAATTGGGAAAACGAGTCATTTCTCGCCTTGGTGTTACACCCGGCGGCAAGGAGCATGCTCAAGCATAGCAACAGGCATAAAACCAAGCGCTTTTTGCGGTTCATTCTGGCAAACCCTCCTCGGTGGCGTGGCGTAGCGCTCTTTTACCACGTGACGCGGTAAGCGATTTCTTCGGCAAGCGGTCGTATCAGTGCTTCGACGACGGTTTCTAAATTTTCTTCCGCGATCTGAATCAGTTTTTCGGATTTTTCTGCTTCTTGCAGGGCATCTTCTTTGCAAGCGGCGATGGCGACCTTGAAATCTACGTTGGGGTTTTGCGGAATGAAGTCGATCGAAGCGGGATCGACAACCGGCGGCTGCAGGGTGATTGGTGGGAGGATGGGTTTCACGGTCTTTTGCTTATCGTCGAACTCAAATTTGATTTCAGTCATTTGAATGCCGACTTTTAACGTGGAATTGTAACTCATCGTATACAGGATCTTCTTCGCGTCGCTGTCATACACGTCGACGATGCCGTTATAGATCAGCTCGGATGTTGACAGTTCGGCCACGTCCACGGCATCCAAAAAGCGGGACGAAAAATTATATTCCGGGCGGCTTCCCTTTACGGTCAACAAAACCACCAGCACTAGGAAAATCAGCAACAAGAAGCCGAGCGATACTTGCATTTTCGTCGCTGACTTTAAAAACCTCACGAATAATGTCATTATAGACTTCCGTTGCGTTTCGTCCGGCATATTCTGCACCTCGCATCTGTTGCATACTGAAAGCGCTGCGGCTCGGCTCGCCGACCCCGGCTTAAGTGCGCCTTACGATGGAAACACCGCTCAGCACAATAACCGCCGCGACCAGCACGAGCACAGCGATCGCAATCGCCCAAATCAGCTTTTTCATGATGAGCTCGACCTTTCGTGACTGTTTTGTTTTCGTAATGCCGTCGCGCCGCGCAGAGGGTCTCTGTACGCTTCCGCATAGCAACATACCCATTAATTGTATCATAGAATCATGAAAAGTCCAGCGAAGAACAGCCAAGAAACGACAGAATTCACCAATTAAAGAACCACGGAACTGTGGCTTGGGAAAAACATTTCATCGTGTTTTTATTTGTAATTTTATGCTACACTTGTCCCAGTGAAAAATCCCCAAATAGATACACCCGACAAAAATCCCCCCACAGGAGGATCGACGATGCGAAACGCAAAGCGAATGCTGGCGCTGGCGCTGCTGTGCGCGCTGTGCGGCGGCGGGATGCGCGCCGCGCGCGCCGAAAAACCAAACGCCATCACCGAGGCGCGCCGCGCCGCCGCAAAGGCGGCGGGCAGCTTCTCCGCCGGGGGCGGCCATGCCGTGATGGTGCGCGAGGACGGCACCTGCGCGGCGATCGGCGACAACAGCTTCGGCCAGTGCGAGGTCGGCGATTGGCGGGATATCGTGCAGGTTTCGGCGGGCAACACGCACACCGTCGGGCTGCGCGCGGACGGCACGGTGGTGGCCGCCGGCGCCAACGCGCTTTCGGCGCAGGACAAAAAAGCGCCCAACCCCTGCGCGGTGGGCAGCTGGCGCGACGTGGTGTGGGTGGAGGCGCACGGCGATTCCACCCTCGGCGTGCGCAAAAACGGCAAGGTGGTCGCCGCCGGGCGCGTCAAGCGGATCGCGCCGGACATCCCCTCGCTGCGCGACGCGGTGCGCGCCTACGTCACCGACAAGGGCGTGTACGCGCTCAAAGAAAACGGCAAGGTGCAGATCGCCTTCGATAAGGACTTCAACGCCCGCGGCTCGTTCTGGCGCGACCCCACGCGCTGGAGCAAGCTGGTGGACATGATCTCGTGGGGCGACGGCCTGATCGGCCTGCGCGAGGACGGCAGCATCCTGACCGTGCGGGACGCGGGCATTCTGCAAAGCGACGACCCGCTGCCGTGGCCGCAGGAGCGGATCGTGCGCCTGTGCTACGGCGACGGCAAGCGCGTGGCGCTGCTGGCCGACGGCTCGGTCTCGGCCTACACGCGGCGCATCGGCGTGTTCCGGTTCCCGCCCGAATGGCACGACGTTATCGCCATCGACGCCAGCGAGGAATTCGTGCTCGGCCTGCGCGCCGACGGGCAGTTCTTGGGCGTTCGGTTCGACGCGCTGATCGCGCGGCTTGCGCCCACGCCGCCGCCGCTCAAGGCGCTGCGATTCCTCGTCGAAAAGCCCTCCGGCCTGCTCTACGGCAACCACAGCCGCCCGCTGTATGGCAGCGGCTGCTTCATCGGCCTGCGCGAGGACGGCTCGCTCTACACCAACGCCGCCGCCGACGGCGAGGGCGCGCTGGTACACGCGCTGGTGGCCTCGCTGGCCGGGGAGCGGTTTTCACAGATCATGCAATACCGGGCCGGTTCTTTCTCCTGCCTCTTCGCGCTGCGCGAGGACGGCGCGGTGCGCTGGCTCCGCCCGGGCGGCAACCCCGCCACCGGCTGCTGCGCGACGGGCGTGCGCGCCATGGCGCTCCTGCCGAAGGACGGCGGCGATCCGAAGCCGATCGGCCTGCGCGGGCACGGCGAGCTGGTCGATCTGGACGCCCGCGCGGCCGAGCCGCCGCCCGGCGCCGCGCGCGGCGAATCCGCCCCCGACGGCGCGGCGGGGCGCGAATGGATCGCCATCGCCGCCACTTTCGACCTGCTCGCCGGGCTGCGCGAGGGCGGCACGCTGACCGGCAGCATCCTCCGCGCGCGCGAGGGCGACCCCTTCGCCTCGGCCACGCCGGAGCGCCCGATCAGCGAGATCGTGACCGGCTGGCGCGGCGTCGCCGAGATCACGGCCAGCAACCGCTACCTCGCCGCGCGCTTCGAGAACGGCACCGCGGCCTGCGTCGGCGGCAGCGAGCAGCACCCGCCGATCGACCTCTCCACATGGCGCGACATCGCGCAACTCGCCGCCGACGACAGCACCATCCTCGGCCTGCGCACCGACGGCACCGTGGTCGCCGCCGGATATTTCCCCGCGCAGGGCGAGCTGGCGCGCTGGCAGGGCATCGTGCGCGTTTTTCTGGAGGGCGGCGCCGCGATGGGGCTGGACGGCGAGGGGAATTGGCACGTGCTGGAGAAGGGGGACTTTGGCGCGCATCGGGTGGAGGGGTGGAGACGGTGAGGCGCGGGGGCTAGGGCTTTGGCTTGTGAATGGGGCGGCGGTGCCGGAGCGCCGGGTTTTCTCTGTCATTCAGTTTCGCGACCAGCGGCGAAGCGTTTTCCGAGCGGTCAAAGTATTCCAAGGAAGCATCCATCAGCGCATGCGCGACGACCTTCTGCGGCTCGATGAACTTGCGCTGCATCTCCTGCTTGCCCTGCGAGTTGGTGTCCCAATCGTAAATGGCCCATATCCGCATCGCTTTGTCGACGCACAGGCCGATATCGGCGGGGAGGAATGGAATCTCATTCTCAAACGCGGCGGCGAACTGGTCGGCGAGATCCACGCGCAGGCCGTTGAACTCCTCGCCGAATTCCGAGACGAGACAGAACTGAGGCTGCAGCGCGTCCACCAGGCAGATCAGACCGTTGCGCCCCAGATGATCCTTATAGAAAGCCTTGCCGTTGAGCAGCTGATCCGCGTTCAGCTCGGCCTCGCGCTGCTTGAAGCCGCCGATGTGCGCGAGCAGCAGGATCGGCTTGCCCCGATACTGCTCGCCGATGTGGCGATATTCCGCGCCGATGCGCGGGCTGAACCCGGTATCGCCGGTATAGACGAGCACGTACTGCGGCAGCTCGATCACCAGACCGATAGCGTCGCGATCCGAGATCAGATCGAAGTGCTTGGCGGGGATGGGGCGGATGTAGATGCCGCTGCCCGGCACGCACTCGATGCGCGCATCGTGCGCGCGGATGAGGTGGACGCGGTAGGGGACGTCGCCGCGCAGCTCCAGCATCGCGGCGTACTTTTTGAAGGTGCTGGCGGTCAGGTAGATATCGACGACCTTGCGCTCCGTTTGGCAGCGCTTTTTTCGTTCCTGCCGCATGCTGCTCAGCAAGTCTTCGCGGCTCATCCCGCCCTGCCCGGGGAATTCCTGCTTGAGCGCCTGCTCGGCGATTTCGTCGCAGATATCCGCCCGGTGATCCTTATTGTAGACGTGCAGCAGGGTGAGGATCGATTCCAAATCGGCGGCGTGGTCGTTGTGGGCGTGGGTGATAAAGATGGCGCTGAGCTGGTTGAACTTGAAATCGCCATCCTGAAAGTTTTCGATAAAGTTGAGTCCCGGATCGATGGCGACGCCGGACGCGCCCAGATGCAGATAGTAGCCGCCGCCTTTGCTGGACTGATGGTTGCGGGCGACGATCGGGGTGTAGGAATTCCAGCGCCGCAGCACATAGAACTCCGGGCCGTCGATCGGCGCGGACTGGCCAAACGCGGTAAACCCCCGAAAGCTCCGCTTGATCTTCTCCATAGCTTTCTCGGTGCGTTTGTGAGCCTCATTATCGTGCAGCTTGCGAATACGTTCAAAGGAGCGCGCGTAAGCCTTCATTTCCTCCGGATCGCTGAACTCCGTGACGCCGCTATCCTCGTCGGCCTTGAATTGCGTGACAGCCCAATTCGCGTTTTCCGTCGCGGGATCGGGCTTGTCGCCGTCGGCCTTGCCGGGCGCGGCGGGCTTGGCGGGTCGCTTGGCAGGCTTGGGCGCCTTCTTCCCCGCCGTTTTCTTTGCCAGCGCTTCGACTCTGTACAGCGCGGCAGCGTCACCCGGCACCTGCTCCAGATAGTCGGCATAGCCTTTGCTAGCCTCGGATAACTGACCCATTTTTTCGTACAGCAATGCGCGGTTATACATCGCTTTGGAATCGCCTAACTGGATGGCTTGCGCGAAGCAGGCCTGCGCTTCCTCGTAGCGCTTTAGATTGGCAAGTGCGATGCCCTTACCGTTATAGGCGGCTGCGCATTTGGGATCCAGATCGATAGCCTGATCGAAGCAGGTCAGCGCTTCTTCACAGCGCTTTAGTTCGTTAAGCGCGCTGCCCTTTCCGTTGTAGGCATAAGCATAATTGGGATCTAGCTTGATTGCCTGATCGTAGCAGGCCAGCGCTTCCTCGTAGCGCTTTAGGTTGTTAAGCGTGTTGCCCTTATTGTTATAGGCGACTGCGTATTTGGGGTCAAGTTTGATGGCCAGATCGAAGCAGGCCAGCGCTTCTTCATAGCGCTTTAGTTCGTTAAGCGTGCTGCCCTTATTGTTGTAGGCATAAGCATAATTGGGATCTAGCTCGATGGCCTGATCGTAGCAAGCCAGCGCTTCCTCATAGCGCTTTAGGCCTTTAAGCGCATTGCCCTTATTGTTATAGACGACTGCGTATTTGGGGTCAAGTTTGATGGCCTGATCGTAGCAGGCCAGCGCTTCTTCGTAGCGCTTTAGGTTGCTAAGCGCGTTGCCCTTGCCGTTGTAGGCATAAGCATAATTGGGATCCAGCTTGATGGCCAGATCGTAGCAGGCCAGCGCTTCTTCATAGCGCTTTAGTTCGTTAAGCGCGCTGCCCTTATTGTTGTAAGCGGCTGCGCACTCTGGCTCCAACTCAATTATCTGATCGTAGTAGAGCAGCGCTTCCTCAAATTGACCCTTTTCGTACAGGGCGTTTCCCTTCTCAAACAATTCCTGCAACTTCTTATCCATGCTGCCTCCAGTATATGGATGAAATAATACACTTAGGATATACCATATTTCGACAGCGATTGCAATTGCAGTTTGCGGCTAGCCAAGGCAAAGGCAGCCGTATTTTTTGATGCGCGGTGAGGGCATCCGCGCATCATTGGACTATCACAAAACGGGTTACGTTTCGACAGGGTTACGCGCGATGTTGTTTCTCGCGCAATTATTACACCCGATTTAAGAATCAAACTGGAGAAAAACGGAAGGAGTTACGATGGCGTGCGTTGAACCATATAGTCAAGTAACCAATAAGTAACGCATGTGCGAACAAAAATACACCCACAAGGAGCGGCAGTACAATGAGCTTTTCGCAGAGAATGGGCATCAAATCCTTGGAGAAGGCGCTGCAGACCGATAGCATGGATAAGGCGCTGCGCAACGGCCTGTGGAACCAAATCCGCCGATGCGTGCTGCTCGGCGTGGAATATAACGCGCGCACCGGCAGGGCGTTCCAAACCTACAACTATCGCATGGTCGGCAAGATTTGGAGCGAGTTTTTTCGCGAAAGATGCGTCGAGATCCGCGAGGAAAACTGCGAGGCATATGTGGCGCGCTGTTACGCGTTCATCACCGAGGGGCGCTGGAACGACGTATACGATCTGGTGGAATTTCTGCAGCAAAGCGTTTCCAACAGGAGCGACCGCGCATACTTCGCGGAGTGCATCAACGGCGTGCTGCGCGCGGAGCGCTCCGCCTACCGCTTCACCGAAGGCCTGCTGCGCCCCATCGGCGGCGCGACAGGGAACGAAGGTCTGCGCATGCTGGGCGGGTTTGCGGGGTAATGCGGCGCTTTGCTGCGCTACGCTACGCTACGCTTCGCTCGGAAGGCTTTTGGCCTTCCGAGCGGTTGGGTACGCGCTGCGGCGCGCCTCCCGTTGGTCGGGGGGAGGGGAATGTTTTCCTCCGCTGCGCTACGGAAAACGCCCCGCCCGCCCGGCAAAGCCGGGCGATACGATTGCAGCGTCGGCTGCGGCCGGGGAACCTGGCTGCCTGCGGGCAGCGGCGGGGTTCGCCTGCGGGCGGTGGGGAACGGAATCCCACCACCGCTGCGGCGGTCTCCCCGTCGGCAGCGCGGAGGCCGCCGCTTACGCGGTGGAGGGATTCCGTCCACGGAGGGATTCCGTCTCCGACTAGGGGCTGGAGCCAAGCGGCGCAGCCCGCGCGCGGGGTTCGGGGTGCGCAGCACCACAAAAAAACCCAAGCAGGCGTTAGAGCGCCCGGGAGGGAAGCCGCGGTTGCTTCGCATGCAGCTTCGCTATACTTGGAGGGGTGAAGGTTGTTCCGCTGCTAGGGATTGGGAGAGCGCGGGCGCAAGCTTTCCGGTCGCCTTGGAAATCGCTCGGGCATTGCAAAAAACGGCATAGATACAAAAGCGGCGTGGAGGATCTGCGCCGTTTTTTTGTGTGCCGTCGGGGAAGGGTGCTTTCATGAGATATAATGCTTGTGGGCTATATTGTCAAAAAAGTTGTTGCCTAAAAGTGCATATTCGTTTATAATGCGATAGAGATAACACCGCGACGAGGAGGGCGTGTATGGACTACGCGAAGCTGGGAAAACAAATCCGGCAGGAGCGCCGCGCGCAGCGGCTCACGCAGGCCGAGCTGGCGGAGGAGGTCGGCGTGTCGCTGTCCTTTCTGGGGCATATCGAGCGCGGCACCCGCGTGCCGAGCTTGGAAACGCTGGTGACCATCGCGAACCAGCTGCGCGTGTCGATGGATTACCTGCTGGACGATTCGCTGGCGCAGGAATCCGCGCGAGCGTGGAGCGGCGCGGGACACGGCAAAACGCAATAAAAATTACAGTAAAACATAACAATAGAATATATAATAAAGCATAACAAAAAAGACCGCCGGAACGACGATCTTTTTTTGTTGGCCTTTGGCCTTCCGCTGGAGCGGGTGATGGGAATCGAACCCACGTGGCCAGCTTGGAAGGCTGGAGCTCT
>JAVBMD010000010.1:0-8639 GCA_031552825.1 Eubacteriales bacterium
GTCAGACCGTCGAGAAATGTCCAGATGTGGGCGAAGCACAAGCGTGTCCGCAGGAGGCGTACACTGGTACGCCGACAAGGCGCGCGCTGGGCTGAACCCGCAGATGGGCGTTTATCGACGGTCTGAAGGACGCCGTGGCATTCCACAGCGTCCTTTTATGATGTATTTACACCGTCTGCGTTGCGGGCAGCGGAATCTGATTTTCCCCATCCATCCACAGGCGCTCGAGCTGATAATACTCGCGCTCCTGCTCGTGGAACACGTGAACGATCACCGCGCCGTAGTCCAGCACCGCCCAGCGCCCTTCGCCCGCGCCCTCGCGGCGGCGCGGCTTCACGCCCTGCTGACCGAGCTGCTCCTCCAGCGCGTCCAGCATCGCCTTAACCTGCGGCACCGAGCGCCCCGAGGCGATCACCATATATTCCGCGATCACGGTACGGTGACCGATCTCCAGCACCAGAATGTCCTGCGCCTTTTTATCGTCCAACACCTTGGCTGCGAACAACGCGATTTCTTTGGGTTCTACCATCGTGTTTCCTCCTTTTGCGAGCCTCATTCGTCAAGCTGCGCTTGATACCAGCGCAGCGCTTCCACTGTATCGCCATGCACAGGCCGGCGCTTCCCCTTGATATACGCCACCGTGCTGCCCAACGCCAACCGCATCGCTTCGTCCAAATCCACGCGTGTAGCGGCGCGGATGGCGGGCAGCTCCGCGAACATCGCGCGCCCCGGCTCGATCATATCGGCGAGGTAGATAATCTTCTCCAGCGCCGACATGTTTGCGCGCCCGGTCGTGTGCCAGCGAATGGCGTCCAGCACCCGCGCATCCTGCTCGCCGTAATCGCGCCGCGCCACATACGCGCCAACCGGCGCGTGCAGCAGCGCCCGCGAATCCCACATCTGCTTATCGACGCGCAACTCGCCCTCCAGCACGCAGCGCTGCAGCGTCGGCAAATCGAAGCCCTTGGCGCAATCGTGCAGCAGCGCGGCGCGCACCGCCAGCTCCGCCTCCACGCCCCAACGCGCCGCCATAACCAGCGCCTCGGCTTCCACGCGCAGAGAGTGCTCCAGCCTCGCGGCGCTCATGCCGCTGCTCGCCAAGCGCTCCAACGCCGCTTCGCGCCACGTCACGGCTCGTACAGGCGCTGCGCTTTGAGATACGTCCATACGGCAGGCGGCACCAGCTCTCTGGCCTCGTTCCCGCCGCGGCTTATGCTTTGACGGATCATCGTGGAGGAAATATCCATGCCAGGCATGGGGAGCATATGAATGTCCGCGCCCCGCTTGGATAGCTGTTCTGCGCATGCATTGCCCTCCTCTTCCCGATATCCCGGACGCGTACACACGATGAAAGCGCACAGCGCGAACACCGTATCCGGGTCGCGCCAAGTATGCAGCTCCAGCAGCGTATCCATGCCGATAATGTACCACAGCCGCGCGTCGGGCCGCCGCGCCCGCAGCATCCGCAGGGTATCCACCGTGTAGGTCGTGCCCTCCCGGCGCACTTCCAGATCCGACACCGCGAAGCCCGGCACGCCCGCCACCGCCAGCTCCACGATGCGCAGGCGGTGCTCCTTGTCGGCCAACCCCGTAAGCTTGTGCGGCGGGTTGCCCGTGGGCAAAAACAGCACTTCGTCCAGCGAAAAGGCGCGCATCGCCTCCCCGGCCATGGCCAAGTGGGCATTGTGGATGGGATTAAAACTGCCGCCCAACACGCCCAGCGCGAAGTCCTTGGCGCGCACCATCGGCGCCCTCCCCCCTCCGCTGGTTGTTCTTTGCCTGCTATTATACCCTATGTAGCGCAAAAGGAAAAGAGGCGTACAAAAAAGAGAAGAAAAAAGCGGATCGCTATTTTCGCTCCAGCACCGGCTTCAAAAACCGCGCAGTGTGGCTCTTTTTGCTTCTGCACAGCGCCTCGGGCGTGCCGGTGGCCACGATCTCGCCGCCGCGATCGCCGCCCTCGGGGCCGAGATCGACCAGGTAATCGGCGCACTTGATTACATCCAGATTGTGCTCGATGATGAGCACCGAGTTGCCTGCCTCCACCAGCCGCTGCAGCACCTGCACCAGCCGGTGCGTGTCGGCCATGTGCAGACCGGTGGTCGGCTCGTCGAGCACGTACATGGTGCGCCCCGTGGAGGCGCGGGAAAGCTCGGTGGCCAGCTTGATGCGCTGCGCCTCGCCGCCGGAAAGCGTCGTCGAGGGCTGGCCGAGCTTGATATAGCCCATGCCCACGTCGTAGAGCGTCTGCACCTTGCGCAAAATCTTCGGGTGGTTCTCGAAGTAGGTCAGCGCGTCCTCGACGGTCATGTCCAGCACGTCGAATATATTCTTGCCCTTGTAGCGCACCTCCAGCGTCTCGCGGTTGTAGCGCTTGCCCTTGCACACCTCGCAAGGCACGTAAATATCCGGCAAAAAGTGCATCTCGATCTTGATGATACCGTCACCGGAGCATGCCTCGCAGCGGCCGCCCTTGACGTTAAAGGAAAAGCGATTCTCCTTGTAGCCGCGCTCCTTGGCGTCGGGCGTCTGGGCGAACACCTTGCGGATCAGGTCGAACAGCCCGGTATAGGTTGCCGGGTTGGAGCGCGGCGTGCGGCCGATCGGCGATTGGTCGATGTTGATTACCTTATCGAGCTGCGCGACGCCCTCGATGCCCTTGTGCGCGCCGGGACGGATGCGCGCGCGGTTGAGATCGCGCGCCAGGGTTTTGTACACGATCTCGTTGACCAGCGAGGACTTGCCGCTGCCCGAAACGCCGGTGACGACGCACATCACGCCCAGCGGGATATCGACGCTGACGTTTTTGAGGTTGTTCTCCTTCGCGCCCAATACGCGCAGCGACCCGGCGGCCGCCTTGCGCACCTTGGGGATCGGAATGCTCTTTGCGCCGCTGAGATACTGCCCGGTGATAGAAGCGGGATTGTCCTTGATCTGTTCCACCGTACCCTGCGCAACCAAATACCCGCCGTGTACGCCCGCGCCGGGGCCGATGTCGACGATCTCGTCGGCGGCGTACATGGTGTCCTCGTCGTGCTCGACGACCACCAGCGTGTTGCCCAGATCGCGCAGATGCTTGAGGGTGGTCAGCAGGCGCTCGTTGTCGCGCTGGTGCAGGCCGATGGAGGGCTCGTCCAAGATGTAAAGCACACCGACGAGGCTTGAGCCGATCTGCGTCGCCAGCCGGATGCGCTGCGCTTCGCCGCCCGAAAGCGTACCCGCCGCGCGTCCCAGCGAGAGATAGTCTAACCCAACATCCGCCAGAAAACCCAGCCGCGCGTGAATCTCCTTGAGAATCTGGTGCGCGATCATGTGCTCCATTTCCGAAAGCGTCAGGTTATCGAAGAAGGCTTTGGCCTCCAGCACCGCCATGCCCGATACCTGCGCGATGGAGCGTTCCCCCACCGTCACCGACAGCGATTCCGGCTTGAGCCGCTGGCCGTGGCAGGCCTCGCACGGCGTTTCGGACATGTATTCCTCGTATTGATCCTTCATGCCGTCGCTGCTGGTCTCGCGATAGCGGCGCTCGAGCGAGGGGATGATGCCCTCGAACGGCGTGGTAAAGCTGCCGCTGCCGTGCTGGCGCTCGTAATCGATCTTGATCCGCTCGCCATCGGAGCCGTAAAGCAGCACGTCCAGCGCCTTCTTGGGCAGCTTGTTAAGCGGCGTATCCATCGAGAACTTGTAGTGCTTGGCCAGCGCCGAGAAAAACATGTTGGCCATCGAAGAGGCGTCGCCGGTGCGCCAGCCCGAGGCCTGAATCGCCTCCTGATTGAGCGACAGATTCCAATCGGGGATAATCAGCGCAGGATCGACCTTTTTGAGCGTTCCGAGGCCGCCGCAGGTCGGGCAAGCGCCGAAAGGGCTGTTGAAGGAGAACATGCGCGGCGCCAATTCCTCGATGCTCACGCCGCAATCCGGGCAGGCGTAGTTCTGCGAGAACAGCAGCTCGCCCGCCTCCCCGGCGTCGACCTGCGCCAGCCCGCCGGTCAGCTTCAGCGCCGTCTCCAGCGAATCGGCGAGGCGCTTATGCATATCGGGCCGCGCGATGATGCGATCGACCACCACCTCGATGGTATGCTTCTTCTGCTTGTCCAGCGTCGGCGTTTCGCCCAGATCGTACAACTCGCCGTCGACGCGGGCGCGCACAAAGCCCTGCTTGCGCAGGTCCTCGAGCATCTTCACGTACTCGCCCTTGCGCGCGCGGATCACCGGCGCCATCACCTGCAGGCGCGTGCCCTCGGGCAGCGACGCAACCTGATCCACCATCTGATCCACGGTCTGCTGGTGAATCACCTTGCCGCAGACCGGGCAGTGCGGCACGCCGATGCGCGCGTACAAAAGGCGCAGGTAGTCGTGGATCTCGGTCACCGTGCCGACGGTGGAGCGCGGGTTGCGGCTGGTCGACTTCTGGTCGATGGAGATCGCGGGAGAAAGCCCTTCGATGTAGTCGACCTCCGGCTTTTCCATCTGCCCGAGGAACTGCCGCGCATAGGCCGATAGCGATTCAACGTAGCGCCGCTGCCCCTCGGCATACAGCGTATCGAACGCCAGCGAGGATTTGCCGCTGCCCGAAAGGCCGGTAAACACCACCAGCTTATCGCGCGGGATCTCTAGGTCGATATTTTTCAGGTTGTGCTCGCGGGCGCCCTTGATGTAGATCTTGTCCCTCACGGTCGTCGGTCTCCTTCTATTATGCATCTGTTACGCATCTGTTTTCTCGCCGCCTCCCCCGCTTTGCGGGAGAAGGCAGCTTCAATCATCACCCGCTCAGAACTTCGGCTTCTTCAATCTCCGCCGCCTCGGCTGCTCCAGCGGCGTCTCCATCGGCGCGTCGCCGCGCAGGGTGAAGAGGCGGTCGCGCAGTTTTGCGGCCAGCTCGAAGTCGAGGTTGGCGGCGGCCTGCAGCATCTGATCCTCCACGCGGTCGATGAGCATCGCCAGCTCCTCCGCGCTGAGGTTGGCCTCGGGGCGCGGGGTGCTTTGCGCGGGCGTTTGCGTGATGCCCAGCAGCTCGCGCACCGCTTTCTGCACCGACATCGGCTCGATGCCGTGCGCCACGTTATAGGCCTCCTGAATCGCGCGGCGGCGATTGGTTTCGCCGATGGCGCGCATCATGCTGTCGGTCACCTTGTCAGCGTACATGATGACGCGCCCTTCCACGTTGCGCGCCGCCCGACCGATGGTCTGTACCAGCGACACCTCGCTGCGCAAGAAGCCCTCCTTGTCCGCGTCGAGGATGGCGACCAGCGCCACCTCCGGCAGATCGAGACCCTCGCGCAGCAGGTTGATGCCCACCAGCACATCAAACTCGCCCAGCCGAAGCTGGCGGAGAATCTCGGTGCGCTCGATGGTCTGGATATCGGAGTGCAGGTACTTGACCCGCACCTCCATCTCCTTGAGATAGTCGGTAAGGCTCTCCGCCATCTTCTTGGTCAGCGTGGTCACCAGCACGCGGAAGCCCTTCTCCACCGTGGCGCGGATCTCGCCGAGCAGGTCGTCGACCTGATTCTGCGCCGGGCGCAGCGTGATCTCGGGATCTACCAGCCCGGTGGGGCGGATGATCTGCTCCACCACCTGCTTCGCCAACCCCAGCTCATAGGGCGCCGGGGTGGCGCTGACATAAACGATCTGATGCACCCTTTCCTCGAACTCCGGAAACTGCAGCGGGCGGTTGTCAAAGGCCGAGGGCAGCCGGAAGCCGTATTCCACCAGCGAATTTTTGCGCGCGCGGTCGCCGTTGTACATCGCGCGCACCTGCGGGATGGTGACGTGCGATTCATCGATGAACACCAGATAATCGTCGGGAAAGTAATCCAGCAAGGTAAACGGCGCCTCGCCGGGCTTTCGTCCGTCGAAGTAGCGCGAATAGTTCTCGATGCCGGTGCAGTAGCCGATCTCGCGCAGCATCTCGATATCGTAATTGGTGCGTTGCAGCAGGCGCTGCGCCTCCAGCAGGCGGTCGTCCTCGCGCAGCGCTTCCACGCGCGCGTCGCGGTCGCGCTCGATCTGGTCGATGGCGGCCTCGATGCTCTCGCGGCTGTTGGCGTAATGCGTGGCCGGAAACACCATCGCGTGCGCCAAGATCGACGACGTGCGCCCGGTGACGATCTCCACGTGCGAGATCCGCTCGATCTCGTCGCCGAAGAACTCCACTCGAACCGCCAGTTCGTCGCTGTTCGCGGGGATGATCTCCACCACATCGCCCCGAACGCGAAAACTTCCGCGTTCAAACTCCACATCATTGCGCTCGTATTGAATGTTGACCAGCTTGTGTACCAGCTCGTCGCGATCCATGCGCATGCCGGGGCGCAGCGACACCATCTGGTCGTAATATTCCTTAGGATCGCCCAGCGCGTAAATGCAGGAGACCGAAGCCACCACGATCGTGTCGCGTCGCTCCTGCAACGCGGCGGTGGCGCTGTGGCGCAGGCGCTCGATCTCGTCGTTGATGGAGGAATCCTTCTCGATGTAGGTATCGGAGGAGGCGATGTATGCCTCGGGCTGATAGTAATCGTAGTAGCTGACGAAGTACTCCACCGCGCTGTCGGGGAAGAACTCGCGCAGCTCGGCGTGCAGCTGCGCCGCCAGCGTCTTGTTGTGGGCGATGACCAGCGTCGGCTTCTGCACGCGCTCGATGACGCTGGCCATCGTGAAGGTTTTGCCCGAGCCGGTGACACCCAGCAGCACCTGATCGCGCATACCTGCCTCGACGCCCTGCGCCAGCGCCGCGATGGCCTGCGGCTGATCGCCCTGCGCCGTAAACGGCGATTTGAGCACGAAACGCCCGTTCATGTCAGTCGCCCTCCTTGCCCATTTTACTCATCATCCAAGCGCCAGTAGGTAAAGTTGTAATGATCCTTGAGCCATCCGTTGCGCTCGTAGAAGGCGTGCGCCCGCGTGCGCGGGAAGCCGCTGTTGAGCTCCATGTGCGAACACCCGGCCGCCTTCGCCTCGCGCCGAACCGCGCGCAGCAGCGCAGCGCCGATGCCCTGACTCCGCTGCCGCTCGTCGACGATCAATTCCTGCAGCTCACCGACCAGCGCGGCATGATGCAGTTGATATTCCATATACAGGCTGGCAAAGCCGCACACAGCGCCTTGCGCATCCTCAGCCACAATGTAGCGGATCAGCGGCCGGGCGAGGTGTTCGAGATAGATCGGGTCAAAATCCTCGCGGGGAAGCGGCCGATCCACCAGCTGGCGAAACAATGCGTGCACCGCGGGAAGATCCGCGACGCCGGCGGTTCGAATCATCATATATTTTCCTCCCCTCATCGCTTTCATGAGTATAGCACATCTTCATTTAAATGTGAACATTTGTTCGAGAAATTTTCTTGTTTCTCACAAGGAAAATTTTTATTTGTTGCAATAATGTTAAATAATGTTTCGTTTACATGATATACCCGGCATTCTACACAAGAGGGGGAGGATGAACATGAGATTCACGAAACACCGCGCGCTTGCGCTGATCGCCGCGATGGCGCTGCTGCTCTGCGCCGCAGGCGCATGGGCGGGCGCGGCTCCCGGCACGCCGACCTATCTGACGGTCGGCGATACGCTGCTAGACATGTATCAGGCAAATCCCGAAGCGCCCTTCTGGGAGCTCACCGAAGAGCAGCAAAACGCCGCCCTGGTGCTTATGGCGGCAGGGTTGCTTGCCAAGGAGGAGGCCTACAACGCACCGGATCCCGCCATCGCGGCGCGCATCGGCGAGCAGGCATCCGGCGACGACCTGCTTACCTTGGCGCTGAATCTATGGCAAGACGACACGCAGTATGTCGTGCCGCACTGCACGATGGACGGCGCCTCGGCAACGCTCGACATCCAGCCGGACGAGCAAATCAACGTGATCCAACAGGATGAACAGGGCAAGTGGGTGAAAATGCCTTCGATGTCCGATCAGGAGGTCGCGCTGCCGCCCAACGTGCTGTTTATCTACTTCTATCCCTATGATGAGGATGTCACTGCCGAGTGCATCTCCCGCACCCCCGGCGCGGACGACGCCACGATAGAACCGGCGGCCGATCCGGACGCGATGACGCGGCGCACCGACAAACTGCGCTGCGGGCATGCGGTGGGCACCCCGGGCAAGCATGGCCGCATCATCACTTGCGGTCGCTACGTCTGCGAAAACAACCACGGCAAGAAGCATGAGCAAGCGCCGTGCGGCATCAAGGGGCATTACCTGTGCGATAACAAGGAGCACAAGGCGGGCGTATGCACCGGCACGCCGATTGCCACCGCCACGCCGCAACCCACCGCGCAGCCGACACCACAGCCGACGGAGCAACCCACGGAACTGCCCACGGAGAAACCTACGGAAAAACCTACGGAAAAGCCCACCGAGAACCCCACCGATAAACCCACGGAAAAGCCCGCCGAGCAGGCCACCGAAAAGCCTGCGGAGAAGCCCGCCGAACCAACCACGGAACAGGAATAACCCCTTACCCCACGCAAAAGGAGCTATGCGCCGGACGGCGCATAGCTCCTTTTGCTATCAACAAAGTCAGACCGTCGAGAAATGTCCAGATGTGGGCGAAGCACAAGCGTGTCCGCAGGAGGCGTACACTGGTACGCCGACAAGGCGCGCGCTGGGCTGAACCCGCAGATGGGCGTTTTCGACGGTCTGAGGAGCTA
>JAVBMD010000003.1:0-62541 GCA_031552825.1 Eubacteriales bacterium
CGTTGTTGAGATGCGTTTTTTGCCATCCAATATGCTTCACTCCCTTGTTTTGGTCTTCCACTATTATACGGTAATCTTTCGAGCGGTCAAGTCAGGAAAATACATGCTTTGTATGAGAAATTTCCTGTGTCGAGAACTGTATAATACAATCGGGTTATGTTTGTGTAGTTATTTAACCATAAACAACTTGCTATTCACGCCACCATGAGCGAATATACACACAACCCAAGGAAAACACTAACAAGGAGGACACCAGCATGAAGAGTACCAACCTGGACAAACTTTTCGACCAGATCGCGGAGCGGCACCTCGGCATTGAAACCCTGCAGGAAAGAAAGAGCGATAGCCTAGACTTCCACGAGGTTCCGGTTTGGGGGCTACGGGCGGCCTTACAGGCGGCTTACGAGGCTGGAGCAAAGGGCAAGGGTTAGGAGGTTGAGAAACTGGCAACAGCGGGCTTCAAAGGGGGGGCTGCTGCAGTTGTTTATTGCAAGTATGATTCAAGGTATGAGGCAACATCAAGTTGGTTTTTCCTTAAATTGCTTGTCAATTCTGAAAGCATGTTGTAGTCACGAGTAATAACTCCTTCTTTGCCAAACAGATATCCGGCTAGTTCTTTATCCATAGTGATGTCATTTGCGGTTAGTTTGTCCTTACCATATGAAACGTACTCAGCGATAAGATCTGTAGTGATATTTTCAAATCTAACTTCACCCATGATGCATTGATGCTCATCTGAATAGGACAAAATAGGTTTCGCTAGTTTTATCGTAAATAAGTCGAGGACAGCGTCAAGTAGAAAGTAGAAATCGTTAACGCCAAGGCGAAGACCGTTGTTTTTCAGCAAAATATACGTGTAAGTTCGAGAAAAATACGAACATACACTCCCTGCTATCGTTTCTTCAAAAAAGGGCAATAGTACATTGTTCTCGAATCTCGTTTTGCTCATGTCATACAACATTCCAAAGACCGACTCGTCGCCGGTTCCGAGAACTGTTTCGCATCTCAGCATTCGTGCACATACTACTTTTTGCTGCTCATCATTTAACTCCTTCAGAAAAAGAGCTGTAAAGTATTCCTGAAATGACCTGTGTGTGAAACTAAACTCTAAACCATCCACTTGCAAAATGCATACCGATTCAACAAGATCGGCAATAATCTCATTAATATTTGCACTAATCGCTTTTGGTATACTTTTTAGCACATCTGCGACAGCATCTTTTGAGAAAGATATATGGCGCTTAATATACAATTTGAAGCACAATTCGGAAATAACTGATTTAAAGTCATCAAGGGCTATTTTGCATTTTAGTCTCCGCCGATACCCCTCTTTCGTAGCATCATGTTTTGAGAATAGTGTATCAACTGCATTTGAGTAAAAAACGTGTACCTTCTCTGGAATCTCCGCATAACTCTCAAATGTTAATAACATTATGGTAAGCAGTAAAGGATTAGCTGCAAATGTTTTATGTTTATTAAATAAATCAGTGTCTAGTCTTACGAGGAATCTTGCCTTTACATCTATGTCAAATTCAATTTTTGAGACTAGATTACATGCTTGCTTTTTCGTTAACGGTGAGATTTTTAGCACAGTAAATCTTTGTAAAGATACAAAGCCAATATCTGCACTGCTTGGCCGTGAAGTAACGATGTAGTAATTGTCACTGTACCTGTCGCAAAAATTGCCAATTTTGTTCAGCACAGTGGTCTTATCCTCTACTTCATCAAGTCCATCAAGCAGGAGTAAAAAACATCCTGTCTTAAGCGCATATTTGAAGTACTCAAATTCAAGTGAAAAGCCAAGACTTTCTAACTTTTCAAATATATAATCACATAATGATAATGTAGTGTTCTTCAAGCCTCGTAGCTCAACATATATTGGGATTAAGTCGGAATGCTTGATGCTGTTCAAAAAGAGGTGTTTGAGCATTAGGGTTTTTCCTGTTCCAGCCGACCCTGATATCAATATGAAGCGCGAAATATCAAGAACATGATTGATATTGCTGGTATCAATAACGCCACACTTGTCTCCTTTTAAATAGTTGCTCTCATAAAAGTTATAAAAATATCTTGGCGCACTATATAATAAGGTTTTAACGTAACTGTACTTGGTATGTGCTCTTTCTAAGTAATGCTTGAACGCTGTATTGAAATCGACTTGGGTTTTCTTCAAGGAATCCTTGAGTTTGCTTTTTACGGCCACAAATAACTTATCGGTATTCCTGTCAACCAAACTTGTAATTGCTTCAGCGGCAATTTTATTGATGTCCAACATATCGCTCACAAAATCGCCATCCTTTAATCAATATATTGGAATAGTATAGTGAAATGCTTCAAAAAGCAAGCTAAATTATTCCAGAAGACTTCTGATTTTATCAGATGTTTTGCAGCAAAATAAATGAATCGGCTAAGTATCTTCCCTTTTGATAAATTGGCTTGATAAGAATCGTGCCTATAGCGAATGAGTGTAGAAATTTTGAATTAATGGAAGTATAATACACTTATCAAAACTTTGAAAGGCGTTGACGCAAAATGTGGCCGTTTATCAAAAAAAGAAAAGGTAATCGTCAACCATTTCGAATGAAACAGTTCTTGTATCTTGATGATGACATTCTCGAATCCTTTGTAGCCCAAAAGCACAAAGGTTTTATTGAGAGCATTGCAATAGAAAAAATCGATCTTGAGAGTAGCTCAAAAGCCGGTGGCTCAATTAGTATCGAAGGAACTATGGGTGTAGAAAAGCCGCTGAGTCCGATTAAGACAAGCGGCAAGATAGGTTATATAGGAGGATCAAAAACAAACGAAGAACAGCACTCGGATAAGAGTGTCGTGACAAAAAGCCAACGAGATAATATGTTCAAAGAGTATTATGACTATTTGATAAGTAATGGTTTGGTTACCAGTGACATTAACACGTTGGAGATCAATGGATACGTGAGTTTATCAGGAACATTTCATTTCGTGGATTTTGATAGAATTGAGTCGATACAAGCGTCGATTGAAGAAGGGGATACTCGTTTTTCTGCCACAGTCGAGTATCGTAACATAGTGGGTAGTATTGCTCCGTTACTCATAAGAATCCCGTACGATGCGTTGATGTGCCATCAGAATGTCGTGGTTCTGCTCGATAAAAAATATCTCAGAGTCAATAAGCATCGCCTTGGCTTTATACTTGATGGCAGCGTTTCAGTTGTTGGCAAAGTACATAAGGTGTTGAGTTCTCAGGATAGCAACAAACCGCCAATTCTCAGAATGCTAGACAACATCCAAAAGGACTCGTTCCTTAATATCCTGCATGCGCTTGAAGTAGTGCCAGATGATAATGTCTTTTTAGTCAATCCAATCGCAATTTATATTGACGATATGCAGCTACTGGAAGCAACGAAAAAGCAACTATTGGATGAAGTCACCACCGAGAAGCCATTGGGCGCTGATACAGGGGTTTCTGTATAAAAAGGTGACAGTATGAATACATGAACAGCTGTGGCAGGTATATATCATTGATTAGCAGGAGGTCTTGGTCATGAATATTACCGACTATGAGCAAAAGACCAGAGAGAACATAATGAGTTTCCTCGATGATAACGAATATTGCCGAGACTATTATACAAACTATGAAGCGTCTTTTGATGAAGATATGTATGTGAGTCGACCTGCTTCTGAGCTTCACTTGTTCGAAAAAAAGAACTTAATTGTGTTGATGACAGCCAACGATGTTGAGATGGGTGTTTTGCACGTATTCCTGAACAACCATTGTCAGGAAGGGGAATACGGTCGGAAAATTATTCGAATTGTTGATGGTAAAATAGTCTACTATTTCTCTAAAGTAGGACGTTACGATATTCTGCATGTTTGTAACAAAACAGGTGCATATTCTGAAGGGGGATCTGCAGAAACTATAAGAACGGTTATGTCAAAACTAAATCCGATACTTGTAATATCTACAGGAGTAGCATTTGGAATCGACTGGGTTAAGCAGTCTCTGTGTGATGTCATCATATCAGAAAGAATACTAGTATATGATAAAGGTATAAAGATTACAGATGGTAAGTTAGTGATTAAGCGTGAGCATATACTATCTACGGAAGCAACTTTGATGGAACGAATAAGGCAGCACCGCTCACTCATGAGGCCAGGAAAACTACCTCGCTTTCAAATTGGTGATGTTTTGACCGGAGAAGCTGTGGTAAGTGATACTGACTTTAAGGCAATGATATGTGGTTTATTTAGTTCGAAATCATCCGTGATTATAGGTGGGGAGATGGAGGGTTATGGAGTTTACGTAGAAGCCGCTCATCAAGGGGTTCCTTGCATCATCATCAAGGGTATTTGTGACTGGGGAATGCTTAAGAACAGTCTTTCGGATAAAGCAGGTGAAGATGGTGACAAAGAAAATAATGAACGAAAAGATGCCCTTCAAGCAATGGCTGCAACGCGAGCTTATTCCATAGTTTTTACTCTACTAGAAGATCCATATTTCTTTTCTGATTATGAGCGCATCGAGTATAAGCTTGTTCAAGTTGGGCGCTTTTCATTGAAGAAGCAGCATTTTTACCTTGCATTACAGGTCTACTCTTTTATCCTTTCTATCGTTTTGGTTGCAACATTAGTTGAAAATATCGCACAAATAACTCTTATGAACCTATTGCTTACGTTAGGAGTTGCTTTTGGCTTAGTTTTCGTCTGCGCTTTAGTTTTCGCTATGGTAGAACACTTTAGAGCAAAAGAGGAGGGCTTCCGCCGAAAGCAAGAGGTAGAGGAAAAAGGATGAAGAAACTTGCGCTTTAGTCATAACACAACATATCCCAAATATGAAGACGCAGAAATGAAGATAGCATTTGATGCAGGCAAATGCAAATGGGTGATTAGGCTAATATCGCAAATTGCAGTAAAATAGAGCTTCAATTCCTTGAAAACGAGTATTTATAAGGCTTATGCATGTGCGATGAATTATTCCTTGCTAAAACGAAAGGGGGGTGCATTTTGAGTGTAATATTGAAGGATTTACGGCTTTTCTTCCGTCAGAAGAGCAAGGGAGAGTTGAGGCGGAAATATTGATTTGCAACATCATATAGTGTTTTCTTCGTTTTCATATATTAAACATAGAAAAAGCACTATGTTTTTGACCGCAAATACAAAGAATCCGTCATTCTTCATGACGGATTCTTTGTATCAGATTGTCGTCTGATGGTGGTCGAGGTGACAGGATTTGAACCTGCGACCTTTTGGTCCCGAACCAAACGCGCTACCAAACTGCGCTACACCTCGACGCAATGGAGCCATTGAAGGGACTCGAACCCTTGACCTGCGGTTTACGAAACCGCTGCTCTGCCAGCTGAGCTACAATGGCACGAATCGCCTGCGAGATGAGATTATAGCAGAGGTGGGGAACGTTGTCAATACGGCGAGGAGGAAATCCGCGGGATTTTAGAGATTTTGCGCGATTGAAGAATGCTGGCGGCGTCCTTCGTTTTTATTCTATGCGGAATCTGCGAGGCCGCGTGCATGTCACGGCGCTTCCGGTTCGCGCGACGGTTCGTAGTCCTCGGTGCGGTTGAGGGGATAGGCGCCGCTGCACTGCTTGAAGGAATAGGGAAGCTGCGGCTCGGCGTCGGGGTGAAAATACTGCAGTACGGCGGTCAGCGTCAAGGCGCGCTCGGCGGGATACGCTGGCTCGCAGAGGGTTTGGCTAAAACCGAGGGAGAGGATTGCGTTGTCGAAGAAGAGCGATACGCGTGTGGATTCAACATCAGGATACAGTGTCGCTAGGCGGATCCGCTTGCCATCGAGCTTGCCGCTTGAGAGCAACGGGCAGTTGTAGCGCGCGCCGCTGTCGGCATCGCTTGCGACCACGAGGCAACCGCCGCCGGGCGCGCCCAGATCGGCGCGCACAAGTTTGACGATGCCGTTGGCGACGGCGATCAGCTCGTCGAAGGCTTTAATGACCGCGCGCTCCTTGGGGTCGAGCGCGCCCTCGTAATAATATCGCCACGCGTCGTCGTCATAGTCCACGCCGGATGAGGCGGGTTCCTTTCTGGGCGCTAGGACGACATATTTCTTGTTCGCGTCCCAATCCTCGGGCGGCCGCTCGTGGCCCAAGTGAATTGTCGCCGCGCAGCCTTCCTCGTCGTGCGGAGCGGAGAGCGTGATGTCGATGCTGTGCAGCATGGTGGTGCTGTAGTATTCAGGATACACATAGGCCGTCATGCCGTAGAGCGGCGCGGGCAGTACCTCCATCTCGACGTATCCGGCCTTGTCCGAGAGCAGGCGGGTAAACTCCTCCTCGCTAACGGTGAAGGGAATCCCCTGAAACAGATGCTCGGCCTGCGCGACCAGCGGGAGGCAGAGCAACAGTACGCAGAGCATGGCGGCAAGAAAGCGGGGCATGGCGAACCTCCATTTAAGATGATGCGTGTAAAAACGATGGGTGGCGCATGAAGCCGGAAGCTATTTCGATTCGAGATGCAAAGGAAGCACGTGATCCTCTCCGTCGCGGTGGTACACCATCTCCACCGTTTCGCCGAGCGCAAGCTTCGCCTTCGACTTTTCCATCAGGTAGGAATCGGTCGTCGGGCTGATGCCGTCGAGCAAAACGATGACATCGCCCATTTTCAGCCCCGTCTGCTCCGCGAGGGAACCCGGCTGTACTGCGGTGATGATGAGCCCCACGGGCCGGTTGTAATAGGCTGCCTCGGATTGCGTGAGGGAAAAATAGCCGATGCCCAAGGCGAAGGAGTTTGCGTCCGACAGAACGGCCAGACCGGGCAACTCGCAGGGAATGGTGTCGGCGGGCTGCTCGGTGGAATGCCCCTTTGAATCCACCCAAACGCGCTGATCTTCGCGGATGGAGAAGGTGCGCCCGTCGTCGAGCTGAAACCCGGCGATCGAGACCGCGACGCGATACGCGCCAAGATGGGTGGGATACGCTCTTCTGAAAAACGTGTCGGTCTTTTGGGGCTTGAGGCCTTGCGAGAAGATGTATTCCGCCCACGAGGCGTCGCCTTCCGCGGAGACATTCTCCACGGAATTATCGTATTGAAAAACCCGTTCGCCCTTTTTGTCGTAGTAGCGGAAGCGCAGCCAAACGACGACGACCGATTGCTCGCAGTTGCTTTGAAAGGCGAGCGATATCATATTGCTGTGCGATTGCGCCGAATAGGATACCTTCGTGATCTCCACACTGTATGTATGGATGCGCATAGCCTCCGTGGCAAAAGCCGTGGAAAGATGCGTGGTGAGAAGGAGCGCCAGAACAACCGCCGCCGCGAATCGTTTCATACTTTCTCATCTCCTGCTATCGATTTGGGATGCGGGAATCATTGGTAATGACAATTTATTTGTTAAACTATACCAGCAATTCGTGATCGTGTCCATAGGCAGCGGGAAGAAAGATCCGCCGAAACGTATTCTTTCGCGCGTTCATACCTTGTGATTTTGGGCATCCTATGATAAAATAATCTGATCGGAAAAATGATCTGATCGGAAAATGATCTGACGCAAAAGCAATCTGATCGTAAAATGATCTGATCGCGAACCAGCGTATAGCCGGAGGGATGCCGCATGGTGAGTATGACCGGTTATGGAAGAAAGCAGTTGCTGCGCGATGGACGGGAAATGACCGTGGAGGTCAAGACCGTGAACCATCGCTTTTTGGACATTTCCTTCCGCATGCCGCGCAATCTGGGCTTTTTGGAGGATTCGATCCGCAAGGTGCTGGCCGACCGTATGCGCCGAGGGCATGCGGACGTGAGCCTTTCCTACCGCAACGGCCGCGCCGACGCGCGCGTGGTGGCGGTGGATGAAGGGCTGCTCGTCGCCTACCGCGCGGCGTTCGATACCATCCGCGCCGCCACGCTGGCCGAGGGCGAGATGCGCGTGGCCGACTATGCGCGCCTGCCGGACGTGCTGACGATCACCGAGCGCGAGGAAGACCGCGAGGCGGTGATCGCGCTGATGGAGGAGGCGCTGCATGCCGCCTGCGACGAAGCGTGCGCCATGCGCGAGCGCGAGGGCGAGACCTTGCGGCTGGACATGCTCGAAAAGCTGGCGCATATCGAGGCGATGGCCGCGCAGGTGGCGGCGCGCGCGCCGCTTGTGGTGCGCGCGTATCAGGAGAAGCTGCAGGCGCGGCTGGCCGAGCTGCTGGATATCCCCGCCGAGCCGCAGCGCATCGCGCAGGAGGTGGCGCTGTTCGCCGACCGCTGCGCCATCGATGAGGAGCTGGTGCGCCTCGCCAGCCATATTGAGCAAATGCGCGCCGCCTTTTCCGGCGAGGAGGGCGTCGGCCGCAGGCTGGATTTCCTGATTCAGGAACTCAACCGCGAGGTCAACACCATCGGCTCAAAGGCCTCGGATCTGGAAATCGCCGCGCGCGTGGTCGACATGAAGGGTGACATCGAGAAGCTTCGCGAGCAGGTGCAGAACATCGAGTAAGCCCATTTCGCATACGAGACATCGGAGGTATCTGTGAATATCAGACTGGTCAATGTTGGGTTTGGCAATGTGGTTTCCGCAAACCGGCTCATCGCCGTCGTCAGTCCCGAATCCGCGCCCATCAAGCGCGCGGTGCAGGATGCCCGCGAGCAAGGCCGCCTCATCGACGCTACCTGCGGCAGACGTACCCGCGCGGTCATCATCACCGATAGCGATCACGTCGTCCTCTCCGCGTTGCAGCCGGAAACCGTGGCCAACCGTTTGAGCCGCGATATTGCCGCCGACGAGGCTGAGGAGGAGGAATAACATGCCGCACACGCAAAAGGGAATGCTGCTGGTCATCTCCGGTCCCTCCGGCGCGGGCAAAGGAACGGTGTTTACGCGCCTGCTGGCCGAGGATCCCCGGTTTCGGTTCTCGATCTCCGCCACCACCCGCGCCCGCCGCGAGGGCGAGGAGCACGGCAAACACTACTATTTTTTGTCTGAGGAGCAGTTTCAGGAAAAGGTCGATCGCGGCGAGTTTCTTGAATGCGCCGTGGTGCATGGCAACCGCTATGGTACCCTGCGCGAGGAGGTGCAGAAGAGCCTCGAGGAAGGCCGCGATGTGTTGTTGGATATCGATCCGCAGGGCGCGCGCAGCGTGATGGCCGCCATGCCGGACTGCGTTTCGGTGTTCATCCTGCCGCCGTCCTACAAGGTGCTCGAGGAGCGCCTGCACACCCGCAATACCGAGAGCGAGACCGAGATCGCGCGCCGCTTGGGCAACGCCCGCGGCGAGATCGATCAGCTCGCCAAGTACCAGTATGCCATCGTCAACGATACCGTCGAGGAGGCGATGATTCTGCTCCGCGCCATCGTCACCGCCGAACGCCAGCGTACCACGCGCTTTTTCCCCGATATCCCGCAGAAATAGCGCGGCACTTACATAACACAGCTGCTTAAGGAGGAAATCATCATGGCTATGACCAATCCGCCCATCGGAGAACTGCTCAACAAGGCCGACTGCCGTTACTCGCTGGTGGTGCAGGTTTCCAAGCGCGCCCGCCAGCTCGTCGGCGGCGTGCAACCGCTGATCGATACCAAGGAAGTCAAGGCCGTCAGCATCGCGGTGGAAGAGGTGAACCGCGGGCTGATTACCTATGAGCGCCCGGTGCTGGAAGACGGGGAGTAGTTTTCGGCGCTGTTCGTTGCGGGGGGGTGGGGTGCGCAGTACCTCGATTTCCCTGCGCAGGAGATAACGGCTCGGGAGGAAAGAGAACCTGACTTCGCATGCGGCTTTGAGGAAGTTCGAGGAGTGTTGTTGCCCCGCGGACGATTGCGAAGTTACGTGCGAAGTTTGTTTTGCGCCCCAGCCGGGCGCTCTAACGCCCGTTGGAGTTTGTGGGGCGCTGGCGCGCCCTCAACCCGCGCGCGCGGGGAACCTCGCCGCCTGCGGGCAGCATCGGGGCTGGAAACGGCTCGCTGCTGTGGGCAGCATCGGGGCTGGGAACGGCTCGCCGCTGTGCGGCGGCGCGAGAGGAGGCAGGCACATGCTCCAAGGGAAAACCGTGGTGCTGGGCATAACCGGCGGCATCGCGGCCTATAAGGCGGCGGAGATTACCAGCCGCCTTGTGAAGCTCGGCGCGCAGGTCTACGTGGTGATGACCGAGCACGCCTGCGCCTTCATCCAGCCGCTGACGCTGGAAACGCTCTCGAATCACCCCGTCGCGCGCGATCTGTTCGAGCGCCCCGCCACGTGGGAGGTGGAGCACATCGCGCTGGCAAAGCGCGCCGATCTGTTTCTGATCGCCCCTGCCACCGCCAATGTGCTGGGCAAGATGGCCGGCGGCATCGCCGACGACATGCTGACCACCACCGTGATGGCGACGCGCGCGCCGGTGCTGGTGGCGCCCGCGATGAACACCGGCATGTGGGAGAGCGCCGCCATGGCGCACAACCTCGGCGTGCTGGAGGGGCGGGGCGTGGAGGTCATCGCGCCGGAGAGCGGCAGGCTGGCCTGCGGCGACGAGGGCGCGGGGCGGCTGGCGGCGGTGGACGTGATAGTCGGACGGGTATGCGCGCGGCTGGCCGGGAAGCAGGACTTCGCGGGCAAGCGCGTGCTGGTCACAGCCGGGCCGACGCGCGAGCCGCTGGATCCGGTGCGCTACTTGACCAACCGTTCCTCCGGCAAGATGGGCTACGCCCTCGCCGAGGCGGCGGCGGCGCGCGGCGCGCGGGTGCTGCTGCTCACCGGGCCGGTGGACATCGCGCCGCCTGCGGGCGTGGAACTGCGCCGCTTCGAGACGACGCTGGAACTCTGCGAGCTGATGCTGGCCGCTGCGCCGGAGCAGGATGCGATCATTCAGGCGGCGGCGCCCGGCGATTACCGCGCCGAGCAAATCGCCCCGCACAAGCTCAAGAAGCAGGGCGACGAGGAGCTTGCGCTGCGGCTGGTACAAAACCCCGACGTTGCGGCGGCGGTGGGGGAGCGGAAGCGCCCCGGGCAGGTGCTGGTGGTGTTTGCTGCCGAGACGCAGCAGGTCGAGGAGCACGCCCGCGCCAAGCTGCGCAAAAAGCGCGCCGACCTGATAGTCGCCAACGATGTGACGCTCCCCGGCGCCGGGTTCGATGTCGATACCAACATCGCCACGCTGATTACCGAGGGGGCGATCGAGCGCCTACCGCAGATGCGCAAGCGGGCGCTAGCCGATGTGATCTTGGATCGGATCGCGGACGGGCTTTGCGAACGGTAGCGAGGATGCGTGCGAAGGCAAAACGGCACCGGGGATTCCGTGCCCGGTTCTACCCCGCAATATAATTGTAGAGAGAGGCAGCGCATGCAGCAGATCACCAGCATACAGAACCCGCGCATACAGGCGCTGCGCGCGCTGCGCGACCGCCGCGCGCGGGAAGCCTCGGGCAGCTTTCTGGTCGAGGGCGGCAAGATGGTGGAAGAGGCGCTGCGCCACGCGGAGCTGCGCTGCGCGCTGGTGGAGGAGGAACGGCTGGCCGACTTCGCGGCGCTGGCGCAGCGGCTGGAGGCGGCGCAGGTGCCGATGCTCGCCGCGCCGCGCCGCGTGCTCGAGGCGGTTTGCGATACGCGCACGCCGCAGGGCATTGCGGCCGAGGTCGCCCTGCCCGCGCCGGGCGCGCCGCTGGGCGAGCGCATCGTGGCGCTAGACGGCGTGCAGGATCCCGGCAACGTCGGCACCATCCTGCGCACCGCCGACGCGGCGGGCTTCACCGGCATGCTGGCCAGCGCGGCCTGCGCCGACGTATACGGCAGCAAGACGCTGCGCGCGACGATGGGCTCCATCTTCCGCCTGCCGGTGCGGCGCGAGGCGGATCTCGCGGCGGCGCTGGCGGCGCTGCGGGCGCAGGGCTACGCCATCCTTTCCAGCCAGCTCGAGGGCGAGGACTTCTTCGCCCGGGGCGCGCTGCCCGAAAGGCGAGTGCTGGTGATCGGCAGCGAGGCCGAGGGGGTTTGCGAAGCGGTATCGGCGGTGGCGACGCATCGGCTGCGGCTGCCCATGCGCGGCGGCGCGGAGAGCCTCAACGCGGCGGTGGCGGCGGGCATCATGCTCTATGATTTGATGCGGGGATGAAGGAGCGCGCCATCCGTGGGATAGCGGAAACTCGCCGCCTGAAACTGCCGCCTGCGGGCGCCGGGAATCGCGCCACTGGCGCGACGGTGCTCCGTCCCCGTTTAACAAGGGAGGCTAGGGCTAGAACCAAGATTCTCTTATGAACTAAGAAGCATATACCAGCCTATAAAGCCAACCTTGTTAAAGGGTGGAGTGCCGCTAAAGCGGCGGGGGGATTCGCGACGCCGAAGCGGCGGTCTCCACCGAAGGCGGCGGGGGCTGCCACGGTGGTGGCGCGGCAGGGTTCCGTATCCAACACCGGAGAAACCACCGGAGAAACCATCGCCTGCGGGCGACGGGAATCCCCCCACCGCTCACGCGGTCCCCCCCAATTCGCAATAGTCGCGCAAGCGCTTCTTTGCTCATTGGACTTCCGCACCGTCTCATCGCGCCACTGGCGCGACGGTGCTCCGTCCCCGTTTAACAAGGGAGGCTAGGGCTAGAACCAAGATTCTCTTATGAACCAAGAAGCATATACCAGCCTTTAAAGCCCCCCTTGTTAAAGGGGGGAGAGCCGCCACAGCGGCGGGGGGATTCCCGCCGCCGAAGCGGCGGTCTCCACGGTGGCGGCGGGGGGATTCCCGCCGCCGAAGCGGCGGTCTCCACGTAGACGGCGGGAGGATTCCGCCCAGAGCCCCTTTTCCAACGCATTTCAAGGGAGGCATACCATGCGGGTTACGCTTTCGGACGTCGTGCGCGCGCGGCAGGTGCTGCACGGAGTAATTCACAAGACCGATTTGGTGCCCTCGCGCGTGCTCAGCGACGAGGGGCGGGAGATTCATCTGAAATCCGAATCGCTGCAGCAGACCGGCTCGTTCAAGGTGCGCGGCGCGTTTGTGAAGGTGGCCTCGCTGAGCGAGGCGGAGCGCGGGCGCGGCGTCATCGCCGCCTCGGCGGGCAACCATGCGCAGGGCGTGGCGCTGGCGGCGCGCAACTTCGGCGTGCCTGCCACCATCGTGATGCCCGAGGGCGCGCCGCTGGCCAAGGTGACCGCTACCCGCGCGCTGGGCGCGAAGGTGGTGCTGCAGGGCGGCGGTTATGACGATGCTTACAAGCACGCGCTGGAGCTGCAACAGGCGGGCGGCGCGGTGTTCATCCATCCCTTCGATGATCCGCTGGTCATCGCCGGGCAAGGCACCATTGGGCTGGAGATCCTCGAGGATCTGCCCGACGCGGACGCCATCGTGGTGCCGGTGGGCGGCGGCGGGCTGGTGGCCGGGATCGCTGTGGCGGTCAAGGCGATGCGCCCGCAAACCCGCATCATCGGCGTGGAGGCGGGCGGCGCGGCCAGCATGGGCGCTTCGCTGCTGGCCGGGCGCGTGGTGACGCTGAGCCGCGCCTCCACCATCGCCGACGGCATCGCCGTGCGCACCCCCGGCGCGGAAACCTTTGCCATCTGCCGCGAGCTGGTCGACGAGATGGTGACGGTGGACGACGACGAGATCGCCCAGACCATCCTGTTCCTGATGGAGCGCTGCAAGATCGTCACCGAGGGCGCGGGCGCCGCCGCCGTGGCCGCCATCATGGGCAACAAGTTCCATTGCGCGGGCAAGGTGGCGGCGGTGCTCTCCGGCGGCAATATCGACGTAACCATGCTCTCCAACATCATCGACAAGGGCTTGCTCAAGGCCGGGCGGCGCGTCAAGCTGCGCACCGTGATCGAGGATAAGCCCGGCCGCCTCGGCCGCCTGCTCAAGATCGTTTCCGATTGCGGCGCCAACGTGGTGTCCATCCAGCACGACCGCGCGCATCTGGAGGCCGGGATCGGCTTCGCGATGATGGAGCTGGTGCTCGAGACGCAGGATCGCGACCACGTGGGCCGTGTCGTCGAGGCGCTGGAGCATCATCAGTTCAGGGTTATGGATATATAATATAAATAAATATAAAATATTAATGCATATAAAATATTGGCGCATATAAAAAGACGGCGGGGGATGGAACCCCCGCCGCCAGACCTCGGCCACGCGCCTGTTACGGCGCGCAAAGCCGAGCCTAATTTAGCTTCATAAGGATCAAAGAATTCAAAGACTGATTGCTGAAAGACATCGTCTGATCCGCGCTGGACGTGATCGCAATATCGACCACCGCACCGGCCGGTAAATCCACGAGGGTATTTCCCACGTAATTGACCGAATAAGCGGCGGCGGTGACGGTGACCACGTTTTGCGTGGATGGAAGAGCGATTCCGTTAGACCGTACGGCGAAGGTCAGCGTCGCCGGGGCGTTGAAGCGCGGGTATGCGCTGTAAAGCAGCAGATAGGCGCCTGCCTCCGCGACGGTCATGCTGTTGGCGATGGGGTAGGTGATATTTTTCGTGCTTTGCGTGTAGGGCATCGCGACGACGGTCGGCACGTCCTCCGCCATATCGGTGGAGCCGACGGTGTTGTTATATCTGCCGCCGAACGCGTGCAGTCCGCGTGCGCTCGGAAACAGGAAATCGAAGCGCGCGTGCGTGCTCGTTCCGCTGTTGACCACCGACGCCGAGCCGTCCGTGCTTACGCTGACCGTGCCGACTTCGATGATCGCGGCTGGTCCTTGTTCGCCCGGTACGCCCTGTTGCCCTGGAACCCCTTGGGCGCCTGCCGGACCCGCTGCGCCAGGGAGACCCTGCGGGCCCATCGGCCCGGGACAGCAGTCTTGGCAAGGATCGCATGGGTTGCAGCAATTTGAATGCATGTGCATCGCTCCCTTCATAATGGGGTCCACAGCATTCTATGCGCGGCAATCAGCGGCGGTTACTAGTCGGCTATTCGCGCCGCACATACAGATACCGCGCGCCCTCCTGCGCCGCCAGCTCGTACTCCGCCAGCTCCGCCGCGTGCGGCAGCAGCAGGTAGCGCGCGGGCGGCGCTTCGCCGTCGGCCAGGTCGTCGAAGAATACCAGCATCAGGCCGATGCCGCCGTCCAGCCGCGCGTCGACCTCGACCATGGTGATGAGCGTGTTGTCCCACCGGCTTTGGGCGGTCGGATCATAAATAATATGTTGCAATAACGGATCGCGGGCGGGCGCTTCATAGCGCTCGGCGGCGAAGTGCATCAGCAGCCCGCCCTGCGCAGTGAAGCCGAGGCACAGGATTGCCGCCGCGAGCGCCGAGAGCAGAAAGCGCCGCCACGCCAATATAGCATATATGCTCATAAACAATAAGAACGGCGCGAGCACGCGAAAATCGCGCCAGTCCTTGACGTCGTAGAGCGCGATGGTGATGGCGATGGCCGCCAGCGTCATCAGCGAAAGCCCCAGCGCCGCGCCATCGGGGCGCGGGCGGCGGCGGAAGCGGCGCGCCGCGCGGTCGAAGGCGAAAAAAGCCTCCGCCAGCAGCGCCAGCGGCAGCAGGAACGCCGCGTAGCGCAGGTAGACAAAGTGCGGCGCGTCGCGCAGGGTAAAGTAGTTGCCGAGGTTGAAAAAGATATGCTCCCGCAGCTGATAGGCCGTGCCGCGAAGGTCGCCCGAGGCGGCGCGCGCCAGCAGCCCGTCGAGGAAGCCGGTGGGGTAGGCGGCCGAGAATGCGGCGTTGGCGAAGAACAGCGCGCCCGAGACGGCGAGCGTGAGCGCCGCGTAAAGCACAAACCAGCGCTTGGGCTTTCCGCGCGCCATCAGGCACAGCATCGGCAGGAAGAAGAAGAGGTTCGTAATCCGGAACAGGCAGCCGATCAGCCCCAGCGCCAGAAAGGCGTTGCGCTTGCCCCGCGTGGGGCGGACATCGTAGCTGTACAGCAGCGCCGCCTGCGCGATGGCAAGCGCGAGCAACTGCAGCTCCATCATCATCGTGCCGAAGTACAGCCATAGCGGCAGGAAGAGAACGCACAGCGCCAGCGCCGCGTGCGGCCCGCGCCGTCCGCCGCCGCACAGCGCCAGCACGCACAGCGCCGCCAGCAGCATCGCGGCGTTGGCGAGCAGCGGCGTGGTCGGCGCCCAGCCCAGCAGCAGCCCGGCAAGGTAGTAGGGGATCAGGATGAAAAACCCGTGCGCGCCGTAGAACAGGCGCGGCGCCACATAGGCTTCGCCGCCCGCAAAGTAGCCGAAGAATCCGGCGTTTTCGCTGGCGACGCCGCGCTGGATCGCCGATTGAATTTCGAGGTAGTAGTCGATCTCGTCGTTCTCGACGGGATGAAAGTTGCGCAGCGGCTGGCCGGTGCCGGACTGAACCGCCCACAGAAATGCCAGCAGAAACGCGCCGAAAAAGAGAACTGCCCACGCAAAGCGCACCCATGCGCCGCGCTTGGGCTGTAAAGGATTTTGCATGCTTGCCTCCTTGTGTTGACGGTATGTATGATAGCAGAAAGGCGGGGACGATGCCACCTAAAGTTGATCTTCGCCAGAAATTTGGGTATACTGAAGCTGCGCCGAAGCGACCCGGCGCAATAAAGGAGTGCCGCCGATGAAGGTGATGGCTTGGTATTCATGCGGGGTGTACCCGCTGGATTTAAATGAAGAAAATGGGCTGTGTACGCTGTCCTTTCGCGACGAGGATGGGAAAGCGTGCGACCGCGTGCTGCTTACCGGCGTCAGCGGCGTGGGCAAAAGCCGCATGCTAAGCGGCATGCGCGATGCGTGGGCGGCGATGGAGGCTTGGCTGGACGGCGCGGAGCCGACGGCGTGGTCAGGCGAGATCGCGCTGCTGATCGATGGGTTGCTGGATCGCCCGGCGCTGTGCGTTTGCGCGCGCGGGGCTTCCTTCTGGGAGGCCGTGTGCGCCGCCTGCCCCGACGCGGCGGCCATCGGCTGGGTCGGCGGCGAGGCGCGCGGGCTGGAACTGCCGGGCGTCGCGGCGCTGCGCGCGCGGCGGGCGGGCAGCGCGCAGAGCCTGCCCAATCTGCTGCTGACCGGCCAAGCGCCCGTGCGGATACAGGACGAGATGGGCTTGGACGAGGCGCTGGCGGCGCTATGGGCGCAGGATGCGGAGCGGGCGCGGGCGATGCTCGGCGCGCTGGGCAGGCTGCTCTACGGCAAGCGCATCGAGCTGGATGGCGGGCGCGCGCAGGTGCGGCTGGAGCGCGGCGGCGCGCACGCGCTGGCGGCGCTTTCGTCGGGGGAGCAGCGCGTGGTGGCGCAGATGATCGAGATCGCGCGGGCATTGCACCATGGCGGCGTGCTGCTGGCCGACGAGCCGGAGATGCACCTGCATCCCTCGCAGGTGCTGGGGCTGCTGACGACGCTGGAGCAGCTGGTGCTGCCTTCCGGCGGGCAGATCGTGCTGACCTCGCACACGCCGGAGGTGTGGCGGCGCTATAACAACTTGGGCGTGAACGTGATGCTGGAGGGACGCGCATGAGCGGCTTTGACGAGGCCTACGCGGCGATCCGCGGCGAGCTGGCCGCCACGCCGGGCAAGCGCGTGCTGCTGGTGGAGGGAACCGGCGACGTGGAGTTTTTGACCTTTTTGCTGGATAAACCGCCGCTGCGCGAGCGCAACGTACACGCCGATTGGGTGATCGGCGCGGCGGGCGGCAAGGACAGCGTGGTGCGCATGCTCGAGCGCCAGCCCGGATGGATCGGGTTGGTGGATCGCGATGCATGGAGCGAGCAGGACATTCTCAAGGCCGAGAAAAAAACGCCAAACCTGCGCCTGCTGCCGCGCTATTGCATTGAAAATTATTTGGTGGACGCGGCGGCGCTGGAGGCGCTAACCGCGCGCGCGGAAGGCCCCGCGCGCCAGCGCGCGCAGCGTGCGCTGCGTGAAATCGAGGCGCAATGGCCGGATGCGGTGCGGCACGGCAGCCTGTGGCGCGCCATCCAGCCGTTGCAGGATCAGCTGCAGGCGCTGGGCTTCAACGGCGCGCTGCTGCGCTTTCAGCTGCCCGACGACGCGCAGGTGCGCCGCGTGCTGGCCGATTGGTCGGCTCTGATGGACGATCAGCGCATCTATGGCGAATACCAGCGCTTTCAGGCGCAGGCCGAGGCGATGCCCGCCGAAAAGGCGCGGCGGCTGTGGGCGCACGGCAAAATGTTCTGGCGGCACGTCGTCGCGCCCGCCCTCGGCGAGGCGCTGGACGAGCCCAACGAGTCCCGCCTGCGACGGCTGACGCAGCGGAGGATGCCGCTGCCGGAGGACCTGCGCGCGCTGCTGGATCGGATTTTTCTGTTTACAAATGCGTAACGTATGGTATAATAAACAGAAAGCTTATGTGTATATGTAAGATTTTGTTTAATTGAACCGCTCGAAACGACAAACATGCAAGAAAACGCGTCGACGATGCGTTCCGATTTATAGGGTCATCGCGGCGCATAGCGCAAAGGATCATGGGCAAGGGTAAGAACAGGAGGTGACGCCCATGCGCAACCGTTCCAACTACAACTTTACGCCCGCACAGGGCGACGTGCTCTACATTCAGCAGCAACAGGCCGCCGCGCGCCGCCCGGCGATGACCGTCAATTACGACCGGCTTCTCTTGTTATTGTTCTTCGCGGTGGTTCCGCTGATGTGGATCATCACGTGGATCTGGACGCCTTTCCTGTGGGTCCTGTTCCTGACGATCGTCGCCACCCTCGTGCTCCTATGGCTCAAAAAGGGCTTTACCGCGCGCGGCCGCCTCATCATGACCAGCGCCTATGCGGTGTTCTCCGTGCTGGCGCTCACCGGCGCGCTGCGCGGCGGGCAGAGCGGCCTGATGCTGGCCGCCAACAACAACTTCGCCAACACGGTCGCCCCCATCAACTTCACCGCGATGCTCACCACGCCCGGCCCCCAAGCGACCGTCGGCGGCACGGGCGCCGATCCGCTCGGCAGCGCGTTTGACGCGCCGGGGGACGCGGGCGGCGGGCAAATCGTCGATACGACGCAGGGCGCAGCCTTGGGCACCAGCGCTTGCGAGCAGGTATTGGTGCAATTTCTCGAGGCGTGGAAAACCAATCTGGTCAGCAACATGGTGCCGCTGACCCCGCCGAGCTGGCGCGCCAAGATCGGCGCCGCCGCCAACGGCGTGGAGCAGAAGCTGTACTGGCAGCTGCACGGCAAGGAGCTAAAAGATTATAGGTTTGACACGCCCACCGCCGGTACCGACAACGATACCTCGCGCACCGTCAACCTGCTGACCAAGATCAACATCAAAGAAAAGGAAGCGCTCTACCGGCTGACCGCCATCATGCTGCAGGAGAGCGGCGCATGGTACGTGGACCCGCCGTCGCTGACCTTTACGCTGGCGGAAAGCGCCACCCCCGCGCCGGATCAGGAGCTTAGCCCCACGCCCACGCCGACCGAGGCGCCCACCAAAGCGCCCAGCAAGAAAACCAAGCTCTACTACAACAAAAAGGGCGGCAAATACTACCACGCGACCTCCGATTGCGCGGCGGTGGCCAAGGAATACCTGCCGCTGAAGAGCTTCACCTACGGCGATCTAAAAAAGACGCCGTTCGATAAGCTCCAGCCCTGCGGCACCTGCGGCGCGCCGCCGCGATCGACGGAATAAGCGCGTATTGCCCTCCGCGTCCTTGGCGCGGAGGGCTTCTCAATTGGCGAAAAAATCCGCAAAAATCCGTAAAAACCCATCGGTTTTGCTTGACAGGCATTTCGTTATGCGGTACAATACACTTTGCGTCGATAGGCTCCGTTAGCCCCGGGACTACGATGCCGCATTGTGCGCCTGACCAACGCGCGTGCAACATTTCCCAAAGTGAACCAGGAGGGAATTGACGTGAAAACCTTTATGGCAAAGGCGGAAACCATTGAACGCAAATGGTACGTGCTGGATGCTGAGGGTCAGGTGCTCGGCCGCATGGCCAGCCAAGTGGCCGCCATCCTGCGCGGAAAGCATAAGGCGATCTTCACCCCGCACGTGGACACCGGCGACAATGTCATTATCATCAATGCTGATAAGGCCGTGCTCACCGGTAAAAAGCTGGATCAGAAGATCTATTACAAGCACTCCGGATTTCCGGGTGGCATGAAGGAGACCCCTTACCGCAAGCTGATGGCCGAAAAGCCCGAGTTTGCCATCAAGCACGCCATCGTCGGCATGCTGCCCAAGGGTCCCCTCGGCCGCCAGATGGCCAAGAAGCTGCGCGTTTACGCCGGCCCCAACCACGAGCATGAGGCGCAACAGCCCGAGACGCTCGTGCTGAAGTGATCCGCGAGGAGGAGTAGAAAACCATGGCTCAAATGCAATATCAGGCTGTCGGTCGCCGCAAGAAGGCGATCGCCCGCGTCCGCTTGGTGCCCGGCGAGGGCAAGGTAACCATCAACAAGCGCGATATCGACAACTACTTCGGTCTGGAAACCCTCAAGATGACGGTTCGCCAGCCGCTGGTGCTCACGCAAACCACCGGCCGTTTTGACGTGCTGGTCAATGTTTGCGGCGGCGGTTTGACCGGCCAGGCCGGCGCCATCCGCCACGGCATCGCCCGCGCGCTGGTCAAGGCCGATGGGGAAATGCGCGGCGATATCAAGAAGGCTGGCTTCCTCACCCGCGATCCGCGCATGAAGGAGCGCAAGAAGTACGGCCTGAAGGCCGCGCGTCGTGCGCCGCAGTTCTCCAAGCGCTAATGCGTTGGCGCATCAACCTTACGGCAAGGAGGCGAATTCCGTGGGTGCTTTGAAAGTAATCGCAAACATTCTTCTGGTGATTTCCTCGCTCGTGCTGATCGCGACGGTGCTGCTCCAGCCCGGCGAAAAGGCCGGTTTGGGCGCTATCGCCGGTGGCGCGGAAACCTTCTTTGGCAAGAACAAGGCGCGTTCTTTCGAGGGCAAGCTGGCGATGGCAACCAAGATTTCCGCTGGCGTGTTTACGCTGGTGGCGCTGCTGGTCGTGTTCATCGGATAGTTCTACAAGTCCGACGAACGAGCTGTAGCTACGCGCTGCGGCTCGTTTTTTGCAACATCCATCCTTTCCGACACGAATGAGGTGCAATTATGGAAAACCGCGTTCAGGCAGAAGAATTGGTGCGTGAGCATATCACAAATCCCGCGCTGCTCTCCCACGTACACGCGGTACAATGCGTGATGCGCGCGCTGGCGAAAAAGCTGGAGCAGGACGAGATTCGCTGGGGATTGGCGGGGCTTTTGCACGATATCGATTACGAGCAAACCGCGCAGACCCCCGAGCGTCACGGCGCTGCCGGAGCCGACATGCTCAGCATGCTCGGCTTCGACGAGGAGATCACCCATGCGGTGCTCTCCCATGCGATGACCGGCGAGCCGCGCACCTCGCTGCTGGATCGCGCGCTCTACGCCGCCGATCCGGTCACCGGCCTGCTCACCGCCTGCGCCTATGTGCAGCCCAGCAAAAAGATCGCCGACGTGCAGCTGCCCTCGGTGCTCAAAAAGTTCAAGAGCAAGGCCTTCGCCGCAGGCGCAAGCCGCGAGCAGATCGATACCTGCGCCGAGCTGGGCATGACGCGCGAGGAATTTTTGCAGCTCGCGCTGGAAGCGATGCAGGAGAACGCGGAAATGTTGGGGTTGTAAGCGCGGCTCGCCGAATCGCTTTGCGCAAAACCACATATAATATAGCGACAAAAAGTAATGCATATTCCGTTGAACAATGCATTGCTTTTTGATATAATGGCACTAGATCGAGAGAGGAGGCGGCGCTATGTCAATCAATGCGGATACGCTAAACCGGCTTGTGCCGATCACGCTTTTCAACCGAGGCCAAGCCAATAAGGTCTTTGACCGCTTGAAAACCGAGGGCCAGCTCGTGGTGCTCAAGAACAACGTCCCCGAGGCCGTTATCCTAAGCCCCGATGAATTCCGCCGTCTGTCGGATATCATTGAAGATTATCACCTGCTTGTGACGGCGCAGGGTCGACTGGCGAATCACAACGAGACCAACGCGATCAGCGAGGCGGAACTCATGCGGAATCTCGGCATGAGCGAGGCCGATTTGGTTTCCGCGGAGGATGTGGAGATCGAATGACTTGGACTCGCATCTACCTGCCTGAGGCGCAGGCAGACCTGCAAAAGCTGGATGGATCGGTGCGCGGGGAAGTCTTGCGAGGGATTCGCAAGGTGAGCGAAAATCCAGGGTACCCCGACGGCTATGGAAAGCCGCTCGGGAACCACAGCGGCAACGATCTTTCAGGGCTTTACAAAATAAAGTTCAAGCGCGCCGGTATTCGCGTCGTTTACAAGCTCAAGCGAGAAGGCGAAGTGATGACCATCGTTATCATCTCTGCCCGAGCGGATGATTCGGTATATCAAGAGGCGGATCGGCGCAAGAAAAAGCATGCGCTATGATGCAGAACGAGGGGACAAACGCGCCCCTCGTTTTTTTGCGCCCCTTTGCAGGGATGCCGCGCCCGCATCGCGAATACCGAAGCACGAATGCAACCTGCGAATGCAATCCGCCATCCGCAGGGATACTGAACACAAATGAAGCCGGGAGGCGAGCGCATGGGCAAGCGTGGCATGCAAAAGGGCGGGGGAAAGAGCGGCGCCGGTGGGGGCAAGGGCGGCGGACGCGCGCGCGGCGGCGGGCAGAATCCCGCGCCGAGGGATGTGCGGCCGCATAAGCGCAAGCGCGCCGAGCAGCCCGCGACGACGCAGGAGCGCTTCCCGCGCGAGCGCCGCCGCGCGGTGGACGGCAAGCCGGTGCCGGTGGCGACGCCCAAGAGCGCCCGCGAGGACGTGGCCGCCATCTTGGCTTTTTACGCGCTGGAGCCGGAGTTTGAGCCGATGCTGCTGGAGCAGGCCGAGGCGGTGGCGGCGTGGGATATTGCCGAGGAAATCGGCGAGCGGCTGGATCTGCGGGAGGCGCGCAGCTTCACCATCGACGGCGCCGACGCGCGCGACTTTGACGACGCCGTTTCCGTTGAGCCGCTGGCCGACTGCGGATGCAGGCTGGGCGTACACATCGCCGACGTAAGCTGGTACGTGCGCCCCGGCACGGTGCTGGACACGCAGGCGCAGGCGCGCGCCACCTCGGTATATTTCCCGGATCGCGTGCTGCCGATGCTGCCGGAGGCCATCTCCAACGGCTGTTGTTCGCTGCTGCCGGGCGAGGATCGGCTGACGCTTTCGGTGATCGCCGAGTGCGACGCGGAGGGGAACGTGGTGACCGCGAAGGTGGAGCGCACCGTGATCCGCTCGCACGCGCGGCTGGTGTACGACGATGTGAACCTGCTGCTGCAGGGCGACGCGGCGCAGGTGGCGCGCTACGGCGATCTGCTGCCCGATTTGCAGCGCATGGCGGCGCTGGCCGCCAAGCTGCGCGCGGCACGGTATGCCCGGGGCGGGCTGGACTTTGATGTGGACGAGGCCAGCATCGTCGCCGACGATGACGGCGAGCCGGTGTGTATCCTGCCGCGCCCGCGCGGAGCCGCCGAGCGCATGATCGAGGACTTCATGCTGCTGGCCAACGAGGCCGTGGCGCGCCACGCCAAGCAGCGCAAGCTGCCCTGCCTCTACCGCGTACACGAGCCGATGGACGCCGACAAGGCGCTCTCGCTGGCGGCCTTTTTGCGCGGATTGGGGCTGCACCTGCGCGGCGCGCATTCCGGGGTAACGCCGCAGGCGCTGCAAAAGGTGCTGCGCGAGGCCGAAGCGATGCCGGAATACCCGATCGTGGCGCAGCTTGCCCTGCGCGCGATGCAGAAGGCGCATTATGACGCCGAGCCGCTCGGCCACTTCGGCTTGGCGACCGCCGATTACTGCCACTTTACCGCGCCGATCCGGCGCTATCCCGACCTCTTCGTGCATCGCATGATCGCCGCCGAGGCTACCGGCGAGCTGCGCTTCCTCGAGCGCGCGATGCGCGCCAACGCCCCCGCGCTGGCCGCGCACACCTCCCAGCGCGAGCGCAACGCGATGGAGGCGGAGCGTGCCGTCGAGAAGATGATGATGGCGCGGTATATGCGCGGCCACATCGGCGAGGCGTACGATGGGCTGATCGTCAGCGTGGTGGAGTGGGGGATGTACGTGGCGCTGCCCAGCACGGTGGAGGGCTTGGTTCACGTGCGCACGCTGCCCGGCTATTGGAAGCTCAACCACGAGCAGCACTGCCTGATCGCCGAAGGAACGGGCGCGATGTACCGCCTTGGGCAGGCGGTGCGCGTGCGCGTAGACAGCGTGGACGTGGGGACGCGGCAGATCGATTTCGTGATAGAAGAATAAGGGATTCGCGCCATCTGCGCCGCAGGGGAATGCAGCTCCGCCGCGCGGGAGAGGGGAATCAACCATGCCAAAGAAACAGCTTGCCCAAGCGGAGATCGCGCAAATCCAAGCCGACCTGCGGGAGGGCAATAGCGAAAAGCGCAGAAGCGCGGCAAAGAAAATCGGCAAGCATCAGCTTGCCGAGCTTGGCGAGGCGTTGCTGGCCGCCTACCTCGAGGAGCGGCAGGACCATCGCACGTGGGAAACGCAGACCGAAATGCTGCTCGCCTTCGGGAACATCGGCTGCATGCAGGCGCTGCCGTACATCCGTGAGATCGTTGATCGGAACGCGCCGACGGAGATGACCACCATCGCGGCGGCGCGCTCCTATGTGCGCTTGACGCGCGGCGGTCTGCGCGACGCGCGCCCTGTGCTGGAATTGCTCCGGTTCGGAGGCATATCGGTGCGCGGCGGCGCGCTCGGCGTGTTGGCCTTTGACGAGATGACGCCGCCGGAAAGTGAAATCGAGGCGATCATTTCGCTGCTGGACGCGTGCGAGGAAGCGGAATTGTCCATCCGAGGGCTGATGGATCCGAGGGAATACCTGCTTTCCTGCCTGAGCAAGTGCGATTCCCCGACCGGCAGGGCGTATATCCAGCGCTTTTTGCAAGCGGGGGAGCCGGGGCTTCGGTATTGCGCGGAGCAGGCGCGGGCGGGGAAAAGGTCGCGGTACGAATAAGCTTTACCCCTGCGCCCCGATGCGCTCGAGCAGCGTGGCCAGCTCGTACACATCCTGATCGATGGCCGCCTGATCGGGGCCTTCGATCATCACGCGGATCACCGGCTCGGTGCCGGAGGGGCGGATCAGCACGCGGCCGTTGCCCTCGTACTTGCCCTCCAGCGCCTTGATGCGGCCGGTCACTTCGGGGTGCGCAAGGCAGGCGTCGCGCCGCTCGTTGGGCACCTTGGCGCCGACCAGCGCCTGCGGCATCACCTGCATCACGCTGGCAAGCTGCGCCAGCGATTGCTTGGCTTCCACCATCACGGTCAGCAGTTGCAGCGCGGTGACGATGCCGTCGCCGGTGGTGTTGTGGTCGAGGAAGATCACGTGGCCGGACTGCTCGCCGCCGAGGTTGTAACCGTTCTCCAGCATGTTTTCCAGCACGTAGCGGTCGCCCACGCGGGTCTTGATGATCTGGATGCCCTGTTTCTTCATCGCCAGATCCAGCCCCATATTGCTCATCACCGTGGCGACAAGCGTGCCTTTGTTGAGGCGGCTCTGCTTCTTGAGGTGGGTGGCAAGGATCGCGAGGATCTTGTCGCCATCGACGATCTGCCCGCGCCGATCCACGGCGATCAGCCGATCGGCGTCGCCGTCGAAGGCCAAGCCGATATCCGCGCCCAGCTCGCTGACCAAGTCCTGCAGGCGCTTGGGGTAGGTGGAGCCGCAGTATTCGTTGATGTTGGTGCCGTCGGGCTCGTGGTAGTAGGCCGAAACGTCGGCGCCCAGCTCGGTCATCACCGTCGGCGCGATGGCCGAGGCCGCGCCGTGCGCGCAGTCGAGCACCACGCGCAGGCCGTCGAGGCGCACCGGCGTGGTGCTCTTGAGAAACTCGATGTACTGCCGCTGGCCGTTTGCATCGTTGCGGATCAGCCGCCCCACCGCCACGCCGGTGGGCAGCTCGATGGGCAGCGGGGTTTCGCCGCTGATGATGGCCTCGATCCGGTCTTCCAGCGCGTCGGGCAGCTTGTAGCCGTTGCGGTCAAAGAACTTGATGCCGTTATATTCGACGGTGTTGTGCGAGGCCGAGATGACCACGCCCGCGTCGCACTCGTAAAAGCGGGTGAGGTAGGCGATGCCCGGCGTGGGCAGCACGCCCACCAGCATCGCGCGCGCGCCCACGGAGCAGATGCCCGCGGTCATCGCCGCCTCCAGCATCTTGCCGGAGATGCGCGTATCGCGCCCGATCAAAATCGTAGGCCGGCGCACGTTGGAGGCCAGCACCGCCGCCCCCGCCTGCCCCAGCTTGAAGGCCATTTCACACGTCAATTCCTGATTGGCGATGCCGCGCACGCCATCGGTTCCGAACAATCTGCCCAAGCGGATGCCTCCTTGTTGCTGCGTCGTTTGTCTGTGGTACGTCGTTAGTATACTGCAAAATTGGAAAAAATGCACGGCTGGAGGGGAGAAATTCCGCCCGCGAAACGTTATTGTATGAGAGCGCAGTGTGCCGCGCGGGATACGAAGGGAGTACGTGAGAAGATGCGCAAGATGAGATACGGCGGCGTAAAGCGCGCCGTGGCGTGGATGGTAAGCCTATACCTGCTGGCGACCGGCTGCGCCGCTGCGCTGGCCGCGCCGGGGGATGGCGCGATGTACGCGGAGGAGTTTATCGACCCGGACACGGGCCGCCCGGTCTACGCCTATGATGGCAGCACCGCTGAGCTGGACGGCGCGTTCTATACGCTGTACGATGCGCGGCTGTATCGGTGGACGCCCGGCGAGGCGGAGCCGACGCTGTTCTGCGGCCTGCCGCCGATACCGGCGGGCACGGAGTATCTGCGCGAGGATTTGTCCGCCGAGGTGGCGGCGAAGCTTTCCGAGGCGGTGACGCACATCGCGGGCGGCGACGGCGCGCTGTGGGCATTCAATGACTATGCGCTGCGCGTCGGCACCATCGACGCGGACGGCTTGCGCTGGCTGCCGCTTGCCTTGGATACCAGCGTACTGTCGCCGGAGGAAGCGCAATACCTGCGCGTTTCCCGCTGCTGGGTGCGCGAGGGCGCGCTGGAGTGCCTCGCCAATCTGGCCGACGCGAGCGAGGGCATGCGGGCGATGGCCGTGCTGCGCTTTGATTTGCGGACCGGCGCGGCCACCAAAACCGCGCTGCCCGACGCGCTGATGACCTGCCCCTACAAGCCGGGCAGCTACCTAGCCTATACCGCCGTTTACGATGAGAAGCAGGGCAAGATCGTCAGCACGCTGCTTTCCGTGGACGGCGCGACCGGGGAACGCACTGCGTTGCCGCAGACGATGCCGGGCGCGGAGTACGCCATCGGCGGGCTGAGCTACGACGCGGCGGCCGACCGCATCTGCTACGCGCATCAGGGCGAGATTTGGGGCAGCGCGGCGGGCGCACCGTTCGTCTCGCTGGCCTACCTGCCGGTGGCGGCGGTATACGACGACGCGCAGGCGTGGCAGCTGCCCGGCGACCGTTACGCCATCAATTCCGGCGGCCTGTACGTGCGCAGCGTCGATCCGCAATACAAGCCCCAGCGCACGCTGCGGCTGAGCGGCGTGTGGAACGATAAAGTCTATGATCGCTTTGTCAAGACGCACCCCGAGGTGCCGGCCATCATCGCCGAATACAACGAGACAAGCGCCACCGAGGTCGCGCAGGCCATGCGCGAGGGAACCTCGGACATCGACATCTACGCGATGACCGCCGATCCGGGCTGGCGCGCGCTGATCGACAAGGGCTTCGTGGCCGACCTGAGCATATCGGAGAAGCTGACCGCCGACGTGGCGCGCATGTACCCGGCGATGCGGTCGGTGCTGGAGGACGACGCGGGCAAGCTGCGCGGCTATCCGGTGTTCGTGTATGGCAACACTTGGTCAGTGGACGAAAAGCTTTGGGCGCGGTTTGACATGGGGCCGCTGCCCACCACCTACGATGCGCTGCTCGACTGCTGGCTGCGGTGGGACGCCGAATTCGCCGAAGCCAACCCGGAGCTTGGCTTTCTGCAGGGCGGTTACGACAGGTTTACGATCACCAACCTGCTGCTCCGCGATTATATCCGCCGCTACGAGCAGCCCGGCCAGCCGCTGGACTTGAACACGCCGCTGCTGCACGATCTGCTCGCCAAGATCGAACAGCTCGACTTTGGCGACTGGGCGGAGCGCAACAAAAACGGCGAGGTCAACGACGAATACAACGAGTGGATCAACCGCCCCATGTTGCTCAGCGCTTACGGCAGCCAGAACCTCACGTCCAACCCGGAGGAGACCCCGATTTATGCGACGGACTCCGAGGACGTGAAGGAGAGCAACGTGCTGCATAGCGTGCCGATGCTGCCGCCGGTGTTTGTGGCGGGCGAGGAGCCGATGATCGAGGGGCAGATGCAGGTGCTGTTCATCAGCGCAGCCTCGTCCAATCCGGAGGCCGCGCTGGACTACCTCGAGGGCGCCGTCGTTGCTGGCGACATGGGGGTGGCCTATCTGGCGCATCCCGATAGGAACGAGCCGCTCCTGCGCGACGATTACGCAAAGGAGCGCAAGCAGTATGAGGGCTACCTCGCCGATGAGCGGGAGCGCATGACGACGCTGACCGACCCCTTGGAGCGCAAGCGGGCGGAGGAATACATCGATTTCTGCGAGCGCTGGCTCGCCGATGCCGAGGGCAACAAGTGGATGATTTCGCCCGGCGCGATCCGCAACATGCGGGCGTACGCGCCCTACCTGCGCTTTGGCGAGCGCGCGTCGCTGCTTGATTATAGCGGCGGCGGCATGGCGTTCATGATGGAGCTTCTCGATCGTTACATCGCCGGGCAGATGACGCTGGACGCCTTCCTCAAGGAGCTCGACAACAAGCTGCGCATGGTGTCGCTCGAAGGGCGGTAGCCGAAGGTTTCGTAGGCCGAAGGTTTTCAGGCCGAAGGTTTCGTAGGCCGAAGGTTTCCTAAGGGCGACCGGAAAGCCCTTAGGTCGCCCCGCAGGGCGAAACCCCTTCGAACAAAATCCCCCGCGCAGCCCTGAAGCCCGCCGAGAAATCGGTGACCTTCAGATCATCAACAAAGTCAGGCCGTCCAAAAAGGTTCAGATGTGGGTGCGCCGTGAGGCTGTCCGCAGGAGGCGTACGCCCGTACGCCGACAAGGCGGCCGACGCGGAAAGCCCGCAGATGGGCCTTTGAAGGCGGCTTGAAGCCCGCCGAGAAATCGGTGGGCTTGGTTCTGTCCCTCCCGCTCACGCCATACAGTGACACGGGAGGGATTCTATATGTTCTACAACACAGCGCCCCGAAACGCCGACGATACCGCGCCCGACGCCCTTTCGGCGCCGCCCGTCGGTCTGACCGCCGAGCAGGCGGAGCACGCACGCGCCACCTTCGGTGCCAATACGCTCACGCAAAAAAAGCGCACGCCGTTTTGGCGGCACTACCTAGCCAGCTTCGCCGATCCGATTATTCGGATCCTGCTGATCGCGCTGGGCGTCAACCTGCTGTTTCTGCTCAGCGCGTCGTTCAGTTGGTACGAACCGGCGGGCATCGCGGCGGCGATCCTGATCGCGACGCTGGTGGCCACGCTTTCGGAGCACGGCAACGAGACGGCGTTCGAGAAGCTGCAGCAGGAGGCGGCGCGCATCCATTGCCGCGTGTGGCGCGACGGGGTGCTGACCGAGCTGCCCATCGACGAGATCGTGGTCGGCGACCGGGTGCAGCTGCAGCCCGGCGACCGGGTTCCGGCCGACGGCATGCTGGAGCGCGGCGCGCTGGATGTGGATCAGTCGGCGCTCAACGGCGAGAGCCGCGAGGTGCGCAAGCATCCCAGCACGGCGACGACGCGCGCCGAGGATTTTTCCGCGAAGAACCGGCTGTTTCGCGGCTCGGTGGTTACCGGCGGCGAGGGCGTGCTGCACGTGCTGGCGGTCGGCGATGGCAGCGTGTACGGCCAGCTTGCGCGCGAGGTGCAGGAGGAGCCGCGCGAGAGCCCCATGCGCGTGCGGCTCAACCGGCTGGCGGGGGCGATCGCCAAGTTTGGCTACGGCGGGGCAGCTGCGGTGGCGCTTTCGTACCTGTTCTACAATTTGGTGATAGAAAACAACTTTTCCATCCCCGCCATCGTGCTCCGGCTCATGATGCCCGGCGCGATGCTGGGCACGCTGATCCACTGCATCATGCTGGCGATGTCGGTCATCATTATGGCGGTGCCCGAAGGGCTGCCGATGATGATTACCGTCGTGCTCTCGGCCAACATGAAGCGCATGCTGCGCGACCGGGTGCTGGTGCGCAAGCTGGTGGGCATCGAAACGGCGGGCAGCCTGAACCTGCTCTTCACCGATAAGACCGGCACGCTGACGCGCGGCCAGCTGCGGCTGCACGGGTTTGTGGATGGCAACGGGCGGCAGTACCGCGAGCTTTCGCAGCTCGCGCGGCACCCGGGGCTGTACACGCTGGCGTGGGCGGGCATGGCGCTGGGCAACGCCGCCACGCTGACCGGCGAGGGCGAAGACCGCCGCGCCATCGGCGGCAACGCCACCGACCGCGCGCTGCTGGAGGCGACGCTGAGCGCGCCCGCCGATCTCGGCGAGGTGCGCGTGGAGGGGGTTACCCCCTTTGATTCAACGCTAAAGTTCTCGGTAACGCGGGTGACCGGCGGGCTCAACCGCGTGCTGGTCAAGGGCGCGCCCGAGAAGATTCTCCCGGCATGTACGCGGCTGATCGCCTCCTCCGGCGAGGCGCAGCCGCTGTTCGCCCCGCAGCGCGCCGAGCTTGAGGAGCGGATGCAGGCGCTTTCCGCGCAGGCCGCGCGGCTGATCGCGCTGGCGGTGTGCGACGCGCCGGTGCAGCAGGGCATGTTGCCGAGCAATCTGTCGCTGGTGGGGCTGGTGGCGCTGCGCGACGAGCTGCGCCCCGAGGCGGTGGAGGGCGTGCGGCAGGCCGAAGGCGCGGGCGTGCAGGTGGTGATGATTACCGGCGATAGCCGCGACACCGCCGTGGCCATCGCGCGCGAGGCCGGGCTGATGCGCGAGCCGGGGCATCTGGCGCTGACCAGCGAGGATCTCTCCCTCATCGACGACCGCACGCTGGCCACCGTGCTGCCCAAGCTGCGCGTCGTCGCCCGCGCGCTGCCCGCCGACAAGAGCCGCTTGGTGCGCATCGCGCAGGAGGCAGGCCGCGTCACCGGCATGACCGGCGACGGCATCAACGACGCCCCGGCGCTCAAGCTGGCCGACGTCGGCTTCGCGATGGGCAGCGGCACCGAGATCGCTAAGGAGGCAGGCGATATCGTCATCCTCGACGATAACTTCGCCTCCATCGGCAAGGCCATCCTCTACGGCCGAACGATCTTCAAGAGCATCCGTAAGTTCATCATCTTTCAGCTCACCGTCAACCTCTGCGCGGTGGCGCTGGCGGTGCTCGGCCCCTTCTTCGGCATCGAAACGCCGATTACCGTGCTGCAAATGCTGTGGATCAACATGGTGATGGACACCCTCGCCGGGCTGGCGTTCAGCGGCGAGCCACCCCTGCCCGAGTACATGTCCGAGCCGCCCAAGCGCCGCGACGCACCGATCCTCAACCGTTACATGGGCAGCCAGATCATCTGGACGGGGCTTTATTCGATGGCGCTGTGCCTGTACTTTCTGGTCACCGGCTTCGGCCTTTCGACGCCGAACCCCAGCGAAGGGTACCGGCTTACCGCCTTCTTCGGCCTGTTCATGTTTATGGCGGTATTCAACGCGATGAGCGCGCGCACCCACCGCTTCAATTTGCTGCACCATCTGCGGCGGAACGGCCTGTTCATCGGCGTGATGGGGCTGGTGGCGGCGGTGCAGGTGGCGCTGCTATTCCTCGGCGGGCCGCTGTTCCGCGTGGAGCCGCTGAGCGCGCGCGACCTCGTTTGGATCGCCTGCCTTGCGGCGACGGTGCTGCCGGTGGACGCGCTGCGCAAGTGGATCGTGCGGCGGGTGCCGGGGGTGGAGAAGGGGGTGTAGGGAGCTCGCTGATGCGCTAGGGCGCGTGAAATCTGCCGCCGGAGCGGGGGACGGAATCCCACCACCGCTGAGGCGGGCCCCCTCCCTTTAACAAGGGAGGCTTTTGGGCTCGAGTTAAGCAGCGTTGCTCGTAGCAGGGCGCGGGGTACGCAGTAGACCGGGAAAACCAAGGCGGACGTTAGAGCGGTTCGGGTAGTTCGGTATAATCAGTTTTACGCCGACTCCGGCTTTTTCTCCTTCTTCGGCGCCTTTTCCCGAATGAACGCGCCGAACGCCGCCCTTTCCTCGTCGCTGGCAAAGGCGCGATAGGGCAGGATGACGGCGGTTATGACGCTCTGATACAGATAGAACGCGCTGTCGCCCTCAAAGATGCGCTCAGTCATCGCGTAGGACGACCGCATTTCAGTGTGATCGGTGATTGAGGTGAACGCATCCTCCTCAAAGGTGATCGCGGTGCGCTCGATGGAGGGCAGCTTTCCGTATTTTTTTAGCCAGACAATTCGCTTGCGCAGGTTTCTGCGTACCTGCCAATCGTAGCAGAACAGCCAAGCGATGCTTGCGATGGAGAACAAAATTAAATAGAACCAGCTTTGCCTCGCGACGGACAGGAATGCGCCCAAGAACAGACAAATCGTTGGGAACGCTGTCTTTCGAATGGTGTGCTGGTTTTTGTTCTCCGGTACAGCATAGAGATGATGCAGGCTATAGGCATAATAATCTTCGTCGGTGAGCTCATATTGGAATCTGAACATCGCGCAGCCCCTCTCCAACCGATTTTCCTTATTATAACGGCTTAAACGGGGGAGCGCAAGCGGGGGGATGGATTCACTCTACGCCTCGCGCGCGCCCCAGCGGCCACACCACGCCGCGCACGTGCGCCACGATCTGCTCGCGTCGGAGCGGGCCGACGAGGTGGCTGTCGTTGGAGTTATCGCGGTTGTCGCCGAGGACGAAGAACTCGCCCTCCCGCACGGTGTAGGGCGGCATCTCGTAGCTGGGGCGGTGGGCGATATAGGGCTCCTCCTGCTTTACGTTATTGATATATAGATAACCGCCGGAGACCGCCACCGTGTCGCCCGCCACGCCGACGATGCGCTTGACAAAGTCCTCGCTGCGCCCCGGGTAATGGCAGATCACCACATCGAAGCGCTGGGGCGCGCCGGTTAGGTAATCGAACTTGGTGGCGAACATTACCTCGCGATCGGCCAGCGTATCGTTCATCGAGGCGCCTTTCACGATATAGGGGCTGAATACCAGCGTGCGGATCAGCAGCGCGATCACGACCGCGCCGAGCAGGGACAGGCTCCATTCGGCCAGCTCGCGCTTGCGGCTCTTTTTTAGTTTGGTCTCGGTTGTTTGCATGTGCATGCTCCTTTCAAATCAAGAATCCCGCCGCGCCTGCCACCGGCATCAGCGCCATCGCGAAGCCGATCGCCGCCGATACCGACAGCTTCAGCGCCAGCCTGCCGCGGCTGGCGCGGTCGGCGCGCAGGCGCAGGGCAGCTTCCTCCAGCGTCTGCTTTTCGCGGACCTTGCGCCAGATATCGTTCATGTGTTGCATGAGGGGTGCCTCCTTGTTGGTGCGGGCGACGCGCACCCGTCGCCGATTGTGCGCAACGCTTCTTTACTCGTGCTCAAAATCCTCTTTGATCTGCCGCAGGCGGCGGCGCACGCGGAACAGCGTGACCTTGACCTGCGCCACCGAAATGCCGAGCTCCGCAGCGATTTCTCGGTAGGAGCGCCCTTCGAGGGCGAAGGCCACGAGCATGCGGCGCTGCCGTGCGGGCAGGGCTTCGACGGCGGCATAGAGCGCGCCGCGAAACATGCGCGCGATGAAGGCGTCCTCGGGCGTGCGCGGGCCGGGCGGCTCGGCTTGATCGGCGGCCAGCGCGGCGGCAGGCTTGCCCCGGCGGCGCAGCAGATCGATGCCCTTGTGCCGCGCGATGGCGGCGACGTAGGCGTGTACCGAATAGCGCGGCTGGTAGCGCCCGCGCTGCACGTACAGGTCGGCGAACACCTCCTGTGCCACGTCTTGCGCCAGTTGCGCGTCGCCCACGATGCCGCGCGCCACGCGTTCGGCCACCGGCCAGTAGGCCGCCACCAGCGCTTCGAAGGCGGCCGGGTCTCCGTCGCGGACGCGCGCCATCAGTTCCTGATCCTTCGTCATTCGCTTCGTCTCCTACAGCTCTGCACCCTTATCATCGCATGTTAGCCGCGAAAGTTACAGCCCATGCAAAGAATTTCCTGATGGATGCGGGAAGGTTTTCCGGCGCTGCACGTTATTTACATAGAAAGCTATCGATGAAAGTTGTCGATAAAAGCTATCGATGAAGGAGGGTACCCCTGATGAACAAACTAATTGCCTTGCTGCTTGCGCTGCTGATGCTGGGCAGCGTCGCCGCCCTAGCCGAGGAAGATCCCATGCTGGATAAGATTTATGCGCTGGATTCGCGGGACTACTCCGGAATGCTCACCATGACCGAGCAGGTGGACGGCGCGTACGCCACCGCGCTTGAGAGCCTGATCGTCAGCAGTTTCTTCATGGATCCGGCCGCCTTTCTCGCCGGGATTGCCCCGGGCAAGCCGGAGCAGGTGGAAAGCGCGATTTTCTTTCTGGTCTCGGGATGCCATCAGCGCAACTTCGATGCCACCCATCCTTTTCTCATCCTCGAGGACGAGCTGTCGCTGATCCCTGAACCCAGCGAAGCGGTGACGGCGATGACGCAGCGCGTGCGCGAGGCGATCGTGGAGTTTGAGAAAAACAACCTTTCAGCGATGGGGTAAAAAAATGCGGCATTCTCTCCAGCAACAAACTCCCGCCAAAGCGGGAGTTTGTTGCTGGTTTCCTATGTCCATTGGGCGGCGTTGCTGCCGGTTTCGTAGCTCTTTTTTGTTGTGTACGGATAACTTAATTCGTCTTCGTTGTGCTTTTTTGCCCATGCAATGCTCGGGGCGTACAGCAGCGATTCGAACTCAAACTCGCTTTCGAGCTTTGCCTTGCCGTCCTTAATTTTATGATAGTACTTCTCGCCGTTTGCAACGACGGCGCATCGGCAATACAGAAAGCCGTCGTCCGAAGCGAAGCCGGTCGCTTTGATAAACGCTTCGGCCAACGATTTGCTATCGAGGGCATAAAGGTATTCAGTCAATTGCTCATGAAAGCGGAAAATGGCGACATCGTTTTGGGCTTGCAGATAATCGACGACCGGGGCTAATACCTTTTCGTCGTCACCTTCGTGCTTCCAAGCCAGCAAATCGATGATTTCCCAGAATGTTTTTTGCGGAGCGTTTGCGCTTTTCCTTCGAAAGAACATACCGTCCACCTCCCGTGAAAGGAATCATTGTTGCGCGCGCAAGTCCCGCGCCACGTGCATCGCGCTCAGCCCGGTCATCACCACCAGCAGCATCGCCACCAGCGGGATCGACAGCACGCCGAGCACCTCGCCGCCCTCGCCGTGGTAGTACATCACGAAGGAGGCGAAGAGCATCGAGCAGGCGATGTACCAGCGCTTGGGATTGCAAACCAGATACGCCACCGCCAGCACGTCGGCGATAAAGAAGTAGCGCTCGTGCATGCAGGGCAGCAGCAGCGGCATCGCCATCGCCAGCGTCAGCGCGGCGGCAAGGGCGATGTCGTTGGTGATCTTGCGCCCCTTGGCGTACAGGAAGCCGCAGAACAGCACCGACACGCTCAGCGTGAGATAGATGCCCAGATTATAGAAGATGCGGTAGCTGATCACCCCCGGCATCAGCGTAAATACCGAGGCGGCGTTGTTGGTGAGCTGCGGATAGTTGCCGATTTGGGTTCGGTATACTTCCAGAATGCCGTCCACCGGCTTGCCTGCCAGCAGCGCCGGGGCCATCATCGCCACATAGGCCAGCGGCAGCATCAGCACGTGTTTGAGCGAGATGCGGCGCATGCCGAACAGCGGCAGCATCATCGGCAGGAGGAACACCGCCTGCAGCTTGAAGGCGAAGGAGATGCCGAAGCAGGCCATGGCACGCCAAGGCTTCTTGGCCAGCGCGAAGTATAGCCCGCCGACCGCGAAGCTGGTGTAGATCGAATCGCACTGCCCCCAGTACGCGCCGTTGAACAGCACCGTCGGCGCCCACAGCGTCAGCATCATCGCGCTCAGCTGCACGAGCAGGCTCTTGTACTTGAGGCTGACCAAGCGCATCACGAAGTAGGCGCACAGGTAATCAAAGGCGATGGACACCAGCTTGATGAGGTACAGATCCGGCCAAGCGAAGCGCGAGATAAGGAAAACGAAGTACAGGTACGGCGGCGTGTAATCGCCGAAGTTGACCGAGATCGAACCGGCGAAGCCGTCGTCCTGCATGCGGTAGACCCAGCCGCTGAGGAACTCCTCGTAATCGCCGCTGACGAAGTCCAGCAGCGAGATGCGCACGATCATCGTACACACCCACACCGCCGCCATCAGAATGAACAGCGCGGTGGAGGCTTTCTGCCGTTTCATCTTCACGAACAGCCCGACGAGTGTGATGGCGAATAGCCCGGTGAATAGATTGGCGATGGTGCGCACCAGCCCCTCGACCTCGTAGGGCGAGTAGGTATCGCAGATTTCGTAGCGGCAGTTTCCGGCGATCACGTAAAACGCCGCCACAACCAGCGCGCCGAAGACCCCGATCTGCACCCATCCGGTGCTCCCGTCGAGCCAGCCGCGCAGCTTGGCGTCGACCCAGTCCAGCGCCCCGCCGACGGCGCGGCCAGCGCGGCGCAGGGCATTGAGCAGTTTTTTCATTTGTTCGTCCTCCTTGGTACTATCGCTTTTTGCAGCACCGACACAGCCGCCTCCATCTCCGCCTGCTCGGTAAACATATCGCCATATGGCTCCAGCATCACGCAGTCGTCATACCCCGCGCCGCGCAGCGCCGCGAACAGCGCCGCGAAATCGTACACGCCGCGCCCGGGCAGGCACAGCTTGCCTTGCGCGTCGGCATCGCAAAGGTGTACGTTGACCAGCGCCCCCTGCATCTCGCGCAGAAAATCCAGCGGATCAAAGCCCGCGTGCATCGCCTGCTTGATGTCCAGCACGAAGCGCGCCTCGGGCACAGCCTCGCGCACGGCGGCCACGTGTTCCGGCCGCGCCAATTGGCACCACCACACGTTCTCCCATGCGAAGGCGATGCCGTGCGCCGCCGCGCGCGCGCACGCCTCGCGCACGATCCCCGCGTGCAGCCGCATGTTGGGGCCGAGATTGCGCCGGTGGATATCGGGCATGCCGTGGAATACGTACACCTTGGCGCCGAGCAGTTCCCCGGCGGTCAGCACGCGCTCAAACATCCGCAGCGCGTCCTCGCGCTGGCGCGGCGATTTGCCGAAAAAACCATCCTCGTACTGCGTGCCTTTGGGATGGATGGAATGCACCGGCAGCCCGGCCAGCCGCCCGCGGAGGTCGGCGATAAAATCCGGTTCATATTCACTGGCGCATTCTAAAAAAGCCTCGCAACAATCTATCCCCATGGTGGCCAGCAGGGCCGCCGCCTCCTCGGTCTCCAATCGCCCATAGTAAGCGGCGGTGGATATGCCTAGCTTCAATGCAATTCCTCCCAGTCCCGCCGCACGGAGTATCTTGTGGCGCGGCCTGCATTTTGTAGTATACGTCAATTGTTGCCAGCGCGCAAGCTTGACCAACAATTGGCCTATTGCCGATGGCGCGACATAGCAACTATACTGATCGCATCAATGATTGCATTCAAAAGATCGCATTCAAAAGATTGCATCCATAAGATCGCATTCAAAAGATCGCATTCAAATCGGTGAAGCGGAGGGAGCGCGCTATGCAAAGCGCTAGACGCTGGGGGAAACGCCTGCTCGCTCTTTCGCCCGCGCCGCTGGCGCTGTTGCTGCTGCGGCTATGCGCGGCGCATCCGGCGCGGGTGGAGGCGTTGTTTTCGCGTACGCTGTACCCGCGCTGGGCGGCGGCGTTGAGCGGTCTCTCCGCCGCGTTTCCTTACGCGCTGGCGGAAAAGTTGGCGCTGGGCGCGGCGCTGCTGGTGCTGGCGCTGGGGATTTTTCGCGTGGGCCAGTGCTTCGCGCGGCGCAGCGGCGCACCGGCGGCGCGCTTTCTCTACCGGCTGCTGTGCGGCGCCAGCGCGATGGCGGCGGCGTTTACACTGCTCTGGGGCTTTCATTTCGCGCGCCTGCCCTTCGCGGAAGCGGCGCGTTTTCCGGCGCCCGAGGAGGACAGCGGCGAGCTGGCCGCGCTGTGCGATGCGCTGCTCGACGACGCCCTCGCCCTGCGCGCGCAGGCCGCCGAGGACGAAGGCGGCTGCTATGCCGTGGCCGAGCCGCTGCCGGAATTGCTGGCGCGCGTGCCCGAGGCCTACGATGCGCTGGCGGAAAGCTATCCCTTTATTGCCGGGCGCTACGCCGCGCCCAAGCTGCTCTCGTATGGCGAGGCCTTCAGCCGCATGCAGATTATGGGCATCTTCATTCCCTACACCGGCGAGGCGCTGCTCAATCCGCGCATCCCGGCCAGCCAGCTCGCCCATACCGCCGCGCACGAGGCGGCGCACCAGCGCGGCTTCGCCCGCGAGGCCGAGGCCGATTTTGTGGGCTACCTGGCCTGCGTGGCCTCGGGCGATCCGGGCATGGCCTATTCCGGCACGCTGACGATGTTGCGCTACGCGGCGCTCTCGCTCGGCGAGGCCGATCCGGAAGCCTACGACGCGCTGGCGGCGCGCTTTTCGCCCGGCATCGTGGCGGATTACAATCAGCAGCTTGCCTATTGGCAGGCCTATGATACGCCGCTGGCGGGCTTCGCCAACCTTACCAACGAGCGGTACCTGCGCACCTTCGCGCTGAGCAGCAGGCGGCAGGAACTGCGCGGCGACGTGGTGGCGCTGCTGCTGGCGAACTTTGAGTCGGGGCGGGGGAAGTAGGCGCAGCCGCACCCTGCCGCAGACAGCGATACTTACGAGCGAACAGAAAAATTCTCCTTGCCTCTTTCGATAACATATGTTACTATTAACCTATGTTGTCGAAAGGGGTTTTTCCAATGACCATTCAACACGCCTTGCTCGGGCTACTGCGCACCCAGCCGCTTTCTGGCTACGATATGAAGAAGGCCATGCTGCGCTCGCCGCTCTTCCACTGGTCGGGCAACAACAACCAAATCTACCGCGCGCGGGCCGAGCTGGAGGCGCGCGGGCTCGTGGAGGCGCGCATCCACCCCGGCGACGCAGGCCCCATCAAAAAGCTCTACACGCTCACCGAGGGCGGCCTTGCGGAGCTGCACCGGCTGACGCGGAGCTTCCCGGACGCGCCGGAGCTGCGAAAGCCGTTCTTGGCACAGCTGATGCTGGGCGACGCGCTGACTCAGCCGGAAATGGAGGCGCTGCTGGAGCAGTACCGGGGCGAGGTGTACGGCGCGTCGCTGCTGCTGCCCGGCGACGCGTTCGCGCCGGACGTCACGCCCTACGAGGCGGCGATTCAAGCGCTGGTGATCGACAACCTGCGCCAGTGCTATCAGGCCGAGTTGGCGTGGATCGAGCGGGTGCGGGAGGAAATGAAAAATGTCTATTTATAAAAGCGAAGCCGGGCGGGAAAAGGTTCTGTCCGCATATCAAAATATCCTTGCGGGATGGCCGGTGGAAAATCGTCGGCACCGTCTGCCCACCTCGCTGGGCGAGACCTTCGTGATCGAATCGGGCAGCGCCGAAGCGCCGCCGCTGGTGCTGCTGCACGGCAGCCTGTCCAATTCCTTCACATGGTTCGGCGATGTGCCGCTGCTTTCCCAGCGCTTCCGCGTGCTGTGCGTGGATCTGGTCGGCGAGGCCGGGCTTTCCGCCGAAAGCCGCCCGCGCTACGAGACCGGCGCGTACCAGCGCTGGCTAGGCGAGGTGCTGGACGGTTTGGGCGTGGCGCGTTGCGCCATCGGCGGGATGTCGCTGGGCGGCTGGATGGCGCTGCGTTTCGCCACCGCGCACCCGGAGCGGGTGACGCATCTGGCGCTGCTGTGCCCCGGCGGGCTGTACATGCAGCGGCGCGACCTGCTGCTGCGCATGGTGGCGCAAAAACTGGCCTCGCTGGGCAACCGCAAAAAAGCCCTCGGCGGCATGCTGGGCGAGGGCGCGGGGGATCCGGCGCAGGCCGAAGGGCTGCGGCGCGCAATGGACTTCATCCTGCTGATAAATAAAGAAGAAAAACCGCGCTATCAAGTGCTGCCGGTGTTCGGCGAGGACGAGATAACGCGGCTAACGATGCCCATTCTGGCGGTGTTCGGCGAGGAGGACATGTTGCTCAACGCCAAGGCGAGCTTGGCGCGCCTATCGCGGATCGCGCCGCACGCGCAAACCGTGATGCTGCCCGGCGTGGGGCATGCGGTGCTGGGGCAGGCGGAGCGGATGCTGGGGTTTTTGACGGGGGAGGTGTAATATGTTACAATGAAATACCGAATCTCTCTGTGTGGAGCGTCATAATGGAAAACTTAGACTTGCTCGTTAGGCAGCTAATTGCTCTGCCTTCAGAAACTGAATGGGTGGAATTAAAAAGGAACAATGATGCTCCCGATGAGATCGGCGAGTATATCAGTGCACTGAGCAATGCTGCCGTATTGCACGACAAGGAGCATGCCTATCTAATATGGGGCATCGATGATGATTCACACAACATCGTTGGTACAACGTTTGATCCGCGTACAAAAAAGATCGGAAAAGAAGAATTGGAAAATTGGCTTCGCCGTCTTTTAACGCCGAATGCCAATTTTGCATTTTTTTCGTTGGCAATTGATAATAAAGACATCGTTGTGCTCATAATAGAGAAAGCACTATCTTCAACGGTGCAATTTAAGCAAAGCGCGTATATTCGCGTAGGTAGCTATAAAAAGAGGTTAAGTGATCATCCCGCTATGGAAAAACGATTATGGGAAAAGATCAACGGTACGAAATATGAAGAGATGCTAGCGAAGCAGCATTTGCAAGCTTCCGAGGTGCTTCGAGAGCTCAATTATAGCGCCTATTTTGAACTTCTTGACATTGCGTTGCCTAGCGATCAAAAAGCGATCTTGCATTATTTGACGGAAGATAGAATCATAAAGAAGCAAGATGACGGCCTTTACGCAATAACGAACTTGGGCGCGACGCTGTTCGCAAAAAAACTCGTCAGCTTTGATGGGATCGCACGAAAGTGTATCCGTGTTATTCAATACCGTGGCAAGAATCGAGTTGAAACGATCCGTGAAGATGCCGAGTCAAGCGGATATGCCGCTGGATTCGAGCGAGTGCTCAAATATATCGAAGGCTTGCTTCCAGCAAACGAGGAGATTGTTGGTGCATTGCGGCGGAACATCGTACCCTATCCCTTGATCGCTATCCGCGAGTTGGTCGCCAATGCTTTGATTCACCAAGATTTTTCCGTCGCGGGAGCTGGCCCCATGGTAGAGCTGTTTGATGATCGTATCGAAATCACAAACCCTGGTATACCGCTAATCGATATTAAGCGGTTTATTGATAATCCACCAAGATCGCGGAACGAAATGCTTGCTGCACTCATGCGGCGTGCGAAGATTTGCGAGGAGCGCGGCAGCGGATGGGATAAAGTCGCCCTGCTCTGTGAGGAGAATTATTTACCTGCACCCAAAATCGAGATTTATTCTGACATGACAAAGGTAACTCTGTTTTCTTGGGTTCCTTTTAATAGATTGACACAGGAAGAGAAGCTTTGGTCATGCTATATGCACGCCTGCCTGAAGCAAGTAAGTAACGAACAAATGACGAATACGTCTTTACGAGAGCGATTCAATCTTTCTGAAAAGAATAAATCATCCGTTTCTAGGCTGATCACCTCTGCGGTTGCAGCAAAATTGATCAAACCGTTAGACCCATTTACTGCACCGAGATACCTATGTTACATTCCTATTTGGGCATGATGTTTAAGTTGCCGGTAAGTTGCTGATAAGTTAGCCCCATGTGCTTTGATAAAGCAAAAAGCCCCATATGTGGGGCTTTTTTGCGTTTTGCTTTAATTGTGAGTTTTCGTGCGTTTGTTTTAAGTTGCTAATCGCTACGCCATCACCCGTCCATCGTACAGCGGGAACTTCGCGCACATCGCCTCGACCTCGGCCTTCACCGGCGCGATGGCGGCGTCGCCCTCGCGGAGCAGGCGCGCCATCAGCCCTGCGATGGCTTGCATCTCGGGCTGCTTCATGCCGCGCGAGGTGACCGCCGGGGTGCCGACGCGCACGCCGCTGGTGACGAAGGGGCTGCGGGTTTCGAAGGGAATGGTGTTCTTGTTGACGGTGATGTTGGCCTGTCCGAGGCGCGCCTCGAACTCCTTGCCGGTGACGCCGAACGGGGTGAGGTCGAGCAGCATGAGGTGGTTGTCGGTGCCGCCGGAAACGATGCGCACGCCCTGATCGGTGAGCGCCTCGGCCAGCGTGGCGGCATTGGCGAGGATCTGCTTCTGGTAGGCGCGGAAGCCGGGCTGCATCGCCTCGTGGAAGGAGACCGCCTTGGCGGCGATGACATGCATCAGCGGGCCGCCTTGGATGCCGGGGAAGATGGCCTTATCGATGGCCTGCGCGTATTGCTCCTTGCAGAGGATCATGCCGCCGCGCGGGCCGCGAAGGGTTTTGTGGGTGGTGGTGGTGACAAAATCGGCGTAGGGCACGGGGCTGGGATGCTCCCCGGCGGCGATCAGTCCGGCGATGTGCGCCATATCCACCATCAGCAGCGCGCCGCATTCGTCGGCGATGCTGCGCAGCGCGGGGAAGTCGATGGTGCGCGCGTAGGCAGAGGCGCCGGCCACGATCATCTTCGGCTTGACCTCCAACGCCTGCGCCCGCAGCGCGTCGTAGTCGATGGTCTCGGTCTCGCGCGTCACGCCGTAGGCCTGAAAGTTGTACAGCTTGCCGGACATGTTGACCGGGCTGCCGTGGGTCAGGTGCCCGCCGTGGGAGAGATCCATGCCCAGCACCGTGTCGCCGGGCTGGAGCATGGCGAAGTACACCGCCATGTTGGCCTGCGCGCCGGAGTGGGGCTGCACGTTGGCATGCTCCGCGCCGAAGAGCTGCTTGGCACGGTCGCGCGCCAGATTTTCGACGATGTCCACCTTCTCGCAGCCGCCATAATAGCGCTTGCCGGGGTAGCCCTCGGCGTATTTGTTGGTCAGGTGCGTGCCCATGGCGGCCAGCACCGCTTCGCTCACAAAGTTTTCCGAGGCGATCAACTCGAGGTGTTCGCGCTGGCGCAGAAGCTCCTCATCCAGCGCTTCGGCGATGGCCGGATCGGTGCTGCGAATGGTGGCGATGTCAATCATGTGGATGCCCTCCCATAAATCGTGTTTTTCGCTATTTCCCTTCGCTTCGCGGTGGGAAATAGCTTTCATCATCATGTATCGCTAGTATAGCCATTCGCGGCGATTTTCGCAACTGCTGATTGCGAGGGATTCCGCCTTGCTCGCGCTACCATGATGTGGTATATTTTGCGTACAAACGCATGCTTCGGGAGGAGAACGCTCATGAAGAGGGTGAGATGCCGCGCGTGGCTCGCGCTGATGCTGTGCCTGCTGCTGCCATCCGGCGCGCTGGCCGAGAGGGTGGTGGGCGCGCTGACGCCGCTGCCGCTGGTGCTCGGCGAGGGCACGGATGCCGAGATCGGCTTGGACGACGCCTTGGAGCAGCTGCGCTTTCGGCGGTTTTGCGATGGCGACACGGTGTATTTGGAGGGCGAGCTGGACGAGGACGGCGCGCTGTGCTTTGCGACGCTCGCGCTGGACACGATGCGGCTCGGGCAGGCGAAGCTGGCGCACGACTTCGGCGAGGAGACCGTGCTGAAATGGCAGGCCGAGGAGGGCTTTTGCAGCGTGTTCACCGACCGCGCCGCCTATCGCTTCGACACCAAGCTGGCGCTCGTGTGGCGCGCCGCGTGGCCCGACGTTGTGCTCGCGCGCATCGCGGCGATGGCCGAGGAGGGCTACGATGGCGACGAGCTGCTATGGAACGAGTTCGACCTCAATGCCTCGGGCACGCAGGTTTGCTATTCGATCAATGTGATGCAGACCCTGGGCGATGAGGACGAAGGGGAGCAGGAGGGCATCTATGCCTGCGCGATGACGCCGGGCGCGCAGCCTCGCCGCCTGCTCACCACCGGGGAGCTTATCCCTTCGTATGGCGAGGAGGTTTGGGGATACGAGGAGCCCCGCTTCATTCGGGAGGATCGGGTTTTCGTGCGCAGCTTCGCTTGGAATTGGGCGAATGGCTGGGCGGTGTACGACCTGGACGGCGCGCTGTTGCAGCGCGAGTTTATGTATCAAGAGGAGGAAGGCGACATGCAGCCTTGGCGGCATGAGGCGCGCAACCGGCAGGGCATCCTCATGCACCGCCCCTATGAAATGCGTACCGAGGACACCTACTACTTCGACCACGCGACGATGGCGGTGGAGCGCTTGCCGGTGCTGGCGCTGCCGCCCTACCGCGGCGAGTGGGTGTTTTGCGCGCTGGAGGGCAAGACCTGCACCTTCGCGGTGCGCGAGGTCGGGCTGTATGGCCAAACCAAGCGGATCCAATTTTATCGCTACGAGATCGGCGCAAGCGAGGTGGAGCGCCTGCCGCTCACGCTCAACGGCGCGGCGCTGCTCTCCGCCGCGCTGGTGCCAGACGGGCGCATCCTGCTTGTCTACGCGCCCGACGACGGGAGCTTGCGCATCGATGCGTATGGCGATGCTACGGGGGTTTCCGGCGTGCAGGCGGGGATGTTTCGGGGGGAGTAGTGCGGTGGAGGAATTCTGTCCCTGCTCACGCAGCGGGAGTCCCTCAGGCGGTGGAGGGATTCTCGCACAAGAATTCGAAGCGGAGGATATGCAGTTGAAGCAAAAAAAGCGGGTTCTTGGGCTGCTCTGCATCGCCCTATGCGCAGCGCTGTTCAGCGCCCCGGCATGCGCGCAGGAAGCGCCTGCCGCGCTGGCCGAGGCGGTGGAGGGCGCAAGCTTTTTAGCCGAGCGCGCGGGCTGGGGTATGCAACTGGACAAAATCTTGCGCGCGCTGCGCAGCGGGGAATATGTTCAGGACGGCGATCGGGCGAGCGACTTTGAGGTGGATTCGGAGGGGCGCGTGTATTGCAGCACGCTGGATCTGCGCACGCTGAGCGAGGGGAGCGGCGAGTATCTGGCGCTCTTTGATGAGGAGCCCGCGCTGCGCGTGCTGCCGATGCGCAGCTATTGCTACGTGCTCACGGCGCAGGCGATCTACCGCCTGAACGCCGATTTATCGCTCGCCGAGCGCGCGCCGCTGCCCGCCGCGCTGCGGGCCATGCCGGGATATGAGCGATACCTGCGGGGTTGCGAAATCAGCCCCTCCGGCAGCCTGCTCTGCTTCGAGGCGGCGGCGCTGGACGGTATCTACACCTGCGCGCTGCGGGCCGATGCGCAGCCGGTGCGCCTGCTGCCCGGCACCACCTTCGCCGACGAGGCCAGCGGCACGCTGGAGGGCTATCGCGCGCCGCGCTTCATCGGCGAGGATCGGCTGATGGTGTACATCACGAATCGGGAGGAGCGCCTCGGCTGGGAGATATACGACCTCGCCGGGCGGCGGCTGTACAACTCCTTTTTGTTCAATGAGCGAGAAATCTCGCAGGCCAGCTACTTCGGGGAATTCGAGGACATCGATCGCCGCGAGACCCTGGACGCTCAGGGCCTGTTCATGAGCAATCCGAGCTCGGGCAGGGTGGGCAACTGCTATTTCGATTTTGCGTCGCTGCGGATGCGCATGCTGGGCGACTTCGGCCTGCGGGAAGAAAACCGGATGGTGTTTTGCGCGCTGGCCGGGCCCACGTGCCTGTTTGCCAATGCGGTATACGACTACGATGCCGAGCGAACCGACATCCGGTTTTTCGCGCTGGATCTGGCGGACGAGACGAACGCGCCGCAGCCGCTGCCGTTCATCCTGCATGGCGCGGAAATCATCAACGCGGCGCTGGCGCCTGATGGGCGCATCCTGTTCTGCGCGGAGGACCAAGCCAGCGGGCAGGTCTATGCCGGGGCGTTCGCGTTGGCGGGGGAGCCAATGGATGCCGAGGAGGACGTGGAAATGAAGTCGATCGCCGATGCGGAGATCCTGCAATACGCCGCCTACCAGGCCGAGCAGCCGCCGATCTACGAGAAGCTGATCGAGGCGCTGCAGCCGCTGGGCATCGACGCGGCGCTGATTTCCGTGAAGCAGCGCGGGGAAAGCCGGTCGCTCGTGGCGTGCGACGCGAGCGACCCGCACGCGCGGGCGGACAGCGATGGACAGGCGCACAAGACGGTGCCGACGCTCGCGATCTTCGTGCGCACCAGCGAAAACTATGACGCGCTGGGCATCGATGCGCACGACAGCAACTGGGACTCCGACTACCCGCAGACCGATGCGATCCGCGAGATTTGGCGCGGGCTGCTGAGCATGCGCGGCCTGCTGGGCATGCGCGAGGTGCTGACCGATGCCGTCTACGATCCGGACATGCTGGTGTTTATCTACAGCCTGCCCGAGTGGGTGACCACGGCGCTGGTGTATGAGCGCGTCGATGCCGTCAAGCAGGCGGTGCGCGCGCTGCACGCCGCGCAGCCCCAAGCGATCTACCGCTGCTCCGAGCCCGGCTATCGCGTGGTCTACGCCAGCGCGGGGAACTACGCCTGGGCGGAGGCGAACGGCGCGTTTGAAGCCATCGAGGAGGAGATTTTGCGCGTGCTGCAGGCGGCCGCGCCGCAGGAGATGCGCGAGGAAGTGGAAAATTATTTAAGCATATCTTTTTTTCATCCGGAGATGGAGGGATACAGCGCCTACGGATTTTCGCGGGAGGATTGAGGGGGGGATTCCGTGTTCCGATGCCGCAGGGAGGCACCTCCGCCGCGCGGGAGTTGGGGTGCGCAGCGCCCCGCATTCTCCAAGCAGGCGTTAGAGAAGTTCGGGGGAAGGCTAACGAAAGTTCGCATGCAGCTTTGAGGAAGCTTGTGGGGTGACAAAACCCCTCGAACTTCCGCGAAGCTGCATGCGAAGATAGGATAGCTTTCCTGCGTTGTGCGTTAACGCCTGCTTTGTTTTGTTGGGTGCGGCGCGCTTGGCAGCGGGGCTACAGCTCGTGCGGATAATCGCGCCTGCCGTACACGATGCGCACGATGTGGAGCGCCTTTTCTTCCTCCGCGATCAGATAGAGCGCCAAGTAGTTGCTGATTACGATCTTGCGATAGCCGCGGAGCGCCAGCAGCGGATCCTCCAGCAGCGGGTGGCTTTGCGGATAGGCGCAGGCTGCTTCGATGGTGCGGATGACTTTATCCAGCAGCGCGGCGGCGCTCTGCGGCGCGTGTAGTTCGTTGGCGATATAGGCAAGGATGCTGTCCAAGTCGCGGTTTGCTGCGGGGGTGATTTTGTAGCGATATTCACTCGCCATACTTCTTGCGCAGTGCTGCCATGGCGGCGGGGCCGTCCAGCAGCTTTCCTTCCTGAATTTCCTGCTCTGCCTCGGCCAGCTTGCGATAGAGCTCGCTCTGCGCGATGATTCGATTATAGACCGACATGCTCATCACCACCAGATCGCCGTAACCATTCTTGGTGATGAAAACCGGCTCGTCGTGGCTGTGGCAGAGCTCGCTGATCTCGATGGTATTGCGCAAATCCTTGATCGGACGAATTTCCAAGGGATCACCTCCTGCGATATCTGACATAATAATAGCATAATTATGCCCGAAAAGCAAGGGGCGCCCTTAAATCCCCGCCCAAATCGTGTGCATGCCCGCTTGGCGCGTGGCGACGGGCAGCGTGGCCGGCAGCGCGGCGAACGACCCCGGGAAGGAACAAAACCGCGGATCCGACGCGTTTTGATGCATGAACTGATCGGCGTTGGGGCGCGTCATGCTGTAAAAACCGCGGCATGCTGCTGCCGTTGATCAGCACCGCGATGTAGACGGTGCCGATCGGCAGCACGGTGGGAGCGGTCAAATCCACGCTCAGCAGCCCGGTGGTGTTCAAAAACCGCGTGGTGAGATCCGCGCTGGTCGCCAGCAGCAATTGGGTGGGATGGGCGAGAGAAGCGGCAAGGTGATTCCTCCTTTGGGTGGGGGGTTATCACATGCTAGGCGCGCAAAGTCGGCGCGGTTCGGCTGGCTTATCCCAGCACCGCCTCCAGCCCCTCCTCCTGAAACTGATTGGTATAGAGCTGGTAGTAATGCCCCTTGGCGCGGATCAGCTCGGCGTGGGTGCCCTGCTCGATCACGCGGCCCGCGGAGATGACGAGGATGCGGTCTGCTGCGCGCACGGTGGAGAGGCGGTGCGCGATGAGGAAGGCGGTGCGGCCCTCGAGCACGGTTTGGATGGCGCGTTGGATGCGCTGCTCGGCCTCGGTATCCACCGAAGAGGTGGCCTCGTCCAGCACGAACAGGCGCGGATCGGCCAGAATCGCGCGGGCGAAGGAAACCAGCTGCTTCTCGCCCACCGAGAGGCGGTTGCCGCCCTCGCCGACCGGGGTGTCGTAGCCGTGCTCCAGCTTGAGGATGAACTCCTCCGCGCCGACCAGCCGCGCGGCGGCCTCGACGGCCTCGTCGGAGGCGGTGAGCTGGCCATAGCGGATGTTTTCGCGGAGGGTGCCGGAGAACAGGTGCGGCTGCTGCAGCACATAGCCGAGGTTGGATTGCAGCCAGAGCTGCGAGCGCCGCTTGTAATCCACGCCATCGATGCGGATCGTGCCCTCGGTGGGCTCGTAAAAGCGGCAGATCAGGTTGACGATAGTGCTCTTGCCGGAGCCGGTTTCGCCGACCAGCGCGATGGTCTGCCCGGCCTTCACTTTCAGCGAGAAATCCGACAGCACCGTCTCGCCGCCCTCGTAGCGGAAGGTGACGTGGTCAAACTCCACCTCGCCGGTGATCGGCGGCCACGCCTCGCGCTTGGGATGAAAGTTATCGCCGAATTCCGCCACGACCTCCGGGGCGTCGACGATGCCCGGCTCGGTCTCCAGCAGCGTCAACACGCGCTCGCCCGCCGCCTGCGCCGATTGCAGTTCGGCCAGAATGCGCGCGATCTGCCGCACCGGCTCAAAGAAATTGACGGTGTAGTTGATGAAAACTTGGATGGTGCCCAGCGTCATCGTGCCGAGCATCACATTGATGCCACCCTTGTTCAGCGCGTACGCCGTGGCCAGCGAGCCCAGTCCCACCACGATGGGCATGTACATCGCCGAGATCACCGCCGCGCGCACGCTGGATTTGTGCATGGTGTTGGTCAAGGTATGAAATTCCTCGATGTTGCGATTCTCGCGCACCAGCGTCTTTGTGGTCTTTGCACCCATGATGCCCTCGTTGAATGCGCCGGTGATCTGGCTGTTGGTCTTGCGCACGCTGCGGTAGCTCTCCAGCAGCAGCGCCTGAAACTTGACGCACACAAAGCCCAGCACCGGCAGCGCCAGCAGCACCGGCACCGCGATGCGGATGTCGAGCAGCAGCATGGCCGCCGCCGTCAGCGTCACGTAGCACGCGCCCCATACCAGATCCAGCAGCGACCAGCCCACCGTATCGGCCAGCCGCTGCGCGTCGGTGGTCATGCGGCTCATCAGAAAGCCGATGGGCATGCGGTCGAAGTAGGCAAACGGCAGCTCCTGCAGCCGCTGAAAGCCCAGCTTGCGCAGCGTGTAGCACGCGCCCGCCTCGACCTTGCCGCACAGCACGAGGAAGTGATAGATCGCCGCCACCTGCGCCGCCAGCATCGCCAGCGACAGCTGCAGGAAGCCGGTCAGCCCCTGCGTGGTCTGCCGCTGGATGAAGTTGTCGATCGCGTAGCGGATGAGCAGGGGAAAGGCCGCGTCAAACCCGGCGCAGATCAGCATATCGAGGATGATGCGGCGGAGCTGGCCGTGGTGCGGCTTTAGGTAGCCCAGCAGCTTGCGCCACAGGCCGGTGTCCAGCTTTTTGCTGTAGTCTTGTTCTTCGTAGGCTTGCAAGGGGAGCAGCTCCTTTCGGGATGGGCTAGGGGGGTGATTTTGCGTTGGTTTGAAGTAGCGTTGTTGGCTGGCGGAGAGAAGGTAGCGCTGGTTCGCATGCAGCTTTGAGGGCGTTCGAGGGGTGGATACCCTCGAAGTGAAGCGAAGCTGCATGCGAAGGCTGGATCGCGTTCCTCCCGGGGTGTCTAACGCCTGCTGTATTTGGTGGGGGTACTGCGTACCCCTCAGCCCGCGCTGCGGGGGCGCCACGCTGCTGCGGCAGCATCGGGGGGACGGGGGTGCATTATTCTACCCGGCCATCTTTGGGGTCGTTCGGCGTGTTTTTTTGCGTGAGCTGTTTTACGGTGCGATCAAAATCACTTTCGAGCTGTTTCATTTCCTTTGCACGGTACATCTCAAATTCTTTCTCTGCTTTGGCGATAGCTTGTTTGTGAGATATTTTCCCGCTATCCATTAAGACGCCCATATTCAGAATTTTCAGCTGATTGTCGAGGTACTGCGCCCATTCGCGCATGGTCATCGCACGCCGCATCGCGGCCTGAAGCTCCGCATAGTCCAGAAAGTTGGAGGACAGTAAATTCAGCCTGCTTAACTCGTCTTCATCCAAATAGTTTTTTGCGATCTTGACATCGGGTTTTGTAATATAGTTACCCTTAAAGTTTGTCATGCCAATCAGCGGTTTCTCATGGTCGACGCGGTTGTATATGACCTCGGCTGCTGTTTGGTAATGTGCGGCAAAGTGCATTTTGTTTTGGACTGTCGCGAAAAATGCTTTTGTTATATCTTGGTTTGGATCATAGTCTACGGCGGTTATGTAGACATCGGTTATTTGTTGATAAAAATTCCGTTCGCTGCTGCGAATGTCGCGAATGCGCTGCAAAAGCTCCCGAAAATAGCGATTGCCGCCTTGCTTTAATCGCTCATCATCCATCGTGAATCCTTTTTGGATATATTCGTGAATGCGCTTGGTTGCCCACTGGCGAAACTGTGTTGCGCGTTTTGAATTTACACGATACCCGATTGAAATAATCATGTCCAGATCATAGTGCGGTATGGATCGGGTAACTTGCCGATTCCCCTCAGTGCGAACCTGTCGGAAATCCCGACAGGTTGCTTCCGGAATCAACTCGCCCTCATCATAAATATGTTTGATATGCTCGACGATATTGGAGCGCGCTGTGTCGAAGAGCTCAGCGATCTGCTGCTGTGTCAGCCAAACGGTCTCCTCATCGAGCCGAACGTCAACAGCGATTTTTTCATCGTCAGTCTTAAAAATGATAAAGTGGTGATCGAGCTTGTCCATAGTCAGCCTCCCGCTCATTGTAATGGCGCAATACGCATCTTGGAGCCTTCTCCGCTTTGCTTATGATTCGATGCGCGTGAGGGGGTTCGCCCCCATCGTCTCCGCCAGCTCCTCCTCCAGTGCGTTCTGGATGCGGTGAACGCGCTGGTACAGCCCCGGCTGCGCGATCAGCTCGGCATGGCTGCCCAGCTGCGCCACGCGCCCGCCTTCCAGCACGAGGATGCGGTCGCACTCGGCGAGGGTGGAGATGCGGTGCGAGATGATAAGCGTGGTCGCGCCGCCCTGCCCCTGACGCAGCGCCGCGCGGATGGCGGCGTCGGTTTGCGTATCGACGGCGGAGAGCGAATCGTCGAAGATCAGGATGTCGTTGTCCTTCATCAGCGTGCGGGCGATGGCAACGCGCTGCTTCTGCCCGCCGGAGAGCGTGACGCCGCGCTCGCCGACCAGCGTCTCGTAGCCCTGCTCGCTCTGGCGGATGAAGGCGTCGGCCTGCGCGATGGCGGTAGCGGTGAATACCGAGGTGTCCGGCGCGTCGGGCGCTGTGATGGCGACGTTTTCGCGCAGCGATTTGGAATAGAGAAACGGCTCTTGCAGCACCAGCCCGACCTTGGCGCGCAGCCACTTTTTGCGAACCTTGGAAAGCTCCACGCCGCCGATTAAGATGCGCCCGCCCGTCGGCTCATACAGCCGCTGAAGCAGCTGCACCAGCGTGGACTTGCCGCTGCCGGTGCCGCCGAGGATGGCCAGCGTGCCGCCCGAGGGGATGGTGAAGCTGACCCGGTCGAGCACCGGCCGCCCGGCTTCGTAGGCGAAGGATACCTCCTCGAACACGATATCGCCGCGCAGCGATTCCGGCTCCACGGAATCCTCGGCGTCGGTTTCGGCGGGCTGGCGCAGGATTTGGTCGATGCGCTCCATCGACACCATCGCCTTGCCGCCGTCGGAAAGCAGCCGACCCAGCTGCCGCGCGGGGTTCAGCAACTTCTCCATAAAGGTGACGAACAGCGTCAGCGTGCCGACGCTGATGCGGCCGCTGGCGGCGAAGGAGATGCCCACCAGCAGCGTCGTCCCGGTTTGCAGCATGCTCAGCGCGTCCGAGGCCGACCAGAACCACGCCAGCAGCCGGATCAGCCGCATCAGCTTGCCCTGCAGCGCCACGCTGGCGGCGTCGAACTTTTCGACCTCGTGCTGCTGCCGCCCGAAGGCGCGCACCACGCGCACCCCGGCAAGGCTCTCCTGCAGGATCGCCGATAGCTTGCCCTCGGTCTCGTCGAAGGCCTGAAAGCCCACCATAATCTTCTTCGAATACGCCAGCGAGCCGATGAACAGCACTGGGATCATCACCAGCGAGATCAGCGTGAGCTGCGGGCTGCGCCACCATAGGATCAGCGTCGCCAGCGTGATGGTGGTCAAGGAACTGACGATCTCCAGCAGTTGCGTCGCCAGAAAGCGGCGCACCGTATCCACGTCCGAGGTGCAGCGCTGGATCAAATCGCCGGTTTCGGCCTTCACATGATAGTCGTAGGGCAGGTGCTGCAGATGCGCGTAGGCCTCGTTGCGCAGGTCGCGCGCGATGTTCTCGCTGGCCAGCGCGCTCCACTTGCCCTTGAAGAACATCGCCAGCGCGCTGATCGCGCTCAGGCCGATCAGCAGCAGCGCCAGCACCCACAGGTGCGAGGCGAACCAGCCGCGCCCGCCCGCCGCTTCGAAAGCGCGCACGAGGAAGCCCGGCGCGTCCAGCGGCAGCGTGCCGAACACCGAATCGATGGTGCCGGCCAGCAGCCACGGCGTCATCAGGCCGACGAACACCACCGCGATGGTGGCGATCAGCGCGCCAAGGTACAGCCCGGCGTTGCGCCGCACCAGCGCGGCAAGCAGGGCGATTCTGCGTCGGTTCATGGGAATCACATCCTTTCCATGGAGGTTATGAATGCATAGAAAATCGCGCGGCGCGCGGCGGGGAAACCGCCGCTTCGGCGGCGGGAATCCCCCCCGGGGACGGAATCCCTCCACCGCCTGCGGGCGGTCCCCCTCCCTTTAACAAGGGAGGCTTTTGGAGACTGGTATATGTTTCTTATTTTATAAAAGGTATTTGGTTCCAGCCCCTAGCCTCCCTTGTTAAAGGGAGGGGGACCGCGTGAGCGGTGGGGGGATTCCCGGCGCCCACAGGCGCCGGTTTCTCCGCTGCAGCGGAGCGGAGCCGAGATCGGCCAGTGGCCGAATAATCAAGGCGGAAGCCCAGTGAGCCAACGAGTTTGCGCAGCGGCGCGGGGACGGAATCCCTCCACCGCTCACGCCGGAGAGATCGCCGCTGTGGCGGCGGGAATCCCCCCCCGGGGGTCAGATCCCTCCACCGCCCGCAGGCGGTGGAGGAAATCCACCCCAGACACACAGAAAAACCGCAGACCAGCAGCCATCGTTGCTGCGGTTCTGCGGTTGTGGCCGAAGATAGCCGGAGGCAATAGGACGCTTACGAGGCTATGAAATTATCGGGGAAATTCCCCAGTTCATAACGCTACGCATCCTGATGCCTCCTTTCTGAAGCCGTGATTGTTTGGCAGGGTTTTACAACCCGAATGACTGTATTCTACCGGGCATATCGGGGAATGTCAAGGGATATTTTTCTAGCCGAGTCCCGCCGGGTTCCGCGCGTCATTCCACAGTGCAATCGTGCGAGAACTGCCAAGTGATGCCGAACTTGTCGGTCACCATGCCATAAAGCTCGCTCCAGAAGGTCTTGGCGAGCGGCATGTCCACCGTGCCGCCCTGCGCGAGCGCGGCAAAGGCGCGCCGAATTTCCTCCTGATCGTCGCTGCCGAGGGTGGGGCTGATGCTGCTGCCGCGCACGAACGGCATGCCGCTGGGCGTATCGCAGAACATGACGTTCATGCCGTAGATCGGCACGTAGGCGTACATCACGCGCGCCTTGTCACCCTCGGCGATGGGGAAATCAGAATCCGGCGGCATCTCGCCGTAGGTCATCAGTTCCTGCATCTCGGACTGGAACACCTGAGCATAGAAATCCATCGCCTCGCGGGCTTCGCCATCGAAGTTGAAGAACAGAGAAAAGTTTTTCATCCTGTGAATCGCTCCTTTTCGTTGGTTGGTCGGGTAGAGGGGTTGCTTAATAATGCGGCTCGAATACCTGCCCCGAACGGTACAAAAACAGGTGCGCGAACATGATTTGGAACACTTCCTCGTAGCGCTCGGCGGCGCTTTGCAGCGAGAGGCTGATGTGCGGAGAACCCAGCCGCGCGTTGGCCGCCAGTTGCTTTTTCTGCGCGGGGGAGAGCGCCAGCGCGTCCGGATCCTTGAGCCGCACGGTAATGAAGCGCTGATCGCCCTGCTGCGTGAGCGCGATATCCTCCACGTGCTCCCACGAGACGAAGCCCACGCCGACCGCCGGGGTTTGATCGGTGAAGCCCAGCCAGTCGACGATCAGCAGATCGACGGGCGGCTTCAGCGAGCGGTGAAGCAGCAGCGCGAACGCCGCGCCGAAGCTCAGCGCGCCAAGCCCGCCCACCAGCTTGTACAGCAGGCCGTCGCCGAAGAACAGCAAGGCCAGCGAGGCCGCCGCCATCAAAAGGCATAGGAGCATCGGCTTGAGCTGCTTGACGGATTGCTGCTTGACGACCAACCGTTCGACCTGTCCCTCGGCATCCATCGTGATTCCGGTCTGCATTTGTACCTCCGCGCTAAAGGGCGAAAAGAATTTCAGTCAGCAGTATAGCACGGGATGGCGGGGGAGGGAAAGAGCGATTTTATCGTCGTCATGGGTGCGCGCGCGCCAATGGTTCCCAAGGATTGGGAAGCGCTTCGGTTATTTTCGGAGGATCTTCTCCATCGGCTTGCCCTTGGCCAATTCGTCGACCATCTTGTCCAACCAGCGAATCTTTTGCATGAGCGGCTCCTCGATTTCCTCCACGCGGTAGCCGCAGATCATGCCCGTGATGAGGGCGGCGTTCGGGTTGATTTGCGGCGCTTGGTTGAAGAAGGTCTCTACGTCTACCTCGTCGTCGATCTGCCGCTGCAGGGAGGCTGGATCATAGCCGGTGAGCCAGCGGATGATTTCATCGACGTCGATCCTTGCCCGGCCTTTTTTCTCTGCCTTCTCGATGTACAGCGGGTAAACGCTGGCAAAGGACATCGTGTAGATTCTCGGTTTCTTCATGCGGGCGCTCCTTTCGGTTCGGCTGCTGTTGGGAGGGGTTGCCAGCTGCTTGTGCTCAGTATAGCACAGGCGGAGCAGGGTGGGAACCAATAATAATCCGAACCCATCGCCGGCAAGCCGCGCCTGCTGCGATGGGTTCGGATGCGATGGGTTCAGATATGATGGGTTCGGATGCGATGGGGGAATCGCGGGCGATGATCGCTTAGGTTTCCGGGTTGCCGATCAGCGTGGGTCTGCCCAGCGTGCCGATGGTGGCGGTGTTCCACACGCTGGTGGTGTTCCAGCCAAGCGCGGTGATGACGGCGAGCAGGTCAGCCGGATCCATGCTCTGGCCGTCCAGACCGTTGGGATCGCTGACCGGCGTGACCGGCACGCCGCCGGAGAGCAGGGTCATCGTGCTGCTGGCGTGGTTCTGCGCGAGCGTCGCGCCGTTCACCAGCTGCCCGCAAACCCTGTGTACCACGCCGCCCGCGTTGGTGGCGACCGCCGAGGGGCCAAGCGCGATGCTGCTTTGCATGCTGGCCGCGCCCGCCGCGTTGTTCTCCAGCGCGCCGACGAGGCCGGAGACGATGGTAGCGCCGGTGGCCGAACCCGACGCATAGCAGCGGCTGACCGTCGTGCCGAGGCCGTGACCCAGCAGCGCGCCATACTGCGTGCCGCCGCCGGTACTGTTCCCGGTCGCGTAGCTGTCCCGGATGATCGTCGGGTTGGCGCACAGACCCGCCAGCGAGCCGACCTCCGCTTGCCCGCTGGCCACCGCGTTGCCCGTCGCGAAGCACTGGTCGATCAGCCCGTAGGCGCAGTTGCCGCTGAAGCCGCCGGTGCCGTTGTTGGCACTGCCCGACCCGGCGGTGCTGGTCGCGCTGCCGTGCGCTTGGCACTGGAAGAACTGCAGCGAGGGATTGAGCGGATCGGCAGGCGCGGGCGCGTCGGAGTTGCCGTTGAAGCCGCCGACGCGGATCGACGCCTGCGAGTTGCCGTCGGCACGGCAACGGATATATCGGGTGCCTGAGGAGCGGCCGACGAAGCCGCCGGTCTCCTGCGTGGTGGCGATCACGTTGGCGGTCGCGGTGCAGTCGGCCACGAACAGGATCGGCGTGGTGGGGGCGGGCGAGAGGCCTTGCAGCCCGAGGTATCCGGCAAAACCGCCGCTGACGCCCGCGGAGGAAGGGCCGTTCGCCGCAATGGTGGCGGCGGTGGAGTGGCAATCGCTGAGGATGGTTGTGCCGCCGCCGCTCATGACCTGCATCGCGCCGATCACGCCGCCCATCGACGCGACGCGCCCGGTGACGTCCACGCCGCAGCGGACATTCGTATAGCTGCTGCCCTCGGCGCGCACTTCGGTGGTGCCGAACGCGCCGCCCAGCCGGTTGTTGCCGAAGATGGCGCCGCTCTGCACCGTGGCGTTCGCAACGGCCAGCGGCGCGGTCAGCGTCGTAAAGCCGATGAGCCCGCCTTGATGCGCGGCGGCTGTCGGCGGATTGGGCTCGTTGATCTGGATCTGCGCGACGGTCAGATCCGTCAAGTTGGAGGGGGTGGCACATACAAACAGGCCGACCATGCCGCCGCAGTTCGCGGCAAGGAAGCGGTAGAAGCCGCTGGACACGAGGACATTGGCCATCCGGCTCAGCCCGGCGCTGACCACGCCGATCACGCCGCCTTGGTTTTGATAGCCGGTGATCTCCGCCTCGGCGATCGATACGTCGGCGACCGTAGCCGAGGCTCCGGCCTGATTCAGCAGGCCGATCAGCCCACCAGCATTGACCGACAGCGGCGTGATTTCGGCGGTAATCAGTTGCGTGGCGACGATGCGCTCGACGGTCACTGCACCCTCCAGCACACCGGCCATGCCGCCCACGTAGCCGAGGTTGCTGCCGACCCCGGCGCGTCCGCCCGCGGCGCGGCCCGGCTCCAGCCGGATGTCGCGGAGAATGCCGCCCTGCAGGTAGCCCACCAGCGTGCCGATCTTGCCGGTTTGGGCAGTGTTGGCCGTGCCGGTGAACAGCGCCTCCGAAAAGCTGTTGGTCAGGGTGAAGCGTTCCAGCGCCACGCCGCGCGCTTGGCCGAAAAGCCCGCGCACCAGTACCGGGTTTTCCGCGGTGGCGACTGCGTTGATGGTCAGGTTGCCGACGGTGGTGCCGCCCGGCGGTGTCTGCGCGATGCCGGTGAACACGTGCTCGCCGGAAAATGGCGGCTCGATCAGCCCGGCGTCCACGTTGCCGATGGGCCGCCAGCCGTTGCCGTCCCAAGCGGGCGAGTAGTTGGCTAGGTCGAACGCGCTGTCTAGGCTGTAAACCAGCGCTAGGCTGTCGGGCATGCCGTGTACGCCGCCGGTCTGGTCATAGAGCGCCTGCATGCCCTCGATATTGTCCAGAATGCGCGCGTTCTCGGTCACGCCCGCCCGGTTGCCGGGGTTCCCTTGGGTCAGATCGGGATAGAACGCCATCTCCGCCGGGGTACACATGCGCACAAAGAAGGGATCGCCAGCGACGCCGTCGCCTAAGGCGAAGGGCATGCCGATCGCCGATTCGAACAGCGTCAGCACGCCGGTCGAGCGCCCCTCGCTGGTCACGCCCACCGCGTAAATGTCGTAGTTGAAGCCGTCCATCACGCCGGTCTCCAGCGGCAGCGGGGTGATGCCCTCCTTGCCGGTCAGCGTGAAGGGGAAGGTCTGCGTGACGGCGGTCAGCGCGCGCGTGAACTGGCCTCGCACCGCGTTGCCGGTGGTCAAGGTGGCAGGATTATTATATCCGATAACCTCCGCCTCGGTGGGAATGGGCTGGCCGGGGGTCAGCAGCAGGTAGTAGATCGACAGCGTGGTGTCGGGCGAGGCCGAGCCGGTCATGACCATGTCCACCGTCCGGAAGACCGGGCCGCGCACCAGCGAGACCAGGTTCACGTTCAGGAAGCTGGTGTCCACCGTAAAGACCGAAAATGTTCGCGAGGCGTCCGTCGGGTTGCACAGGCCGCCCAGTTGGGTGGCGACGATGGTATAGGTGCCGTCCGGCAGGTCGCTCGGCGATTGTACGCCCCATTCGCCATCCTCCAGCAGCGCGGTGGTTTCGCAAAACACGGTCGCGCCGAGGCTGTTCAGGACGCATACCTGTACTTGGCTGCCGGGAACGCCGCGCCCCGCGATGGAGGGTCTGGAGGAGGCGATCACCTCGTTCAGCTCCGGCAAATCGATGGGCGGCGGCGGGCAGGCGGGGTATACGACGTCGAAGCAGGTTTCATCCTGCGGCGGGTTGGGGCTTTGGCTGTCCGGGCAGCGGAGCACGGCGCGCACGCAATGGCGGCCCTGCGTCCAAGGCGGGTTAGGCTCGTAGATCCAGTTGCCGTCCGCGCCGATGGGTACCCGGCCAACGGATACGCCGTCGACAAAGAGCTCCGCTTCGCAGCCGGGCTCGCCCGTGCCGGTGACGGGGTCTTCCGGATCGGCGGTGCCGCCGTCCTCCGGGCCGGTGATGAGGATTTCCGGCTCCTCTGGAACGGTGAAGCACGAGGTATCTTCCGGCGCGCCCGCGCCCGGGCCGCCGGGGCAGCGCAAGATCGCGCGCACGCAATGGAAGCCGCCTGTCCACGGCGTCGGCGGCTGGTATATCCAATTGCCGTTCGCGTCGATAGGCACCCGGCCAACGGATACGCCGTCGATGAATAGCTCCGCTTCGCAGCCGGGCTCGCCCGTGCCGGTGACGGGGTCTTCCGGATCGGCGGTGCCGCCGTCCTCCGGGCCGGTGATGAGGATTTCCGGCTCCTCTGGAACGGTGAAGCACGAGGTATCTTCCGGCGCGCCCACGCCCGGGTCGCCGGGGCAACGCAAGATCGCGCGCACGCAATGGCGGCCGCCGGTCCACGGCGTCGGCGGCTGGTATATCCAATTGCCGTTCGCATCGGTGGGAACCGAACCGACAAAGCGTCCGTCGATGTACAGTTTAACGCGGCACAAGGGCGTGCCTCGGCCGGTGATGGGATCCGTGGGGTCGGCGGTGCCGCCGTTCCGCGGGCCGGTGATGCGGATATCGCGGCACGGGTTCGCGCCGCAGGGCGGGCATAGGGTACGGCAACAACCGGCGCAGCCGCTCTGGGCGACGCGCACGGGAGTGCGCAGAGCGCAAACGGACGAAGGCAGGCAGCCTTGCCCCCTGCGGCAGGGGGAGGGGCTGCAGCCGTCCGTTTGGCATAGAATGGTTTTTGGGTGGTTCCGACGCATCAGCATGAGAAAGGCCTCCTTTTCCCTTTCATCCTATGCGGGAGGCGCGCGCGTGTTTGTGTTCTTGTTCAAACGCAAAAATCCAAACCCGTACTGGCAGGTTTTGCTTGTCGCAATGCTGCGGATTCTGCTATACTGACAAAAATCAATTCGATAAAAACCAATCCCCCAAAAACCAATCCGATGAAAACAGATAAAACAGATTGCGTCAGAAGGCGAGGAATGGCCGTGAAAAAGTGCTTGATTATGCTGGCGACCGTGCTTTTGCTCGCGCCGATTATGGGGAATGCGGCGGAGCGGCAGCGCCTCCCGGAACCGATGGGGCCTGTGCTGGCGAGCACAGCCGCGCCGAGCGCCGCCTGCTTTCGGGAGACCCGATGGCAGATGAGCCCGGAGCAGGTAATGGCGGCGGAACAAGGCATCGGCTTCGAACAAAACGGGGCGTACCTGTTGTCCACCGCTTCGGTCAAGGCATATGGCGGCTTTGACGCGAAGCTTGCGTACATGTTCATCGGGGACAGGTTGGCGGCGGGCGTTGCCGACTTTTCGGATTTGCCCGAAACGTATGCTGAAATCGACCAGATGTTCAAGGCGCTGTTCGACGAGATCATGGCCATGTACGGCGAGGAGAGCATCGGCCATGATGACCTGCTGTTCGATGAGCGCACCTATGCGACCAGCCAGGATGCCATCGAAGCGAAGGAAATCTCGCACATGGTCAACTTCCTAGTGGGAGGCACCCAAATCGAGCTGATCTTCCACATGCGCGGCGCCCAGCGCCAGCTAACGGTGCAGTACTTTGATACGAGCAGTTTTCCTATGTAGATCGGGCGGGCATGCCTGCCGCCAAACGAACCGTGGGCATGGATAAGAATTAATCCCGTGAGAACGCTTGATTCTCACAGGATTCAGGCTATCAACAAAGTCAGACCATCAACAAAGGCACGCAGATGGGCAGCGAAGGTCCAGGGCGATCGCAAAGCCCTGGTCGCATCCGCAGATGCGAAATGCCTTGAAGCAAGGTTTGTTAGGAATTCCGCCCTTTGCGAAGGGCGGCCAAAGGGCTTATCGCTCGCCCTTTGGAATCCTTCTCTACGCATCAAACTACTTTTTTGATACGCTGAATCCCGTGAGAACGCTTGATTCTCACAGGATTTGTTTTGTGCGGGTGCTATTATGGGCAATTGCGTTCTCGCGCATCAACAAGGAAATCGCCAACATATAGCCGACAATGGGCGAAACGCCATATCCCATAAACGGAACGGGGAATTTTCCAAAAAACGTTGAAGCAATCATGACGAGATAATAGATGCCTACCGCTTTTGACTTCAAGGGGGCATCTGAAAAATTCAGGAATGGCAGCAATAAAATGCCCAATGAAGCAATCCCGATGACATAGTTTGCAATCCCCATATCCCCGGCTAACGCGAGAATCCCTTCTACATGCGGTACCGCTTCTAGCCCGTCCAAGTGCATCCATGCATAAGCGACACAACCCGTGAGCGCAAACGGGAGCGCATATTGAATCGCCTTGCTTTTCGTCTGAATAAGAAAAAGAAAGCCCGTGGCTGCCGCAAACGCCGATAGCTGGGCGGCGTCCGGCTGCATAACCAGTATTGCGGCAATCACCAACAGTATGGCCACGGAAACCGGCTCTTTTTGATCTTGCAAGAGCTTGCTTATCAGGAGGACAACGCTGGGCAAAATCATGCTCGATATGTATAAACGAAAAGATCCTATTGACAGCCATCTGTGTACGCCATCAAGCCCGCGGTCGAGAAAGGTCAGGGCCAAAAGCAAGCAAGCGGCCATAAGCGTAGCGATCACAGCAGTCGCTGAATATTGCGTGGTTGCTTTTTTGTTGCGCAAGAAAAACAGCACAAGCCCTAATACCACGTAACAAACGATATTCAGCCCATAAACTACGGGGCTTATTCCGTTTCGCTGCATCACAATCGCACCGATGAACAAGGCGGGAACAGGCGCAAGCAATAGATTGATCGCTTTTCTACTCATATTTTGCTCCTTTGTCGTTTGCTAAGCGAGAACTGATAGCATTGCGCAATCCAGCCCATCAGCGCATCGTCGATTTCGTCCGCCCGCTGCACGAGGACATGGTGCGTCCAGCGGTTTGGGTAAGGCTCCACCGATTCCGCGATGCGAGGATGGTCGAGCTGGTGATCGAGCCCGAAGGTCACGATCATGTACACATCCGGCCAGCCCTTTCGTTTTCGGAAGGGCGGCCATGCCCAGGCAAAGGCATGGGTGTTATAAAAGCTCACCTGCGTCGCCTTTGCCATGATCGTCACGTCCGGGAATCGCCGCAGAATGCTATCTTCCAGTGTCTCATACAGCGTCAACGTTCCGGGTACTTTATCGAACAGCATCAGGATATCCGGATTCATACCGCGCCTCCCTCCGCGCCGAAAGCAAAGTCGTCTACTTTCTACATATCTTCTCCAAGGATTTCCCCTTGGCCAGTTCGTCCACCAGTTTGTCCAGCCAGCGGAGTTTTTGCATGACTTCGTCTTCGATTTCTTCCACGCGATACCCACAAATAACGCCCTTGATAAGGGATGCGTTGGGGTTGATCTGCGGGGCCTGGGCGTAAAAAGTCTCCATGTCCACGCCGCCTGCGATCTGCTTTTGCAGGGAATCCTGATCGTAGCCAGTGAGCCAGAAGATGACTTCATCCAACTCAGCCTTTGTCCTGCCCTTTTTCTCGACCTTCTCGATGTACAGCGGATACACGCTGGCGAAGGTTATGGTGTACGCCCTTGGTTTCTTCATTTCGTCATTCCTCCCGTCTCATTACTGCGCGTCCCAACGCCGGAGAACCCGCATCGCGCGGAGCGTAACCCATTTGTCCTGATCTTCCTTCGGAAACGGCACGAGCAGTTTCCCGTTGTTGGCGGTGTTTTCCGCCCGCCAGCGGCCATCGCCGCACTGTTTGGAGCGCACAATCTCGATGGCGTCGCCCATGCGCGCGTCATGGATGCCGAGACTGGTCAGGATATCCAGAATCTCCAGCGCATCGGTTTGATACATCAGGGGGAAACCGAACTTGAGCCAACCCGGTTTGGAAACTCTGGTGAAATCACGGCTGCGCTTGTAAATGTGGTGGATCAAGAAGTATTCAGCGATG
>JAVBMD010000019.1:0-138445 GCA_031552825.1 Eubacteriales bacterium
ATCTTCTCCAAGGATTTCCCCTTGGCCAGTTCGTCCACCAGTTTGTCCAGCCAGCGGAGTTTTTGCATGACTTCGTCTTCGATTTCTTCCACGCGATACCCACAAATAACGCCCTTGATAAGGGATGCGTTGGGGTTGATATGCGGGGCCTGGGCGTAAAAAGTCTCCATGTCCACGCCGCCTGCGATCTGCTTTTGCAGGGAATCCTGATCGTAGCCAGTGAGCCAGACGATGACTTCATCCAACTCAGCCTTTGTCCTGCCCTTTTTCTCGAGCTTCTCGATGTACAGCGGATACACGCTAGCGAAGGTTATGGTGTACGCCCTTGGTTTCTTCATTTCGCCATTCCTCCCATTCCATTACTGCGCATCCCAGCGCCGGAGCACACGCATCGCGCGGAGCGTAACCCATTTGTCCTGATCTTCCTTCGGAAACGGCACGAGCAGCTTCCCGTTGTTGGCGGTGTTTTCCGCCCGCCAGCGGCCATCGCCGCCCTGTTTGGAGCGCACAATCTCGATGGCGTCGCCCATGCGCGCGTCATAGATGCCGAGACCAGTCAGGATATCCAGAATCTCCAGCGCGTCGGTTTGGTACATAAGGGGGAAGCCGAACTTGAGCCAGCCCGGTTTGGAAACCTTGGTGAAATCACGGCTGCGCTTATAAATGTGGTGGATCAGAAAGTATTCAGCAATGTTTGAGATGGCCTCCCGTACATCCTTCGTCCGCTGCTCCTCTTGGATGCCTGCGAGCGCCTTCAATGGCTTGATCACGCCCATAAAGCATGTATGCTTGCCCCAACAGGCTTCCTTGTTGAAGCGCGGATCAACCGGGCATTTGTCCTCGCCATCCAGGAGTTGAATGTTACCGGTGAGCCACCCGATGCCCTTTTCCAGCCTCGGATCGTTCAGGTATCCCAAGCGGATCAGGCTCCAGACCGCGTTCCCGCATAGACAAGGGATCACCTCGCTAGCCCTGCCACCACCCGTCGTCACGGCGGTCTGCACGGCAAAGCCGCCATCTGCTGTCTGCGAGTGGCTCAAAAGGTACTCACACTGTGCCTCGATCTGCTCATTCGTCTGTGCGCCCAGTTCCGCCAGCACAATGAGCTGCCACACGAGTCCCCAGTACTTGGTGTGGTAGAACCTGCGCATCCCGTCCTCATAGTCCACATCACGCTGTTTTGCAAGTATTTCGGGCACGATGCCGGACTGCATGATGTCCTGCTTTGCGGCAATCACATCCGGATCGGTTTCCGGCTTGTCCAGGATGGCCGTCAGCGTATAGTAGCGTACCGAGGGATTGTCCGCTTCCAGCAACCAGTCGATGGGGTCGGCTTCCCTCTTGCCTTTTCGATCGGCCATAACAAGCGCCTCCTTTTATCCTTCTCCCCTGAAACAGGCTAACCGAGCATACCAAGATACTGCCTCAGCCGCTCCTCCAGATATCCCGCAATCATCGTCACCATGGGCGCGGAAGTCCCATCCCGATAATAGCTGTCGAAGCACGCGTAGTACCGATTCCGATCCGAAAACTTCACGTTTATGGGCGGATACCCACTTTGCATCAGCATCAGGTTCAGGATCAGTCTTCCCGTGCGCCCGTTGCCGTCGATGAAGGGATGAATGCCCTCAAAGTTCAAATGGAACAGCGCTGCGTTCTCAATTGTGTGGCGGCGGTTTCCCTTTTGCCCGGCCATCAGCTGCTCCATTTGAACCGGAACCAGATACGGCTGGGGCGGTTCGTGATGGGCACCCATGATCCTGACAGGAATCCGCCGATAAATCCCTTTGTCCTGCGGCCTGTCCATCAGAACCAGCGAGTGGACGTCCTTGATCGTTTTTTCGGACAGGGCGTCTTTTTCACTGACCAGTTGTTCGATATAGACAAACGCATCGCGATGCCCGACCGCCTCCAAGTGATCTTTGAGGGGCTTTTTGTCGATCGTGATGCCCTCCAGCGCCAGCGCGGTTTCCCGCAGCGTTAGGGCGTTCCCTTCTATCGCGTTGGAGTTATAGGTGAACTCAACCAGAAACTCGTCGCGCAAACGCGCGAGTTCGCCCTGTGTTAAAGGGCGGTGTTTGTTAAGCTCACCTTTCAATGCGTCGACCTGAGAAAACAACGCCGAATATTCCGGCGGGATGATCTTCCCCCGCAGGGATCGTCCATCGGGCGGCTTGACCGTATCCACTGGAATGCGGTACGTTCGACCCTCTTTGACAACGCCTTCGATCTTACCCTGTTCGCACAGCAGGCGTACGCGACGGTCGGATAACCTCCAACGCTCCGCCGCCTGGCTGACACTCATGGTTTCCATGTAGACACCTCGATTCATGCTTCAAGCATAACCGAAAATCGGAATAATATCAATCGAATACAGTGAATCTTCAATATTTTATTCCGAACTGGCAAGCTGCTTTCCTGCCTTCGCCGTTCGATGACGCGCCGCTGGCGGTGGACAAACGGCAAGAAACTATGCGGATCATATCGTTACAAATAGTTTCTTGAAGAAGATAGGAATTTCCACTACAATTGATTGGCATGGCACTCCGCTCTGTCGTATAAACTGCCACGAAAAGTATTGCAAGATGTCCTTTTCGTGATAAAGTAGCTTTTTCCAGCTCATTTTGACTTTCCATAGGGCTTTATGGGGCAACTCAACGTTGGGGGTGGCACTTTGATATTTTTCCCTTTGGCAATCACACAAATCGAAAATGACAGCGACCGCGCCTTTATGGAGGACGTTTACGTAACCTATAATCGACTTCTATACTTGATTGCTCTGCGACATGTTCATTATTCTGACGCAGACGATGTTATTAACTCTGCTTTTGTAAGCCTGTGCAAAATGATTCCGGAATTAAGGCAAAAACCGTCTAACGTTTTGAAGCGATATATCGTTAAAGTACCCCAACGAGAACCACAAGCGCGTGTGCTTCATCCGCAACGTGGTGAAGAACCCCAACATCGTCATCGGGGAATATACCTATTACGACGACCCGGACGGCGCTGAGGATTTCGAGCGGCATGTCACCCATCACTATCCGTTTCTGGGGGATAAGCTGATCATCGGCAAGTTCTGCGCCATAGCCAAGGGTATTGAGTTCGTCATGAACGGTGCCAACCACCGCATGAATTCGGTCACCACCTATCCTTTCAACATCATGGGCAGCGGCTGGGAGAAGGCCACCCCGGCGCTGCCCGACCTTCCGTTTAAGGGCGACACGGTGATCGGCAACGACGTGTGGATCGGACAGAATGTCACGATCCTGCCGGGCGTGCGCATCGGCGACGGCGCGATCATCGCCGCCAACGCCACGGTGACCAAGGACGTGCCGCCCTATCACATTGCTGGCGGCAACCCGGCAAAGCTCATCCGAAAGCGGTTTGACGATGAACTGATATCGTACCTGCTGGAGATCAAGTGGTGGGATTGGCCCGCCGAAAAGATCTTTGCGAACCTGGAGCTCCTGTGCGGTGCGGATCTTTCCAAGATTAAAGCCATTCGGTAGCGTTTTTTTCGCTTGACTCTGACATGGTGTCAAGGCTTATCCTGAATGTGCGATCAGGAATTCCGGACGAAAGGAGGCGCGCTGGTGTTCAAAATCGGGGAGTTTTCAAAGCTCACGCGGGTGTCGCCGCGCATGCTGCGGCATTACGAAAAATGCGGGCTGCTCTATCCCGCCGAGATTGACAAGTTCACCGGCTACCGGCAGTATTCTGCCAAGCAGATCCTGTTGCTTACAAAGATCGTGACGCTGCGGGACATGGGATTTTCCATCGACGAGATCACGGAGACCCTACCCCGGTACGACGACCGCGCGTTTCTGCAAAAGGCGTTGCGCGCGAAGGCTGCGTCCGTGCAATCCGGAATCGCGGCACAGCAGGAGAAGCTTGAAAGGCTCCTGCTTCTGTGCGACACGATCAGAGAGGAGCGGAACAACATGGTACACGAGGTCGAACTGCGGGCGCTGCCCGCCGTAAAGGCGCTGACATTTAGGGGGATCATCCCGCACTACAGCGACGAGGGCATGCTATGGGAGCGGCTGGGGCGGTTTGTCGCGGAGCACCGGATCGCCTGCCATAAAGACGGCTATTCCACCTATTTCGACGAGGAGTATAAGGAATCGGATCCGGATGTGGAGATCGCGATTCCGGTGGACGCGCTGAGCGAAAGCCGGGAGGGGTTTGTCTTCAAGGAGTATGACGGGATTCCTCTGGCCGCGACGGTGCGCTTCTCCGGCCCGTTCGACGGCGGCTATGACGCCGCTTCGGAGAAGCTGGCCGCCTGGATGGAGCAGAACGGCTATGCGTTTGCCGGAAACCTGCGCGGGCATGTGATCACCTCGCCGGATGAAGAGGCGAACCCTGAAAACTGGCAGACCGAGTTGCAAGCGCCGGTGATGAAGAAATAAGCGTGCTGGCACATCCAGTGCTACGGGTTTGAATCTTTGACTGCTCATACAATGGCGCGCGAAAGCCGGATTGGCAATCGCGCGCCATTTTGTTTTACAGCCGGATGTCCACGGGCCAGTTGGCAGTGATACTAATTCCAATTACAAACCGCATCAATCTAATATTGGCGATGCGTGATAGAAGCGACGCGTTCCTTATCGGCTATCAACAGACGAAGTGTGGCACATAACTGATCAACAACAAGAGAAAGTGTCTGGTAAATGGCGTTGCGAAACCCCTTTTCACGGACTTCATCCCAGATCCTCTCGATAGGGTTCAACTCGGGCGTATAGGGCAGCAAGGGAAAATCTCAATGTTTTCCGGAACGAACAAAGCGCGGGAATGATGCCAAGCAGCATTGTCCGCTACAAACAGAATATAATCATCTGGATATTCTTCGGAGAGCTTCTGTAGAAAGAGATTCATACACTGTGTATTTGTGTAGGGCATCACCAGTGCAGAAAGCTCACCATCTAATGGAGAGACAGCGTCAAACGCATACTGGTATTCTCGAACGCGCAGGCAGGGAATGCTTGGACGGAGTCCTTTGCGGCACCAGCACCTCTTGGGCTCAGTGAGGAAGGAAACTATGCATCGGTAACCATTATGCCTTGTTGTCACAGCTTGTTGTGCAGATCTGCTTTGCAGTTGCCCCGCAACCATCTTCCTGTAGGATTTTTCGCCGTATCTCCATTGCCTTCTCGATGCGTTCGGGTTGCTCCATCTCGCGGAAAGCGGAAGCCAACCGCTCTGCGGATAGCGCCCCCTCCTTCAGCGGCGGCAGCGCGTAACCCAAGCGATGCAACCGATTCGCCCAGAAGGGCTGATCCACCGAGAATGGTACGATCTGCTGCGGCACGCCCGAACGAAGCGCCTCGGCCACCGTGCCGATCCCGCCATGATGCACGATCCCCTTGGCGCGAGGAAACAGCAGCGCGTGGGGCGCGGAAGGTACCGCCAAGATCCTTTCGCTTATCGGCGTCCGGATATCCATATTGCCTGAAAGCAAGATTGCGCGGTTGCCGGTTCGTGCTAGCGCCAGATCGAGCATTGAGACAAACGCGTCCGGCTTGGCCAGCGGCATGCTACTGAAAGACACCGCGATGGGTTTTTCGCCAGCCATCAGAAAGTCCTCGATTCTCGGGTCGAGGGCTTGTTTTTCGACGTCCAGATAAAAGAAGCCCGGCAGGAAAACCCGATCCTGCCAACTGGTCACGTCCTCAAACAGCGCAGGGCTGACCGGGCAAATGATCGGGATCGGCCTGCCGTCGATCATGCGGGCATATACGCCCGCTTTGCGCGGCGGCAACCCCAACGATTTTTGGCGGAAGTCATTGATCTCGCGGAGGCTGGACATGTCCGCCTTGTCCATCATCGCGTAAGAAAGGCGGTTCAGCGTTGCTCCCCAGTTAGCGGTCGGCGCGATGGCCATATTGGGGAACTCGCTGACCGGGAAGGTAATCGGCACCGTCGGAATGCTGACACAGGGAATCTTTAGCGCCGCCGCCATGTCGGGCGCGGCAAGCGCCTTGGGATGATAGAGGATCACGTCCGCGCCCTGCGACGCGGTCCAAAAATCATCTAGGCTTTTGCGGAACGCTGGGTTGACGACCTCTTTGGCATAGCGCATCGCGCGCAGCGGATGCTTGACGCCGCCGTTCATCACGGCGCGCCCTTCTTCGGTGTTCAGCATGGCCATCAGATCGGAAGACGCAGGATGGAATTCCACGTCGTTGCGCGCTACAAGATCACGAAAACTCTCCCCGGTGCAGATCACCGCGCTATGACCCAGCTTCACAAACCGTGCCGCTAGCGCTACGTAGGGTTGCACATCGCCCCGGGTGCCCAGCGTTTGTATGCATATCCGCACAGAATCACCCCTGCTTTTGAACGTTTTGGCCTGTTTGCGTTCATCATAACGCAATTCTGCCCACGCGTCAATGCGTTTTGTACGTTTGTATTGAAAACGTTCATAAATCGCGTTATAATGCGTGTGAGGTGGTGCACATGAACGGATATGAGCGGCGCAAGCGCGCGAAGATGGATCAGATCGAAGCGGCGGCGCTTCGCCTGTTCCGTCAAAAGGGCGTGAACGCCACCAGCATCGAGCAGATCGCCGCTGAAGCGGGCGTTTCGAAGGTGAGCATCTACAACTATTACGGCGACAAACAGGCGCTGGCTCGGCAAATGATCTTTGCTTCGCTACGCCGTCAAAGCGAGCACTTCGACCGTGTAATGCGCAGCAATTTGTGTTTTAACGAGAAATACAGCGCCCTGATCGCAGAAAAAGCGCAGACGCTGGGCGAAATGACCGATGTGGCAACCGGCGGATTGCTGGACGACAAACTGCTCCAGACGCCCGAGCTGCAAAGGTTTATGATGGAATATTATGAGGCGCAGGCCGTTCCGTTGCTCCGGGAACTGATTGAGCAGGGCAAGCGCGAGGGCGCGGTAAACGCGGAAATCCCGACGGACACAATCCTGCTGTATATCGAGGCCTTGCAACGATTGGTCGCGTCGAAGATCACGTTGCGCCAGCGGCAGGACTTGGGTATGCTGTTCCAATATGGATTTATGGGTAGGGAACGGATATAGGAGGAGCAATAAACATGGATACATCCATCATTCAATCGTTGGTCAGCGCCATCCCACAGCGCAAGTCGGTGCGCACATTCGAGCCAAAGCCGCTGCCCGCCGCTACGGTGGACGAGCTGCGGCGTTTCGCCGACGAAACGCGCATGCCGTTTGAACAGCAGACCCGGTTTGTGTTTTTTCAGGCGGAACCCGGAAAAAAGCTCTACAACAATGGCCTAAACCCGCCAGATAACATGGCAATACTGGCGCAAACCGATCTGCTGTCCGCTTCTATGGCCGGTTTCGCCGGTGAAGTCATCATGCTATTTGCTGTGAGCAGGGGCCTTTCCGCCTGCTGGTTTGGGCATTACAAGCTGAGCGAGTTAGGGCGGTATATTCCGGGCATCGCCTCGCCCGAACAGATCAAGGCGTCCACTTTGGGATATGGTTATGGCAGGGGAGTGGACGTGGGCGAACGCGCCATCTGCTGCATGCCTTTCGGCTACCGCGATGCGCAGACCAAGCGTTTTGTGGACTTTGTCGCGGGCAAAAACGGCGCGCGCCGCAAGCCGCTGGAGCAGCTAATGGAGCAGCCGGAAAAAGCGGATGCTCTCTCCGAACCCGTCCGGGCGGCGCTGGAGCTGGCGCGGCTTGCTCCATCCGCCGCCAACAGCCAGTTCTGGCGGTTCGGCGTGAGCGACGATGGAAAGACCGTCACCGTCGCCAAGCCGATAGGATACAAGCACTTCAAGTGGGAACATCCGGACGTGGATATCGGCATGTGCGCCGCGCACATCTGGTTGGGATTAATCGGTCAAGGGCTGTCTCCCGAAGTAAGCGCGCGGCTTGAACAGGATCGCGTGTTGTGGCGCTTCGGATTGTGAGGGGTGGCGGTGAACCGGGATCTACCGCACAAACAGCGCCCCGATCACACCGGCCAGCACGGTCAATAAAATGGCGTTGACCTTAAAGCGAATGTTCGCGACCGCCACGCCGATGAAGATTAGCAGCAGTGGGATCGATACCACGGCCAATGGCGCGGAAAAGAGCTGCGCAAGCGATGCGCCCTCTTGCAACAGCACGCCCGAGGCGATCTGCAGCGCGGCGGCGGCGATCAGGCCTACCGCAGCGGGTTTCACGCCCGTCAGCAGACCGGACATGACGCGATTTTGCTTGTACTTGTCTAAAAAGCGCATCACCAGCGCGACGATAAAAAACGAGGGCAACATCACGCCCACCGTGGAGAAAATCGCGCCGGGCAGGCCTTGCGCGAGATAGCCCACATAGGTGGCCGCGTTGATGGCGATAGGACCGGGTACCACCATGTCCAGCGCGTTCAGGTCGGCCAGCTGGGCGAGCGATACGCCGAAGGCCTGGCTTTCAGCCATAATCATCGATAGCATCGCATAGCCGCCGCCGAAACCGACGAGGCCGATCTTAAAGAAGGTCCAGAGCAGAGCGAGGTATAGCGTCATTGCGCGGCGCCTCCTTTTTTGCGCTCATAAATGCTGTACAGGCAGCCCGCGAGGCCTGCGCCCAGCACGCAAAGCGGCGCGCTGACGCCGCCAAGCAGCACAAGGCAGAATACCGCCAGCATCACCACGATGGCGAAGGCGCTCTTGATGTTGTGCCTGCCTAGCGAGAAGGCCGCCGATAGCACCAGCGCCGCCGAGGCGGCGCGGATGCAGCGCAGCGCGCCCATCGCGGGCCCGGCTTGGGGGACGTGCTGAATCAGGATCGTGGCCAGCAGCATGAGGACGAACGCTGAGATCGTCGAGCCAAAGGCCGCTGCCAGCATGCCCGCAAAACCCGCCGACCGGAGCCCTACGAAGGAAGCGCAGTTGAGCGCAATGACGCCGGGCAGGGTTTGGGAAAGCGTGGCGTACTCGAGGAACTCGTCCTTGGGCATCAGCCGATACTTTTCCACCACGTCCTTTTCGATCACCGGCAGCATCGCCAGCCCGCCGGCGAAGGTGAAGGTGCCCGCCTTAAAAAAGATCACAAACAGTGCCCACAGCGTTTGCGCGGTGGGCTTGTTATGTGTTTGCTCCATTGCGCTATTTCTCCTCTCGATATGCCATGCTCGTTATTATACACCAGTAGGGCGGATTGGTCGAGGGCGAAGGGAATGAAAAAACGAGGGCTGTTCCAACCGAACAACCCCCGTTTTTTTAGAACTGACTTACAACAGAACTGGCTTACAGCAGAACTTCCTTCCCGCTCTCGGCGGATTGATAGATAGCCTCCAAGATGCGGGTTACAGTCAGCGCCTGCTCGGGCAGCACCAGCGGATCCTTCTTGGGATCGATGACGCACTCCAGCCATTGCTTGGCCTCCAGCACGCCCGGCGCGCCGTTTCCGCCGCTGAAGTAGGCGACCGCGCCGCCCTTGGCCATGATGGCGTCCATAAGCAGGCCGTTGCGACCGCGGTTGAAGTGCAGCTCGTCCTGCGAGTAGCTCATTCCGGAGCGGATTTCCGCGCCGGCTTTGGTGCCGCAAAGCGTGGTCGAAGCCTCGCGGGATTCCATCAGGTTGATCGCCCACGAGGATTCCAGCGCGATGGTGGAGCCGTCCTCCATCTTGATGAAGCCGAAGGCCGAGTCTTCCACCTCGTAGGTCTCAGGATCCCAAGGGCCAAAGGCGTTGCCTTCGGTAGCGTGCGGCAGGTGGCCCAGTTTGTAGAACACGCTGCCGGTGACGCTCTTGGGCTTGTAGTTGTTCATCATCCACAGCGTCATGTCCAGCGCGTGGGTGCCGATATCGATCAGCGGGCCGCCGCCTTGCAGCGCCTTGTTGGGGAACACGCCCCAGGTGGGTACGCCGCGGCGGCGGATGGCGTGCGCTTTGGCGTAGTAGATCTCGCCCAGCTCTCCCTTTTCGCAGGCGGTGTGCAGCGACATCACCTCGGGGCGGAAACGGTTCTGGTAGCCGATGGTGAATTTCTTGCCGCTCTTTTTCCACGCGTCCACCATCTTCTGGGCGTCGGCGGAGGTGTGCGCCATAGGCTTTTCGCACATCACGTGCTTACCAGCGGCGAAGGCGTCGACCGTGATGGGGGAGTGGGATACGTTGGGCGTCAGCACGTGTACGACGTCTACGTCCGAATCGGCCAGCAGCTGACGGTAATCCTCGCACCATTTTGCGCCGGGCGCGCCGAATTCCTTCGCGGCTTTCTGCGCGCGCTCGGGAATGATGTCGCAGAAATACACCATTTCGCACAGATCGCTGTTGAGCTTCAGCCCCGGCATGTGTTTCTGGTTTGCGATGCCGCCGCACCCGATCAATCCGACCTGCAATTTTCCGTTTTTCATGGTTTCTCTCTCCTTCTTTGCTGGTTCAATATCAGGTCGAGCCGCGCACGATGAGCTCGGCGTCGACCAACATCCGTTGGGAAAGCGGGGGCTGACCGGCGATCATGCGCAGCAGCGTGGAGCAGGCCAACTTGCCGATCTCATAACGCGGCTGATGCACGGTGGTCAGCGGGGGATCGCACATGGCGGAAACCTCGCGGTTGTCAAAACCGATCACCGCCAGTTCGCTGGGCACGTCGATGCCGTTGCGCCGCGCGGCGCGCAACACCGCCGCTGCGCAGATGTCCGATACGCAGAAGATGGCGTCGGGACGTTGGCCGCAGGCGAATAGCTCCGTCGCGGCGCAGAGCGACTCGTTGTATTCCATAGACGGCAGGTAAGTGATCTGCCCCTCCCAAGTGGGTAGCCCGGCGGCAGACAGCGCATCGCGGAACCCCGCTTCGCGGCGGTTGGCGAAAGGGTAGATGCGCGCGAGGTTGAGCATAGCGATCCGCCTGCGCCCGATGGAGTGCAGATAGTTGACCGCGCTGTAGGCCGCGGCGTAATCGTCAACCGCCACGTAGGGATAGGGCAGCGCTTCATCATACTCGCAACCCAGCACCACCGGGATGCTCGGATCCAGCTTGGCCAGCAGCGCATGGGCGTTGCTGGTGTGGTCGAGCACGATGAGGCCGTCGGTCATGCCCCGCTCCAGATAGGGCGGGATATGGGCGTTGCGCTCGCCGCCCTCCTGCACCTGCGTGATGAACATCGTATAGCCTTGGCGCACCGCTACGTCGTCGATACCGGCTAGCACCTCTGTGTAGAATGAGTTAAAGGGTACCAGCACCCCGATGAGGTTGCGGCGCGCGGCGTGCGGCGCACGCTTCTTCGGCGCTTGGTAACCGAGCTGGCGCGCGGTTTCCAGCACCCTTTGGGTGGTTTCCTCTGCCACGTTATTCTTGCCGCTGAGCACCCTCGATACGGTGGCGATGGATACCCCCGCTGCCGCTGAAATTTCCTGCACGGTTACACGCGCCACGCTATCACGCCCTTTGCTGGTACTATTGTACACGCAAAGTATGAAAAAAGCAATTCTTTTCATTTGCGAGTTTTCCTTGTGTTTGTTGACATTTTTCGGCGTGCATGATAGCATGTGTATGAAAATATGATTTCTTGACGAATGAATTTACAATGAAAATTCTCATATTTTTTCATTGCCTTACACTACAGAATGTATGGAGGGGAAGAACATGAAGGTCGGCATTCAGCTCTATTCGGTGCGCAACAGCATGGCGCAAGATCCCGTGGGTACCATCCGCAAGGTGGCGGAAACCGGTTACCGATCCTTTGAGGTGGCCAATGGCAACACCGCCGCCGATCCCGGCGTGGGCTTTGGCGTCCCTGTCAAGGAGATGCGCGCGCTGCTCGGCGATCTTGGCGCCAACATCTTCAGCGCGCACCTCTCGCCGCTGGATCCGGCGCAGATGGATCCGATTCTCGAATATCATAAGGAGATCGGCACCAAGTTCTTCGTGCAGCCCATCGATTTCTTTGCGGACCGCGACGCGGTGCTCAGGGAGGCCGATCGGTTTAACCGCGTCGGCGAGCGCTGCCGCGAATACGGCATGGAGTTCCTCTATCACAACCACTATCATGAGTTTCAAACCCTCGGCGGCGAGCAGGTGTATGAGACGATCATGAAAAACACCGATCCCGAGCTGGTCAAGATCGAGCTGGATACCTATTGGGTGATGCGCGGCGCGCACGATCCGATCGAGACGCTCAAGCGATACGGCAAGCGCGTCCGCTTGGTGCATCAGAAGGATTACCCCAAGGGCATGGAGGCGCAAATCGATCTGCTCAGCGCCGTGGAAGCCGCCCACGCCAACGTGGATATGCAGTACTTCATCAAGACCATCGACCCGGCCACCTTTACCGAGATCGGCACCGGAATGATGGACATTCAAGGCATCATCGATACCGCCGCCACGGCCTGCGATTGCGCGTACATCGTGCTCGAGCAGGATATCAGCCAGCATGACGAGCTGGAGAGCATCCGCATCAGTATGGACAGCTTTAAGAAGTTTAGGGGCATCGAGTGGTAAACCATCGCCCGATATCCTTGCCCAGCCGCATCGCGAGGGAAAGCGACAGCGGCTGGGCTTTTTTGAAAGTATTTTTCGAAACAGTCTATGAATTTTATAGATTTTCCTTGACATGAGAATGCGTGCGGTGTATTATATCTATGGAAAAGATAGATAAGCGGGTGAACGCATGCCAGATTCACAGACGAATCGTCTTGCCGAGGCCGATGACGCCAGCCTGCGGCGCGGCTTCGACGCGCAGTTCCGCTGCCTGTTTTGCGCGGCGCAATCGGCGAGCGAGCCCGCCGCGCGGGCGCATTTGGCGCAGGCGCACGGCTCGGCGCTGGAGGCGTTGTTGGCGCTGGATAAGCGCCATACCGGGCTTACCGACATACAGAAATCGCTGCTGCGCCAATGGAAAGCCGGGGCATCCGATACCGACATCGCGGATGCTCGGGGGGTTAGCGTATCGACGCTGCGCAATCAGCGCTTCGCCTTGCGCGAGCGCGAGCGCGAGGCGCGGCTTTTGCTGGCGGTGCTTTCGTTAGCCGGGTTGAGCGACCGGAAGCGGGCGCGGCAGGCCATCGTCGGCGAGGGCGATGCGGAGCGCCTCTTTCGCGAGGGAAGGCTCGGTGTCATGCCGGTGCGCCCCAAGAAGCAGCATGCCGTCATGCTCCGTTTCGCGGCGCTGTTTGAGCCGGGCGCGACCTACACCGAAGCCGAGGTCAAGCAGCGCATCGAACCGATCTGGCCGGATCACGCCATGGTACGGCGCTATTTGGTGGACGCCGGGTTGATCCGGCGCACCGCGGACGGCCGGAGCTATTGGCGCGAGCCGAGCCAACCGATAAAGGAGGAACCCACCATGGCCATCGACAAAAAGGCCGCCAAGGAAGCCTACAAGAATACCATCCCGCCCATGGGCATTTACTGCCTGTGCGACGAGCAAACCGGCCGCTGTGTGATCGCGGGTGACCGCAACCTGCCTAGCGTAATGAACCGCTTTCGCTTTTTGATGGGCGGCGGCGGCGCGCAGCCCGGCGGTCCGTTCAGCGATCCGCGGCTGTTTGCCGACTACGCCGATCACCCCAACGCGTTTCGTTATGAGGTGCTCGAGAGCGTGGATGTCGCCAAGTGCGCCACGCGCGAGGAGGCGGCGGACAAGCTGGAGGCGCTGCTCAAGGAGGCGCTGCCGCGCTACGCCGACCGGCCGCAGTACATCTACAAATAGCGCGTCTCGCCGAGGGATGCAAAACGGAGCGATGCGAAAGCATGCGGCTCCTTTTTTTGCGAAAGCATGCGGCTCCTTTTTTTCGCCTGTAGAATTTTCGAAAAATATGATATACTATTCTGTATGCGAATTTCGTTCGTAAATCCAAACACAGGGAAGTACTATGACGTTTCAAGACATGCACCTCATCGCGCCGCTGCTTTCGGCGGTGCGTGCCTACGGCTATGAGCAGCCGACCCCGATTCAAGCACAAACCATCCCGCTGGTGCTCTCCGGCAAGGATGTGCTGGGCTGCGCGCAAACCGGCACCGGCAAGACGGCGGCTTTTGCGCTGCCGATGCTGCAGCTGCTGGCTGCGCGACCGTTAACCGTCGGCCACCGGCCGATCCGCGCGCTGATCCTTACGCCGACCCGCGAGTTGGCGATGCAAATCTACGAGAACTTTGTGATCTACGGCAAGCAGCTCAAGCTGCGCGCCTGCGTGGTCTTCGGCGGCGTGCCGCAAAAGCCACAGACCGACGCCCTCCAGCGCGGCGTGGACATCCTCGTCGCCACGCCGGGCCGACTGAACGACCTGATTGGCCAAGGCTTCATTCGCTTGAGCAGCCTAGAAATCTTTGTGCTTGACGAGGCCGATCGCATGCTGGACATGGGCTTCATTCATGATGTGCGCCGGGTGTTGGCGCAGCTGCCCCCGAAGCGGCAGACGCTGTTTTTCTCGGCCACGATGCCGCCGGAGGTGGAATCACTGGCGGTCAGCATCTTGCATGATCCGGCCACGGTGAAGGTCGATCCGGTGACCAGCACGGTGGATAGCATCCGGCAGGCGCTTTACCACGTAGACAAGGCCAACAAAAAGCTGCTGTTGGCGCACTTGCTGCGCCAGCCGGAGGTGGAGAGCGCGCTGGTGTTCGTGCGCACCAAGCACGGCGCCGACCGCGTGGTGCGGGAGCTGGCGCGAGCGGACATCGAGGCGCGCGCCATCCACGGCGACAAATCGCAAAACGCGCGGCAGGAGGCGCTCGGCCTGTTCAAAACCGGCAAGATCCGCGTGCTGGTGGCCACCGATATCGCGGCGCGTGGCATCGATATCGCCGGGCTTTCCCACGTGTTCAACCACGATCTGCCCAACGAGCCGGAGGCCTACATCCACCGCATCGGGCGCACCGGGCGCGCCGGGCAAGCTGGCGACGCCATCAGCTTCTGCTGCATCGATGAAATGAAGGATCTGCACGCCATTGAGAAATTGACCGGCCGACGCATTCCGCGGCTGGAGAGCCCATGGCCGATGGAGGTATTGACCCCCTCGGAGCCCAAGCCGCGCGGCCCGCGTCCCTCCAAGTTGGGCATGGACGGCCAGCCCCTGCGCCAGGCTCATGCGCGCACCGTTCATCCGCCGCGCGCAAAAGCCGAAGCCGCGCCGAAGCAGAGCGCTCCCGCCGCCGCAGGCGCGCCCAAGCGCCGCCGCAGGCGCAGGCCGGGCACTTCATCGCGCTAGCAGGATTTTTTCGCTATTTGTGGAAATATTCTTTAGGGCTTGCTTCATACGGCAGGGTTTTTCCTCATACGATTGTAAGCGTTGCATGAAACGGACCGACCCATACGTTATATAGTGTGCTTGCAAAGAGTTCTCCGCCAAAAGGAGGCGCATTCTTATGACGAAACGACCACATTGGAAGTCTTGGATATTGGCATGCCTGTGCTTCGCTGCGTTGCTTACGGTTTCCGCCTGCGTGCGCAAGGAAGATAAACCGAGCTTTGACACGCTGAACATCGTTACCTTTGCCCCGATTACCACACAGGGCGCTGGCGGGCTCCCCACTTCCACCGACGATGGCTGGGCAAATTGGGGTGCGCAAGGCACGCAGGCCGCGGGAAATATGACGATCAGCACGCCCGCGCCTACTGTGATGGTGACACCGACCCCTTCGCCCTCCCCCTCGCCGACGCCCAATGCCAACCTGCTCAAGTACGGCGCGGAGGGCGACAAGGTGCGCTCCATGCAGCAGCGGCTGAAGGATCTCGGTTACCTCAGCGGCAAGGCTGACGGCATGTTCGGCTATGGCACCGAGGACGCGCTCAAGGCCTTCCAGCGCGCCAACGGCCTCTCCGCCGACGGCGTGGCTGGTCCGAAAACATTGGAGAAGCTCAATTCCTCCAAGGCAAAGAAGAAGAACACCTCGGAGGTTTCCGGCTCGGCACGCTCGACCTCCGTACCCAAGCTCAAGGAGTACACGCCCTCACAGCCCGACAAATACCGTTTCCTAGAGGCGGGCAGCAGCGGCAAGGACGTGACCAAGCTGCAAAACCGCCTGCGTGAGCTGGGCTACCTGAACCAGAGCGCCAACGGCAGCTATGACGCGGCCACCGAAGCGGCAGTTATCGCCTTCCAAGAGCGCAACGGGCAGTGGGTGGACGGCGTTGCGGGCGAGGATACGCAGACGCGGCTGTTCAGCAGCAAGGCTTTGCCCGCCAAGGGCGGCAGCATCGATTGATTATCGGGACATAAAAAAGCGGGTTTCGTGTGAAGCCCGCTTTTGCTTTCCCTGTTATGTTGTTGTACTTAGGACAACTCCGCAGTAAGCCGCGCTCTCGCGGCCTTTAGCCGTGCGACGCTCTCCGGTTTGCCGATCAGGTAGGCCATCTCGATGGCGCCGCCCGGCGTGGACTCACGCCCCGTGATCGCGATGCGCACCGGCCAGAGCACCTGCCCGTTCTTCATGCCCGAGGCGGCGATGGCGGCCATTAGCGCATCGTGCAGCGCCGCCTCGCTCCAATCGCTTAGCCCCTCCAGCACCGGCAGCGCGACGTCGATCGCCGCCAGCGCCACCTGCGGATCGGTTTTCATCTTCTTGTGCGTGTACAGCGCCGAATCGTACGCGGGCATCTCGGCCAAGAACGACACCATGTCGGGCAGTTGGTTGAACACGTCGGTGCGGCTCTGCAGCATTTCGGCCAGACGGCGCAGATCGAACCGCGCCGGATCGAGCACCTTCTCCAGCCACGGCTTGGCGTGGGCGAAGTAGGTATCGAAGGGCAGCTTATGGATGTACTCGCCGTTGAACCAGTTGAGCTTGACCATGTCGAACACCGAGGGGGACTTGCTCAGCCCGGCGGGATCGAAGGCTTGCTCCAGCTCGGCCAGGGTGAAAAACTCCTGCTCGGTACCCGGGCTCCAGCCCAGCAACGCCATAAAATTGATGACCGCCTCGGTGAGGTAGCCCATGTCCAGCAGATCCTCGAAGGAGGGGTCGCCTTTGCGCTTGGACAGCTTGCGCGTGGCATCCTTCATCACCGGGGTCAGGTGCATGTACAGCGGTTGTTCCCAGCCGAACGCCTGATACAGCAGGCTGTACTTGGGCGCGCTGGAGAGGTATTCGTTGCCGCGCATCACGTGGCTGATGCGCATCAGGTGATCGTCGATCACGTTGGCGAAGTTGTAGGTGGGCAGGCCGTCGGCCTTGATGAGCACGTTGTCGTCCAGCGTGTCGCAATCCACTTCCACGTGGCCGTAGAGCAGATCGTCAAAGCTGGCTTTGCCGGTGGTGGGTACGTTCTGACGGATTACGTAGGCTTCTCCCGCGGCGACGCGCGCCTTGGCCTCCGCCGCCGGGATGTGCAGGCAGTGCTTGTCATACTTCCAAGTTTCGCCCTTGGCCTCGGCGGCGGCGCGGCGCGCGTCGAGCTGCTCCTTTGTGCAGAAGCAAGGATAGGCCGCGCCTTTCTCCACCAATTCCCAAGCGTAGGGCGCGTAGAGATCCTTGCGCTGGGATTGGATGTACGGCCCTACCGGGCCGCCCACGTCTGGACCTTCATCATAGGTTAATCCGGCCAAGCGCAGCGATTTGTAGATCATCTCGATGCCGCCGGCCACCTCGCGCTCCTGGTCGGTATCCTCAACGCGCAGGATGAAGGCGCCGCCGTTCTTGCGTGCCATAAGGTAGGTATACAGCGCGGTGCGCAGGTTGCCCAAGTGCATGTAGCCGGTGGGGCTGGGCGCGAAGCGCGTGCGGACGGTTTGGCTCATGGGGTACTTCCTTTCTGTGGAGGGATTCGGTTATTTCGCCACCTTGCTCCAGCTGTCCTTGAGGCTCACCGTGCGGTTGAACACCGGCGCGCCGGGCTTGCTGTCGGGATCCATCGTGAAATAGCCGACGCGCAGGAACTGGAACCGGTCGCCGGGGTTGGCGTTGCCCAGCGTGGGCTCGGCGAAGCCGCGCACTATTTCCAGCGACGCGGGGTTGAGGCGGGAGATAAAGTCCTTCTTGTTGCGGGCGGCGCCGACGGCGCTCTCTTCGTCCTCGGCTTCCGCCTCGACGTCGGCGGGTTCGTCGTTGAGCAGCAGCTCGTACAGCCGCGCCTCCATGGGCACGGCATCGGCGGCGTGTACCCAGTGCAGCGTGCCTTTGACCTTGCGCGCCGCGCCCTCGCCGCCCGACTTGCTGTCCAGATCCACCGTGCAGCGCAGTTCGGTCACCTCGCCCTGCGCGTCCTTGACCGCCTCGTCGCAGCGGATGATGTACGCGCCCTTGAGCCGCACCTCGCCGCCGGGGAACAGGCGGAAAAACTTCTTGGGCGGGTTCTCCATAAAGTCCTCGCGCTCGATGTACAGCTCGCGGCCGAAGGGTACCAGCCGCTCGCCCATCTCGGGGTGATCGGGGTGATTCTCCAGCGTCAGCGTGTCGACCTGCCCCTCCGGCCAGTTGGTGAGCACGACCTTGAGCGGGCGCAGCACCGCCATGGCGCGCGCGGCGGTATCGCCTAGGTTTTCGCGCACGCAATGCTCCAGCAGGCCGATGTCGGCCACCGAGTCGGCCTTGCTCATGCCCACGCGATCCACAAAGTCGCGCAGGGCGGCGGGGGTATAACCCCTGCGGCGCATTCCGGCGATGGTCGGCATGCGCGGATCGTCCCACCCGGCGACATGCCCCCCTTCCACCAGCTCGCGCATGTAGCGCTTGCTCATCACGGTGCGGGTCAGGTTGAGGCGGGCGAACTCGATCTGGCGCGGGGGCTCCACGGTGAAGCCGCACTTTTCCATCACCCAATCGTACAGCGGGCGATGGTTTTCAAACTCCAGCGAGCACAGCGAGTGGGTGATGCGCTCTAGGCCGTCCTCGATGGAGTGGGCGTAGTCGTACATCGGATAGATGCACCATGCATCGCCGGTGCGGTGATGGTCGGTATGCACGATGCGGTAGAGCACCGGATCGCGCAGGTTCATGTTGGGCGAAGCCATATCGATCTTGCCGCGCAGCACGCGGGAGCCGTCGGGGAACTCCCCGGCCTTCATGCGCGTGAACAGGTCAAGGTTCTCCTCGACGGAGCGGTCGCGGTAGGGCGAGTTGGTGCCCGGCTCGGTCAGCGTGCCGCGAGTGGCGCGGATCTCCTCCTGCGTGAGGTCGCAGACGTAGGCGTCGCCGTTCCGGATCAGCCGCAGCGCCAGCTCGTACATCTTCGGGAAGTAGTCCGAGGCGTAGTACAGCCCGCCGGTCCATTCAAAGCCCAGCCACTGGATGTCGTGCTTGATGGCCTCGACGTACTCGGTCTCCTCCTTGGAGGGGTTGGTGTCGTCAAAGCGCAGGTTGCACAGCCCGTCGTACCGCTCGGCGGTCAGGAAGTTGATGCAGATGGCCTTGCAATGACCGATATGGAAATAGCCGTTGGGCTCGGGGGGGAAGCGGGTTTGGATGCGCCCGCCGTTCTTGCCCGCGGCTAGGTCGGCGTCGATGATGTCCCAGATAAAATTTGTGCGCATGGCTTTGGCGTCCTGCATGGGAATCCTCCTTTGGGCTTGTGGATGGGGCATATTATACCTGAATAAGTAAAAAAAAACAACGGAAAAACGTGCTTTGCAGCGGGGCGCTTCTACAGTATACTATAGGGAATGTATCAATATGGTAATAATGGGGGCCAGAGCATGCCTGAAATTCGTTCCATCGAGGTTTCCGCCATCGAGGCGGCGGTGAAGGCGCTGTGCCTTTCGGCCTGCCGGGAGATCGGCGGCGACGTGATCGCCGCGCTGGAGGCGGCGCAGGCGCGCGAGCGCTCGCCCCATGGCCGGGAGATATTGCGGCAGATTCTCGAGAACGACGCGCTGGCTTGCGCGCGGGCGATGCCGGTCTGTCAGGATACCGGGCTGGCGGTGGTGTTCCTCGACGTGGGGCAGGATGTGCACCTGACCGGCGGGGGACTGTGCGAGGCGGTGGATGCCGGGGTGCGCGCCGCCTATCGCGAGGGGTATTTTCGCAACTCGGTGCTATGGCCGCTCTCGCGAAAAAACACCGGCGACAATACCCCGGCGACGATGCATGTGCGCATCGTGCCCGGCGACCGGGTGGAGATCACCGTGGCGCCCAAGGGCTTCGGCAGCGAGAACATGAGCCGTCTGGGCATGCTGACGCCCTCGCAAGGCGCGGCGGGCGTGGCAGTTTTCGTGGTGGAGAGCGTGCGGCTGGCTGGCGCCAACCCCTGCCCGCCGGTGATCGTGGGCGTGGGCATCGGCGGCACTGCCGAGAGCGCCATGCTGCTGGCCAAGCGGCAGTTGCTGCGCGAGGTGAACCGCCCCTCGCCGGAGCCGGAGCTGGCGGCGATGGAAACGGAGCTGCTGGCGCGCATCAACGCGCTGGGCATCGGCCCGCAGGGCCTAGGCGGCGATACCACCGCGCTGGCGGTGCTGTGCGCGCAGCTGCCTACGCACATCGCCGGGCTGCCGGTGGCGGTCAACATGCAGTGCCACGCGGCGCGGCACAAGCATACGACGCTCTAGTTTTCTGCAAAAGAGGGAGAATGAATGAAAAACGAGGCTCCAAAACCGATCCGCATTTCCTTCCCGACCGATCGCGCGGCGCTTGCCGATCTGCGCGCCGGGGATTCGGTGCTGCTCTCCGGCACCATCCTCACCGCGCGCGATGCCGCGCACAAGCGGCTGTGCGCGCTGCTGGATGCGGGGCAGCCGTTGCCGGTGGATCTGCACGGACAAGCGATTTACTATGCGGGGCCGTGTCCGCCGCCGCCCGGCGCGGTGATCGGTTCCTGCGGGCCGACCACCAGCGGGCGAATGGACGCTTACGCGCCTCGGTTGCTGGCGCAAGGGCTGCTGTGCATGATTGGCAAGGGCGGGCGCGACGCGGCGGTAATCGAGGCGATGCGCGCGTGCGGCGCGGTGTATCTGGCTGCCACCGGCGGGGCGGGCGCGCTGATCGCGCGCTGCGTGCGCCAGAGCCGTGTGCTGGCCTTTGAAGATTTGGGAACCGAGGCGATTCGCGCGCTGGAGGTGGAAGATTTCCCGCTGATCGTCGCCATCGACAGCGAGGGAAATGATCTCTATCGACTGGGCACGGAACGATATCGCTCTTGATAAAAAACCGCTCTCCGGCGGGATGCCGGAAAGCGGATGGAGCCTATTTTGTGGCCGCGGGTTTTGGCTTTGCGGTGGTTTTGGGCGCGGCGGGCTTGCGCGCGGGCTTTTTTACGACCGGGGCAGCGGCTTTCACTGGTTTTGGAGCTGGCGGCTCGGCGGGCGCGGGGATGGCCGCTTCGTCGGCTTTAGCGGTTTCAACGTGGGCGGCAATCTGTGCATACCGTGCCACGAGGTTCAGGTACCGCCCGCCGAAATGCACCGAGGCGATGTCCTCGTAGGGGATGCGCGTGGTATCCGGATCCACCTGCCCATCGGTGCCGATGTAACGCACGCGCAGCTTACTCTTGCCCGCCTTTTCGATGGTGCCGAGCAGAAAACCCTTGCCGCCGTCCTCGACGATAACCGGCTCGCGCTGCTCACCAAGCGCGGCCAGCAGCGCGCCGAAATCGATAAGCGGCACCGGGGGAGCCGTCAGTTTGGCCAGCACGCCTTCCTGCGTCATGATGCGTGCGTGAAAGGCAGTGCGCGCATCGCCGCGAATTTCGGTGATATCGCGCAGGCGCACAACCTCGTAGCCATCGGGCTGGAAATCGGCATACAGCGCCACGAGCAGCAGCCTTTCGCTCAAGGACAAGGGTACGCAATACAGCGGCGGCGCGCCCAGCTTTTTGCGCTGCAACGCCACCGGTTGTTGCTGGGCGATCGCTTCTTGCAGCAGGACGCAGATGTTCTCTTTCTTCATGCGAACCATCCTTTCCTAGGCGCAGCGTTCTTGATGCTTACAATGATAGCAATCTCTTTTGGATCCGTCAAGGACGGTTGACAAGCGGAGAGCCACGTGCTATTATCAGCTACGAAGTTTTGAACACCAAAACAAAACCGGAGGTACCGATATGAACCGCGCGGAAAAATCGATCAATCACATGCTCGTGCGCTTGTTTAACGACATCCTCGATATCGAGGAGCGTGCGCTGGCCATCGGCGATTTCGCGGACGCTTCGGTGCGCGAGATGCACGTGCTGGAGGCCGCGGGCGCCTCGGATGAGGAAAACAGCATGTCGGCCATCGCCGCGCGCCTAGGGATCACCGTTGGTTCGTTGACGGTTGCGGTGACCACGCTGGAGCGCAAGGGATATCTGCTGCGCGAGCGCGCCATGGAGGATAAGCGCATCGTCCGCGTTCGGCTGACGCCGCGCGGTGAGGCCGCCAACGCGCATCACGCCCGGTTCCACGAGGAAATGGTGGCGGCGGTGCAAAAGGCGCTTTCGCCGGAGCAAACCGAGGTACTGGTGGAGACGCTGGACCACATTACCGTGTTTTTTGAGCGGTATATGGAGCGGGAGAAAGAAAATACGGCAAAACCCTAATCTTTTTGTGCAAAGGAAGGGATCTTGATTCATGACCATTCGATTTGTTGCCGACAGCACGGCGGACTTACCGAAGGAAGCGCGGGAAGCTTGGGACATCGCGGTTGCGCCGCTGGGCGTCATTTTTGATGAGAAGCTTTATTTGCAGGATATCGATATGTCGCTGGAGGAGTTCTACGCGAAGCTGGTCACCTCCAAGGCGCTGCCCAGCACCGTACAGGTAAATCCGGACGCCTTCGCGCAGGCTTTTGCGCCCAGCGTGGAGGCGGGGGACGAGATCATCGTATTCTGCCTTTCCTCGGCGCTTAGCGGAACGTATCAATCGGCGTGCATCGCCATGGAACAGTTCCCGCAGGGGAAGATCTACTTGGTGGATTTGCGCACCGTGGCGATGGGTTCCGCGATTCTGCTCGCGCGCGCCGTGGAAATGCGGGACGCGGGCGCTACCGCCGCAGAAATCGTGGCTGAGATGGAGGCGCTGAGCAAACGCGTGGTGCTGTACGCCGTGATCGACGACTTGACGTATCTGCACAAGGGCGGCCGCCTTTCCTCGGTGGGCATGCGCGTGGGCGGCGTGTTGCGGCTCAAACCCATCGTTCATATCTGGGAGGGCGTTGTGGGCATGGCCGGGCTGGCGCGCGGCACCAAGGGCGCTTACCAGAAAATCGCGGAATTTATGGCCAAGGATGGCGTGGACGACCGATACCAATTCGCCTTTGGCCACACCAACGCGCCGCATTTGATGGGCGAGCTGGAGCAGGCGCTTTTCCCGGCGGGCAATCCGTACCGCACGGTGCGCTACCCCATCGGCATGGTGATCGGCACGCATGCCGGGCCCGGCGCGGTGGCGGTCGCCTACGTGAAGAAGAACGCATAAATAAAGTAATGTTTAGAATCGGCTCGGAGAATTTTGCCTTCTCCGAGCCGATTTTTTGCTTTTTGGTTCTTTCTTCTTTCGGTCAGTCGTACCGCAGCGCTTCGATGGGGCGCAGCTTGGATGCTTTGCCCGCCGGATAGAGGCCGAATAGCACGCCGACCACCATCGAGAAGCCGATCGCCAGCTCGCCCACGCCAGCCGACATCACCAGCGTCATGTTTTGCGTGGCCTCTAAAAAGCGCATCAGCAGGAAGCTCAGCCCAAGGCCGACCAGCCCGCCAAGGCCGGAGATCACCACCGCCTCGATGAGGAACTGCAGGAGGATATTGCGCCGCTTGGCGCCGATGGCCTTGCGGATGCCGATCTCGCGCGTGCGCTCGGTGACCGATACCAGCATGATGTTCATGATGCCGATGCCGCCCACGAGCAGCGAGATCGCCGCGATGCCGCCGAGCATCAGCGTCATCGATTCGGTCTGCTGGCTGACGGTGTCCAGCATTTCGGTCTGGTTCATCACGCGGTAGGAGGAGGTGTTCTGGTAGCGCTTATAGAGGTAACTCTCCACGTAGGTCTGCGCGGCGCTCACCGTCTCCGGCGAGGTGGCCGAGACGTAGAAGCTGGTGATGGTGGTGGCGCCCAGCATGCGCTGCGCCAGCGAGTAGGGCAGGATGACGATTTCGTCGTTGGAAGAGCCGCTGGAACTGCCCTTGCTCTCCAGCACGCCGACGATCTTGAACACCCGGCCGTCGATGTGCAGCGTGTTGCCGACCACGTCGGTGTTGCCGTACAGCGTGGTGGCGGTTTCGGTGCCGACGACGCAGACGGCGCTGCGGTTGTCGATGTCGTGCTGGATGATGTAGCGGCCGCTCTGCACGCTTTGGTTGCGGATTTGCGCGTAGGCGGGCAGCACGCCCATCACGTTGACCGACTCGTTGGTGTTGCCGGCCTTGACGGTCTTGCTGCCGGAAACGGTGGGGGAGACCAGATCGATGTCCGGGCTGTCGGCCAGCGCGAGGATTTTGTCCAGCGAGAGCACGACGGTACCGCGCTGGGAGCCTCCGGCGGAGCCGCCTTGCCCTCCGCCCTGCTGCCCGCCGAGCCCGCCCGGTCCGCCAAATTGACCGACGCGGCGGGTGGTGATATTGACGGTGAGCAGGTTGGTGCCCATGCTCTGGATGGATTCGCTGATGCGCACCGTGGTGCCTTGCGCGATGGCGATCAGCGTCACGACGCTCATCACGCCGATGATGACGCCCAGCATCGTCAGCGCGGCGCGCACCTTGTTGGTGCGGATGGCCTTGAAGGCCATCGAAAAAACTTGCAGCGACATCAAACCACCCCTTCCTGCCCCGGCAGCAACACGCGGCCGTCGTGGATGTGGATGCTGCGCGGGGTTTGCGCCGCCACGGTGGGGTCGTGGGTGATGAGCACGATGCTGTTGCCGCCCTGATGCAGCTCGTGCAGCATGCGCAGAATCTCCTGCCCGGTTTTGGAATCGAGGTTGCCGGTGGGCTCGTCGGCCAAGATCAGCGAAGGGTTTGTGACCAGCGCGCGGGCGATGGCCACGCGTTGCTGCTGCCCGCCGGATAGTTCGGTGGGCCGGTGATCCATGCGGTCGGCAAGGCCGACGCGCTCGAGCACCTCCTCGCTGATGCGGTGGCGCTTGCTGGGGCGCATGCCGCTATAGATCAGCGGCAACTCCACGTTTTCCTGCGCCGTCATGCGCGGCAGCAGATTGAACTGCTGGAACACGAAGCCGATCTTGCGGTTGCGGATATCGGCCAGCTCGTTTTCGCTATAATCGGTGATCTCCTGCCCATCGAGCCGGTAGATGCCGTCGTCCGCTAGGTCTAGGCAGCCGATGATGTTCATCAGCGTCGACTTGCCGCTGCCCGAGGGGCCGATGATGGCAACAAACTCCCGATCGCCGATGGTCAGATCCACCCCATCCAGCGCGCGCACGATGTTGTCGCCCATCTGATATTCCTTGCGGATGTTTATCATTTCGATCATTGTGGTCATTCCTCACTGCGTCATCGTTTGCTAGAAGCCCATCATGGGCATGCTCATGCCGCCGGTGCGTACAACGAATTGGTTGCGGTTGCCGGAACTGCTGCTTTCGGCGGATTGATAGAGCACGACTTCACCAGCGCTGACGCCGGAGAGAATTTCGGCGTAATCATCGTTGATTAGGCCGACGGTGACGGGGCGCAGCGAGCCGGTGGCGGGCTGCGTGGCAGCCGTGCCGGGGGCGGCTGCGTTCTGGCCGATGGGCGCGTTTTGCCCGCCCTGGCCGTTTTGCCGCGCGGCGCGCATGGCGGCACGCTGCTCCTCGGTCATGCTGCTGGGATCAAAGTTTGCGCCCGCGCCGCCCTGCCCCTCGGTGAAGCGCATGCGCATCTGCCCCGAACCGGCAGCGCCGCCCTCGGCATCCGCGCCGGTCGGCACGTTGCTGAACGCGCCCACGCTGCCATCGGCGACCATCACGTATTTTCCGCCGTTCACCGTCATCAGCGCCTCCACCGGCACGTAGAGCGTGCTGTCAGCATGGGCGACCTGAATCTGCCCGCTGGCATTCATGCCGGGACGCACGCCGGTGCCCGCCGAATCAAAGTTGAGCTTCACATCGTAGGTGGATACGCCGCTCTCGCTGGCGCCTACCGGCGCGATCTTTTGCACCGTGCCTTGCAGCGACAGCTCGGGCAGCGCGTCCACCGAGATGTTGACCGGCTGCCCCTCGGCCACCTTTACCACATCCAGCTCATCCACGGCGATGGTCAGCACCATCTCTTCGCCCTGCAAAATGCTGCACAAGGAGTCGCCGGACACCATATCGGTTCCCTCGGTGACCTCCACCGAGGCGATAACGCCGTCTACCGGCGCGCGAACGATCAGGCTTTCGCGCTTTTCCTTGGCGTCCTTGAGCGAGGTGGCGGCGGTTTCGCGTTGGATGCGTAGGTTTTCCACCTTCAGTGTGATCGGCGAATCTTCCAGCGTGAAGAGGGTATCCTTGCGATCTACCTTATCGCCCACCTTGGTGCGCACCGCCTTGATGGTGCCACCGAAGGCCGATACCGCCATGGGCTTGTTGATCTCCAGTTTGCCGGTGCCGATGGGCTTGTTGTCTACCGTGGTCACGCTGACGGTAGCGCCCAGCGGCAGCGTATCATCCACCACGGTGATGACGGCGCGGGTGCCTTGCAGGAACAGATCCGACACCGTACCCTCGATGCCGAAACCTTCGCCCAGCACGACGACCTCATCGCCATAGCTCAGCTCGATGCCGTCGGCCACGTCCAGCTGCACCTTCATGCGGCCGTCGGTGGAGAGCATGGCAACGCTGCCCAAGCGGCGGTATACTGCCAGCGCGTCGTCGCCGACCTTGGCGGAGATCTCCATCACGCGCCCAGCCGAGGGCGCTTGAATGTTGAGCACTTCGCCGCCCGCATAGGTGGTGGTGATGGTGTTGTCGGCATCCCACAGCGCGTACTCAAGCGAGGCGATCTCATCATCGAGCGTATCATTTTTTAGCACGGCGAGGATTTGCCCTTCCTTCACCTCGTCGCCGACATCCGCGCGCAGATCCACCAGCTGCCCGTCGGCCTCCACGTAGACCGAGGGCTGGTTGGCCGCCGCGATGGAACCGGAACCGTATACGTTTACGTCCATCGCCCCCTGCTGGACGACGCCCTGTGTGTACTGCGCGGCGTCGGCTTCGGCGACGGGCTTCTGCGTGCTGGTATAGTAGAACCAACCCGCAACGGCCAGCGCACACAAAAAGAGCGCCCACAACACACCCTTGACGATGCGGCGGATGCGGCGTTTGCGCTTGGCGGGGCTGAGCTTTGGCTTTTTCTGGCGGGTCTGCTCGGGGGCGTCCATCTGGATCGGGGTTGATTCACTCATGGGGGATTCCTCCTACGCAATGCATGCTAAAGAATCTTGATGGGAACAGCGTACCCCAACAATGCGGCGGAAATATGTAGTTGTTGGGAAATATAAATGAAGAAATTGGAACAAATGGTATGTATTACAGTTGAGAACGGCGCTTTTTTGTAGGGCGCACGGCATATTCGCGCAGGATTTCCTGATAGCGCTCCTCCGCCTGATTCACCACGGTTTCCCAAGCGAAGGCCAGCGTTTCCTTCGCGCGCTGCCCGGCGGCGGCAAGCGCCTCTGGATGCGCCAGCAGATCGACCAGCGCGCGGGAAAAGGGCTGCAAATCCGTGTTGTCGGCCAGAAAGCCGTTGTCGCCGTGCACCACGCCCTCGGCGGCGTTGGCGCCGCGCAGCAGCAGCGAGGGGCAGCCCATGGCTGAGGCCTCGCGCACCACCAGCGGCGCGTTATCGTAGATCGAGGGGAATACGAACAGGTTGGCGCGGGCATAGATCCGCGCCAGATCGGCACGATCCCGCAGCACGCCAAGAAAGTGTACGCGATCCGCGATGCCCAGTTGCAGCGCCTGATCCTTGAGGCTTTGCAGGCTGCCGCCCTCGCCGACCATCAGCAGATGACAGCCGCTGCCCGCGCGCACCGCTTCGGCGCAGGCGGCTACCACCAGCGCTGGGTTTTTTACAGCCGCCATCTGCCCCACGAACAACAATACCGGTACCCGCGGCGCTATGCCGCACAGCGCCTGCACAAAGGCGTCGGCGTCGTCGCGGCCCACGCGGCGTCCAGCCATGTCGCAGCCGTTGGGGATGACGTCCACGCGCCCCTGAAACCCATACTCGCGCATGGTGCGCAGCGTGGATTCGTTGACGGTCCATACCGCGTCAACCTTGTCGTAAAAGCGCATGACGCCGTTGTTGATGGTCTCGGCCAACCAAGCGTTGCGAAATACCTGCTCAAAATCGTCGCGATATTTGCTGTGAAAGGTGGTGACCAGCGGAATCGCCCTGTGCCGGGCGACGCGCAGCGCCTCGCTGCCGGCGACGAACGGCGAATGGGTATGCACCAAATCGAAGGGGATGCGGTCCAAGCGCCGGCGGCTTACCGGCGAAAAGCCGGGCATCTGCAGACGGTACGGCTTGCGCGGCGGCACAAGCACCGATTGCATGCGAACGATCTCAAAAGGATCGGTTTCCACATATTCCGGCACTTTGGGCGCCACCACCACAGTGCGGTGTCCCAGTTTGTTGAGCAGGCGCGCGTAATTCTGCACCATCACGCCCACGCCATCCATGATGGGGGCATAGGAATCGGTAAATTGACCGTAAACCGACATGCTTACATCTCCTTGCGGGGGTTTCGGGGAAAGCGCTCTGTTGCCGCTATGAATGACACCTTTGAATGACGCCTTTGCAATGATACCTTTCATTATAGCAAGAAGGATGGTATCATGAAAGCGAAAATAAGGTTAAAATATGGGGTGAGAAAGTGCAAAAGGAAAGGAAGCAAACAGAGAACGCGGCGGCCTTCCTGCGCCGCGCCGGTGCGGTGGGCGCGGGGTATAAAGGCTACGGCTGGGGGCTGGCGTTGCTCGTGCTGATTTATCTGCTGATGGCTTCGGCGCTGCGGGAAGCGCTGTTCGCGCCCAGCCCCTATAATTCTTACTCGCTGCAGGCCATGGTGTGGCGCAGCGGGCATATCGTGCTGCCGCAAAATTATCAGTGGCTGGAGCTGGCCACCTATCAGGGCAATTATTACGTGAGCTTTCCGCCGTTTCCGACGGTGCCGATGTGGGTGCTCTCCTTCCTCTTCGGTCAGGATGTGCCCAGCATGCTCTGCAATATGCTGATGTGGTTGGGCAGCTACACGGCGGGCTATGCCATCGCGCGCAGGCTGCGCGCGGCGGATTTTCCGGCGGCGGCGTTCGCGGTGTTTTGGGTGGCGGGCTGCAATTTGCTGGAGGTCTCGCTGTACGGCGGGGTCTGGAATCTGGCGCAGGGCATGTCCTTTTTGCTGACGATGTTGGCCATTTACGGTTCGTTGCGCGGGCAAGGATACTGGGGGTATGCCGCGCCGGTCTGTTTGGCCTGCGCGGTTGGGTGCCGTCCGTTTCAAGCGTTCTATGTGCCGGTGGTGCTCTTTGCGCTGTGGCAGGGGTTGCGGCGCGAGGGCGACCGCCCGGCCGGTACGCTGCGCCGTCTGCTGCCCCGCCTGATCGCCCCGGCGCTGATCGCCTGCGCTTATGGCGTTTATAACTACGTGCGCTTCAATAACCCGCTGGAGTTTGGGCACAACTACCTGCCGGAATACCTGCGCTCCGAGCACGGCCAGTTTTCATCCGTTTACGTGCTGCAAAACATCCGCAACATCTTCCGGCTGCCCTACATCGAGGAGGCGCAGCTGCGCTTTCCTAACGGTTTCGGCTTTGCGTTCTATTTGGCGAATCCGCTGTATCTGCTGGCGGCACTGCGCCTGATCGCCTCGGCGCGGCGCAAGGAACGAAGCGGTATGGATGCGTTAATCTGGGTCTGCGCGACGCTGCACTTCTGTTCGTTCCTGTTCCACAAGGGCTTCGGCGCGTGGCAGTTCGGCACGCGCTACCTCATCGACGTGCTGCCGATGCTGGGCTGGTTTGCGCTGCGCAAGGGCAAGGGCATTCGCTTCTATGAAGGGATCATCATGCTTTGGGCGGTGGGCTTTAACATCTACGGCGGAATTCTGTTTCACTTGGGGTAAACGGGGGAGGGAGACGGGATGGGCAAGCAATGCGGGCTGGTGCTGAATCTGGTGGTGCGCGACGCGCTGGAGGCGATGGGCTTCTATGAACGCGTGTTTGGCGCGAAGCGCGGGGAGGTATTCGCGTTTCCCGGCAAACGGGGCTGCAACGAGGCAAACGTGACACTCGGCGGCGTAGAGCTGCGGCTGATGGATGCGAACCCTGCTTATGATTGCCACCCGCCCAAGGCCGACGAAACCGATTCGGTCTGGCTGCAGATGGCGGTGGACGACGTAGCAGAAACCCTCAAGCTGGCGCAGGAAAACGGAGCGGCCGCGCAGGGAGAGCCGGGGGAGTTTATGGGCGTGGTCCATGCGCAATTTACCGATCCCTTCGGGTATGTGTGGACCATCCACAAGATGCTCCGCGAGCTCTCCTTCGCGGAGCGCTACAAGATCTATGAGGAGATCAACATAGGCGCGGACGCTGCGCAAGGACAAGCCTGACGCGTGAAAAAACAGCCCCCGCTCGGCATTTTGAGCGAGGGCTGTTTTTGTGGGCAGGGGATTATTTTTCGGCCTTGCTGGCGCGCATCATCAGCCAAATCGCGAAGTAGAAAACCGCCAGCACCGCGAACACGCAGGGGATGCCGATGCACATCGCCCGCAGCGCTTCGCCCAACATGCTCATCACATTGGTGGACATAAGATGCACCTCCTTAACCGAATATGCTCAGGATCATCGCGGCGGCGATGATGGAACCGACCTGACCGGCCACGTTGGCGCCGATCGCGGGCATGAGGATGAAGTTTTCCGGATCCTCTTTTTGCGCCATCTTCTGGATGATGCGCGCGCTCATCGGGAACGCCGAGATGCCGCAGGCGCCGACCATCGGGTTGACCTTGCGGTTTTCGGGCAGGAACAGGTTGACCAGCTTGGCGAAGAGCACGCCGCCCGCCGTATCAAACACGAAGGCCAAAAGGCCGATGCCAAGGATGATGGCGGTATGCGGGGTGAGGAACTCCTGCGCGCGCATCGTGGAGCCGATGGTGATGCCCAGCAGCAGGGTGATGAGGTTGCTCAGCTCGTTCTGCGCCGATTGCGAGAGCTTCTCGGTTACGCCGCACTCGCGCAGCAGGTTGCCGAACATCAGCGCGCCGATCAGCGAGGTGGACATCGGCGCCACGATGCCCGCCACCAGCGTCACCACAATGGGGAAGAGGATGCGCAGGTACTTGGGCACCTGCACGTCCATCGCCGTGGAGGACATGCGGATGCGGCGCTCTTTGCTGGTGGTCAGCGCGCGCACCACCGGCGGCTGAATCAGCGGCACCAGCGACATGTAGCTGTAGGCCGCCACCATGATCGAGCCGATGTACTTGGGCGCGAACAGCTGGCCGATGAAGATGGCGCTGGGGCCGTCGGCGGCGCCGATGATGCCGATGGCGGCCGCCTCCTTCATCGAGAAAGGTACCGGAAGGAAGAAGTTGCAGCACACCGCGAGGAACATCGCCACGAAGATGCCGAATTGCGCCGCCGCGCCGAAGAACAGCGTAACCGGCTGCTTGAACAGCGGGGCAAAGTCGATCATCGCGCCGATGCCGATGAACAGCAGCACCGGGAACAGCTCGTTGGCGATGCCCGCGTCGTAGAGCACCTTCAGGAAGCCGTCGGCGCCCACCGCGTGGGAGAGCGGGATGTTGCACAGGATGCAGCCGAAGCCGATGGGCAGCAGCAGCAGCGGCTCATACTCCTTGCGGATCGCCAGCCAGATCAGCAGCAGGCCGATGCCGATCATCACCGCGTACTTCCATCCGCCCGGGGCGACAAACATTTGCATGCCTTCGGTGAGCTTACCGAATATCTTGTCCATAGTCTCCTCCTGTGTTTGTATTAGGTATTCTTCATGATGACGCTTTCGATCATATCGGCGACGTCCTCACAGCAGTCCAAGCAATCCTCCACGCAGTCGAGCATGGTTGTCCACACCATGGTGTCGCGCCATTCGGCTTGGCTGGTGAATAGCTTGCGCATCGATTCGGCATAGAGCTTGTCGCCCTCGTTTTCCAAGGCGTTAACGGCGATGATGTGCTCTTGGATGGATTTGGATTTCTTGAAGTGACGGAACTCCGTAACCGCGGCCACCAGCGACTTGCAGCTCTGCACGATTAGCTCGGTAAAGGCCGCTGCCTCGGGATGAACGGACTGCACGTTGAACATGTACAGGCGGCGCATCACCTCTTCGATGGTATCCACCACATCGTCCAGCCCCATCGAGATGGTAACGATATCCTCGGCCTCGATCGGCGGCAGAAACTCGTGGGAGAGGTGCGTCAGCATCTCATGTTTGAGCATGTCGGCGTTGTTTTCGATCCGGTGCATCTCGGCGGTTTGCCCCTCCAACTTGGCGGGATTGAAATTCTCCACCGATTGATGCAGATAAATCGCGGCGTCGTACGCCAGCTTGGCACAATTCTCAAAACATCCGAAATAGTCAAAATCCTTTTTACGCTTGCTTTGGCTCATATCTTTCACTCCTTTATTCAAAAAGCTTGTCCGTTAGAAGATCCACATAAAGAGCTTGACCATCACAAAGCCAAGCAAACCGCAGCCCGGGAAGGTCAACACCCACGCGACCGCCATTTCGCCGACGATTTTCCAATTGACGGCGGAAATGCGCTTGGATGCGCCCACGCCCATGATGGCGGTGGTCTTGGTATGCGTCGTGCTGACCGGGATGCCGGTGAGCGAGGAAAGCAGCAGGCAAGACGCCGCGCCCAAGTCGGCGGCAAAGCCCTGATAGGGCTTGAGCTTGACCATGTCCAGCCCGACGGACTTGATGATGCGGTAGCCGCCGATGGAGGTGCCCAGCGCCATGACGAGGGAGCAGACCACCATCAGCCAAACCGGTATGGCGAAGTTGGAAACCGAGCCCTGCCCGCTGGCAAGAAAGATGCCCAACAGGAAAACGCTCATAAACTTCTGCCCGTCCTGCGCGCCGTGCATGAATGCCATAGCCGCGCCGCCGCCGATCTGCGCGCCGCGGAAGAAGGTGGTGGTGCCGCGGCGGCTCATGCCCTTGCACAGCCATTCGATCAGGCGCGTGGCAAAGAAGCCGCTAAAGAAACCCAGCACCGAGGAGAGCACAAGGCCGTATAGCACCTTGACCCATTCCGAGCCGTTGATGCCGCCGAGACCGCCGTGCAGCGCGATAGCCGCGCCGGATAGCCCTGCGATCAGCGCGTGGCTTTCACTGGTGGGGATGCCGAATTTCCACGCGGCCGTCGCCCATACGACGATGGCGAACAGCGCGGCGCATAGTGCGACGGTGGCGTCGGCGGTGCGTCCGCCGAAGTCCACCATGTTATAGATGGTCATGGCCACCTTGGCGTTGACCATGGTCATCAGCAGCACGCCCAGAAAGTTGAAAACCGCTGCCATCATGATCGCGCTGGAGGCACGCATCGAGCGCGTGGAGACGCAGGTGGCGATGGCGTTCGGCGCGTCGGTCCAGCCGTTGACGAGGATGACGCCCAGCGTCAGCGCCACGGTGATGGCGATCATCGGGCTGTGCGTCAACAGCGATAAGAAGGTGGAAAAATCGATGCTCATTGCACCTCTCCTTTACGATGCCTCCGCAGATCGCCATACGATCTGCGGAGGCGGAGATTTGAATTATTTGAACAGAGACATGGTCAGGAACATGGTGGCAAACAGAGAGGAGATCAACGAAACGACGGTAATCTGTGTGTTGATGGAGGGGCCGGCGGTGTCCTTGAAGGGATCGCCGACGGTGTCGCCGACCACGGCGGCCTTGTGGGCGTCGGAGCCCTTGCCGCCGTTGTGGCCGGATTCCACGTACTTCTTGGCGTTATCCCACAGGCCGCCCGCGTTGCTCATGAAAAGCGCCAGCAAAAGGCCGGTGACGATGTTGCCGCAAAGATAGCCGCCGATGGCCTGCACGCCGCCGACGAAGCCCACGGCAAGCGTCAGCAGGATGGCGACCAGACCGGCGGGAATCAGTTCGCGGAGCGCGCCGCCGGTGGCGATGTCGATGCAGCGGGAGTACTCGGGTACGACGCCAGGCTTGCCTTCCTTCAGACCGACGATTTCCTTGAACTGACGGTGAATTTCCGCCACCATGCGTTGTGCGTTGCGGTCTACGCCGAGGATCAGCATCGCCGAGAAAACGGCCGGAACCGCCGCGCCGATCAGCATGCCGAAGAACACGGTGGGGTTCATGATGTCCAGGCCGGTGATGATCGGCAGGCCGAGCTCGACGGCGGCGGTATTTACCTCACTGATGAAGGCGCCCAGCAGCGCGATGACGGTAAGGCCGGCGGCGCCAATGGCGAATCCCTTGGTGATGGCCTTGACGGTGTTGCCGGCGCTGTCGAGCTGGTCGGTAATTTCGAGCACTTCGTCGCCTAGGTTGCCCATTTCGGCCAAGCCGCGCGCGTTGTCGACGATGGGGCCGTAAGCGTCGTTGGAGATAATCATGCCCACGATGGACAGCATGCCCACGGCGGCCATAGCGATACCGAACATCGGGTAGTTGCCGCCCAAAGGTTCGCAGATCTTATAGGCCGCAAGCGAAGCGACGGCGATGCCGATCAGCGAGGGCAGCGCGCTCAGGAAGCCATAGGCTACGCCGGTGAGGATGGTGAAGGCCGGGCCGGATTCGGCGGCCTTGGCAGCGTTGCGCACCGGCTTGCGTGAATCGTCGGTATAGTAGTCGCTGGCGATGCCGATGACCACGCCGACCAACAGGCCGATGATGCTGGCGCCCCAAATGCGCCAAGAGAAGCCGAAGATCAGGTTGGTCAGCGCCGTCAGCGCGGCGTAAATGCCCGTGGTGATGTAGGTGCTGCTATTGAGCGCGTGGGTGGGGCCTTTGGTGCCCATGCGCGCCATGCCTACGCCGACGATCGAGGCCAGCAGTCCGGCGGCCGCGTAGCAGAACACCATCGCGGTATTGGCCGCGCCGCCGAGCGCATGCGCCAGCACCAGCGCGGCGGACATGGCGGCGACGTTGGAATCGAACAGGTCGGCGCCCATGCCAGCCACGTCGCCGACATTGTCGCCGACGTTGTCGGCAATAACGGCGGGATTGCGCGGATCATCCTCCGGGATGCCCAGTTCAACCTTGCCCACCAGATCGGCGCTGATATCGGCGGTCTTGGTGAAGATGCCGCCGCCCGCCTTGGCGAACAGCGCGAGGGAACTGGCGCCGAAGCTGAAGCCCAGCAGCGTGGAAGGATCATCGGTGAGCAGCGTTACCAGCGCCACGCCCAGCAGCGTGGAGCCGACCACCGCCATGCCCATCACCGCGCCGCCGCGGAAACCCGCCATAAAGGAAGGCTCGATGCCCTTCTTGGCGGCCTCGGCGGTTTTGATGTTGGCGATGGTGGCGATGCGGATGCCGATGACCCCGGCGATGGCGGAGAAAACCGTACCGGCCAAATACGCGGCCGCCATATGGAGATTGGCGGTGATGGAGCCTTTCCAAGCCGGGTGCGGCAGGAAGATGAAAATCACCACCGCGACCACGAGGCTGAACTTGGCCAGCATGACGTACTCCTTGCGCAGGAAGGTGTTGGCGCCCGCGCGGATCAGCGTGCCGACCTCGGCGATACGCGCGTTGTCGGAGGGCTGCGCTTTTACCCAGCGGTATAGCCATACCGCGAAGGCAAACGCAACGAGGGAGACGACGATAGAAATCCAAACAAAAGTGTTTACCGTATAAGACATGGTTCTCCTCCTCTGCTTTTTTTCTGGAGAAAATTATGGAAACGGGCGGGAACGCATACCTGCCTATTTTCATACAGAAAGAAGAGAAGGATAACAAAAAAAGGCGATGAGAACTAACATCCCCTTGCGGGAGCATGAAAGATGTTCTCTCATGGCCTTCACCAACTTCCCTCGATCCTTCCCCTCTTTAGCATACTATATAAGAAAAAGCAAATCAACGGAAAGGTGGTTTCTTTTTTTGTACATTTCCGTAATACTATTCGCCGCCGATGCGCCTGGCGGCGTCGCGGCCAAGGTGTAGCACCGTGGAAAGGATCAGCCGCAAATCGCCGAGCACGGAAAAGGTGGAAAGATAATCCAGATTGATGGCCAGTTTGGCGGGCATTACCTGTTCGGTATAGGTTCGTTCCGGATCGGCGCTCTGGCCGAGCAGCGCGTTTTCATCGCGGTAGCGGATGGAAGCCAGATCGGTGACGCCGGGACGGATGCGCAGCACCATGCGCTGCAGCGGCGAGTAGAGCGTCACATAGCGCGGCACTTCGGGGCGAGGACCCACAAGGCTCATCTCGCCGCGCAGCACGTTGGCCAACTGCGCCAGCTCATCCAGCTTGGTGCGCCGCAGAAAGCGCCCCACGCGGGTGATGCGCGCATCGTCGCCGACGGTGAGCGGCAGCCCTTTCCGATCGGCATCCTGTACCATGGAGCGAAATTTAAGGATGCGGAAGGGCTTGCCGTTCCGGCCGACGCGCTCCTGCCGGTAGAATACCGGGCCGGGGTCGTCGATCGCGATGGCGGCGGCGAGCAGCAGAAACACCGGGGAGAGCAGCGCCAGCGCCACGGCGCTGACCACGGCATCCAGCCCGCGTTTAAGCGCAAGTTGCCCGCGCTTGGCGCGCAGCGCCTGTTCTATGGTGTCGATTTGGGTCATGACGGTCTCCTTCGGTTTGGATTATCGCGAGCGATAAAAGTAGGTGTAGAGCAATGCCAGCGGCGCCGCCAGCCGGTAGCGGATCAGCGCGTACTTGAGCGCCAGCTTGGGCTCGCGGCGCAGCAGCGGCCATAGCCGCACCGTGCGCGGTTGAAACAGGGCGCGTGCCTCCGGCGTGGAGATCAGCTCGGCGATGGCGCGGGCGCGGGCGCGCAGCGGCGGATAGGGCGAGCCGGGCAGGCAGAGGTTGATGACCCCGGTCAGCAGGCTGCGGCGCGCGCGGATATTGAGCCGCTCGGCAAGTTCTTGCTTCACGACGTTATCGCTTAGCCAAATCAAGGCGATGGAATCCCGCGTCAGTGCGTCGATCAGCGCGCTTTGGCTGGCGTATTGCGAGGCGGGTACGTGCGGGCTGTAGCGCTGGGTGGTGGAACCGGCGTGAAACCGGTAGCGATAGAGCGCCGTGCCCACCACCACCGCGCGTTGGGCCCGGAGCAGCGCTTGCACGATGAACAGCAGATCCTCGGCATAGTGGATGTCGGCGCGGAAGGTAAGGCCTTCTAGCGCCTCGCGCGCAAATAGATTGCGGGGCGTGTAGCCGCTGACCGGCAGTTGTTCGCTGTCGGTTGGGCAGGCGATCATGTTGGGGATCAGGTCGGTCCGGATCGTCGAGGGGTCGAACACCGTGCCGTCCGGCCAGGGCAGGGGAACCGTCACGCTGCCGCCGGGCAGTTCCTTGATGACCGCGCAGAAGGAGACCTGCGCATCCTTGGTTTGTGCGGCGCGCAGCAGCGTGCCGTACATGCCGGGTTCGGCCCAATCGTCGGCATCGCAAAAGCCGATGTGCGCGCCGCGTGCCTCGGTCAGCCCGCGATTGCGCGCCGCTGAGACGCCTAGGTTTTCCGGTTGCCGCAGCGCGCGCACGCGGGCATCGCGCGTTGCATAGGCAGCGGCGACATCCGCCGTGCCGTCGTCGGAACCGTCGTCGATGACCAGCACCTCGATGTCGGCCAGCGTCTGCGCCAGCAGCGAATCAAGGCACATGGGCAGCGTGGCCGCCGCCCGGAAGGCGGGCACGATGATGCTGACGGCAGGCGCAGACGCGGTCATGCCCGCTCCTCCGGCGTGGATAGCGACTGCCGCCAGAGCACGCCCTGCACCAGCAGGTACACGCAGCACACCGGCGTGAACGGCGTATAGATGGACTCAAAGATGCCCTGCAAAATAAACAGCGTCGTGAACAGCAGCGGCACGATGGCCATCGCCTCGGCGCGCCGCCGCAGCCAATAGTAGCGCCATGCGCGCCATGCGGAGAAGCCGACGTAGAGCAGGAACAGAATGCCCGCTGGCCAGCCGTAGTTGTACGCCACCTGCACGAAGGCGTTGTGGGCGTTGCGGTTGTGCAGCTCGCCGCGATGCTCCACCCACTCCTTGATGTAGGACTGCTGATGGCCGTTCCAAGTGAGGTTTTGCAGCGCGAAGCGCCAGAGCGTGGTGCGCATCGAGCTGAAATCGGCCAGCGTATAGACGCGCTCGCTGGGATCGGGGGCGTTGGGATCGGGGCCCAAATCGGTGGTTTCGTTGATGAAAATGCTCCATTTGTGGTCTTCCTCGGCGTTGTGGCGCACCTTCTGCCAGGTGATGTAGCCCAGCGCGCTGCCTGCGATCAGCGTCAGGCAGCACAGCGCGGCGACGACGCGCCCCACATGCCGCGTATGCCGCAGCGCGATGCAGCCGCCCAGCACCAGCACCGCGCCGAGATATCCCACCGCGGCGGAGCGGGAGGCGGAGAGCAGGATGAACAGCGCGCCGAGCGCGCAAATCGCGCCGTAGGCCAGCGCATGCTTGCGCCGCCCCTGCTGCCAATCGGCGTAGGCCAATAGCAGCGCGCAGACGCTCATCAGCCCGGCGCACATCGCCATCAAGTTCTGGTTGTAGAACACGCCGGAGTAGCCTACCTCCAAGTCGATCACGAGCGGCGCTTTGATGAGCGACCACAACAGGAAGGGCAGCACGGCGAACACCGCCCCGCGCGTAATGGCGCGGAAGGTGGAGCCATCCTCGCGCGCGGAGATCACCGCGAACAGGAAGGGATAGGCCAGCAGCAGCGCCGTGGCGTCGGGCAGCCAATCCGGATTGAAGCACCCGGCGAGCAGCATCCAGCCGTGCAGCGCGAACCATAGCCCGGCCATCAGCGGATGCCACCGCAGCCGCACCGGCACCCCGGGCATGCGCGCCGCCAGCGCCACGATGCCCACCAGTACCATGCCCAGCGCCGTGAACTCCATCCAGCGGCCGGGGAACTTGCGCTGGGCGAACAACACCGTGTAGAAGATCAGCGCCGTCATCGCGGGCAGCAGCAGCTTGGAATCGAACAGTTCCACAAAGATACCGGTACACTTGTCAAACAGATGCAGCAGCTTGGAGGGGTTTACACTGCGTTCGGGCTTTTGCATGGGAGACTCTCCTTACTATCGGCACGAAATGGTTTGGCGATATCGCTCGGCGCATCGCTCGGCGTTCTTTGTCCAAGTTAAGGCGCGCGCGTCGCGGGTGCCTTGGGCGCGCGCGCTTTCGATATCGGCGCCGCCGTCCAGCAGACGGCGCAGCACCGGGATCAGCGCCTTGGTATCGGCCGCGGGGACGAGGAAGCCGTTTTCGCCATCGCGGATCAGATCGGCGATCCCCTCACCGATGCTGCCCACCGCCACGCAGCCTGCGGCCATCGCTTCGATATAGACGATGCCGAAGCCCTCGGCGTAGCTGGGCATTACGAAGGCGTCGCCGGTGGACATCAGGCGCAGCACCTCGGCGTGAGGGATGGCGCCGGTCAGCTTCACCCGGCTTTGCAGCCCGCGCGCGGCGATCTTTTCTTCCAGAGAAGCGCGATCCGGCCCCTCGCCGAAGATGGTTAGCGTGGCGTCGGGATAATCGGCAGCCAGCGCGCTGAAGGCGTCCAGCGTGGTATGTATGCATTTGCGCGCCTTGAGCGTGCTGCCGGTGAGGAGGTGGCGGGGGCGGCGGTGTCCTTGCGCGGGCACGCCGGTCACGTCCACGCCGTTGAGCACGACGTCGATGGGGCGCTGGCGGTAGGGGGCGACCTTGGCGGCCAGCATGCTGGATACCGCCATCAGCAGCGGTGTGCGCGTGGCGATGGCGGCGTTGCGCGGCCACGGCGCTGCGCCTTCCCGAAAATAGCGCAGCACGTCGGTGCCGTGCACCGTCAGCGCTGAGGGGATGCCCAGCGCCTCGCCGAGCAGCAGCCCGGCATGCCCCTCGACGGGCAGCATGTGGGCGTGCAGGATATCGAAGGGACGATCACGGTGCAGCGCTTTTGCGATCGGCAGCGCGGCACGGAACATCGGCGCGCCGCCCAGCAGCTTGGTGCCGATATCGCCGAGCGCCGGGTAGCGGGGGTAGTACACCGGCACGCCGTCGACCACCACGGTCTTGGGCGTGTCGTGCAGCGCCGCCCAAGCGGCGGGGCGCAGAAAACGATAGCCGGGCAGCGCGCCCACCGGGGCGATCACTTCCACATCATGCCCCAACGCGCGCAATGCCTTGGCTTGCTCATGCACGAAAAAACAGTAGGGGCTGTTGTCGGCCATGCGGTGGATCAGCATCAGGATGCGCAGGGGGCGCGGGTTCGCTTGCTTCGGTTGGCTCATGGCGTTCCCTCCTGCGCGGCGCGGTAAAATGCCGCCATGCGCTCGGCGGCATGCGCCCAAGTCATGCTTCCGGCTCGTTCGATGCAGCGGGCGCTGCGCGGGGCGTAGTCCGCCAGCGCGCGGCAGGCGGCGCGGGCGATGTCGCTTGTATCGGTGGCATCGACCGAATAGCCGACCTCTCCTTCGGCGAAATGCCCGTCGAAGCCCTGTCCGCGCGTGTACAGCACCGGCAGCCCGCGCGACATGGCCTCCAGATACACCAGCCCGAAGGTTTCGTGCAGCGAGGGCAATAGAAAGAGATGGCAATCATCGTAAAATGCCCGCAACGCCGCGATGCCGCTTACGTAACCGCGCGGCACCAGCGCGCCGGATCGCGCCGCCGAGTGCGCGCGCAGCGCCGCCTCCAGCGGGCCTTCGCCCGCCATATGCAGCGATACCGGGCTATCGGGCAGCAACGCTTGCAAGGCCAGCGCCGCCTCCAGCGCGCGCAGCGGCTGCTTGTTGGGTTCCAGCTTTCCGGCGAAGGCGATGCGCAGCGGTTCGCCGGGGCGCCACGCGCGAGGCGCCGCGCCTTCGAGCCACGCCGCGTCGATGCCGTTTGGGATCATCTCGCACTTGGCGGCGATCTCCGCGCGCAGCGCAGTGGGAACGTAGCGGTTCAGCAGCGTTTCCCGCGCGGCGGGGGAGAGCAGCGTCACGCGCCTTGCCGCGCGCAGGATGCGCAGGCCGTGGGCGCGCAGATCCGGGCGGTAGCGGAAAAAGTAGGAAAGGTCGGTCATGCGCAGGCTGACGACGTAGGGAATGCCGTACGCTTGGTGCAGCCGATAGGCGATGCCGCCATCGGTAAACAGCGTGTGCGCGTGGATCAGCTTTACGCAGGACAGGTCGATGTGGCGCGCAACGTCCGGCGCGGCGCGGCGCGCCTTACTATGGTACAGGGCCGCGTCCCACGGCTTCACGATCAGGCTGTAACGCACCGGAAACGCCCCGTCCTCAGGCAAGTTTTCGCCCATGGCGTAGGCGCGCTTCTCCGGCACGTACACCTGCTGGCGCAACCCGGCGGCGGCCAAGCGTTCAAAAAGCTGCACGTACACGCGGCTGTAGGCGTAGTTGCAGCAGATGTGCAGCAAGCTCACGGCGACGCCTCCTTCGCGCCGCCGCTTTGGCGCTTGAGGCCAGGCAGGCTGGCTGCCCCGCATAGCGAGCCGATGCCGTAGGCAAAGTGAAAGGCCGGGTAGATCAGCGGCAGCGTCGGCAGGTACTTCCAGCCCCGCTTTTCCACCACGGCATAGGAATAAAAGGCGTCAAGCGCCAGATACGCGCCGCCCATCAGCGCCCAAAGCGTGCCGAAGAAGGGTGCGCCCAGCAGCCAAAGCAGCGGCAGCAGCACGTTGGCGAGCACGAAGGCCAGCGGAACGAAGTGCCGCAGCCCCATCGAGCCGGGGCAAAGGTAGAGCGTAATCACGTTCCACTTGCCGTTTTGAAAGCCCATCTTCATCAATCCGCGCAAGGTATCGCGGCAATAATAGGTACACTGGATGCGTTCGTTCATGTAGATTTTGCCGCCGTTTTTGCGGATGCGGTAGTTGAGCTCGTTGTCCTGGTTGCGGGTGAGGCGCTCGTCGTAGAGGCCGACGCGGTCGAACAGATCGCGCCGGAACGCGCCGAAGGGTACGGTATCGACGTAACCGCTATGCGAGGAGACGCGGAACTGCGCGTTGCCCACGCCGAACACCGTGCTCAGCGCTCCGGCGATGGCCTCGCCCATGTAGCCGCGCCCGCGGGTGATGCAGATGCCGCCCGCGTTGTCACAAGGCGTGGTGCGCAGCGTTTCGATGCAGAGGGAGATATAATTCGGCACGTATTCGGAATGCGCGTCCAGCCGCACGATGTATTCGCCGGTGCTGGCGCGGATGCCGGTATTCATCGCAAAAGGTACGGTGCGCTGCGGGTTGTGCAGCACGCGGATCTGGGGGGTGGCGCGCGCGGCCTGCTCTAAAATTGCGACGGTGCTGTCGGTGGACGCGCCGTCGACGAAGAGGATCTCCATCCGATCCAGCGGGTAATCCTGCGATAGGATGGAAGCCAAACAATCCGCGATGTACGCCTCTTCATTGCGCACCGGGATAATCAGGGAAATAAAAGGGAAGGCCTCCTGCGGCACGTGCTCACATCCTTGCGAAAGAATATACCATTATACCACACGCGCGCCGGGGGATGCTAGCTTTTCAAACGCGGGCTTCCGTGCTATGCTATCCGGATAAACGATGGATGAACGCGGGGAGGGAATGCCGTGGAACCGATTCTGGTGTGGGCGCATCGCGGCGCGTCGGGCTATGCGCCGGAGAATACGCTGGAGGCCTTTTCGCTGGCGATCCGGCAGGGAGCCGACGGCGTGGAGCTGGATGTACACCTGAGCGCCGACGGGCAGGTGGTGGTGGCGCACGACGAGACCGTGGATCGCGTGTCCAACGGCAAAGGGCGCATTGCGGAGATGAAGCTGGGGCAGCTCAAGGCGCTCAACTTCAACCGGCCTCGCTCGCGCTATACGGAGGTGGCGCGCATCCCCACGCTGGAGGAGGTGCTGGCGCTGCTCGCGCCGACGCGCCTTTCGGTCAATATCGAGCTAAAAAACGACGAGCAGGCGTATCCCGGGCTGGAGGAGAAGTGCTTGGCGCTGGTGGGCGCCGCCAGCATGCGCGGGCGCGTGTGGTTTTCTTCCTTTAATCATGATAGCATGCGGCGCGTCAAGGCGCTAGACGCGGCGATGCCCTGCGGCGCGCTGTACGAGCACAGGCTGCCGGAGGCTGCGTGGACCTACGCAAGGCGCATTGGGGTCGATGCGGTGCACCCGGATTACGGCATGTTGCTGCGCGACAAGACGCAGGTTGCGGCCTGCCGCGAGGCGGGGGTGCGCGTACATACATGGACCGTAAACGCGGTGAGCAGCCTTCGCGCTGTCGCGCGGCTTGCGCCGCACGCCATCATCACCAACTATCCGGATCGCGCGCTGCGCGAATTGGGGAGATAGACAGCGATTGAAGCTTTTTCCGTTGCGCACAGGAATCGGCAGGGCATGCCGGTTCTTTTTTTGTCGAAGGATCGCAAATTTTTAAAATATTTCAAATAAAAGAAAAAATTGACAAGATTAAGGATAAATATTACGTGAATGTTAAAACTAACCTTGACATTGGAATGGAATTGTCATAGAATAGTTGTACAAGTTGAAGCGAGGGATCATTATGCAACACAGAGGACGTTGGATGTACCAAAGGAAAATAGCGTGCGTGCAGGGACTGCGGCAAGCTTTGGCCGCGCTGCTCATTTGCGCGTTTTGCTGGTGCGCGCCGGTCACGGGAGCCGATGCGGCGGACATCGTAACCGCCAACGGCCACGTGTACATGCGCAAGGGGCCGTCCACGAAGGACGCGATCATCGTGGTGTTGCAGCCGGACTCCGAGCTGAAGGTGCAGGGTACCTCCGGCGATTGGTACAAGGTGACCTATGGCAACAAGCGCGGCTATGTGCGTCAGGATGTGGTGACGCCGCTCGGCCAGAAGAGGGCCGAGACCGTCGGCACGGATACCGGTACGGGCGCGGCAACCGCCGTGGGGACCAGCTACCGCACGCTGAAGAAGGGCATGTCCGGCAACGACGTGTTTACACTGCAGGAAGGGCTGATCTACGCGGGCTTCTTTGACCGCATGCCCGACGGCAAGTATGGCGACAACACCGTTGAGGCCGTCAAGGCGTATCAGAAGGACAACAAGCTGAAAGCCGACGGCATCGCAGGCGATGAAACCCAGCGCAAGCTGCTCGGCGAGCCGGGTACCTCTCCCGCTGCGGTCGCCACGGCGGTAGCGACCGGCGAGGAGGGCGATTCCTCGGCGGACGCCAGCGCCAGCACCAGCAGCCTGAAGCTGGGCAGCAAGGGCGACGCCGTGCGCGAGCTGCAAACCCAACTCAAGGCGCTAGGCTTTCTTTCCTCCAACCCGGACGGCAACTTCGGCTCCAAAACAGAGGAAGCCGTGGTCGCCTTTCAAAAGGCCAACAAGCTCAAGGCCGACGGCGTGGCCGGTTCGGCGACGCAGAACGCCATCTATTCTTCCAAGGTCAACAGCAACACCGCTGTCGCCAGTACCGGAACCACCAACGCTTCCACTGTGCTCAAGGAAGGGAGCAAGGGCGAGGCCGTCAAGCAGATGCAGACCGCGCTAAAGAATTTGGGCTACTATAATGGCAGCCTGACCGGCAACTTTGGCTCGCTGACCGGGGACGCGGTGCGCGCCTTTCAAAAGGCCAATAAGCTCAGCAACGATGGCGTCGCCGGGGCGACCACGCTCAACAAGTTGTATGGCGGTTCGGCGGTTGCCAAGAGCGGCGGTACCGGTGATGCGGGCATGACCAACACGGTATCGGCGGCGGGCATCAAGCCTGCGGCATCCAGCGTGCTCAACGTCAACTGGTACACGATGCGCCCCAAGTACAAGGCGGGCACCATCGTGACGGTCTACGATTTCCACACAGGCCTGAGCTGGAAGTGCCAGTTTATGAGCCTAGGCAAGCATGCCGACTCCGATCCGCTCACCAGCAACGACACCGAGATCATGTACCGCGCGTTTGGCAACAAGAACACTTGGACCGCCAAGTCGGTATGGGTGACGATGCCCGATGGCAAGACCTACATCGGCTCCTTGCACAACATGCCGCACCTGTCCGGCAAGATCAGGGACAACAACTTCCCCGGCCATCTTTGTATCCACTTCCCCCGCAAAATGGAGGAGGCTGAGGCCACCGGCCCCTACGCCGTATCGCATCAGGTGGAGATCAACAAGGGATGGGCAGAGACGCAGCGGCTGGCAGGCAGATAACCGAATTATGACACAAAAACAGGAGTGATCCGAGCGATCGCTCCTGTTTTTTATGTCATGAATACAGGCGCGCCCGCATACGCTGATGCATAGGGACGCTATATATGGCTGGCGAGAGAATGCTCGCGCAATCATCCGATACAGACATTGAAGGAAGGGTGACACGATGGTGAAGGAGCAAACCGAGGAGCGGCGCATTCCGCCGGTAAGGGCGCATGCCATCACGCTGGAGAACCGGCAGCGGGCGGCCATCACCGGCGTATCCGACGTGCTCAGCTTTAACGAGCAAGAGGTGGTGCTGGTGACCGATGGAGGCGATATCACGCTCATCGGGGAGGGCATGCACATCGCGCGCCTTAATTTGGAGGATGGTCAGCTGGTGGTGGAGGGCGACATCGCTGGGATCGAATACGGCCTATCGCCGCAGCAGCGCCGGGGCGGGGGACTGCTCAGCAAAATTTTTCGCTAGACGGGATGTGCGATGATGTTCGAAAGCGTCGGTCAGGCCGGTGTTTTTCTGGCGATGATGTATGCCGGGCTGCTGATCGGCTTGGTGTACGATGGCCTGCGGATGCTTCGATTGCTGCTGCATGCGGGGCGGCTGCTCACAGCGCTGTTAGATTTGCTCTTTTGGCTGGGGGCCGGGGCGGTGGTGGCGGCGGCCTTAGCATTGCGCAGCGAAGGCGCGCTGCGGCTATACGCGCTGGGCGGCTGCGCTGCTGGCGTGGTGATCTATCTGCTGGGGATTAGCCGCGTGTTGCGCGCGGCGGGACAGGCCCTAGCGCGCGCCTACCGCCGCGTGGAGGAATCGCCGAAGTGGCAAGCGCGGTTGGAAAAACAGCGGCGGCGGCAGGAAGCGGAGCGCGCGCGCAAGCAGGCTGCCCAAGAGGCGGAAAAAGCGGCGCGTGAGCTAAGGCGGGCGCAAAAGCAAAGCAAGCGTGCCAAGTCGTAAATTTTTCGAAAGAAGTTATATATGAAGGAGGAATTACAATCGATGTATAGAATACAGAAGAAAGACCGTTTCGAAGGGAGATGGCTTGGCATGCCTAAACAAAGAGGCCGCTTTGTGTTCCACCTGCGTTTTTGGGTGATCTGCGCGGCGCTCCTGTTTGTAATTTTTCTGCCTCTTTTTCGCGCGCAGGAGCATCAGGCGCAAAAACAGCGGGAGCAGCTTGCAGCTTTGCAGCAGGAGCAATACGAGGGTATACTGCATAGCGAGCGCTTGAAAAATCAGATTGAAAACGCGGAGACCGACAGCTTCCGCGAGCGCGAGGCGCGCAGGCGCTATGGCTACGTGATGCCCGGCATCATCCGTTTCACGGCCGAGGGGGCGGTGGCCGCGCCGGAACAGGATGCTGTGGCGGTTTTTGCCGCGCCGGAGGATGCGGCGCCGCAGACCGGGGAGACGACCGACAAGGATTGGGCCAACTTCAATCGATAGAAGAAACAATCGATGGAAGAAACAATCGAATAGCAGAGATAGAAAAAGCCGCGATCCCGTGCGCGGTTAAGGGGGACAAGCGTATGCGCGTGGCCGTCATCGGTATCGGTTCCAATTCAGTGCGTCTGTTGGTTGCCGACTGCCGAGAAACCGGCTACGATACAGTGCTGCGCGATCGGTGCGGCACGCGGCTCTTCGCCGGGCTGAGCGGAGGGATGCTCAGCCAAGAGAGCATGGAGCACTCCTGCGCCGCAGTGCTGGACATGGTTGTGCGCGCGCAGGCACTGGGCGCGGAAAAGGTTCACGCCTTTGCCACCAGCGCAGCGCGCGATGCGGGAAACGGCGAAGCCTTTTGTACGATGCTCCGCGATCGGGTGGGATTGGAACTGACCATTTGCACCGGCGAGGAAGAGGCGATGCTTTCTTATTTCGGGGCGGCGCGCCCCGGGCTATGCGGATTGATCGATATTGGCGGCGGCTCGACGGAATGGGTCATCGGACGCGATGGCACGCCGTTGGCCGCCGTTAGTTTACAGATCGGCGGCGTGCGTCTGCGCAACGCCGTGAGCATTGAATGTACGGCGGACTTGCCGCGCGCTATCGCGCATGCTGAAGCGGTGTTGCGCGAGGGGATGGATCGGTTTGCCGCGATGGAGAAGCCGCGGCATTGGGTGGGCGTGGGCGGTATCTTTACCTCCTTGGCGGCGATGGACAAGCGCTTGGAATCCTTCGACCGCTCGCTCGTAGAAGGCTACACGTTAGCCCAAGGGGACGTGGCGCGGTGGGGCGACGCGCTGGCCGCCATGTCGCTTGAGCAGCGCAGCAAACTGCCCGGCTTGCATCCGCAGCGCGCCGATATCATCACGCATGGCGCGGCAATCCTGCTGGCGTGCATGAACTTGTGGAGCATGCCCGCCATTACCGTCAGCGATCACGGCAATTTGGACGGATATTTGCGCAAGCGGATCATAGGCTTGGCCAGCGAATGAGCGCGTGCGAATAGTTTTTCTTTTTCTGACGGATTCTTGAAACGGGGATTGACAAACCGGCGCACGTAGGGTATGATTATCATCGTCGCTTTGAGCGGCACATGACGCGGGGTGGAGCAGTCTGGCAGCTCGTTGGGCTCATAACCCAAAGGTCGAGGGTTCAAATCCCTCCCCCGCAACCATTTAAAAAAGTGAACGCTTCCTCGCCGGAGGCGAGGAACGCGTTTTGCTTTATATGGCGGCGTAGCTCAGTTGGCTAGAGCATTCGGTTCATACCCGGAGTGTCGTTGGTTCGAATCCGACCGCCGCTACCATGCAGAATCCACAGGAATGTGGGTTCTTTTTTGTGTTTCTTTGGACGGGTTGCGCAAATTCGATCGTTTTGTGCCAGACACCTAAAGCCGATGAAATGGGCAAGTGGGGGCGAGGTTCACAAAAAGGTTCACACGCCGCATGGCGAGAAGAGTATCTGTTTACTCAAGCACTTGATAACTTTCCGGGATTCGGCTATAATAATATTGAATATTAAATCAGCCGAGAGGTATCAAATATGTTTATTAAGCGCCACATAGCGGAGGCCATCCAAAAAGCGGAAAAAATGTTTGGCGCAATCTTGCTAACCGGCTCACGCCAAGTGGGCAAGACTACGCTCCTCAAGGAGATGCATCCTGACATTGCTTACCGCACGTTGGATGACCCCATCTTGCTATCCTCGGCTATTGAGGAACCGGGCACGTTCTTTCGAGCTGTCCCGCCGCCGGTGTTCGTTGACGAGATTCAATATGCCCCGGTGCTTTTTCCGCACATCAAAATGATGCTGGATGCGGAAAAGAAGAAAGGGCAGTTCTTTTTGAGCGGCTCGCAACAGTTTCGCATGATGAAAAATGTCAGCGAGTCGCTGGCGGGACGCATCGGCATTTTGAACCTGCTTGGGTTGTCTTTGCGTGAGATGCAAGGAATTGCTTTTACTAAACCCTTCATTCCCACGCCGGCGTACTTGAACGAGCGTAAAGAACAAGCTAAGCCGGTTGGCTATTCGGAGCTATGGCGCATCATCCATCGCGGCACCATGCCGGAAATGGTGGCGAACAGCGAGCTGGACTGGCAGATGTTCTATGCCGCATACACCAAGACATACCTGGAAAGGGACGTGCGAGAGCTAACGCAAGTCGGCGATGAAGTGAAATTCCTGCGCTTTATGACCGCCGTTGCCAGTTGCACCGGGCAACTGCTGAATCAAGCATCCATTGCTCGGGACGTGGGTGTTAGCCAGCCCACGGTCGAGCGGTGGCTGTCTATTCTTCGCGCTTCCAACTTGGTGTATTTGCTTGAGCCATACCACAACAACGTCATCAAGCGGGCAGTCAAAACGCCCAAGGTGTACTTCCTGGATACCGGCTTGGCGGCGTATCTGACACGCTGGAACACGCCCGAGGTGCTGGAAGCAGGCGCGATGGCTGGCGCGTTCTTTGAAACCTTTGTGGTATCGGAAATACTGAAAAGCTATACCAATGCGGGCATACTGGAGCCGCCCCTGTATTTTTATCGGGACAAAGACCAGAACGAAATCGACTTGCTCCTATACGAGAACATGACGCTTTATCCCATCGAGATAAAAAAGCATGCCGACCCGCGCCGGGACGATGTGAAGGCATTTGACGTGCTCGACAAGATTCAAGGGGTGCAGCGGGGGCCGGGTGGCGTTATATGCATGTATGAATCCAGCGTACCGCTCAAAGGTGAGGACGTGACGATACCGTTATGGTATATATAGAAACGTGTTTTTCGTCCGTAAAAGGACAGTTTTTAGCAGGGGCAGTTTGTCCCTGCTAAAATATTGCACATATCAAGGCAACTAACGAAAGATGTTGTACACAGGAACTCCTTTTTGAGCGGCGTAGCGCACGGTGAAGGCCGTGCCACCGCTTGGCCTGCCATCATAGCAAGTGATAACCAACTGAGCGCCATCTACCAAGGCGCGGTTGCGCCGAAACATGCAATCGGTGGTGTACTTGGCTTGCGCATAAGTAACCTCGTCGGCTTGCGCTAAGGCGCCGAAATAGCGTTCTCGCCAATCCTCCGGCCAATCGATGGCCTGCGTTTCGCATGGTAAGATGAAATGCAGTTGAATGTGCGGATGTTCTTTTTTTAGATGGAGCACCGTTTCAGCCGCCCATAAGTCGAAGCCCATTGCGCCGCCAGAGCGAAAGACGGCGCAGCCCTCGGTGGTAGCTTGGCGTACCACGCAGAATCCACAGGAATGTGGGTTCTTTTTTTCTGCTTCCTCAAAAGCTTGCCTCCTCATCATGCGTCTCCCGGCTGCGATGCAGAATTTTCCGGTATTCACTGGGCGTGATCCCTTCGTGCTTTTTGAATACCTTGGTAAAATAGTTAAAATCCGGGATGCCGATGGTGTCGGCGATGAACTGAATCGATTGATTGGTGGTGAGCAGCAGTTCCTTCGCGGCCTCCATGCGGCGTTCGTTAATCATTTCCACAATGGTCTTGCCTTGGCGAATCTTACAGAGCTGGTACAGGCGCGTTTTGCCGATAGAAAGCGCAAGACAGATGTTTTCCACGCTGATCTTTCCATCGTAGTGGGTGTCAAGATAGCTTAATAGGCGCTGCATATCGTCCTGATCGTTGGAGGCGACGATGCCGGAGAGGCGCACTTCGCTTACGCAGGCGTGGACGATTTCGGTGCAGGCGTTAATCTGTTGCTGCGAGATTCGCTTAAGGCGCAGGAAGGGCTGATAGAGCTGCTCGACGTTTGGGTACCAAGAACAGGCCTTGGAAACGCGCTTCCATTGCTCCTCGCGGGAGGAATCGTCCAGCATTTGGCCGAATAAAATAGTGGCCATAATTTCACCCTGCTCTGTTACGGGCAGCGCGATCTCGATCAGCCCGGCGTGGCAGTAATATTGTTTCATTTTTTTTGTGGTTTGGATGTCGCTCAGCGCGTTGCGATCGCAGCTTACGCAGCGCTCGTAGCCGCCGGGGGAGGTGGAGATAGCGCGGCAAAAAGCGGTTTGGAACGAGGCGGTGTATACTTCTCTGGCGCTCTTGTCCATCAGGGCGAATTTTATGTCCATGCACTGATGCAGTGCGTTTAGGAGCCTGCCCAGTCGCTGGTACTCTTGAGGGTTCAACATTCAGCTCTCCTCCGTGCAGATTGGCCTTGATGCTGTTTCGAGACAGAAGGTTTTTTGATTATAGCACAAACAGATTGCGAACGGAAGATTTTACGATTTTTACATTAAATTTTCCGTTGCAATTCGCACAAAGAATGTTTATGATCTTTATATATCATGGCGGTTGAGACTGCCGAGAGAAAAAAGGAGGAACTATTTCATGAAGAAGGGTTTGGCTCTATTCTTGATGGTGGCGATGGCGCTGTCCATGCTCGCTATCCCGGCCAGCGCCGAGGGCAAGAACATCGTGTACTGGTCCATGTGGAACGCCACCGAGCCGCAGGGCATCGTCATCCAGAAGGCTGTGGATGCGTATGTTGCCGCGACCGGCAATACCGTTGATCTGCAGTTTAAGGGTCGCAACGGCATCCGCGAAGGCCTTGAGCCCGCGCTGGAAGCCAACACTGTGATCGACATGTTCGACGAGGACATCGATCGCGTCAACAAGACTTGGGGCAAGTACCTGTACAACCTTGAGGAGCTTGCCAAGGCCGCTGATTACGAAGCCACCGCCAACGCGGGCCTGATCGGCGCTTGCCGCGCGGTGGGCAATGGCCAGCTGATGTCCATCCCCTATCAGCCCAACGTGTTCAACTTCTTCTACAACCAAGAGATCTTCGATGCCGCTGGCGTGACCGCCGTGCCCACCACTTGGGCCGAGTTCCTCGATGTCTGCCAGAAGGTGAAGGACGCGGGCTTCATCCCCGTGACCTGTGACGATGCGTACATCGATTGCATGCTCGGCTACCACATGGCTCGCAACTTGGGCTATGAGGGCGTGAGCAAGGTCGTCAAGGAAGGCCTCTGGGCTGAAGAACCCGCCGTGCTCAAGACCGCGCAGGCCTACGAAGAGCTGGCGGCCAAGGGCTTCTTCTCCCCGACCATCGCTTCCTCCGTGTGGCCGGCCAACCAGAACGGCGAATTGGCGCTGGGCGAAGCCGCTATGTACCTCAACGGTTCCTGGCTGCCCAACGAAGTCAAGGACATGACCGGCCCCGACTTCAAGTGGGGATGCTTCGCGTATCCCGCCGTCGAGGGTGGCAAGGATGGCGTGGAAGCCGCTAACTACGGCGCGCAGGTGCTGGCCATCAACGCCAAGAGCGAAGTCGCTCCCGAAGCCTTCGAAATCATCAAGTACATCACCAAGGGCGAGTTTGACGCGATGCTGTCCGCCGAGTCCGTGGGCATCCCCGCCGATAGCGCCAACACCGAATGGCCCGCGATGCTGGCCAACGTCAAGCCGGTTATGGAAGGCCTGAGCACCCGTTATCCTTGGGCGGCGGGCATTCAGGACAACCCGGACATGACCCCCATCATCGTCGAGAACTTCAAGAAGCTCTGTGGCGGCACCATCACCGCGCAGCAGTTTGTCGACGCGCTCGAGGCCGCTGGCAAGTAATTCCCTCCCGCTTCTTTGCGCAACATACGCCCCGTGCTTGCATGGGGCGTATGTTGTAAAGAGGGGAGTTGGTCAATACTGTCAAGCTTCCCATTATTGACAGGAGGCGATCGTCATGAAAAAAAGCAAGGGAATGATCGTAGCATTCATTGCCCCGGCCTTGATTTTGTTTCTTGCGATTTTTATCTATCCGATCATTCGCACCTTTATCATGAGTTTTTTCCGGGTCGAGAGCGTCACAGCGCCTGTTTCCCAGTGGACGATGGTCGGCCTGGACAACTATACCAAGCTCTACAATACCGAGCTTTTCCGCACCTCAATGTGGAACCTGCTGCGGATTTGGGCGATCGGCGGTTTGTTCGTCATGACGCTGGCGCTGCTCTTCGCGGTGATCCTCAACAGCGGCATCCGCTTCAAGCGCTTTTTCCGCGCCGCGATCTACATGCCCAACATCATCAGCGCCGTTGCGCTGGCTACCATGTGGCTGCAATACGTGTATAACCAGCGGTTCGGCTTGCTCACCACCTTCTTTAAGGCCATCAATCTGCCCAAGATTGCCGCCACCCCTTGGACCGACGCCGATCATATGTTCTGGGCGCTGCTGTTCGCTTACTGCTTTGGCATGGTCGGCTACCATATGCTGATCTTCTCCAGCGGAATTGAAAAGATCCCCGTGGAATATTACGAGGCTTCTACCATTGACGGCGCCAACAAGCCCCGCCAGTTTGTGCATATCACTTGGCCGCTCCTCAAGGGCGTGCTCAAAACCAATATAACCATGTGGTCGATCACCTCGGTCGGTTTCTTCGTTTGGTCGCAGCTTTTTTCTACCGTTACCGCCAGCAATCAAACCATCACGCCCATGGTGTACATGTACCTGCAAACCTTTGGCGCGGGCAATGTGATAACCGAGCGCAATGCCGGATTGGGAGCCGCCGTCGGCGTGATTATGGCGATCTGCGTGGTCGTTACCTTCCTGATTACCAACCTAATCATCAAAAAAGACGACTTAGAGTTTTAACGGAGGTGGCAGTCATGAGCAAAGAGAAAAAAGTGCGCGCGCCGCTCAATTGGCGCAATGAGCTGCGCCTTACGCCGGGATATCTGATCCTGAGCCTGTGGGTGCTCTTTACCTTTGTGCTGATTGGCTGGATTATGGCGGCCAGCTTATCGACAAGCAGAGAAATTTTTAAGGGCACGACCCTTTCCTTCCTCAGCGGCTTTCACTTTGAGAACTATGTCAAGGCCTGGAGCAACAACAACGTATCGGTGTTTTTCCTAAACTCGCTGCTCTATGCTTCGATCTCTTCGGTGCTGCTGATTCTGGTTGCGGCGCCAGCGGCCTACGCGATGTCGCGGTTTAAGTTCTTTTTGCGGTATCCGTTGCAAAACGGCTTCGTGGCCGCCATGGGCGTGCCCGTGGTGATGATTATTCTGCCGCTGTTCAGCATCGTGCATGCCCTGAATTTGATGCAGCAGGATTTCACCGTCCGCTTGCTAATGATTTTTCTGTTCGTGGGGTACAATGTGCCTTACACGTCGATCTTCCTGCTGTCCTTCTTCAGCAACCTCTCCCACTCGTACGAGGAGGCTGCGGCCATCGACGGTTGTTCCCCCATACGAACCTTCTGGAAGATCATGCTGCCGCTGGCGCAGCCCGGCATCATCACGGTGACGATCTTCAACTTCATCAATATCTGGAACGAGTACTTCATGTCGCTGATCTTCGCCAGCAACGAGCGCGTGCGCCCGGTGGCTGTCGGCATGTATGGCATGATTGAGTCTATGCGCTATACCGGCGACTGGGCGGGCATGTTTGCCTCGGTTATCATCGTGTTCCTGCCTACGTTCTTCCTATTCCTGTTCCTCTCGGAGCGGATTATCGCTGGTGTCACCGGCGGAGGTGTGAAGGGCTAATGCAAACGCGCGTCTACAAAGCGTCGCTGACGCTTCCTGTCACCAAGCTCCTGCCGGAAAATCCCTTGCCCCGCTTCCGCGATCCCGTCGACCGCCCCTTGGTGGACGGCGGGCTGTTGCCCGAGGAGAGGGAGGGCTTTGCCAAGGATACCGGCGTGCGCATTCTGCCCTATCGCATGCAGGATTACTATGCCGCCGCCACCGAAACGCAGACCATACCGACCGCCGTTCTGGAAAACGATCGCTTGCGCGCCACTTTTTTGCCGGGGTACGGCGGACGGCTCTATTCGCTATGGGATAAGCAAAACGACCGCGAATGTCTCTACTGCAACAGCGCGATCATAATCCGCAACTTGGCGCTGCGAAACGCTTGGTTTTCCGGCGGCGTCGAATGGAACTTCGGACACTTTGGACACACCTTTTTTACCTGCCAGGACGTTTTTTTTGCCGCCTGTACCGACGCGCAGGGCGTACCCTTCCTGCGCATGTACGAATACGAGCGCTGCAAGCAGGTTACCTTTCAGGTGGATTTTCATCTGCCGCCGGATGCCGACGCGCTCACCGCGCACCTGCGCATCGAGAATCGGCTGGACGAGGAAGCGCCGATTTTCCTGTGGACCAACACGGCGGTACCGCAGGAGCCGGGCATGCATGTTTACTCCGGCACCGACGAGGTGGTTTCGCAATACCTTGACCCGGCGCCGAGCAAGAACTATTTTGCGCATACGCAGTTGCCGCATCTGGGTCTTGCGGGTGTAGACGCCACGGATCCCTCGGCGTTGCCTTACTCCTGCGAGTATTTTTTTCAGAACCCGCCCACGTTGGCGGCGGCCTTTGAGGCGGCGCGCTATGCCGATGGCCGCCTCTTTGCTGAGCGCTCCACCGCCAACATGCCCTACCGCAAGATGTTCTGCTGGGGCAACCACGCTGGCGGGCGGCACTGGCAGCGCTTTCTGGCGGGCGAGGGAAGCGGCGATTATCTGGAAGTGCAGGCCGGGCTGGCGCGCACCCAGATCCATCCCTCCGCCATCGCGGCGAATAGCGTGCTCAGCATCACGCAGCAGTTCACCATGTCGGACTTGGACGCGCCGCAGGGCGATTACGCGCAGGCGCGCCGCGCCGTTCAGGCCGCCGTGGAGCGGCTGTTGCCGATCGCGGCGCTGGAGGCTATGCATCAGCGCTGCGAGGCGCTCTCTGCCAAGCGGGCCGATGCGATCCTGCACGCCGGGTACGGTTGGGGTGCGCTGGAAAAGCGCCGCGAGGAGCGCGCGTTGCCGCCGCATCTCGATTTCCCGGAAAGCACGCTCACCGAGGAGCAAGCGCCGTGGCTTTCGCTGCTGGCTGGCCGGGAGATGGGGGCATGCGCTTCCTTTATGGTGGCGAAGCCGTGGCTTTCGCTGCTCGAGCAAGCGGCGCACAAGGACGCGGCCGCGTGGAATCAGTTGGGCATCGCCTGTTTGGAGCAGGGGCGGCAAGCCGAGGCTGAGGCCGCTTGGCGGCAATCGCTGCGCATGAGCGCGACTCCGCTTGCGCATCGCAATCTGGCCGTCCTAGCTTGGCGGCAGGGCAAGCATGATGAGGCGATTGCGCGCATGCAAGATGCGCTGCGCATGCTTGCGGACGCGGAGGCGCTCCGCCCCTATGCCGTCGAATTCCTGAACTTGCTCACCGAGGCCAAGCGCTTCGCCGATGCGTTCGCCTACTATCGTTCGCTGCCGGAGGTGCTACAGGGCGGGGAGCGCATGCGCATCGCCGTGGCCAAAAGCGCCTTTGAGCAAGGCGAGGAAGAATTTCTTAAGGCCCTGTTCGCCACCCGCTTTACGGCGGTCAAGGAGGGCGAGACGATGCTTTGCGACGTTTGGTTCCAGCGCGAGGCGCGGGATCGCGCGCGGAAGCTGGGCGTTCCGTATACGGAGGAGCTGCTGCTCGAGGTGCAGAAAACCGTAGCCTTGCCGGAGCACTTGGATTTCCGTATGGCCAGCTTTTTGCAAAGCGATGGCTGAAACCGTTTTCCCTGCGCAGCACGGGAAACCACAAGAAAAATTCAGGGAGGCAATCGCGTGAAAAACCCCATATTGGTGATTATGGCAGCGGGCATGGGCAGCCGCTTTGGCGGGCTCAAGCAGATGGCGGCTGTGGACGATATGCACCAAAGCATCATCGACTATTCGATTTACGATGCGGCCAAGGCGGGATTTGAGAAGGTTGTATTTATCATCAAGCCCGAGATGCGGGAAAGTTTTCACGAGGCGGTGGGCAAGCGCGCCGAATCCAGCATGGAGGTGGCCTACGCTTACCAGCGGCCGGAGGTGCTGCCGGAGGGCTTCGCCATCCCCGAGGGGCGCGAGAAGCCTTGGGGCACCGCCCATGCGGTGCTCTGCGCCAAGGAGCAGATCGATAGCGGATTCGCGGTGATTAACGCCGATGATTTTTACGGCCGAACCGCCTTTCAAGCCATCTATGATTTCCTCAAAGCGCCGCATGCGGAGAACGAGCATGCGATGGTCGGCTACCGCATCGAGAATACGCTGACCGAGAACGGCAGCGTCGCGCGCGGCGTCTGCGAGGTCGATGCGCAGGGGCGGTTGGTCGGCGTGGTGGAGCGGGTACACATCGAGCCCCGCGAAGGCGGCGCCGCTTACACCGAGGACGGGGGAAAGAGCTTCACCTTCGTGCCCAACGGAACCGTGGTGTCAATGAACCTATGGGGGTTTCAGCATAGCATTATGGCCGAGATCGAGGCGCGCTTCGCGGGCTTCCTTGCGGCTAACCTGCCGGAGAACCCGCTCAAGTGCGAGTACTTCCTGCCGCTGATCCCCAACCAGCTGCTCAAGGAGAAAAAGGCCACCGTGCAGGTGCTGGGCACGGCGGAAAAGTGGTACGGCATCACCTATAAAGAGGATATGCAGCGCGTACAGGAGGCCATCGGCGCGATGCGCGCTTCCGGCTATTATCCGCAGCGCCTATGGAAGGAATAAATATGTTTTCATCAATTTATGCGTTTTGCTTGGAGGGGAACCCGATCTCCTGCGAGCGCTATGGTTGCGGCCATATCAATGAAACTTATCTGCTGCGCACCGACCGGCCGCACGATTACATCCTGCAAAAGATCAACAAGCATGTGTTCCGGGACGTACCCGGACTCATGCACAACATCGCCTCGGTGACCCGGCATCTGGCCAAGAAGGACGCCGACCCGCGCCATGTGCTGACGCTGATCCCCACCCGTGAGGGCGCAGCCTTTCACGCCGATGCGGACGGCGAGTATTGGCGGGTATACGACTTCGTTACCGACAGCCTGTGCCTGCAGAAGGCCGAGAGCGCGGAGGATTTTTTCCAGAGCGCGGTGGCCTTTGGCACCTTTCAGAACCTGTTGGCGGACTTCCCAGCCGAGACGCTGAACGAAACCATCCCGCGCTTTCACGATACGCCCAACCGCTACGCCGCGTTGCACCGAGCCATCGACGCCGATGTGAAGGGGCGCCTGAAGGATGTGCGGGCGGAGGTGGATTTCGCGCTGGCGCAGGAGGCGGGAGCCTCGGCGATGGTGGACATGCTGCGCCGGGGCGAGCTGCCGCTTCGCGTGACCCACAACGATACCAAACTCAACAATGTCATGCTGGACAACCAAACCCGCAAGGCGCTGTGCGTAATCGATCTGGACACCGTGATGCCCGGCTTGGCAGCCAACGACTTTGGCGATTCGATCCGCTTCGGCGCCAGCACCGCGGCGGAGGATGAAAAGGATCTCGCAAAGGTGGAAGTTTCGGTGCCGCTTTACGAGGCGTATGTGAAGGGCTTCTTGGGCGCGTGCGGCCAGCGGCTGACCGAGCGGGAAGCTGTGACGCTGCCGATGGGCGCAAAGCTGATGACGCTGGAGTGCGGCATTCGCTTCCTAGCCGACTATCTTTCCGGCGACGTGTATTTTCACATCGATCGTCCGGAGCATAACCTTGACCGCTGCCGCACGCAGTTCAAGCTGGTGGCCGATACGGAAGCCAAGTGGCAGCAGTTAAACGGGATCATCGCCAAAACCCGCTCGGAATTGGGGCAGGCATAAGCGTGCACGATGGGTAAGCCCACGGCAATTCAAGGAGCTTCCTTGCGCTGTGGGCTTATTTTTCGCCGTTCTGCGCATACTACGCCCAACAATACGGCTCAAAGGAGTTCGAAAAATGGGCGTACAAGCGATCATTATGGCGGGCGGCGAGGGCACGCGCCTGCGTCCTTCAACCTGCGGCCTACCCAAGCCTCTGATGCCGGTGCTCGATCAACCGGTGATGGCCTATGCGCTGCAGCTGCTGAGGCGGCATGGCGTCACCGATGCTGGCGCGACGCTTTTTTATCTGCCGGAGTTGATCCGCCAGCGCTTCGGCGGGGGAGAGGCAGCCGGGCTCTCCCTGCGCTATTGGGAGGAGGAGCAGCCGGTGGGGACGGCGGGCAGCGTGCGCCAGGCGATGGATGCGCTGGAGGATACGTTCTTTGTGCTCTCCGGCGATGGTCTGACCGACTGCAACCTGACCGCGGCACGGGCGTTTCACGAGCATAGCGGCGCGCTGGCCACGCTGGTGATGAAACGCGTGCCCGTGCCGCTGGAGTATGGCGTAATCATCGCCGGGGGGGAGGGCCGCATTCAGCGCTTCGTGGAGAAACCGGGCTGGGACGAGGTGTTCAGCGATACCGTCAATACCGGCATCTATATCTTACAAAAGGAAGTGCTGGAGCGCGTGCCCGAAGGCCGCTCCTTTGACTTCGGGCGCGATCTTTTCCCGTTGCTGGTGCGGGAGAAGCAGCCGGTCTACGGCTGGGTGATGGATGGTTATTGGTGCGACATCGGCGGGCAGGAAGCCTACTTGCAGGCGCAAGCCGATTTTCTCGAGGGGCGCGTGGCGCTGGAGACCGGCCTGCAGCCCGATGCGCGCGGCAACTTCATCGCCCGTGGCGCGCAGGTATCGCCGGATGCGGCGCTGGACGGTCCCTGCTGGATCGGCGCGGGCGCGCGCGTCGCCGCGGGCGCGCGGATCGGCCTGCATGCGGTGATCGGCGCGGAGGCATCGGTGGGTGCGGGCGCTTCGGTGAAGCAGTCCGCGCTGTGGCGCGGCGCGCAGGTCGGCGCGCGGGCGCAGGTGCGCGGCGCAGTGGTGGGCGAAGGCGCGCGCGTCGGCGAACAGGCGCGGCTGTTTGAGGGCAGCGCGCTGGGCGATGGCAGCAGCATCGGCCCGCGCGGCGAGCTGGCGCCCGGCGTGAAGGTATGGCCGGGCAAGCAGGTGGAGGAAGGCTTCCGCTTGGTGGCCAACTTGGTATGGGGCGATTCGGCGCGTTGCACGGTGGATGGCTCCGGCGTTTGCGCCAGCACGCCGGAGCAAGCGGCGATGCTGGGCGCGGCGTGGGCGCGCGCCGTCAAGGCGCGGGAGATCGGCCTGATGTGCGCGCCGGGCGCGACGGCGCACGCGCAGTATGCGGCGGTCAGCGCTGGGCTGATCGCGCAGGGCGTGCGCGTGACGATGCTGGGGGAAGGCTCGCTGCCGATGCTGCGCAGCGTGCAGCGCATGCTGTCGTTGCCCGCCGGGCTGTTCGTGCACGGCTGGCAGCTGGAGCTGACCGGGTCGCTGGGCTGCGCGCCGAATCGGGATTTGCAGCGCGCCATGGAGGCGTTGGCGCAGCGGCAGGATTATCCGCGTGCCTTTGCCAGCGAGCCGGTGGCGCCGCGCGTGGTGCAGGATGCGCGGGCGTTCTACGCGGGCGCGCTGGCGGCGCGCGCCGACGGCAAGGCGCTCGAGGCGCATTCGCCCATCGTGCGGGTGTACGCGCACGACGAGGCGCAGCGGGAGCTGGCGCAGGCGGTGCTGGAGGCGCTGCGGCTGCCCGACGCGCGCGCGGTATGCGGCACGCCGGTGGTTGTTGAGGGCGAGACCTGCTTCCTGCTCAGCGAGGATGGGCAGAGCGTGAAGATTCGCGACGTGTACGATATCCCCGATGCCGACACGCAGGCCATGCTGCGCTATGCCGCGCTGCTGGCGGGCGGCGTGGGTACGCTGTTTGTGCCGGTGCATGCGCCGCGCACGCTGGAGGCCATGGCCGAAGCGGCAGGCGCGCAGGTGCGCCGCGTGAAGTCCGCGCGGGAGGCGATGATGCAGACGCTGATCGAGGGCGGCGCGGCGGAACAGGCTGAGCGCCTGTGGCAGATGGATATGCAGTACGATGGGCTGTGCGCGATGGTGGGCTTGATTGGGCTGATGGCCGGGAAGCGGGCCTCGCTGCGGGAACTGCTTTCCGCCCTGCCGCGCACCCATCGCGTCAGCCGCGAGGTCCCTTGCGCGCTGACCGAAAAGGGGCGCATCCTGCGCGCGCTTTCCGAGGAGTCGGAGAAGGCTGACCTGACCGACGGCCTATGCGTCGACTTCGATGGCGGCTGGGCGATGCTCATCCCTGCGGCAAACAGCGCGTCACTGCGCGTGCTGGGAGAATCCAGCCGCGTGGAGTTTGCGCAGGAGCTGTGCGATCGCTTCACGCGCCGGGTGGCACAGCTGCAAAAGGGCGATGGCGCGGAGATGAAAGTATAAAGGAAACTTAAGGATATCCAACGCTTTGCAGCGCTTGACAGCGGATTTTCGGTGTGTTATCATGCAGGCATACCAAAGAAAAATCCTGGGGTGTGCGCGAGTCGCTTGTTTTTACCCACATTTTCACAAATGGAGCTTGCGTCGGTTTTCGTATGCCACGCCCCCGTGGCGACACGCTTGGGGAAGGCAAAAGAGAACCGCAGGGCACCAACCTGCCGAGCGGCGGGTGAAAAAACGGCGGCGGCGGCACTTTGGGACTTTTGTTTATAAGAAAAAGACGCTGAGGGGAATTTCCCCAGCGTCTTTTTATGTGGCGCTACGGCACCTGACGGATGTCGCCGACGCTATGCAGCACGCGATTCCACAGCGCCGCCAGCTTTTGCCGGAGGGTGAGGCGCTTGTACAGCGCGGCGTAGGCGGCTTCCGCTTCCTCAAGGGTGCCCGCTTCCACGGCACGCGCGCCATATTGCAGGCTGCACACCGCGCCGGCGATGGGGATCAGCAGCGGTTCCCCGGCGCGCTCGAAGTAGGGAAGCGGCGATTCGTAGGGTTCTGCAACCAGCTTCTTTGCCACGAGCAGCTGCGTCAGCGCGCGGTACCACACCATCAGGCGCGCGGCGTCGTCGGATTGCCGGTCGGCGACGCGCCGCGGGTGCGTGGCGTAGATTCGCCAGCCCAGCGCGCCCAGCGCGACCGCCAGCAACAGCCAGAGCAGCCAAAGGCGCGGCGGGCTGTCGTCCGGCGGCTCATCGGGCGGCGGGGTGGGGGAAGGGGGCGGGGAGGCGGAAGGTTCCGGCGTAGGGGAGGGCGTCGGCGTGGGAGGGGTCGCGTTGTCGCTGTTTTGATTCGGCGGGGTGGGCGTCGGTTCCGGCGTCGGCGCCGGTGTGGGGGTAGGCGTTGGCGTGGGGGTGGGCGTGTTGTCGGGATCCATGCCGCCGGGCTCGGGGGAGGGATCCTCGTTCTCGCCCATGGGCGGCGGATCTCCGCTGCCGCCGCCGCCACCTTGGCTGTTGGGGGTATCCGGCGGCGTGGCGTCAAAGCTTACCCAGCCAAAGTTTTGAAAGTATACCTCCGCCCAAGCGTGCGCCTCCTTGCCGGTGACGCGGGCGATGCCGTCGGCCTCGGGACGCGCGCTGTAGCCCTCGATGTAGCGCGCCGGAAGCCCGGCGATGCGCGCCATCACCGCCATTGCGGTGGCGAAGGAGGTGCAGTAACCCTGCTTCTCTTCCAGCAAAAACCATGAGAGGAAATCCCTTGAGTTGGGCGGTACGTTCTGATCGAGCGTATAGTCGTAGCTGGTGCGCAGGTGCTGCGCGATGGCCTCGGCCTTGTCGAAGGGGGTTGCGGCGGTGGCGGTAAGATGATCCGTGAGCGTGCGCACCTTAGCGTCCACCGCTTGCGGAACGGAGAGGTAGAGCGCGGCCATTTCCGCATAGTGTGGATCCTCCCCGCCTTGGCGCACCGCCTCGACAGCCTCGCGCACGCCCGGGGTTTCCGCCACGAAGGGGAAGACGGTGAAGCCATAGCGATCGCCGGGCACGGTGTTGCGGGTCAGGAAGATTTCGGTAGAGGCTTTGAAGTGGGGATACATATCCGGTCCGGGATTGAACTGTGCGAAACGTTGCGGCAGAAACAGGGAGGATACGCCGGTGTTGACCATCACCACCTCGGCCTCGCGCGGCGTAAACAGCCCGGAGGCTTCGCGCGCCTGCTTGCCGGGGCGATTGGCGTCGAGCAGGCTATCGCGCAGGTCGCTGAAAAGCAGCGGAACGTACGCATAGCGGATACCCGAGGAGGTATCGTACCATGCCAAGCCGGAATAGGTATCCCGGATCGCGCCGCGCAGCAGCAGCGGGCCGCCGGTGCGCACCTCCATCACGTTGCGCTCGCTGGGTTTGGCGGGGCCGCCCAACTGCTCCGCGCCCATGGGCATGAAGCCGTCGTTTTGCAAGGAGTAGGTGGTGCGCTGTTCGCTGGAGAGGAGATAAGCGTAAATAAAATTGCGTATCTTGTTGGCGCCTTCCTCCAGCGTGGGGGAGGTGAGCCGCTGCCCGGGCAGCAGCAAAAAGGCCAGCAGCACCGAAAGCAGCGCCATCGGCACGATGCGCCGCAGCGCGACGCCGTGCTCGGCGGAGGTGGCGTAGAGCATGACCAGCGCCAGCAGTGCAGGCAGGCAGAGCAGGAGGTGCGAGCGATCGCCATAGAACCACATGCCCAGCAGGACCACCATGGTCAGCGATAGCGCGGGATAAAAGCCCCCGCCGCGCCGCGCCAGCGAGAAGCCGACGGCGGTAAACACGATGCATAGAAGCGTGGCCAGCGGCGCGGAGAAGAGGCGCAGCGCCGTGCTTTGCCCGGAAAGCAGGAGCGAGACGGCGGTGGGCAGGTTGCGGAGCAGCATGGGCTGGGAGAGCAGCCAGAAGGCCAGCAGCGCAGCCAGCGCGATCCCGCCAACCCAGCGCAGTAGCCGGTGCGTCCCCAGCAGCGCGAGCACCAGTGCCGTAGCGATGCACAGCCATGGGATGCTCAGCGCCGAGTTGGTGAGCCGCAGCGCCGCATGCAACGGCAACGCCAGCCCGCAGCCCAGCAGTGCGCCGATCAGCGCGCCGGACAGCAGGCTGGGATCCAGCGCCAGAAGCCTATCTTTTATTGAACGGTTCTTTTGATTCAACTTTATGCCTCTTTTATGCTCCCGGCTCCGCAACCGGCGTCAGCATCAGCGTTTCTACCTCGATATCGTTCTTCTCGAGGCGACTGAGCAGGTTGTCCAGCTCCTCCGGAAGCGGGCCGTCGTGTACGAAGTACAGGCGCGTGCGCGGCCCCATGCGGCGGATGCGGATCATCATATCCGCGATGCCGGAATCCAGCCGGCTGGTGATTGCCACCGTGCCGCCGGTGCGGCGCAGGCGGCGGGTTTCTAGTTCCAACGCCCGCTCGAAGCGGTCGGTGCCGTCAAAGGGCGCGTGCGCCAGCGCGTCGAGCAGCGCGGGCAGTTCGGCGATGTTTTCGCAGGCCACCTCGCGTGCCTGCGCGCCCAGCAGCGGCATGCGCACCAAATGCCCGGCGCGTACCTGCTCGATTGCCAGCGAGGCGGCGGTTTCGCACAGCGCGTCGCGCAGGTAGTAGGCCAATTCGGTATCCTCGGTGGGTGGCGCGCAGTTCATCAGGATCAGCGCGTCGGGATGTTCCGGCTCCTCGAAGCGGCGCACCATCAGCTCGCGCGTGCGCATGCTCAGCTTCCAATGGATGCGCTTAAGCTCGTCGCCGTCCTGATAGGGGCGCACGTCGGCGGGGGAGGTGGCGTCCTCGGTGGCGCGCGCCATGGCGTCGTTGCCCGATTCTCCGGGGGCGAACAGCAGCGGACGCACCGGGAAGGTGGCGGGCAGCACCGTGGCATGCACCGGCTCCAGCGTGGGCTTGCGCTTTAATTGAAACAACCCGAACACGTCGCTGATGGCGTAGTAGCCGACGCCGGTTGGGTATACGCCCACATGCGGGCACTCGAAGGCTTGGCGGCATTGGGTGCGGCGGAAGGGTCTGGCGGCGATGCGCACATCCAGCGGCAGCCCGGCGTCGGGCGCAAAAAAGTGCAGGAGTACCGGCGCGATGGGCAGCGGCCCGCTGTGCTGCAAATTGACCAGCAAGGCGAGCTGCTCGCCGCGCACGACCTGCGCGTTGGAGAGCTGATAGGTCATCGACAGCGTCCAGAACGCAAGCAGCACGCTGACCAGCGACAGCACGCCCATCGATACCATCACCAGAAAAAACAGCCAATACATCCGCCCGCCGGTGGAAAGCGCCGAGAGCAGGCAGGTACACATCACCGAGAAAAAGACCCACAAGCGTCCTTTCATGGGAGCTTGACGGGCACGCTCACGCCTTCCAGCACGGCGCGCAGCACGCGGGCGGTGGTCAGCCCCTTCATGCGCGAATCCGGGCTGAGCAGGATGCGGTGCGCGATCACCGGCTGCGCCATGCTCTGCACGTCCTCGGGCAGGATGAAGTCGCGCCCGTCCAGCAGCGCGCAAGCCTGCGAGGCGCGCACCAGCGCGATGGCGGCGCGGGTGGAGGCGCCTAACTGCAGCGCGGCGTGCTTGCGCGTGGCGGCGCAGATGTTGGCGATGTAGGAGCGCACCTCCTTGGAGCAATATACCTGCTGCACCGCCTCCTGCAGGCCGATCACGTCCTCGGCGCGGCACACCGGCTCCAGCGTGGAGAGCGGGGTGACTGGGTTGGAGTAGCGCTCGAGGATGTCCATTTCATCCTCCACCGAAGGATAGCCGATGGAGATGCGCATGAAGAAGCGATCCATCTGCGCCTCGGGCAGCGGATAGGTGCCGACGAACTCCACTGGGTTTTGCGTGGCCAGCACCATGAACGGCTGGGGCAGCGGATAGGTGACGCCGTCGACGGTGACTTGCTTCTCCTCCATTACCTCCAGCAGCGAGGACTGGGTCTTGGGCGAGGTGCGGTTGATCTCGTCGGCCAGCACGATTTGGCTCATCACCGCGCCGGGGCGGAACTCCAATTCGCCGGTCTTAAAGTTTGCCATAGAAAAGCCCGTGACGTCGGAAGGCGTCACGTCCGGGGTGAACTGAATGCGCTTGAAGGAACACGCCAGCGACTTGGCCAACGCGCTGCATAGCATGGTTTTGCCGACGCCGGGCACGTCCTCGATGAGTACATGGCCGCCGCACAGCAGCGCGGTCAGCGCCAGCCGGATCACGTCTTCCTTGCCGACGATAACCTTGCTTATATTCTGCTGAAGCGCGCGCACGATTCGCCTAGGTTGCTGCATAGGAATCTCCTTTGAATTCTGCTTCTCTAAAAAGTTCTTTAGAAAAGCATGCGTTGGTAACCCATAAAGTATACTAAAATGGCGGCGTTTTGACAAGCTGTTGCATCGGGAGGGGCGGCGTGCTATGCTGAACAAAAGGGGGAGGTGCGTGCCGTGGACGAGATTCTTTCGATGCTGGCGCGGCCGCAGGGCGCATCCGGCGAGGAAATCTGCAAGCGGCTGGGCATCACCCGCGCTGCGGTGTGGAAGCGGATTGAAAAACTGCGGGCGCAAGGGTTCGACATTCGCGGCGCGGGGCGCAACGGCTACCGCCTCGTGCCGCCGGAGGACGCACTGCATCCGGTATTCTGGCAGGACCGGCTGGACGCCCGATGGGCGGGGCGCGCATGCGAGTACCAGCTCAGCGTCGGCTCCACCAACGCCGAGGGCAAGCGGCTGGCCGCTGGCGGCGCGCCGCATGGGCAGCTGATATTGGCCGACGAGCAGACCGCGGGGCGCGGGCGGCGCGGGCGGGCGTGGGCGTCTCCGCCCGGCGCGGGGCTGTGGCTGTCGCTGGTGCTACGCCCGGAGGTGCAGGCCGAGCGGCTGCCCTCGCTGGCGCTGCTGTTGGCACTGGCGGCGGCCGAGGCCTGCGAAGCCGTTGAAAATGGCGTTGAGGCCAAGGTCAAGTGGCCCAACGACGTGGTGATCGGCGGGCGCAAGGTGTGCGGCATCCTGCTGGAGATGGCCGCCGATCTGGACGGCGCGCAATGGGTGGTCGCCGGGGTGGGCATCAACACGCGCCAGCGCGCCGAGGATTTTCCGCCGGAATTCCGGCATACCGCGACTTCGCTGGCGATGGAGGCAGAGCAAACACCGCGCCGCGCCGACCTGCTGCTGGCCTTCCTGCGGGCGCTGGAGGCGCGGTACGATGCTTGGGCGCAGGGCGGCGCGGCGGCGCTGCGCGCGGAACACGCCCGGCGCAGCGCCACGCTGGGGCGGGCGGTGCGCGTGGTTTCGCCCGCCGAGGAATTTGTCGGCATGGCCGAGGATATCGACGAAACCGGCGCGCTGCTGGTGCGGCGCGCGTCCGATGGAGAGCTTTGCCGCGTGTTGGCGGCCGACGTTTCGGTAAGAGGAGTGATGGGATATGCGTAGACCATTCGAGGGAAGCATCACACAGGTCAAGGGCATCCGCGTCGGGCATGCGCAGGACAAGGTGGCGCGCACCGGCGTGACCGCCGTGCTGGTCAAGGGCGAGGCGGTGGGCGGCGTGGACGTGCGCGGCGCCGCGCCGGGCACGCGGGAGACCGATCTGTTGCAGCCCGGCAACTTGGTGCAGGGACCCAACGCCGTGCTGCTGTGCGGCGGCAGCGCCTATGGGCTGGCCGCCGCTGACGGCGCGATGCGCTTTCTGCGGGAGCGGGGCGTGGGCTTCGACGTCGGCGTGAACGTGGTGCCCATCGTACCGGCTGCTGTGCTGTTTGACCTTACCTGTGGACGCGCCGACGTGTTCCCCGATGCGCAGATGGGCTACGATGCCTGCGCGGCGGCGGGCAAGCAGATGGAACAGGGCAAGGTGGGCGCGGGTTGCGGCGCGACGGTGGGCAAGCTGATCCCCGGCGCGCGGCCGGACGACGGCGGCGTAGGCACCGCCGCCCTGCGCGTGGGCGGAGCGACGGTAGGCGCCATCGTGGCGGTCAATGCCGCCGGGGACGTGTATCACCCGCAGACCGGCGCGTGGCTGTGCGGCGGCCGTTTGCCCGACGGTACGCCGGTTCCTTCGCAGGAGGTGCTGTGCGGCGGCGCGCAGGTCGGCACGCCGCTGGGGCAGAAGAAGGCCATCACCGACGGCATCGGGCGCAATACCACCATCGGCGTGGTAGCCACGGACGCTAAGCTCACCAAGGAGCAGGCGGCGCGATTGGCTAGCGTGGCGCACGATGGACTGGCGCGCGCCATCCGCCCCGTGCATACGCAGCACGATGGGGATACGATCTTCTCGGTCGCCACCGGCGCGGTGGAGGAGGATATCCCCTTCGTGGCGCTCTGCGCCGCCGCCGCCGAGGTGATGGCGCGCGCCATCGCCAACGCGGTGTGGACCGAGGAGATGAACCAGTGATCCGCGGCGTGGGCATCGATCTGGTCGGCGTGGAGCGGATTGATAAGATGATACGGCGCGGGTTTGTGGCGCGCTACTACACGCCGGAGGAGCAACAATATATAGAAGGCAAGGGCGCCGCCGCCGCACAGAGCGCGGCAGGCATGTTCGCCGCCAAGGAGGCTATGCTCAAGGCGCTGGGCACCGGCATCGCCGGTATCGGCCTGCTGGAGGTGGCGGTGCGCCACGACGATTTGGGCGCGCCTGCAGCGGCGCTGGGCGAAAAGGCGGCTGCGCGGCTGCGCGAGATCGGTGCGGCGCGCATGCTGCTGTCGATCACCCATGCCGAGGGCATGGCGGTAGCGGTAGCCATCGCGGAAGATACGTAATACGAATCCTTTTAAGAAGGGGTTTAGGATGTTGTACACCATTACGCCCGCCCAAATGCGGGATATGGAGCGCGAAGTGATGGCGCGGGTGGGCATGTCCTCGCTGCTGCTGATGGAGCACGCGGCGCTGGCCTGCCTGCGCGCGCTGGAGGAGATCGCGCCTGCGGGCAGCCATGTGCTGTTCGTGTGCGGCCCGGGCAACAACGGGGGCGACGGTTGCGCCACCGCGCGGCTTTGGCGGCAGCGCGGCGGGCGGGCGACGGTGTGGCTGGCCGCGCCGCCGGATTCGCTGCTCGGCGATGCCGGCGCGCAGGCGCGGCTTTTGCGCCATTGCGGCGCGGAGATCGTTCCTTGCGCCGAGCGGGTGCCGCAGGCGCCGGGCGATGCCGTCGCCATCGTCGACGCGCTGTTCGGCACCGGGCTGCAGCGCGCGCTGGAGGGCAATGCCGCCGCACTGGTGCGCGCCATCAACGCGGCCGAGCTGCCGGTGGTGGCGGTGGACATCGCCTCGGGCATCGATGGAGAAGATGGGCAGGTGCGCGGCGAGGCGGTGCGCGCGCATACCACCGTCACCTTTCACCGCCCCAAGCCGGGTCATTACCTGTACCCCGGCCGCGCGCACGCAGGGCGGTTGATCGTCGCCGACATTGGCATCCGCCCCGAGTGGGAGCAGGTGCCGGGGCATCGCGTGCTGGCGCGCGGCGATATCGCGGCGCTGCTGCCCGCCCGCCCGCGCACGGGACACAAGGGCACCTTCGGCCATGTGCTGGTGGTGGCCGGGTCGCGCGGCATGGCGGGCGCGGCGACGCTGTGTGCCGAGGCTGTGTTGCGCGCCGGAGTTGGGCTGGTGACGGTGGCCTGTCCGCGCGGCATCGTTCCGATCGTGCAGCAGCGCGTGCCTTGCGCCATGGCCGTTGGGTTGGAAGAGGAGGATGGCTGCATCGCCGCCTCGGCGGCGGAAGCGCTGCGAAAAGCGGCGGGCGGCAAGGACGCGCTGGCCATCGGGCCCGGCATCGGCGCGGGGCAGGGCGTGGCCGAAGCGCTTGCTTCGCTATGGGCGCTTCCGGTGGCGAGGGTGATCGACGCCGACGCGCTCAACGCGCTGGCGCGGGCGGATGCGTTGCCAAAGTTCGGCGAGCGCGCGGTGCTGACGCCGCACCCCGGCGAGATGGGCAGGCTGCTGCATATGGAAATCGCCGCCGTCATCGGCGATCCGGTAACGGCGGCGAAAGCGTTGGCGGAAAAGACGGGTGCGGTGGCGCTGCTCAAGGGCGCGACCACGGTGATCGCCGAGGGCGGCGAAGGCCGCGCCCTTGAAAGCTGCACTTTCAACCTGACCGGCAGCGACGGCATGGCTACCGGCGGCAGCGGCGATGTGCTGACCGGGCTAATCGCCGGGCTGCTTGCGCAGGGCATGCCGGGCTGCGACGCTGCCTCGGTCGCCGCGTGGCTGCACGGCCGCGCCGGGGAGTTGTGCGAGCGCTGGATCGGCCAACGCGCTATGACGGCCACCGATCTGCTGGCCGCGCTGCCCGAGGCGCTGCGCGAGGCGGAGTCACCGTTAATATTCGAGTAAGATAGCGACGGCCTCGTTCGGCTTTTTTTGCCAGGCAGGGAAGGGAAACTGATTGGCAATTTCGTTTGCATGAACTGTAACGAAAATGCGTTGGCGCCGCAAGGGATATGCCTTGGCGGCGTTTTTCGTTCCAGCGCATATCCGCGCACAACCGGCCATACACTTCGATATGGGAGGTGGAAGGGTTGGACAAACGCAAGGTGCTGATCTCCCTTCCGGGTTCGCTGGTGGATCAAACCGATGCCGCCGCGCTGGCCGAGGGGACCACGCGCAGCGCGCTGGTGCGCGAGGCATTGTGTCAATACCTGTCGCGAAGGCATATGTTGGAGAGTAGAGAGCAGATGAGGAGGGGTTACGAAGAGATGGCCAGGATCAACAGCGCTTGGGCACAGATCGGCCTGCGCGCGGATCTGCGGGTCCTGGACGCTTATGAAGCTATGCTTTCGGAGAGTGAAGAACCATGATAAAACGAGGCGAAATGTATTTCGCTGATTTAAATCCGGTGATCGGCTCGGAACAGGGCGGTATCCGCCCGGTGCTGATCGTCCAAAATGATATAGGGAATAAGTTCAGCCCCACGGTGATCGTGCTGGCCATCACCTCGCGCATCGAAAAGGCGAAGCTGCCTACCCACGTCGAGGTGCCGGTGGGCGTCAGCGGCCTCAAGCGCGATTCGGTTATCTTAGGCGAGCAGGTGCGCACGCTGGAAAAGAAGCGGCTGCGCGAGCGGCTCGGCCAATTATCGGAGCCGATGATGCAACGGGTCGATGAGGCGCTGCGAATTTCTTTGGGCTTTACACAGACCTCATGAGGCGCTTACAATAGGAGTGACAGTTTGAGGGGGAAGGGACGCTTCCCCCTTGCTTCGCCTCCGGGTGAGGACAAGCTGTATACAATAGTAGCCATTTGCAATAGAAGCCATATTCAATAGAAAAGGTGGAACGGTATGCGCGCGCAACTCAAACATCAGGTGAAGATCTATGCGCTGATTGTGATCGGCGCGGCGCTAAGCGCGCTGGCTTTCGATTTGTTTTTTATCGCCAATAACATCGCCCCCGGCGGCATCACCGGCGTGGCGACGCTGCTGAACGAACTGATCGGCGTGCCGGTGGGCTTGACCAGCATCGCGCTCAACGTGCCGCTGTTTTTGCTGGGCTACCGCACAGCGGGGCGCGGCTTCGCCTTTCGCTCGCTGGTGGCGATGCTGCTGCTCTCGCTGCTCATCGATCTGTTCCCGCTGATGCCGGTGACGCACGATATCCTGCTGGCCTCGGTGTTCGGCGGGCTGCTGATGGGCATCGGCCTGGGGCTGGTGCTGCGCGCCGGGGCGACCACCGGCGGCACCGATCTGGTGGCCAAGATCATCCACAACCACTGGTCAGTGATTAGCGTAGGCGGCGTGCTGCTGGCGCTGGATTGCATGGTGGTGCTGGCGGCGGGCGTGGTGTTTGACGCGCAGGCCGCGCTGTACGCGATGATCTCACTGATCGTATGTACCAAGGTGATGGATCTGGTGCTGCAGGGATGGGACACCGCCAAACAGTTGCTCATCATCAGCGACCGCGCCGAGGCCATCGCAAAGCGCGTGACGGTGGAGTTGGACCGCGGCGCGACGCTGCTGGCCGCCACCGGTGCGTACAGCGGCGAAAAGCGGGGCATGATGCTCTGCGTGGTCAGCAACACCGAGGTGGCGCGGCTCAAGTACATCATTATGGAGGAGGATCCGCGCGCGTTCGTGACGGTGTCCAATATCCACGAGGCGATGGGCGAGGGGTTCGCCGGGTTGGAGAAAAAATAACGCGTAGCGGTCGCCGAAACTTTCGGCGGTCGCTTTTCTTTTGCGCGCAAACATGCTATGATGATGGGAACGAATGTACGGTTATGGAGGGCGTTATGCGCAGCAACCTGATCCCCCAGCGCGCCTCGGTGCGCACCGTGGTGGAGTTTTCCATCCACGGCGCCGACCTGCGCGTTGGCGGCTCGCAGCGGGCGATGGCCGAAGGCGCGCAGGCGCACCGCGCGCGGCAAAACCTTGCCCACGCCGCGCTGGAGGACTATCAGCATGAGGTGGCGCTGTCGCTGACGGTGCAGGGCGAAACGGTGGCGCTGGAGGTGGCGGGGCGCGCCGACGGGCTGTTCTTTCGCGGGGAGCTGTGCGTGGTGGAGGAGATCAAGCTGGCTTCCGCCGATGTGTTGCGCATGCAGGACGCGCGCCCCGAGCATTGGGCGCAGGCGGCCTGCTATGGACATATGCTGTGCGCGCTGCGCGGCTATGAAGCGGTGTGCCTGCGGGTATTGTACGTCGGGCTGGACGGCGGGCAGGCGGCCTGCTTCGAGCGGCATGCGCCTGCGCAGGTGCTGGCGCGGCAGTTCGAGGAGCTGACGGGCGCTTATCTGCGCTACGTGGAGGCGCGGCTGGCGCATATCGTTGCGCGCGACGCCGCGCTATCGGCGCTGGCCTTTCCCTTTGGCGGGTATCGCGAGGGGCAGCGCGCTTTCGCCGCCAACGTGTACGTGGCGATCCGCGATCAGAAGCGGCTGCTGGCGCAGGCGCCCACCGGCATCGGCAAGACCATGGCGGCGCTGTTTCCGGCGCTCAAAGCGCTGGGCGAGGGGCTGAGCGGTCAGCTTTTTTACCTAACCGCGAGAACCACCGGCAAGGAAGCGGCGCTGGCGGCGCTGGATCGCGTCCGCGAGCATGGCGTGCCGCTGCGCGCGCTGGAACTGACCGCCAAGGAGAAGTGCTGCCCGCGCGAGGGCGGCGTACACTGCGACCCGGCGGAGTGCGCGTATGCCGAGGGCTTTTTTCTGCGCCTTGACGGCGCGCTGGAGGCGCTGTGCGCGCAGGGCGGCGCGTGGCGGCACGAGGTGGTGCTGAACGCGGCGATGGCGCACCGGGTATGCCCCTTCGAGTGCTCGTTGGCGCTGTGCGAGCTTGCGGACGTGGTGGTCTGCGATTACAACTATGCCTTCGATCCCGGCGCGCGACTGCAGCGCGTGTTCCAGCACCGCAGGGATCTGACGCTGCTCATCGACGAGGCGCATCATCTGGTCGATCGTGGGCGCGACATGCTGGGCGCGGGCATCGACAGCCGCGAGTTTCGCGCGCTTCGCAAGGCGTGGCGCGCGGCGCACGGCGCCAAGAACGATTTTTATCGCGCGGCTACCGCGCTGCTGCGCGCCATGGAGGCACTCAGGCAGGGCATGGAGGCTGCGGAGGCAGAGCATCCCGCGCCGCCGTTTTCCGAGGAGCTGCGCGCCTTTGCCATGGCGGCGGAACAGGCGCTGGAGGCGCGCGCGCTGCCGGGGAGGGAGTTGCTCAACGCGGTGCTGAATATAGCGGCATACCAGCGCGTCGCCGAGTGGTATGACGCGGCCTATGCCACGATGCTTTCGCGCGGCGGCAAGGAGCTGCGCGTGCGGCTGCTGTGCCTCGATCCTGCGCCTTATCTCGCGCGGTGTACCGAGAAATTGCGCGGCATCGTCGCCTTTTCGGCCACGCTTTCGCCGCTGACCGGGTATGCGCGGCTATTGGGCATGGATGTCGAAAACGATGGGCGGCTGGCGTTGCCCTCGCCTTTTCCGCCGGAGCGGTTGTGCGTGGTGGGGAGGCCGGTATCGACGCGCTGGGCGCACCGCGCCGACACCGCGCGGGCGGTGGCGGAATCGGTGGCGGCGATGGTCAATGCCCGCACCGGCAACTACCTGTGCATGTTTCCCTCCTACGCCTACCTGCGCGACGTGCGCGCGCTGCTGGAGGAGCTGCTGCCGGAGCTCAAGCTCATCGTGCAGGAGGGCGGCATGGACGAGGCGGCGCGCGCTGATTTTCTGGCGCAGTTTGTGCCGCGGGAGCGCAGCATGCTCGGCCTGGCGGTGATGGGCGGAGCCTTCGGCGAGGGCATCGATCTGCCCGGCGACCGGCTCAGCGGCGTGGCGGTGGTGGGCGTCGGCCTGCCGCAGGTCGGGCTGGAGCGGGAGCTGCTGCGCGCTTACTACCAGCGCGCGCTGGGCGACGGTTTCGCCTATGCCTACCGCTATCCCGGCCTCACGCGGGTGCAACAGGCGGTGGGCCGCGTGATCCGCACCGCCGAGGACGTCGGTGTGGCGCTGCTCATCGACGATCGTTTTTTTCACGCCGAGGTGGCCGAGCTGCTGCCGCCGCATTGGAAGCCGGTCTATCGCGCGGGCGGCGCGGCGGAGATTTCGGCGCGCTTGGCGGCCTTCTGGGGGAGGCTTGCGTCCTCCGGCGGAGAAAAGAGCAGGAATATGACATAAGCGCAAAATATATACAGGGCATACAGGAGGGAGAGCAAGGCTGAACGCTGGGTGGCGACGCTTGCTAGATAGGCGAGCAGTGCGGCGGGCTTGCGCAAAGCATCCCACGAATTGATGCGCAGATATCGGCCGATAAAGATGGCGTAGCCGCTCAATAGGCTGATGCCGCCGACCAACAGCCATGCCCAACCCTTGCCTAACCGTGCGCTTGCTTTCAGGTGCATGATGCGCAACGAGAACATGCCCGCTACCATGCTTAAAAAGAAGCCGATGGCAAGGTGTGCCAACGTCAGCCAAGGCGATAAGTGCAGCGTTGGCCTAGAGAATTCCGCGTTCCAAAGCGGCAGGTTGAGTACGTGCATCAGGTCGGTCATCAGGTACGGCGCGTTGGGAAAGAACAACAGCCAGAGCGCGCTGCAAATGGCGGTGAACCAAGCGTGGCGGCTGCGATAAGCAAACAGCGCAAAAAGCAGCGGCAGCAGCGCGAGAAACAGGTTCCAAATCAGCACGTCGTGGAGAAAGCTGGGCATGATGCGCGCCAGCGTGGCGCTCAGCGCAAAGTACAGTGCGGCGAATGCCGCCGCCAGCGCGCCGCGCTTTTGTATCCAACGATCGATCATAAGCGGCTCCTTTGGCTTTTTTTCTTTTCACCTTCTATAGAATTCTACAAAAAGCGGGAATTGCCTTTCAACCGAAAATGACTGCATTTCGCGACAAAATCGGTGGGTGTGTTTTGTTGACATCCGCCAGCATTTTTGCTATACTGTTTACACATTAGAACCGCGTTCGTAATTATGAACGATTTGCTTCGGTAAAGGAGCTTCCGATGGCAGAAACGCTGAACCGCTCGCTGGCGCGCGGGCTGGACATCTTGGAGCTGCTCAGCGCCGCCCCCAATGGGCTGGCGCTGCACGAGATCGCCCGCGCGCTGGCGCTGCCCAAGTCCAGCGCTTTTAACCTCGTGCGCACGCTGCTGGAGAAACAATACCTCTGGTTCGACGCGGCCACCGCGCGCTACACGCTGTCGCTGCGCGCGTTCGAGCTGGGCTCGGCGGTGTTGTCCGGCAGCTCGGCGGAGGCGGTGCTGCGCCGCCACATGCGCGAGATCTACCAGCAATGCAACGAAACCGTACACTGCGGCGTGCCCGATGGGCGCGAGGTGGTGTATGTGGATAAAATCGAGAGCACGCAGTCGATCCGCATGACATCGCGCATCGGCGCGCGGATGCCGCTCTACTGCACCGCCATGGGGCGCGCCATTTTGGCCTGCATGCGCGATGAGGAGGTGGCGGCGCTGATGGCGGAGCAGCGCTTTGAGGCGCTCACGCCGCATACCGTCGCCGATTGCGCGGCGCTGCTGCGCGAGTTGGCGGCGGTGCGCGCGCAGGGCGTGGCCATCGAGCGCGAGGAAAATAACGAGAACGTGTGCTGCGTCGGCGTGGCGATCCATAACCGTGAGGGGCAAGCGCAGTATGCCATCAGCATTTCCGCGCCGATCTTCCGCGCCGGGGAGGAGCAGCTGGCGCGCTATGCGCAGCTTTTGCTGCAGGCACGGGGGCGAATCGAGCGCGAGTTGCGCTTTTTGTAGTCTAATATTACAAACGAAAAACGAAACGGGAGGTAGGCTTATGCCGAGGCTTTCGCGCAAGGTGCTAAGCGATGCGGGTGTGCGCGCGACCCCGCCGATCACGCGGCCGGAGAGGTTTTTGCAGTTCGGTGAAGGCGGTTTTTTGCGCGCCTTTGTCGATCAGATGATCGACGCGGCCAACGAGGCGGGTACGATGAGCGCTTCGGTGGTGGTCGCGCAGCCGATCGCGCAAGGCATGACCGCCGAGCTGGACGCGCAGGATGGGCTGTATACGCTGATGCTGCGCGGCCGCGAGGGGGGCAACGTCGTGCGCAATGTGCGGGTAATCACCGTCGTCTCGCGCACCGTCAATCCCTATGCAGATTATGCCGCTTACTTAGCTTGCGCGCACAACCCGGAGTTGCGCTTTATCGTCTCCAACACCACCGAGGCCGGCATCGTCTACACCGGGCAGGATGGCTATGACGACGCGCCGCAGGCCTCCTTTCCCGGCAAGCTGACCCGCTTTTTGCACGAGCGCTTTCTGCGCTTCGGGCAGGAGCGGGGCAAGGGCTTCATCCTGCTGCCCTGCGAGCTGATCGATGCCAACGGCGACGCGCTGCGCGACGCCGTGCTGCGCACCGCGCGCCAGTGGAAGCTGGGCGAGGACTTCCTCGGGTGGATCGAACGGGAGAACGTGTTCACCAATACGCTGGTGGATCGCATCGTCACCGGCTATCCGCGCGCTGACGCGGCGGAGATTCTGGCGGAGTTGGGGTACGAGGATAAGCTGCTCGACGCCGCCGAGCCCTTCGGCCTGTGGGTGATCGAAGGCCCGGCGTCGCTGGCCGCCGAGCTGCCGTTGCCCGAGGCCGGGCAGAACGTGATCTTTACTGACGATGTGACGCCTTACAAGCTGCGCAAGGTGCGCATGCTCAACGGCGCGCATACCGCCATGTCGCTGGGCGCGTACCTCGCGGGGATGGATACCGTGGGCGAGTGTATGGCCGACGCGGGCATACGCGGCTATATGACGCGCGCGCTGCGCGAGGAAATCATGCCCACGCTGGCGCTGCCCAAGCAGGCGCTGGAGGACTTTGCCGCCGCCATTCTGGAGCGGTTTGAGAATCCTTTTAACCGGCACGAGCTGCTGAGCATCGCGCTCAACTCGGTTTCCAAGTTCCGCGCGCGGGTGTTGCCGACGATTCGCGATTATGTAGGGCGCAATGGCGAGCTGCCGCCGGTATTAAGCTTCTCGCTGGCGGCGCTGATCGCCTTTTACTGCGGCGAGCGCGACGGGGATCAGTTCCTCGGCAAGCGCGGCGAGAATACCTACCGCATCGCCGACGACGCTGCGGTGATCGACTTCTTTGCAGCCCACGCCAAGGCCGACGCGCCGAGGCTGGCGCATGCCGTGCTGGCCAACGCCGATTTCTGGGGCGAGGATCTAACCCAAATCCCCGGCTTAGAGGCCACCGTGGCCGATTCGCTGCAAACCCTCCGCGCCATCGGCGCGGCCGACGCGATGCGCGGCTTTGCGCGCTGAGGTAATCGAATGAAGAACCAAAGCCAAACCTCCGCGGTGGAGACGCTGGTCATTCACTACACCGATAATGTGGGCGTGGCGCTCAGGCCGCTGAAGGCCGGGCAGCGCCATCAGGGGGTAACGTTGCGCGCCGACATCCCGGCGGGCCACAAGTTCGCCCTGTGCGATATCGCGCCAGACGCGCACGTGATTAAGTACCGCTGCCCCATCGGCCATGCCACGCTGGCCATCAACGCGGGGGACTGGGTGCATACCCACAACTGCGCCACCAACCTCTCCGGCATCCTCGATTACGCGTACCAGCCTACCTCCGTCGTGCCGCCCAAGGTGGAGCCTGCGCAGACCTCCTTCGCCGGGTATGTGCGCGCCGACGGCCGCGTCGGCCTGCGCAACGAGGTGTGGATCCTGCCCACCGTGGGCTGTGTCAACGGTACCGCTGAGCGCCTCGTGAAATTGGCGACCGCGAGGTTCGGGCATCTGGTGCCCGACGGCATTCACTGCTTTCCGCATCCCTACGGCTGCTCGCAGCTGGGCGAGGATCACCAGACCACGCAGCGGCTGCTGGCGGCGCTGGCGCGGCATCCCAACGCGGGCGGCGTGCTGGTGCTGGGGCTGGGCTGTGAGAACAACGGCATCGATGCCTTCCGGCGCGTGCTGGGGCCGGTGGATGAAGGCCGCGTGAAGTTCCTGAGTACCCAGTCCGTGGAGGACGAGATCGAGACCGGGCTGGCGCTGCTGGCCGAGCTGACCACCCGCATCCCGCAGGAGACCCGCTCGCAGGTGCCGCTTTCCAAGCTGGTGATCGGCCTCAAGTGCGGCGGGAGCGACGGTTTCTCCGGCATCACCGCCAACCCGCTGCTCGGCGTGCTCAGCGATACGCTGACCGGGTGCGGCGCGTCGGCGGTGCTCACCGAGGTGCCGGAGATGTTCGGCGCCGAGACGCTGCTGATGAACCGCTGCCGCGACGCGCGCGTGTTCTCCAAGACCGTGGATTTAATCAACGATTTCAAGCGCTATTTCCAGCGCCACGATCAGGAGATTTATGAAAACCCGTCGCCGGGCAACAAGGCGGGCGGCATCACCACGCTGGAGGAAAAGTCGCTGGGCTGCACGCAGAAGGGCGGCATGAGCCGGGTGGTGGACGTGCTTCCCTACGCGGGGCAGGTCAAAACGCCGGGGCTCAACCTGCTCAGCGGGCCGGGCAACGATATCTGCGCCGTGACGGCGCTGGCCGCCGCCGGTTGCCAAGTGATTCTGTTTACCACCGGGCGAGGCACGCCGCTTGGCGCGCCGGTGCCGGTGATTAAGGTGGCCACCAATTCCGGGCTGGCGGCACGCAAGCCGCACTGGATCGACTTTGACGCCGGCCCGCTGGTCGAAGGCATCCCGATGGAATCGCTGCATCTGGCGCTGATGGAGAAGCTGATGCGCGTCGCCGAGGGCGAAAAGACGCGCAACGAGGAAAACGGCTATCGTGACATCGCCATTTTTAAAGATGGCGTGACGCTTTAAACGGAGGGGGAACGCAAAGTGAAGGATTTTATGGATCGCGACTTTCTGCTGAGCACCGATACCGCGCGCACGCTGTACCACGACGCGGCGGCGGCGATGCCGATCTTCGATTACCATTGCCACATCAGCCCGCAGGAGATCTATGAAAACATCCAATTCCGCAACATCGGCCACCTGATGCTGGGCGGCGATCACTACAAATGGCGCGCGATGCGCTCCGCCGGGGTGCCGGAAAGCCACGTGCGCGGCGAGGGCGGCAGCGATTGGGAGAAGTTTCTGGCTTACGCGCGCACGCTCAAGTACGCCGTGGGCAACCCGCTGTTCCATTGGACGCATCTTGAATTGCAGCGCGTGTTCGGCATCACCGATGTGCTCAACGAGGCGTCTGCGCAACGCATCTGGGACAGCGCCAACGCGCAGCTCACCGGCGAGGATTTCCGTTGCCGCCGCCTGATCGAGAAGTTCAACGTCAAGCTGGTGTGTACCACCGACGATCCCTGCGACGACCTGCGCTACCATAAGCTGCTGGCCGAGGACGCCAGCTTTAAGGTCAAGGTGCTGCCCGCCTTCCGCCCCGACAAGGCGGTGAATCTGGAGCGCGAGGGCTTTGCCGTCTATATGGCGAACCTAGCCAAGGTCAGCGGCGAGGACACAACCACGCTGGCGGGCGTGGTGCGTGCGCTGGAGGCACGGGTCGGCTATTTCCACGCGTGCGGCGCGCGGATCAGCGACCATGCGCTGGACACCGTTCCCTACGCGCCGCCGGACGAGAAGCTGGCCGGAGAGGCGCTGCGCAAGGCGCTAGCCGGGCAGGCGCTTACCGCGCTGGAAATCGATACCTACAAAACCTATGTCTTCCTTGCGCTGGGGCGCATGTATCACGCGCGCGGCTGGGTGATGCAGTACCACATCGGCGCGATGCGCAACAACAATACCCGCATGTTCGGCCAAGGCGGCGCAGATATCGGCTTCGATTCGATTCACGACGCCGAGGTGGCGCACAACCTCTCGCGACTGCTCGACGCGCAAGACGCCGCCGACCGGCTGCCCAAGACCATTCTCTATTGCCTCAACCCCAAGGACAACTACGTGCTGGGCACCATGCTGGGCAACTTCCAAGGCGGCGTGCCGGGCAAGATCCAGTTTGGCTCCGGTTGGTGGTTCTGCGATCAGCGCGACGGCATGGTGGAGCAGCTCAAGGCGTTAGCTAATCTGGGGCTGCTGGGCTGCTTCGTCGGCATGCTGACCGACAGCCGTTCGTTTATTTCCTACCCGCGCCACGAGTATTTCCGTCGCATCCTGTGCGAGCTGATCGGCGGTTGGGTGGAAAATGGCGAATACCCCGCCGATATGGATACGCTAAAGGAGTTGGTGCGCGGCATCAGCTACAACAATGCCGTGGCCTACTTCGGGATTAATCTGTAAAGCGAAGGTACAGGGCGGTCGCAAAGCCCTGGTCGCCCTGTGCAAGGGCGAAATTCTTTCCGAACATAGGAGGGTTTCGTTATGAAAGAGAGAACGCACAGCAAACCCGACGGCGAATGGAAGGAGCTGGGCAACGGCACGCGCCGCCGCATCCGTTCCTTCGGCGAGGACATGATGGCGGTGGAGGTGCAGTTTGACAAGGGCGGCGTCGGTACGATCCATAAGCACGCCCACCGCCAGATCACCTATTGCATCGAGGGATGCTTTCACTTTACGGTGGAGGGCAAGGGCGTCGTGCTGGAAAAGGGCGATACCCTGCTGTTCGCGGGCAACGGCGAGCACGGCTGCGTGGCGCAGACCGCCGGGATATTATTGGACGTATTCACGCCGCAGCGCGAGGATTTCCTCAAAGCAGATGGCCTGAAATAAAAAAGAAGAAGAGGAGTGCGCAAAATGGAAGTATTTGAGAAGGTTGGCTTGGCAGGGCTGGTGCCGGTTATCAAGGTAGAGGACGCGGCGGACGCGGTACCGCTTTGTAAGGCGTTGGCTGAGGGCGGGCTGCCGGTGGCGGAGATCACCTTCCGCACAGCCGCTGCCGCGGAAGCGATCGCCAACGTGAACCGGGAGCTGCCCAACGTGCTGCTGGGCGCGGGTACGGTGCTGACCACCGAGCAGGTGGATCGCGCGGTGGCCGCCGGCGCCAAGTACATCGTTTCCCCCGGCCTGAACCCCGAAGTGGTGCGCCATTGCCAGAAGGTCGGCGTGCCGATCCTGCCGGGTTGCGCCAACCCCAGCGATATCGAGGTTGCCCTGTCCTTGGGCGTCAAAACCGTTAAGTTCTTCCCGGCCGAGGCGCTGGGCGGCCTGAATCTGGTCAAGGCGCTGGCCGCGCCCTATGGCGATGTGAAGTTTGTGCCCACCGGCGGCATCAGCGAGAAGAACCTGCTCGACTACCTCTCCTTCCCGAAGATCGTCGCCTGCGGCGGCTCTTGGATGGTGCCGGATGATGCCATCCGTGCCAAGGATTGGAACAAGATTCGCGAGCTGACCGCCACCGCCGTGCAGCTGGTGCTGGGCTTCGAGCTGGCGCACGTCGGCATCAACTGCGAAAACGACGCCAGCGCCAAGAGTGTCGCCGAGGAATTCGGCGCGCTGCTACAGTGGCCGGTGAAGGACGGCAACAGCTCGTTGTTCGCCGGTGCGGGCATGGAGATCATGAAGAGCAACGGCCGGGGTGCCAAGGGACACCTTGCCATCCGCACCCGCTCGCTGCCCCGCGCCAAGGCGTATTTGGAGAACCGCGGCTACCGCTTCATCGAGGATTCGCTGGTCGTCAAGGACGGCAAGCCCGTGGCGATCTACCTCGAGAAGGAAATCGGCGGCTTCGCGGTGCACCTGCTGCAGAAATAGGCTTTCCGTAATTTTTTCCCGCGAAGCGGGGGAAAACGATAAGACAATGCTTCGGGAGGAAACGAAACGATGAAACAAGTGGTTACATTCGGTGAGATCATGCTCCGCCTCAAGAGCCCGGGATATGATCGCCTGTTCCAGAGCGCGCTGCTGGAGGCCACCTTCGGCGGCGGCGAGGCCAACGTGGCGGTTTCGCTGGCCAACTATGGCATGGACGCCGCCTTTGTGTCGGTGATTCCGGATAACGACATCGGATTGGCCTGCAAGCGCGAGCTGCGCGGCTTCGGCGTGGACGTATCCAAGCTGCAGACCGGCGCGGGGCGCATGGGCATCTACTTCCTCGAGACCGGCGCCAACCAGCGCGCTTCCAAGGTGATCTACGATCGCGCCGAGTCGAGCATCGCGCTCGCCAAGCCGGGCAGCATCGACTGGGCGAAGGTGTTTGCCGGGGCGGAGTGGTTCCACTTCACCGGCATCACCCCGGCGATCTCCGAAAGCGCCGCCGCGCTGACGCTGGAGGCGCTCAAGGCCGCCAAGCAGCTGGGCGTACACGTCTCCTGTGACCTCAACTATCGCAAGAATCTCTGGAAGTGGGGCAAGAAGGCCAGCGAGGTGATGACCGAGCTGGTGCGCTACGTCGATACCGTTATCGCCAATGAAGAAGATTTCCAGATGGCGCTGGGGCTGGAGTCGGGCTCCCATGTGGAGAGCGGCGAGCTCAACGTCGACGATTACAAGGCCATCGCTTCCGCCGCCATGGCCAAGTTCCCCAACATCAAGCGCGTGGCCATCACCCTGCGCGAGAGCAAGAGCGCCAATCACAACGATTGGTCGGCCTGCCTGTACGACGGCAAGCAGTTCTATCTTTCCCGCAAGTACGCCATCACCGACATCGTGGATCGCGTCGGCGGCGGCGATTCCTTCGGCGGCGGCCTGATCTTCGGCCTCAATACCTACGAGGATCCGCAGCAGGCGCTGGAGTTTGCCGTGGCGGCCAGCTGCCTCAAGCACAGCGTCAATGGCGACTTCAACCGCGTCAGCCGCGCCGAGGTAGAGGGGCTCATGAAGGGTTCCGGCTCCGGCCGGGTGCAGCGGTAAGCATTCCGCGAACGGGCATAGAAAAGCGAGGTCACACCGATGCGTGGCCTCGCTTTTTTGTATGGGCGTTAGGGCTTGAGCGTGGTGAAGCTGCGCGTTTCGCCCAGCGTTAGCACGCTGCCGGTAATGGCATAGCAGCGCCAATAGTAGGTGGTGCCGGGCTGAAGCGGGCTGTCGCCTAGGCCGTCGATGTCATAATACATCGTAAGGTAGGGCTGGGCGGGCAGCTCGGTATCGGTATACTCGGGATAGCGCGTCATTTCCTTCGGGGAGCGGCCGACAAAGGCCCCCACCTCGTCCGGCGTCTCGCCGACGAAGGAGAAGTTGCCGTTCACCCGCGCCGAGGTGGCTGTGATCTCGGTGGCCTTCGTGGTATGAATCACCAGAAAAGACCCGAATTCCTTGCTTGGGTCGATCCGCTTCTTGGTAAAGCCGCCGCTCTTGGGCTGGGTCAGCGCAAGATGCAGGTGTACGCCGCTGGAGCAGCCGCTGGAACCCATCTTGCCCAGCGTTTGCCCTTGCTCGACGCGCATGCCCCGTTCCAGCGCGGATTCCACCTCCGAAAAGTGGCCGTAGGTGGAGAAGGAGCCGTCGTCGTGCCGGATCACGATGCCGTTGCCGAAGCCGTAATTGCAGAAGCCGCTTGAGGCGTGGTTGGTGCGGCTGGCCTTGGTGCAGCCCGCGCGGGAGCAGCGGATGCCGGTCTGCTTGCCATCGACGTTTCGGCAGCCGGTAAATACCTGCACGATGGTACCCGCGCGGCTGGCCAGCACCGGATCGCCGAGGGCTCCGGCGATGTCCATGCCCTCGTGGCCATAGCGCGCGAAGCCTTGGGTGACGATTTGATTACCCGGCGTCGGCCATAAATAGGGGGAGCTTTCAGCGCGGACAAGCGAGGGCTGGCAAAGCGTTAGCAGTAGAGGGACGAGGCAGAGGAGACCTTTCGCGCGTCGCCTCATTTCTCGATCCTTTCACAGTGACCGTTATGCGGCGCATAGGTAACGGTGGGCGCGGCCCAGCGCGCGGCGTTGTCCAAAATGCGACGCACCTCGGGCTGGAAGTAGACCGGGAAGGTCTCATGCCCGGGCTGGAAATAGAACACGCGCCCCAACCCGCGCCGCCAGCAGCAGCCGGAGCGGAAAATCTCGCCGCCCGGGAACCAGCTGACGAACACCAGCTCGTCAGGCGCGGGAATCTCGAAGTGCTCGCCGTAGGTTTCCTCGTGGGGGATGTCGATATAGTCGGTTAGCCCGGCGGCGATGGGGTGGCTGGGGTCCATCGTCCACAGGCGGCACAGCTCGCCATCCTCGCGCCAGCGAAGGCTCAGCGTGCGCGTACCCATCAGACGGTGGAAGATCTTAGAGGCGTGCGCCGAGTGCAGGCAAATCAACCCCATGCCGTCGAGCACGCGCTGCTGCACGCGCTCTACCACGGCGTCGGCCACCGCGTCGTGGGCGATATGCCCCCACCAGAGCAGCACGTCGGTTTCGTCCAGCACCTGCTGGGTCAGGCCATGCTCCGGCATGTCCAGCGTGGCGGTGTGTACGGAAATGTCCTTCGCTTCCTGCCAAATTCCCGCGATGGCGGTATGAATGCCCTCGGGGTAAACCGACCGAACCTTTTCGTCCTCCAGCTCCTGCCGGTATTCGCTCCAGACGGTGATGCGCAGCATGGTGCTTCCTCCTTTTCGTTCAACCGGCGAGGAGCCGGATACATGAACCTGATACATGAACCTTTTGACAAACCTATATTTCATTCTACACAAACCACGGGTTTTCCTGTATACTATCCCTTTACATTGGAGCGAAAACGCGGGGAGGGATGCGGCATGCAGCGGAGCGCGGAGGCGGCGCACCCGGCGATGGAGGCGGAGCGCGCGCACCTTCAGGAAACCCTGACCCTCATCGCGCACGAGCGCGCCGTGGCCGCAAAGGAGGTAGCCGGTCAGGGCGAGCTGGTCGCGCGGCTGCACCGCGAGGCCGGCGGCATGTTCAGCGCCGACGAGCAGGTGGCGGCGCAGGTGCTGGCCTTTTTGGAGCGCAGCGCGTACCACCTCTCGCTCTCGGCCAAGCGACCGTACTTTACCCGCGTCGATTTCATCCCCGAGGGAGGCGTGCTGGAGAAGCACTACATCGGCAAGTGGGGCGTGCTGCGCGGCGAGGACCTTTCTAGCGTGATCGTGGACTGGCGCTCGCCGGTGGCCAACCTGTACTATTCCGGCCAGGTTGGGCCGATGCACTACGTAACCCCCGACGGCGAGGCGCGCGGCGAGCTGGTGCTCAAGCGGCATCTCGCGGTGGAGGAGGGCGCGCTGAGCAGCGTGTTCGATACCGACGTGGTGGCGCAGGACGCTTACTTGCAGCAGGCGCTGGCGCAGGTTTCCTCGGCGCGGCTGCGCGAGATTGTCTCCACCATCCAAGCCGAGCAGAACTACGTGATCCGGCACGAGGCGTCAAGGCCGTTGGTGGTGCAGGGCGTGGCCGGATCGGGCAAAACCACCATCGCGCTGCACCGCATCGCGTGGCTGCTCTACGCGCATCAGGACAAGATGGCGCCGGAGCAGATGCTGATTTTGGCGCCCAGCCCGATGTTTCTCGATTATATCTCCGCCGTGCTGCCGGATCTGGGCGTGGATCGCGTTCGGCAGCATACGTATAATGGATTGCTGCTCGAATGGCTGGGCAAGGATGCGCCGCGCCTGTTGCCCGACGACGCGCTGGAGTGCGTGCTGGATCAGGATCCGGTTGCGCGCGCCGCCACCACCCAGCGATTGCGCTACATGGGTTCGCTGCGCTTTCGCGACGCGCTGCGGCGGTACGTGGACGGGTTGGAGCAACGCATCGTGCCCGAGGGCGAGATTCGCTTTGGCCCGGTTCGGCTCTTCGCCGAGGAGGACGTGCGCCGCATCATCACGCGGGAGTTGGCGGGCTTCCCGCTGCGGCGTCGTGTAGAGGAGTTCGGCAAGTACGTGAAGCGCGGGCTGGGCGGCGCGCTGGCGCAGGTGGAGGCGTGGCTAAACAAAACCTGCGAGCAGCGCGTGCAGGCCATCGTGTCTGCCCAGGCCGACAGCGCGGAGCGCAGGCGGCGGCTGACCCAGCTCTACGACAGCCGGGATCAGCGCATCGCCGAGGCCAAGGCGGCGGCCAAGACCTTCGTGAAAGATACGCTGGCGCGCTTCCCGGCGTTGGAGCCGCTGGCGGTTTACGCCGATTTTCTGCTCGGGGAGCCGCCGGAAGCGTTGCTGCCCGAGGAGCGCGAGGCGTGGGTGTTGGCGGCGCAAACCGCTAAGGAAGCGCTGGAGGCAAAGCGCGCCCGCACCGAGGATTTGCCCGCGCTGTGCATGCTGCACCGTGCCATCGTCGGATGGCCTAGGCAGGATCTGCGCCACATCGTCATCGACGAGGCGCAGGATCTTTCGCCCATCCAGGTGGCGTTTTTGCAGGAGGTGGCGGGCAATACCTCCTTCACCATCGTCGGCGATCTGATGCAGGGGGTACACGCCCATCGCGGCCTGCAAAGTTGGGCGGAATTGGTGCAGGGGGTGTTCGGCGGCGAGGCGACGTATCATCAGCTGGTCACCAGCTACCGAAACACCATCGAGATTATGGCATACGCTACCCGCGCGGCCGCAAGGCACCCCGCGCCGGATCAAGTGGCGGCGCGGCCGGTGTTGCGCCACGGACCGGAGCCGGAGGTGCGGGGCTTTAGCGCCCGGAAGGAGCGCGACGCGGCGCTTGCTGAGCGGGTGGAGGCGTGGCGCGGCGAAGGATTCGTGTCCATCGCGCTGATCGGCAGGGACGCAGCGGAATGCCGTGCGCTGCACAAGGCGCTGCCGGAGCGGCTGGGCGCAAAGCTGGTGCTCGACGAGCGCGCCGGGTTTGAAAGCGGCCTGCTGGTGATTCCGGCGACGCTGGTCAAGGGTTTGGAGTTCGACTGTGTGCTGATGCCCGATGTGAGCGCGGCGCGGTGGGCGGACGCGGCGCTGGAGACGCGGCTTTTGTATGTGTGCCTTACGCGGCCGCTGCATCGGCTGGCCTGCTATCATGTCGGGGAGAAGAGCGCGCTGCTGCCGGAAGGGACGGAGGGAGCTTTATGAAAGAGCGGGGGATCCTGTATCGCGGCCTATGCGTGTCGCTGTGCCTTGCGTTCTGCTTTACTTGCGGCGCGGCCTTTGCCGCCGAAGCGCCGCCAGCCTCGGCCGCGCTGTTGGAGGCGGCAAGCGATCTGGATCGGTACGAAATCGAAGCGGTGTTTCATCCGGACAGCGCCACGCTGGCCTGCGTGCAGCGCGTGTGGTACCGGAACCGTGGCGGGCAGCCGCTCAACAACCTGTACTTTCACGCCTACGCCAACGCCTTCAAGCGCGAGCAAACCGCACCGCCCACCGGCGGCGGGGAGGTGAACGAAAGCCTGTATCCGCGCGGCTTCGATCCGGGAGAGATCGCCTTTTCCGGCGTGAAGGTGGGCGGGAGGCCGGTGGCTTTCGCTGTGCAGGGCGCCGACGAGGCGGTGCTGCGTGTGCCGGTCGGGCTGCTTCAGCCCGGCGAGGAAGCGGCGCTGGAGTTTGCCTACACGCTGCGCATCCCCATTTGCAACTACCGCTTTGGCCGTGGTACCGGCGATATCTGGACGCTGGGCAATGTGTTTCCCATCGCTGCCATGCTGGAGGAGGGAACTTGGCGGCTGGATCCGTACATCGAGATCGGCGATCCCTTCTTCAGCGCCTGCGCCAACTATACCGTTACGCTGGAGGCGCCCGAGGGGTACGCGGTGGCGTCCAGCGGCGCGCTGCGCCAACGGAGCGCGGAGAACGGCGTACAGCGCCTGCGCTTCGAGCTGCCTGCCGCCCGGGATTTCGCGCTGGTGATTAGCAAAAACTACAAGGTGGCGCGGGATACGGTGGATGGCGTACAGGTGCTTTCCTACGCCACAACCGACCGCAAGGCCAAGGACGCGCTGGCCTTTGCCAAGGATGCGCTGCGCACCCTCAACGCGTTGTTCGCGCCGTATCCATATCCCTCGTTCACCGTGGCCGAGGTGGATCTGGGCGACTATGGCGGCATGGAGTATCCCGGCTTGGTAATGATCGATGAGCCGCAGTATGCCTCGCGGGATACGCTGGAGTATGTCGTTGTGCATGAGACGGCGCATCAATGGTGGTACGCGCAGGCGGGCAACGATCAGGTGCGCGAGCCGTGGCTCGACGAGGCGCTGACCGAATACGCCACGCTGCTCTACTATGAGCGCGTGCATGGGGCGGATCGCTTTGCGGAGCTGATCGAACGGCAGGTGGAACCGGCGCTGCGCGTGACGCTGCCCGGCGTGAGCATCGGCAGCGGCATCGATCAGTTTGGCTCCGGGTCGGAGTACAGCATCTTGGTCTACCATCGCGGCGCGGGCATGCTGCACGGCCTGCGCGAGGCGGTGGGGGAGGAGACCTTCCTGCGCATCCTGCGCACGTATCTGGAGCGGTACCGCTTCGGCATCGGCACGCGGGCGGATTTCATCCGCGTCGCGAACGAGGTCAGCGGCAGCAACTGGCAGGGCTATTTCGACGACTATTTGGATACCGCTTCGTGATTTTGCGCAAAGCGTTGCGCCGGTGTATTGTTTCGGCGTATAATGAGGAGAATAGTGAAACGTTCGGGCGAAAAGGAGGGTGCGCATGGGCATCGGCAGCTTTATCCGTGGCCAATTTATCGACATCATCGAGTGGAAAGAGGATGACCGGGACACCATCGTCCATCGCTTTGAAGACAACAACCGGCAGATCATGATGGGCGCGCAGCTCACGGTGCGGCCTTCGCAGGTGGCGGTGTTTGTCAACGAGGGCAAGATCGCCGACGTATACGGCCCCGGCCGTTACGAGCTGACCACCCAGAACATGCCGTTGCTTACCGTGCTGCAAGGATGGAAGTACGGCTTCGATTCACCCTTTGTTTGCGATGTGTACTTTGTCAACACCCGCCAGTTTGTCGATGTGAAGTGGGGTACCGCCAACCCGGTGATGATGCGCGACGCCGAGTTTGGCATGATCCGCCTGCGCGCCTTCGGCGTGTTCTCCTTCCGCGTGGAGGAGCCAGCGAAGCTCATCGAGGAGGTGGCGGGCGTCGGCGCGCGGTGCGCGGTGGAGGATATTGCCGGTCAGTTGCGGCGCAACATCGTATCGGTGCTCAGCGACACCATCGCCGAGAGCAAGATCGCCGCGCTGGATTTGGCGGCGAATTATACCGAGCTGGGCGCGTCGGTTTGCGGTCGCATGCAGCCATCCTTTGCGCCCATAGGGCTATCGCTCACCGGGCTGACTATCGAGAACATCTCGCTGCCGCCGGAGGTCGAGGAGATCATCGACAAGCGCACCTCGATGGGCGTGGTGGGCAACATGCAGCAGTTTACCCAGTTCCAAACCGCGCAGGCCATCGGCGACTTCGCCAACAATCCCTCCGGCGGCGGTGTGGCCGGTATGGGCGCGGCGCTGGGCGTGGGGCAGGCTATGGGCAGCGCGATGAACGCGATGAATGCGATGAGCGGCGCGCAACCGGCGGCTTCGGCGCCTGCCGCGCCGACGGGCGTGCCCTGCGCGGCTTGCGGCAAGGCGATGCCGGAGGGCGCGGCGTTCTGCCCGCACTGCGGCAAGCCGACGGCGCCGGTTTGCGCGGGCTGCGGCGAGGGCATCCCGGCAGGCAGCGCCTTCTGCCCCAAGTGCGGTGCCAAGCAATGACTCCGCAGGATGCCGTCCAAACCGAGCAAACCCGCATCTTTCCCTGCCCGAGCTGCGGCGCGGACATGCAGTACAGCGCGGCGAAGGGGATGCTATGCTGTGCGCACTGCGGCAACGAACAGCCGGTGGAAACCCCTGCGCAGTGGACGGCGGAGGAGCATACCGATTTTGACGAGGAGAAGAATCAGCACAAGTGGGAGGGCAAGCGGCAGATCGGCTGCGAATCTTGCGGCGGAAGCTGGGTGGTGGATGCCACGGAAGCCGCCTCGCAATGCCCGTTTTGCGGCCGCGCGCATGTTGTGGAGCAGGCTGCCGACATGCGCGAGCCCGACGCGGTGATCCCCTTCGCCATCGACGAAAAGGAAGCGCTGCGCCGCTTTAAGGAGTGGCTGAAAAAGCGGCGCATGTCGCCGCGGGCGCTGCGCGAGGAAGCCGCTTCCGGCCATTGGCGCGGCGTGTACTATCCCTACTGGACCTACGACGCGAATACCGCCACCGACTATACCGCCGACGCCGGACACTACTACTACGTGACCGAGACCCGCACGCGGGTGGTAAATGGGAAGACCGAAACCTATACCGAACAGGTGCGCCATACGCGCTGGGAGCGGACGAGCGGCCGGGTGACAAGGCTCTTTGACGACATCCTGATCCGTGCCGTGCGGCTGGTGGAAAAGGCCGCCGCGCCCGAGCAGTTCGATCTTTCGGCGCTCAAGCCATACCTGCCGCAGTTTCTTAGCGGCTTTCTGGCGCGGCGCTATGAGATCGACCTGCGCGAGGGCTTCGCGCAGGCGCGGCAGATGATGGATGCGCAGATTCACGAGGACATCATCCGCGACGTGGCCGCCGACGAGGTGCGCGTGACCGGCGCGCACACCGAGGTATATGATACCAGCTACAAGCACATCCTGCTGCCGCTGTGGAGCGATTGCTACACCTACCGCGGCAAGCGGTACGATGTGTGGGTCAATGGGCAGACCGGGCGCGTATCCGGCAAAGCGCCGCTGAGCCCGTGGAAGGTGGCGTTCTGCGTGCTGCTGGGCATCGCGGCGGTGGCGGGGTTGGTGTACTTGGTGCAGTGGATTGCGCCCTATGTGGAATAATCGGGCAGTAATTTGCATACAAACCGCGCGGGAAGGCAAGAAAAACCGCCCGCGCGGCGTTGAATAATTGGAAAAACCAGTGATTGCATAGGGAGTGATCGTGATGGAGCCGATGCGCGCGATGGTTGCGTATCTGATGATGGTGCTGATGACGGGGAGCGCTGGCGGGAATCTGCCTGCTGCGCCTGCGCCCGCAGCGCCGACCGCCTCGGTGGTGATCGAAACCGATCAGTTGGCGCCGGGGATTCACCGCATGCTGTGGCGGGGCATGAAGGGCAACGATGTGAAGCTGATGCAGCTGCGCATGATCGAGCTGGGTTACCTGACCGGCAAGGCCGACGGCGACTTTGGCGGCCAAACCGAGCAGGCGCTCAAGCGCTTTCAGTTTTATCACAGCTTGATTGAAGATGGCATGGCCGGAGCCGACACGCTGCGCGTCATGTTCTCGACCTCGGCGGTCGTTGCGCCGCCGGAGGTGGAGCCGACGTTGCCGCCGCCTCCGCCCACGCTGCCCCCAGTGAGTGCGCCGCCCACCGCCGAGCCGAGCCTTCCGCCCGCGCCGCCGACATTTGCGCCCGCTACGCTAGCGCCAGCGACGCAGGTACCTGCCACGCAGATACCCGCTACACCAGCGCCCGCGACGCAGGTGCCCGCTACACTAGCGCCCGCTACGCTAGTGCCTGCGACGCCGCTGCCGGAAACCCCGGCTCCGCCGACGCTTGCGCCGGAGGTTCCGACCGAGGCGCCTACCGAGATCCCTACCGAGACACCGATTGAAGTGCCTACCGAGACGCCGACCGCCACCCCGGAGATGACCACGCCCTCGCCGGTGCCGCCGACGATGGCGCCCGGTTCGCCGCTGATTCCCGTCGTGCCGCGCCCGGAGATCCTCGTGGTGATGGATGGCGTGGTGCTGCCGGTCGTAGCAGTGCAGGACGCGCAGGGACAGCATTGGCTGCTCCCCTACCTCACCCTCGGCGATATCTTGGGCTACACCGCCACGGTGTTGGAGGAATCCGGCTCGTTTACCTTCCAGCTTGAGCGGCTGAATCCGGAAACCGGGGAGAGCCTAGAGGAGATCGGCCTGAGCTTCAGCGTGGGTGAGGATGGCCAGCCCACCGTGGCCATGCTGCTCAAGAACGACAATGTTTCGCTGCTCGACGCCGATATCCAGCTCATTCTGGATGAAAACACCCTGTATGTGCCAATCGAGTTTGTGCAGCGGGTGCTGGGCTACGCGGCGGTGGTCGACGGCGCGGGGATTCACCTTGCGCCGATGGAAACGCCCGCTCCGTAAGGAGAATTCCCGCCTTGACTTTCGCGGCACGATGCCGTACAGTATGGAAGGAGAAAAAAGCGTTCAAACGGAGGTGACAAGCGTGGACGAACAGGGTCATGACACGGGCATTCCGCGAAGTAGTACGCGGGAGACGGCGTCCACGCTTATAGGCTCCTTTCGGTATGCCTTGGCGTAGAGGTCTCTTTTCGCGTGTTGTGCGGAGTCCCGGGTCTGGAGTCACCAATCTCCAGCCCGGTTTTTTGTGTCGCTAGATCGGGCGGCGCGCCGGGCGAACCCACCGAAAGGAGCGGATTCGTCATGGAAGCAAGGGAGATTCTTCTGGAATTTATTAAACTGCTGCAGGCGGGGGATATCGCCGGGTTCAAGGCGCTGGCGCTGGAATCCCCGCCAGTGGACATCGCCGAAGGCATCGATGAGTGGGAGGACGTGCAGCAGACGCTGCGGATCTTCCGCCTGTTGCCCAAGGATATTTCCGCCGACGTGTTTTCCTATCTCTCGCCGGAGCGGCAGCAGTTGATCGCGGAATCGGCGTCGGGCCTAGAGATGCGCCACCTGATCGACGAGATGTTCCTCGACGACGCGGTGGACTTTCTCGAAGAGATGCCTGCCAATGTCGTCACCAAGGTGCTGCAGAACGCTTCCGCGCAGACGCGCAGCCTGATTAACACCTTCCTGAGCTACCCGGAGAACAGCGCCGGAAGCCTGATGACCATCGAGTACGTGAGCCTGCACGAGTATTACACCGTGCGCAAGGCGATGGATCATATCCGCCGCACAGGCGTGGAGAAGGAAACCGTCTATACCTGCTACGTGGTGGATGCGCAGCGCAAGCTGCTGGGTACGGTATCGCTGCGCAAGCTGATTATCGCGCCGGAAACCGCCTACATCCGCGATATTATGGATACGCAGCTGGTATTCGCGCATACCGTCGACGATCAGGAGACCGTCGCCGAGGACTTTCAGCACTACGACTTGATGACGTTGCCGGTTTGCGATAACGAGATGCGGCTGGTGGGCATCATCACCGTCGACGATATCGTCGATGTCATTCAGGAAGAGAACACCGAGGACTTCGAGAAGATGGCCGCCATCACCCCCTCGGACGAGGAATACTTGAAGTCCAGCGTATGGACGCTGTCCAAGAATCGCGTGCCGTGGCTATTGCTGCTGATGATCTCCGCCACCTTCACCGGGGCGATCATCACGCGCTTTGAAAGCTTGCTCTCCACCATGGTGGTGCTGACCTCGTTTATCCCCATGCTGATGGATACCGCCGGAAACTCCGGCGCGCAGACCACCACCATGATTATCCGCGGCATGGCGCTGGGGGAGGTCAAAACCAGCGACATTTTCAAGGTGGTTTGGAAGGAATTCCGCGTTTCGCTGATCTGCGGCGCCATCCTTTCGGCGATCAACTTCGGCCGGCTGCTGCTGTTCGCAAAGCAGCCGATCCTGATCGCGCTGACGGTAAGCTTAAGCTTGGTATTCACCGTGACCATCGCCAAGCTGGTGGGCTGCCTGCTGCCCATGGCGGCGAAAAGATTGAAGCTGGATCCGGCCATTATGGCCGCGCCGATGATTACCACCATCGTCGACGCGTGCGCGCTGCTGGTATACTTTGGGCTGGCGACGGTGCTGCTCGGCCTGTAGCGTATTTCGCCCTGCGGGGCGACCTATGGGCTTTCCGGTCGCCCTTAGGGATCCTTCGGAGCGCACGCTTGCTCCGTTACGGTTTTATAAAACGGAGGCATGTATGACATCATTTGTTTGCCGCAAGGAGTTTTTGCCCTTTTGTCTGCCGGAGGTGAGCCAGCGGGAGCTGGATGAGATCGCCGACGCGGTGCGTTCCGGCTGGTGGGCCAAGGGGCCGCGCACCATCGCGTTTGAGAAGGCCTTCGCGGAGTATGTCGGCGCCAGCTACGCCGTGGGCATGAACAGCGCCACCGCAGCGCTGCATGTGGCGCTGGTGGCGGCGGGTATCGGCGCGGGCGATGAGGTCATCACCACGCCCTATACCTTCTGCGCCTCGGCCAACACCATCCTGCACGCCGGGGCAAAGCCGGTGTTCGTCGATATCCAGCCAGATACCGGCTGCATCGACCCCGACGCCATCGAGGCGGCGATCACGCCGCGCACCCGCGCCATCGTGCCGGTGCACTACTCGGGCATGGCCTGCGATCTGGAGCGCATCTACGCCATCGCTCAAAAGCATGGTCTGTTCGTTTCCGAGGATGGCGCACATTCGGTGGAGTGTACCTACAAGGGCAAGCCCATCGGCCACAAGGCGCCGGGCGCGGTGTCCTTTAGCTTTTACGCCACGAAAAATCTGGCCACCGGCGAGGGCGGTATGCTGGTCACGGAGGATGAGCGCATCGCCCAGCGCGCCTGCGTGCTGTGCACGCACGGCATGAGCGCCAGCGCGTGGAACCGCTACGGCAAGGGCGGCTCTTGGCGCTACGACGTGGAGGAGCCGGGCTTTAAGTACAACATGTTCGATATTCAGGCGGCGCTGGGGCTGGTGCAGCTGGAGCGCATGCCCGACATGCAGGCGCGGCGCATGAAGCTGGTGGCGCTCTATGATGAAGCCTTCTCGCGCATGCCGGAGCTGACGCTGCAAAGCAATCCGGACTACAGCGGCCACAGCAAGCACCTCTATGTGCTGCGGCTGACGCCCGGCGCGCTGCGCGTCGATCGCGATCAATTCATTCAGGAACTGGCCGAGCGCAACGTGGGCACCAGCGTACACTTCATCCCGGTGCATCTGATGAGCGCCTACCGCGACCGCTTTGGCTATAAAGAAGGAGACTTCCCGCGCGCCGAAGCTTTCTTCGCGCAGGAAATCTCCATGCCGCTTTATTCCGGCCTCGCGCCGGAGGATGCAGGTTATGTGATCGAGGCGGTGCGCGATATTGTGGAGACCTATCGCGCGTGATGTTCATCCGTTACTTCTTCTAAATAGATTCGTCGTTCAAATCGCCCGTTGCGTGCGGCCTTCTCGGCGTGGGTTCGTTCGATATCTTCGCGGGAATAGCCCAGCGTTTCAGCCAGCGCATCGATCACCTCGAGCAGATCGCACAGCTCTTCTACGCAGTTGTTCGCTAGAAATTCATGCGCTTCTTCCAGTAACTTATCATTGAGGCAGCGCAGGTATTCCCCGTCTCCTAGGATGCGAATTGCTGGTGTGCGTCCCTGCGTGCGGATGATATCCGGGATGTGATCCCGTACCAGTTTGCCAAACTTTTGTGCCATATGTTCCTCTGGCCGCGTTACTTCGCGGCTTTTTCTATTTGCGCCAGCACGGCTTCTGTGCCGTCGCCATCCTCAATGCGCTCCATGGCGGCGATCAGTTCGCCGCGCTGCGCGTACAGCGCCGCGATGGCCTCGCACAGCGTCTCGGGATTCAGGCGTTCCTGCTCCAGCACGCGCGCCAACCCGCGCTGCGCCAGCGATTTGGCGTTGTCAATCTGGTCGCCGCGGCTGGCGGTCGCCGGGTAGGGCACCAGCAGCGCTGGCTTGCGCAGGGCGAGGATCTCGCTGAGCGTGTTGGAACCGGCGCGCGAGAGCAGCACATCGGCGGCTGCGTAGGCGTGCGGCATTTCTGCTTTCAAGTATTCAAATTGCTTGTAGCCCGGCGTGCCTTCCAGCGCGGCGTCTAGGTTGCCCGCGCCGCATACGTGCAGCACTTGGAAGCTGCGCAGCAGTTCGGGCAGCGCCTTGCGCAGCACGGCGTTCACAGAGGCCGCGCCTTGGCTGCCGCCCAGCATCATCAGCACCGGCCTTTCCGGCGTGAAGCCGCAGAGCGCAAGGCCTTCGCCCCGGGTGCCGTCAAACAGCTCGGGGCGCAGCGGCGTGCCGGTACACACCCCCTTTTCGCCCATGGCGCGCGCGGCCTCGGGGAAGGTGGTGCACACCACCTTGGCCAGCGGCGCGCACAGCTTGTTGGCCAAGCCCGGCGTCAGGTCGCTCTCGTGCAGCAGCAGCGGCACATGATGCAGCCACGCGGCATAAGCTACCGGAACCGACACAAAGCCGCCCTTGGCGAATACCACGCGCGGCTTTAGCGAGCCGATCACGCGCTGCGCTTCCCACGCGCCGGCCAGCACGCGGAAGGGGTCGGTCAGGTTTTGCAGGGAGAAGTAGCGCCTTAGCTTACCGGAGCGTATGGCATGGTAGGTGACGCCGGGCAACGGTTCCACCAGTCCGCGCTCCAAGCCTTGCCGTGTGCCGATGTAATGGATATCCCAGCCCAGCTTTTGCAGGCGGGGGATCAGCGCCAGATTGGGCGTCACATGCCCGGCGGAGCCGCCGCCGGTGAGCACGATGCGCCGTTTTTGCTGCTCTTGCACCGTCGTTCCTCCCTATGATTCCGATTCCGTTTATTATAGCACGAATGCCGAAAAAGTTGCACGGGTGCCACCAACCCGCATGTTTCGACAAAAATGGCTTCGATTTTTCGTCTTTTTCCCGAAAAGAAGAAAGAAAGTATACAAAACCGCCATTCGGGCATTCTCTTTGCGATGAAAATACGGTATAATACTATTGAACTGATAATTTGATTTATCGTCGACGAAAAGGATGGATATCATGACAGATCCGCTCCGCGGTGCCGCCACCCAGAAGTACCCGACCTTGCCGATCGCGCCTCTAGGCATCATCGCGATGCGCGGCTGCGAGGAAATGGGTCAGAAGGTCAACGACTATCTGATGCAGTGGCAGGATGCCAACGAAAGCAACGAGGTGTTACACACCTATGCCGGAGCGGACAAGAGCGGCTTTCTGCTGGAAGCTGCCTGCCCGCGTTTCGGCACCGGTGAGGCCAAGGGCATGCTTCGTACCTCTGTTCGTGGTTATGATCTATATATCATCGTGGACATTGGCGCGTACAATTGCAGTTATAACCTCTATGGACGCGAGGTGCCGCTTTCTCCCGATGAGCATTTTGCCGACTTAAAGCGCATCATCGCGGCGGTGGGCGGCAAGGCACGGCGCATCAACGTCATCATGCCGCTGCTGTACGAGGCGCGGCAGCATCGCCGCAGCTCGCGTGAATCGCTGGACTGCGCGCTGGCGCTGCAGGAGCTGGAGCGCATGGGCGTGGAGAACATTATCACCTTCGACGCGCACGATCCCCGCGTACAGAACGCCGTGCCGCTGACCGGCTTTGAGAGCGTGATGCCGCCCTATCAGATGCTCAAGGCGTTGCTGCGCAGCGAAAAGGATCTGAAGCTGGATCGCGATCACATGATGATTATTTCGCCGGATGAGGGCGCGCTGGATCGCAATATCTACTATTCCTCGGTGCTGGGCTTGGAGATGGGGCTGTTTTACAAGCGGCGCGATTATACCCGCATCGTCAACGGCCGCAACCCCATCGTCGCGCACGAATACCTCGGCGACGACGTCGAGGGCAAGGATATCTTCGTGGCCGACGATATGATTTCCACCGGCGATTCGATCTTGGATTTGGCGCGCGAGCTCAAAAAGCGCAAGGCCAACCGCATTTATGCCGCCGGAACCTTCGCCTTCTTCACCGATGGGCTGGCTGCATTTGACCGCGCATATGAGGAGGGCATCCTTACCAAGGTGATTTCCACCAACCTTACTTATCGCACGCCGCAATTGCGCGCCGCCCCTTGGTACGTCGAGGCCGACATGGCGAAGTACATCGCCTACATCGTCGCAACGCTCAACCACGACCGTTCGCTATCCGGCCTGCTCAACCCGTGGGATCGCATCAAGGCGCTGCTGAACCGCTATCATCAGGAACAGCAGGAGACGGGTCTCCGGTTCGAGTAAGAGCATCGCTTTACAAAAGCAGGCTGGTTTTATCGGCCTGCTTTTTGCTGCGCCGAGCAAGGCTCTTCCGGCGCGCGCAGCAGCGGCAGGCCGATGCCCAGCGCCGCCGCCGCGCAGATGCCCGCCATCGCCCAGAAGATCGGCGCGATGCTGCCGAACAGGCGCGATAGGCCCCAGCCCAGCGGGCCGACCAGCCCGCGCCCGATCCCAAATGTAATGACCGCCGCCAGCATCTGGCCACTGGCCTTGAGCGCTGCGGGTACGGTTTGCTGGATGTGCTTGACCACGCAGAAGGTGGGTACGATCAAGCCAAATCCGCCCAGCACTTGCGAAACCAGCACCCAGTTGGGGTCACGCAGCATGCCGAGTAGCGCCCAGCGCAGCGCCATCATCGCGGCGGCGCATACCACCAGCTTGCGCACGCCGAAGCGCGCCAGCAACCGATCCCCCAGCAGCAGGAAGGGGATTTCCGACGCGGCGGCGATCAGCCCCGCCGCGCCGAACAGCACCTTGCTGCCGCCCAAATCGCCGGTGAAGTGCAGCGCAAAGAAAGAGAAGTAGAGGCCTTGGGTAAGCTGCATTGCCGCCACCAGCGCGAGCAGCGTCAGCAGCGTTTTCCGGTTCAGCAGCGGCTTCCAGCTGGTTTTTCGTTTTGCGTGTTGGTGCCCGGCGACGCGGGGGAGCAGCAGCGAAGCCGCCGCCGCGCAGAGGAACCAACCCGCGCAGAGCCAGACGAAGCGCGCGGGCGCATCGCCGACCAACACGCCCATCAACTGCGCGCCCACCGCGAAGGAGGCGGTACCCCATACGCGCAGCGGGCCGAAGTTTTTCCCTTGGCTTTCCAAGTGCTCCAATACGATGGTTTCGCCCATCGGCGTGGCCGAGGTGCTGAAACAACTCAGCAGCGCGACCGCGCCCAGCGCGGCCAGCAGCCCTTGCGCAGGCAGCAGCAACGGCACCGCGCAGGCCGCACCCAGCAGCAGGATCCGGTGTACGGTGTTCTTGTAGGCGCTACGGTCGCTAAGCATGCCCCACAGCGGCTGCAACACGATCGCCACCAACGGGCCGATGCCGATGAGCAGGCTGATCTGCCCCGGCGCGAAGCCCTTCTGCGAAAAAAACAACGGTGCGTAGTTGTGATACGCCGCGCCGGCGAGGTATTCCCAAAAAACATAGATCGCCATGCCCCAGTAGCTTCCGCGCATCGAAAATAAATCCTCCGCCGACTTTTTTACAGTATGCCTCAAGGCCGCGCGGCGTATTGACATTTCCGTGAAAAGCAACTAAAATAACAGTAGTGATAAATGTTACTAATATTTATCAAAAAGTAGTCGTTTCTGCAAAACTTGAAAAAACGCAATATGTGGGATTGACATATGGGTGATACCACAATATAATGTTGTTGCTCGCCGATTCTCCGGCCAGATTTTGTGGCCGGTACAATATAGCTAGAATTTGGTTGCGTGGCGGCGATTGCGCCAGCGTACGTACAAGAGGAGGAACCCATGATTACTACCATTGACAAGCCGGACGGAAGCGGCATGCTGACGGCCGCGGAAAATGCGCCTGCGATCCTTCATATCAAGAAGCGCGATGGGCGCGAGGTTCCCTTTGACATGCAAAAAATTGAGGAAGCGATTCTCAAGGCATTTGCTGCATCCGGCGCCGCAAAGTCGCCGGAGGTTGCGCATCAGTTGGCGGAGCAGGTGATCCGTGAGCTGCAGGAGCGCGATGCGCAGGCCACCCCCACCGTCGAAGAGGTGCAGGACATGGTGGAGCGCGCGCTGATCGAGCAGGGCTTTGTGCGCACCGCCAAGGCGTATATTCTCTACCGCGCCGAGCGCAGCCGCGTGCGCGAGATGAATACTCGCCTCATGAAAATCTTTGAGGACATCACCTTCAAAGACGCCTCCGATAGCGACATCAAGCGCGAAAATGCCAACATCGACGGCGACACCGCCATGGGCACCATGCTCAAGTATGGCAGCGAATCCGCCAAGCAGTTCTACGATATGTATGTGCTCAATCCCGCCCATGCCGCCGCGCACCGGGATGGAGAGATTCATATCCACGACTTGGACTTTTTGACGCTGACCACCACCTGCACGCAAATCGACCTCATCAAACTTTTCAACGGCGGTTTTTGCACCGGCCATGGCGTGCTGCGCGAGCCCAACGACATCTACAGCTATTCCGCGCTGGCCTGCATCGGCATTCAGTCCAACCAAAACGATCAGCACGGCGGCCAGAGCATCTGCAACTTTGATTACGGCATGGCGCCCGGCGTACACAAGACCTACATCAAGAGCTATCGCAGCTACCTAGCGACGGCGATGGATCTGCTGGCCGGGGTGCAGGACGCCGAGGCCAAGGCCAAGGAGATTGTGTTCACCATCTCCGAGCAGGAGGATCTGCGTCCCACGCTGGAGAACCACGAGGCCTATGACGCGGCGGAGCTTACGCACCTGCTCAAGCTGACCGACGAGGTAACGGCGCATCGCATTCAGGATTTCGCGCAGCAGCGCGCCAACAAGGATACCGACAAGCGCACCTTCCAAGCCATGGAGGCTTTCATCCACAACCTGAACACCATGCACAGCCGTGCCGGAGCGCAGACGCCGTTCTCCTCCATCAATTACGGCATGGACACCTCGCCCGAGGGACGCATGGTGATTAAAAACCTGTTGCTGGCCACCGAGCGCGGTCTGGGTCACGGCGAAACGCCGATCTTCCCGATCCAGATCTTCCGCGTCAAGGAGGGGGTCAGCTACAACCCCGGCGATCCCAACTACGATCTGTACCGCTTGGCCATCCGCACTTCGGCCAAGCGCCTGTTCCCCAACTTCTCCTTCGTGGACGCGCCGTTTAACCTCAAGTACTACAAGCCCGGCCACCCGGATACCGAGATCGCCTACATGGGCTGCCGCACCCGCGTCATCGCCAATGTGTACGATCCCACCAACGAAATCTGCAACGGCCGCGGCAACCTCTCCTTCACCTCCATCAACCTGCCGCGCATTGCCATCCGCGCCAACAAGGACGTGCAGGCCTTCTTCGAGGAGCTGGATCGCAAGATGGATCTGGTGATCGAGCAGTTGGACGAGCGCTTCGAGATTCAGGCGCGCAAGCATGTGTACAACTATCCCTTCCTGATGGGTGAAGGCGTGTGGCTGGGCAGCGAAAAGCTGCGCCCCGATGAAGAGGTGCGCGAGGTGCTCAAGCAGGGCACCATGTCGGTCGGCTTTATCGGCCTAGCCGAGACGCTGGTCAGCCTGCTGGGCGCGCATCACGGCGAGAGCGAAGCGGCGCAGAACTTGGGGCTGGAGATCATCGGCCACATGCGCCGCCGTCTGGACGATCTCAGCGCTGCACGCCGCCTTAACTATACGCTGATCGCCACCCCGGCGGAGGGGCTTTCCGGCCGGTTCGTGCGGCTGGATCGCAAGCGCTTCGGCGTGATCCCCGGCATCACCGATCGCGATTATTACACCAACAGCTTCCATATCCCGGTGTATCATCCGATTTCCGCCTTCGATAAGATCAAGCTGGAGGCGCCCTATCATGCGCTGACCAACGCCGGACATATCACCTACATCGAGATGGACGGCGATCCGATGCAGAACCTAGACGCCTTCGAGGCGGTGGTGCGCGCCATGCACGACGCGGGCATCGGCTACGGCTCCATCAACCATCCGGTGGATCGCGACCAGATCTGCGGCTACACCGGCATCATCGGCGATACCTGCCCGCAGTGCGGCCGCCACGAGCATGAGGAGGATCGCTTCCAGCGCATCCGCCGCATCACCGGCTACCTTGTGGGTACGCTGGAGCGCTTTAACAACGGCAAGCGCGCCGAAGAGCGCGACCGCGTCAAACACGCCATCGGCAACCACTCCGCCTCTTGCACCAAGGACGCGTAAGCATGGACATACGCATTTTCGGCATTACCGACGATTCCATCGTGGACGGCCCCGGCATGCGCCTAGCGGTATTCGTGCAGGGTTGCTCGCACCGCTGCGAGGGCTGCCACAATCCGGCGTCGCACGATCCGGCGGGCGGCACGCTGATGCGCACCGAAGAGATTCTGGCGCGGTTGGCGGCCAACCCGTTGGAGGGCGGCATCACGCTGAGCGGCGGCGAGCCTATGGAGCAGCCCGAAGCGTGCCTAGAACTGGCGCAGGGGGCGCGTGCGCTGGGCAAGAACGTATGGATCTACACCGGCTACACATGGGAGGCGCTGATGCAGGCGCGAGATCCGGCGCGCCTTGCCTTGCTAAAGGCCGCCGATGTGCTGGTGGACGGGCCGTTCCTGCTGGCGGAGCGCACGCTGGAGCTGCGCTTCCGGGGCAGCAAGAACCAGCGGCTGATCGACGTGCGGGCGAGCTTGGAGAGCGGGGAGACCGTGCTGTACGCGCAGCCGGTGTGGGTAGAAGTTTAGCGAATCAACAAAAAGGGCGCTGGAGGTGCGATGCTCCAACGCCCTTTTTTGTTATCGGTAAACCGCGCTATACGCGCTTGCTTGCTACGCGCATGGCGATGAAAAACACGCTGATATGCAGGTACATCGCGCCGATGCACATGAAAGCCGGGATGCGGTAGTCGAGCCAGAGCAACAGGAACGCAAGAACAGCGAACAGCAGCGTAGCGGCAACGGTGGCGACGGAAGAGCCGATGCCCCGGATGTACACACTGCGCTCGTCGTTTTTCTCGATGCGCTCCAGTTTGAGCTTTTCGGGCGAAACCAGCCGCAGCCGAATCAGCCAAATCACGCCCAGCAGAGCCAACGCGGTGCCCGCACCGGACAGCATGCCCGCCAACGTGCTCAGGCTGTGCGCGTCCCCCGGCAAGCCCATGTTCCACACGTAGCCAAATACCATTGAGATCAGGCCGATCGCCGCAAGCGTCCGGCAGAAGGATTTATTTTGCGTGAGGGTGCATTTCATGGTTGTTCCTCCTCGTAGATAAAGATCTCCTCGATGGGCATGTCAAAGAATCTGGCGATGCGAAACGCAAGCAGGATCGAGGGGTTGTATCGCCCGTTTTCCAGTGAGCTGATGGTCTGGCGCGACACCTCCAGCGCCAGCGCCAGTTCCTCCTGCCGCACGTCGCGCGCCTTGCGGATTTCCTCAAGCCGATTTTTCAAGCCTCTCCCTCCGAATAGAAAATGGAGCAAAAAAGGAAAGCATGCTTTACATCGATAGTATCGCACAGATGCGATAAGATGTCAAGCGTGCTTTACAAAAAACTATTGCCCCATGTGCTCGTTGTATTCTTCTAGGCACCAATCGTTCTCCACCATGGTGGTGGCCGCCTCTACGCCCACGTAGCGGAAGTGCCACGCCTCGGCCAGATAGCCGGTGATCTCCTCCTTGTGCTTCTGGTAGCGAAGGATGTAGCCGTATTCGTGGCAGTGCGCCGCCAACCACTTGGCTTGCGGCGTGCCGGCGAAGGTGGTGCCGGGGGTAGTGACGTCGAAGGCCAGCCCGGTGTGGTGTTCGCTGGCGCCGGGCGGGGCAACGGTCTTGAGCGCGGCCTGCTGCGCCTTTTCGCGCGAGAGGTTGTTGTCGCGGATCAGCGCGGCCACCTTATCGTCCATTAGCTTTTGCTGGTATGAATAGCTGCGATACCCGGCGGAAACCTGCCAGTCGCTGACACCATCTGCGATGCCGCCGCGGAACATCTCGATTAACGCGTTCACCGCCGTCGGGTCGCCCTGAATGTCCTTGCCCTTGATCTTGGCGACGTCGGTGGGGCAGACATCGGCCAAATTCACCAGATGCGTGGGTTTATAATCGGTGTTCACCCGATGCTCGCGGTTGACCAGTATGGGCAGCTCATCCGGATCCTGCGCCGGGACAGGAGCGGGTACGGCGGTCGGCGGGGCAGTGGGCGCCCGGGTGGGCGCCGGAGTCGGAACCTGGGTCGGTGCAAGCGTGGGTGGCGGAGGCGGCGGCGGTTGCGTGGCGGTGGCCGGTATCGGCGTGGGTTGCACCGCTGCCGAGCGCACGTTGGCGTTCAGCGTGGGCAGGCCATAGACCAGCACCATGCAGGTGAATACCACGGCCAACAAAGCGGCCAAAGCCCATGCCAAGCGAACCAACGGGTTGCGCCCGCGCCTGCGCGGCTGTTGCCGGTATGCGGGCGGGGCTTGCCGCGGAGGGCCGTTTCGCGGAGGCTCATAATTGCTTCTGCGGGGGCGACGATCCATGCTGGCTCCTTTCGGCTGTAGGCGCTCAATTGCCGGGTACGGGGAAATTGGCGGCAACAGAGCGCAGCGTCTCGTTGGCTTTCAGCACCTGATCCTGCGCATGCACAAGGAAGGTGTCCTTGGCCATTTCCGCTACAACGCGGTCGTTGAGCACCGGGCTATAGTGCGAATAATCGGTGTACAGATCCAAGTTTTCGATCCATTCCAAGTTTGCGGTGAAGTCAAACAGCCGCGCGTTGGCATAGGGCAGCAGCAGTTCTGTGAGCAGTTCCTTGGTGCGCAGCACCGCTTCAAGGTGCCCTTCCTGCTGCATTTTGTACCATTGCAGAGAGCTGTAGGGCGGAAAGAAGAAGGTGAAGCGCGTATTCGGATAATTTTTCAGATAGGGCTGCACATAGCGCGCAAAGTTGGCGCGCACGTTGTCCGCGAAGGCGTCGGCGGGCAGCATGGGTACGGCGGGCAGCGTGAAATCATAGCTTTCCAGCGTATACGCCGCGCTGAAGGTGGAGTTTGCGCCCCAACCCGCGTACATCTCGTCGCGCGTGGGTGCGGGCGCGGTGCGGCGGGCATTGCGCCAGATCAGCGAAGGGATGCGATGAAACAGCATGTCGCCGTTGAGCAGGTACTTGATATCGCTGAACGGGTTGCCGTCGTACAGGTAGTGCGGCATCATGAAGTTGGAGAAGCTCGGCTTGCGAACGAAGGAGTACATGTCCATGCCGTAGAACACCTCGCGTACCTCGTGCGAGGAGAGGGCGAGGTTGAGCACTTCGGAATGGTTGGAGGCCATGCCGCCCTCGAAGGGCAACTTGATGCTGTGCGTGCCGAAGGTGGCGTCCACCAGCGAGGGCTTGGTGTTCTCCACCATCGAGGTGCCGATGATGACGGCGTCATAATCGTAATGCAGCGCGAGACCGGCATTGTTGTAACCTTCCTCGCCGTTATAGTAATCGGGTGTAAACCAAGTGGCGGCGCGGTACTTCTGGTAAGGGTCCGCCACAAAAACCACCGCCGCGCAGCAGGCCAGAATCGCCAATAGGCTGGCCAGCACGGTACGTGTCCAACGTTGCATAGGGCCTCCTTGCGCTAAAAGTTATAGTAGAGGAATACGCTGACACCGGAGAGCGAGAGGATGGAGATCGTCAGCAGGGCGACGGTGGCGAATCCGTTTTTGAAGGTGGGCGAAAAACCGTCGTTCAGCGCGTAGGTATTGGGTTGGGTGGTGACGAGCAGCAGCGCGCCGAGGAACCATACCGGGGTTATCCACGGGGCGATGGCGCCCAGCAGGCCAAACGGCGTGCTGAACGCGTCGGTGATTGCGCTGGAGACCGGCCCGAAACGCAGCGAGAACAGGCTGGAAAGGATGCGCGTCGCCGTGTGGAAGCTGGTGGCGGTGTCGATGGTACCGGCGGCGTTGGTGGCCGTTCCCGCGCGGAAGAAGACCCATGCCAGCGAAACGAATGCGAAGGTCAGCGCCCATCGCAGCGCGGCGGGCAGCCCGTCGTAGCGCTTGCGGCAGAGGCGGTAGAGCGCCGAGGCGGCGCCGTGCATCAGCCCCCAGAGCAGAAAGACCCAGCCCGCGCCGTGCCATAGCCCGCTCACGAGAAACACGACGAGCAGATTGCAGCAGGTGCGCACAAGCCCCTTGCGGCTGCCCCCCAGCGGGAAGTAAATATAAGTGGTAAAGAAGCGGCTCAGCGTGATGTGCCAGCGCTGCCAAAACTCCTGTATGTCGAGCGATTTATAGGGCGAGTTGAAGTTGATGGGGATATTGATGTTGAACATGCGCCCCAGCCCGAGCGCCATGTCGCAATAGCCGGAAAAATCGAAGTAGAGCTGGAAGGTAAAGGCCAACACGACCAGCAGCGCTTCGAGGCTGTTGAGGGAGGCGCTCGGCGTGTAGCCGTACTCCACCACCTTGGCGAAGGTATCGGCGATCAGCACCTTTTTCGCCAAGCCAATGGCCAGTGCATAGAGACCCGGTGCGAAATTGTCGATGCGGAAATGCCGGTTTTCCGGGTTTTCGAACTGCGGCACGATCTCGCTGTGCAGCACGATCGGCCCGGCGATCAGCTGCGGAAAGAAGGTGACAAACAGCGCGTAGTCTACCAGCTTATAACGGGGGACGGTGCGCCTGTAGCTGTCGATAACATAGGAAAGCTGCTGGAAGGTAAAGAAGCTGATGCCCAGCGGCAGCAGCAGGTGATGCAGCGTAAAGCTGCTGCCAAAGGCGGCGTTGATGTTCGCGGCGAAAAAATCATAGTACTTGTAATAGACCAGCACACCCAAGTTGCCCGCTAGGCCGACGGCGAAGCAAAGCCCGCGCAGCCATGTCCGCCGCGTGGTCAGCATGCATTGGCTCAGCGCGTAATTGCCCAAAATGCTCAGCACGATAATCGGCAGATAGCGCACGTTGAAGTAGGCGTAGTATACGATGGAGAGCAGCACCAGCCAAGCCTTGCCCAGCATAAAATGCCCCCAGCGATTGAGCGAAAAATAGACGATCAGCGTGATTGGCAAAAAGGCGAAAAGAAACAGGAAAGAATTGAATAGCATCTCGCGAGCTCCTTCTATGTACACCGCGCGTAATAAACCGATCACCATTATACACGAATTGGCGGGAAGCGTAAAGGCTGCCCTCGCGGACAAACAGACCCCGCCGACGACGCCTGCAAACGTAGGAAATACTTGTAATCCTTTCCTTTTTCCGTTATACTTCAAACATCTTCATGCTGTTTTGCTTCCTTTGGATTTGGCGATTTGCGGGGGCCAACGGAGCCCACGACCGGCGCATAGCGATAAAAGGCAAAAAGAGGGCGTTCAATTGAGCAACAAAAAGAAATGGAAACTTTTTCTCCTGAATATGTTCATCATTCTCCTGAATATACTGCTGTTTTCTAAAGCCTTCCTGGGCTTGACGCTATTTGCGGGGTCGGCATTGACCCTCTCGCTTTCTTGGACCGCCGTGATAACCAGCGCCGTCGCGTTCGTCATGGGCAATAAGTCGCTTCTCAAGCCCAGCGAAACGCGCCTGCTTACGCAGGGCATGCATTCTTTGAGCGACTGCATTCCGGTGTTTCGGGAGGCGATTCATAACGGCGACGTCTTCGACGAAAACATTGTAAAGGCGATCGAGCAGATCAAGCGCTTCGAGCGGAAGCAGGCGACGATTCACGACCTGCTGCTGCAAAAGTTTTCGCCCGATGAAATAAGCTTCCAGATGTTCAGCGGTGTTTTGCAGGAAATTGAAAACGTGATTTATGTCAATATGCGCAGCATCCTCAATAAACTCTCCGCGTTTGATATGGATGAGTATGAAAACATGCAGCGCCCCGGGTTTCAGGAAGACGAGTTCGCGCAGGAGCGGATGAGCATCTTTCGTGAATATATCGATTTCGTAAACAACGCCGTAAAGGTCAATGAGGATATCCTCTTGAAGCTGGATAGGTTGCTGCTGGAAATTTCCCGCTACAATAGCCTAGAGGATGGCGATGTGCAAAAACTGCCCGCGATGATGGAGATGGATGAGCTGATTAAGAACGCAAATCAATACAAATAGCATGGAGGAAGTGAACTATGAAAAAGGTTTTTGGAAATCATATCGTCAAGCTTGCGGCGATCGCCATTGTCGTCTTCGGCCTGATATTCGGGGTCATAACGGCGACCCAGAACTGGGGAAAGAGCACCAGCACCATCACGGTGGAGGCGTCCGCAAAAAAGCTGAACAACCTCTATAAAACCTTGCGCGTTAATCAGCTCATTCCCAAAAAGGATGCCAGCATCCCGAACTATGAGGATGAGGAAGACATGACGGTGCTTCCCGACATATCGCAGTTCCCCTTTATCGTAAACCCGGTTACCGATGATTTTATTACGATTTACGCATCGTGTGAAAAGGCCGGAGCGGGCTCTTTGAGCTGGCTGGCCGAGGTTGCGGAGGAATTCAATAAGGCCGGGAATACCGTCGAGGGAAAGCCCGTTTCGGTCGGCGTCCGCAACGTTCCGAGCAATATCGGCGCCGGTTTCATCTATTCGGGCAAGTACACCCCGGATCTGTTCCTGCCGTCCAGCGAACTCTGGGGAAACATCGTCATCAGCAAGGGGAAAAACCTTGAGCTGATAGAAAAGCGCCTCGCGGGCAATGTCGCGGGCGTGGTTCTGTCCAAGAAAAAGCATGACGAGATGGCGCAAAAGCTCGGTACGCTGGATGAGAAAGCCATCGTTCAGGGCATTTTGGGCGGAGAGCTTGTGATCGGATATACGGACGCCCTGTCCACCTCGGAGGGCCTGAATTTTATCTATACCGCGCTGCAAGTATTCGATGGCAACAATCCGCTTGGCGAGGCCTCCATTTTGCAGCTGAAGAAATTTCAGGACAATATCCCCTACGTCGCGTACGATGCCGCGCAGTTGAAGGACTCCGCGCTGAGCGGCACGCTTAACGGCTTTGTTTCGGATTATCAGACGTATGTAAGCGCGCCGGAGCTCAAATCTTCCTTCGTTTTTATCCCCTTCGGCATCCGGCATGATCTGCCGGTTTACGCGGCGGAGGGGCTGTCGGCGTTTAAAAAGCAAATCGCCGCCAAGCTGGTGGACCATTGTAAGACGCCCGGGTCGCAAAAGAAGGCGGCGGATCGGGGGTATAATGGCCTGGAGGATTACGCGTGCGCATCCGCACAGCCGGACGGAGCCACCGTATTGCAGGTACAAGAGGCCTGGAAACGGGAAAAGAACGGCACGCGCGACTTGACCGCCGTATTCGTGGCGGATATCTCCGGCAGCATGGAGGGCTCGCCGCTTTTGAAATTAAAGGCGAGCTTGAACCGAGCGGCGACGGTGATCGATGCCAATACCAACATCGGCCTAGTTACCTTCTCAGACGAAGTGAACATCGCGCTGCCCATCGCGAAATTTGACCAGACGCAAAAGGCATATTTCTTAAGCGCGGTGAAGGCGATGCGCTCCGGCGGCGCGACCGCGATGTTTGATTCGATCGTCGTCGCGGAAAAAATGCTGATCGACGCGCAGCAGCTAAACCCCAACACGAAGCTCATGCTGTTCGTTTTGACGGACGGAGAAACCAACCGCGGATACGCCTTCGAGCAGGTTGAGAAAATCACGCTCGACCTGCGCATTCCGATTTACACAATTGGCTACAACGCGGATATCGACGTGCTGCAACAGATATCCGACATCAATGAGGCCGCCACGATGAACGCGGAGACCGATAATGTCATCTACAAATTAGAAAGCCTGTTTAACGCGCAGATGTAGCGCAAATACGCGCATAAGGGAGGGCAATGACGTATGATTATGCAGATTGTGAATACCGACGAGCTGAAAAAGGAAGTTGAGGCGGAGGTACAGCCGGAGGCGGAGCAGGCCGCGGAAATCCAAAGGCAAGCGGCGCAGAACGCCGCGGAGATTATGGAGCTGGATTTGGAAGCGCTCAGCGAAAAGCGCAAAATACTAAAATCCATCGATGATTTTGCGCTGGACACGCTGCACAACTCCGCGCGCAAAAATACGCTGCTGCAAACCACCGTCGGCAATCTCTCCCAAGCCGGGGAAGAAGGCGGCATCGTGTCAAACGGCCTTGCCGATTTGCACAGGGAGATCAAGGACCTGGATCCGTCGTTTTTGGATTTTACCAAGGAAGGAATTCTTGGGAAAATATTCAACCCGGTTCGGCGCTATTTCGAGAAATACGAGCGCGCGGACGGCGCGATTCGCGACATCATCGTGGCGCTCGATAAAGGCAAGAGCACGCTGAAAAACGATAATACCACCTTGGATTTAGAAGAAGAAGCGCTGCGCGAGATAAGCAAAAAACTGAGCGCGGAGCTTGCGCTGGGCATGGCGATGGATGCGGAAATTGCCGAGCAAATAGCGCGCGCGGAGCTCGCGCAGGTAAGCGAGGAGAAGATTCGCTTTGTGACGGAGGAAGTCTTGTTCCCGCTGCGCCAACGCATTATGGATATGCAGCAAATGGCGGTCGTCAACCATCAGGGAATTATCGCGATGGAAGTCGTCAAGCGCAACAACAAGGAACTGATTCGCGGCGTTGACCGGGCGAAAACCGTTACGGTGACGGCGCTGCGCACGGCGGTGATGGTGGCGAGCGCTTTGTACAACCAGAAGGTAGTTTTGCGCAAAATCACCCTGCTGAACGAAACCACCAGCGACCTGATCGCCTCAACCAGCAGGATACTCAAGGAGCAGGGCACGGCGATTCAAAAGCAGGCGACGGAAAGCACCCTGTCGCCGGAGGTATTAAAGCAAGCTTTTCAGGATGCGATCACGGCGCTTGAAGATATTTCCGCCTTTAAACAGCAAGCGCTGCCGAAAATGCAGGAAACCGTCGCGCAGTTCAGAACGATGGCGGAGGTCGGCGAGCGGGAGATTGCCCGGCTGGAAAGAGCCGAGGCGTGAATCCCTAGCGAAAGCCGTGCTTTGAAAAGGGCGCGCATGAAAATGAGCGTGCATGAAGTGGAGGAAGAAGTAAAGTGAAACGAAGAGGAATCATTCTGCTGACGCTGATGATTTGCGCGATGAATTTTATCGCCATCGACGCGTCTGCGTCCGGCTCGCGTGAAACGCTAAAGGTCTATAACGCCAGCGAATATATGGACAGAACGACGATTGCCGATTTTGAGAAGGAATTCAACATTCAGGTCGTCTATGACGAGTTTGAATCCAACGAGGAAATGTACGCGGCCATTGTCAGCAATCCCAAGGCATACGATATCCTGATTCCATCCGATTACACCATCGACCGCCTGATAAAAGAAAATCGGCTGGCAAAAATCGATCCGGCGAAAATCCCCAACCTCGCGCATATTGCGCCCGAGTACTTAAACCCCGTATACGATCCCACGAACGAGTATGTCGTTCCCTACATGGTGGGAACCTTGGGCATCTTGTACAACAAAAGCCGCGTGTTTGAGCCGGTGGAGAGTTGGTCGGCCTTGTGGGATCCGCAATACGGCGGCGAGATTTTGATGTGGGACTCGATGCGCGACGTGATCGGGGCCGCCCTGAAAATGACTGGGTACAGCCTCAACACCAATGCGGACGGCGAATTGGCTGAGGCAAAGGCGCGATTGGCCGCGCAGCGTTCGCTCGTCAAGGCCTATGGCGGCGATGAAATCCGCGATATGATGGTGGCGGATGAGGGCATTTTGGCGCTGGTGTATTCCGGCGACGCGAAAACCGCGATCGACGAGAACCCCAGGCTGGCCTACGTGATCCCGCGGGAAGGATCGAACAAGTGGGTGGATGGGTTTGTGATCGCGAAGGACACCGAGCATATGGAAGCGGCGCAAAACTTTATCAACTTCATGTGCCGCCCCAATATCGCGGTAAGAAATATGACCGAAACCGGCTACACATCCCCGGTTCCCGGGGCATGGTCGGAATTTGGCGGGAACAAGATTATGTTCCCTTCGGCACAGGATCTTGAGCGCTGCGAGGCGTTCTTGTACAGCGCGGAAGCAACAAAAAAGTACGATGCCCTGTGGCGGGAAATCCGATAGCGCCGGATGCTCGACGCGCGCCGCGCCTAGATGTGCAGCCGCCTGCGAATCTGCTCTTTGACGGCTTCGTTGTGATCGATTTCAAAGAGCAGCAGCGCAATCGCCAAGCACGGGAGCATAACAAACGGCGACCAAGTTAGCCGAATAGTGCTCTGCGAATATAGGTCGCAAACGACCTCGATGCCGCCAACCAGCAGAATTACGCCGCCCAGAACCACCGATATTTTTTGCAGCAGGCGCAGCTTTGCGCGCACCAACACCTCCACGGTGAGCAGCAACAGCGCGCCGCAGAGCACCACCAGCGGCAGCGCCAGCGGCAAATACCAGCCGCCGCGCCCGCTCCATAAGTAGATCAGCAGCAGGTAAAGCGCCAAGGCCGCGCTATCCGCCGCGATGCAAAAGGGCAGCACCGCGCGGCGCAGCACCACCGGTGAAAGGATGCAAACCCACAGCATGCCCAGCGCTCCCACCACATAGGCAGACCAAGTGATCCGCCCCCCCAGCAGCAGATTTACGAGCAGGCACAGCGCTGCGGGCAACCCCAGCAGTATGCTGCCCAGCACGACCGCATAGCGTCGGCTTCCTTTCTCCTCCAACGATTCGGCGGGCGGCGGGTAGGGTCTAGGCGCGTTTGGATCCGGCGGAGCGGCGGGGTTTTGCACCGGCACGCCGCATAGCGGGCACCGCATCTCTGAGGCCGCCAGTTCTACGCCACATTGCACACAATAACTCATCTCGCTCACTCCTGATTGCTCTCGATTTGGACGGGGATGCCCTCTTTGACCAGAAAGGAAAAGAACGCGCGCTCTAGGAAGCTTTCCTGTATGTTGCGCGAGAAGGTAAGGACCAACGCATCTTCATAGCTAATGGCGGCGCATTGCGACCGCGCCCCTTGGGCGGTACCCAAAATAAGGTCGAAGCGCCGGATGTGGGGCCGCATTGCTTCCGGCAGCGCCACCGCCCCCAAGTTGGTCAACGTGCTGCTAAAGCGGCTTTCACCGAGCATCGTGTAAGCGATGCGCAGCACCAAGTTTTTGAGAAACAGCGGCGTGACGCGCAAGAGGGGGTTCCGCTCGCTGGCTACGTTGCTGGCGACGCTGGCGTTGAGAAACTTCTCGTGCAGCCGATAGCGCAAAGAATGAGACGTCAGCGTCAGGATCTCTTCAAATGTGTAATGCCCATAGCGCGGATCGATGCCTATGTTGACCATATAGGAAAAGTTCCGAAGCGTGTTCGTTGGGTAAAAACGCCGCAGGTTGACCGGCACCGATACCCGGACCGGGCGCATGCGCCGAGGGCTTTCCGCGCGGAAGATCTGCAGCAGCGCATAGAGCTGCACCGAAACTAGGTATTCCGTCAACGATACCTTGTGTCCCCGCGCCACCGCCAGCGCTTTGTTCAGCGGCAGGATGCCCGTCACCACATGCATCGTTCCCGGCGGCACCGGCGTGCCGGGCATCACCCATGCGCGCGCTTCCTTTCGGCTATCCTGCACCGCCAAATTCGCATATTTGCGGTAAGCGTCTTCGGTTTCCGCCGTCATGACCGGCTCATTCAGCGGGAGCACGCCCTCGTCCGTGGGCACGTCTACACCGCCCAGCCGAAGGTACTGTGCCAGCAGCGTTTTGAAAAAGATCAGCGCGCCGCCTCCGTCCGAAAGCGCGTGAAACACCTCCAGCGAAATGCGGTTGCGGTAGGGGATAACCCGGAACAAGTAGTGTCCGTTTTCCTTGCTGTAGGTACGCAAGCGGAAGCAGGGATACGCACCCTCGGCATGCAGCCGGCACGGCGCTTGATTGGGCTCCAAATAGTACCAGAACACGCCGGTGCGCAGGCGCACCGCGAAGCTTTCAAAGCGCGGAAGAACCTGCCGCAGCGCTTCAAGCAGCCGTGGTTCATCCACTTCATCATGCAAAGCGGCGGCAATACGGAACATTGGCGTCCAGTTCCGGGTGCGCACCGCCGGGTAGATCTTTGCCGCGTTGTCCAAGCGATACCACCGTCGCTTGCCCGCCGATCCTTGCGCTGTCAAATGCAGTTCCTCCTTCTGTAGGCGTTACTCGTACATTTTACCACAATTTTAGTATATCACGAAATCCTTGAAATCGCCTGCCATTGTGTGCGCATGGTTGCGGCAGTGCGCAGTTCGCCGAAATATTGTCGAGGAGGCGGTTCTATGCCCTCCCCAAGAGCTGCGCGCAGCATGGTGCTGATGCGCAGCATGCGACCTATCATTTCTCAACTGAGCGACACGGCGCAACGGGTTGGGATGGATGCTTCCGGCCTGTTGCTCTTGCCGATGCGCGGCATTCGCGGCCGCATCGTGCGGATACACGAGCACGCCCTAGGACTGTGGCTGACGCCCAAGGTCTTCGCCTCCGACCGGCATGCCGTGCTATACCTGCACGGCGGCGCGTATGTATCGGGAGGCTTGCCGTATGCGCGCATCCTCGGTTCGTGCATCACGGGGGTGAGCGGCCTTGCCACGCTCGCTGTCGCGTACCGTTTGGCGCCGGAGCATCCTTTCCCTGCCGCGCTGGAGGACGTGTACGCCGCGTGGCTGCAACTGCGAACCCGTGGATACGCGGCGGAAAACATCGCCATTGTGGGGGAAAGCGCTGGCGGCGGTTTGGCGTTGGCGCTGACGATGTGGCTGCGCGACGCGGGCGAAACCCTGCCTGGCGCCGTGGTGTGCATGTCGCCTTGGGCGGATTTGCGCTGCCCCGTTGCCGGTGCCGAGGCGTTGGCGGAAAGCGATCCCTCGCTCGATGTGCTGGCGCTGCGACAGACCGCGCTGAAATACGCGCCCGAAGCGTTGCTTGACCATCCGCTGATTTCGCCGGTCAACGGCGACTACACCGGCTTTCCGCCGGTGCTGCTGCAGGTTGGCGGGGCGGAGGTGCTGCTCGGCGACAGCCAGCGCGTGGCGCGGCGCATGCGGGATGTCGGCGCCCCGGTGACGCTGGAGGTCTATCCGGACATGTGCCACGTTTTTCAAATTTACGGCTGGCAGGAATCCCGCCACGCATTGTCGCGAATCGGCGTGTTTTTACGGCAAATACAGCTGGCTTAGTGTCCTGGCGACGAATCGTTTCCGCGCGAAGATCTATTTCCGCGCGAAGATCTTGACAAAAATGCGTGGCGTGCTATAATTATGTTAGCACTCAACGAGCGAGAGTGCTAACAAGAAAACCGAACTTGTACGAGCGAATGAAAGGAGTTGTTTGGTATGGCAGGGTTGGTTCCGTTTAATCATCGCAACGGGTTGTCCGCTAGAAACACGGGTCGTGGCGATCTATTTGGCATGCTCGACGATTTCTTCAACGACAGCTGGCTGCCTAGAAGAAGCCTGATGAGCGACACGTTTAAGCTGGATGTGCGAGAGGAAGAGAAGGGATATGTCGTCGAGGCGGAAGTCCCCGGCGCAAAGCGGGAGGAGATTACCCTTTCGCTGGAAAACAGTTGCTTGACGTTGGGTGTCAACCGAAGCGAGGAGAATACGCAAAAGCAAAAAAATTACTTGCATCAGGAGCGCCGGATCACCTCCATGCAGCGATCCATCTACCTGCCCGACGCGCAAGAAGAAGGCACGACGGCCAAATTGGAAGAAGGCATACTCACGATTCACGTGCCCAAGGCGGAAAAGGATCAGCAGCAGCGCCGAATCGCGATTGAGTAAAACGCGTTGCCAAGGCGGTTCAGACCATCGTCAAAGCGTCCATTTCGAGCGCGAAAAGCGCAAGAGATGGACGCTTTGTTGTAATGACAAAGGGAACGATTATCGTTCCTCCACTGTTTTGGTCAATCGGTCAATAATTTTCGGCTCCGATGGGATTATTTTCTGTTTGCATTTCGTTCGCATCTATGCTAAACTTTAAACGAACAAAAGTTCTCGTTAAAGTTGTTGAAGAGGTGGCGAAGATGGAGCGCGTCATTCTGCATGTGGATGCCAACTGCTTTTATGCCTCCTGCGAGATGATGGATCGCCCGGAACTGCGCGGCGTACCCATGGTGGTCGGCGGCGACGAGGCGATGCGTCACGGCATTGTGCTGGCCAAGAACGAGCTGGCGCGCAAGGCAGGCATTACCACCGCCGAAGTGCTATGGAAGGCGCGGCAAAAATGCCCCGGCCTTGTATGCGTGCCGCCGCGCATGCAGGTATACGAGCGGATGAGCCACCGCCTGCGCCGATTGTTTTATGAATACACCGATTGTGTGGAACCCTTCGGGCTGGATGAGGCATGGCTGGACATCACCCGCAGCCCGCGCAATGACGGCTTCGCAATCGCCGAGGAGATCCGCCGCCGCGTGCGCGAGGAGCTGGGCATCACCGTATCGGTGGGGGTGGCGTACAGCAAGGTGTTTGCCAAGCTGGGCTCTGACCTGAAGAAGCCCGACGCCACCACCGTCATCACGCCGGAAAACGTGCGGACGTTGGTCTGGCCGCTCAATGCCCGAACGCTGCTCTACGTGGGCGCGGCCACCGAGCGGCGGCTTGCGCAAATTGGCGTGCAAACCATCGGTCAGCTGGCGTGCATGCCGCGCGACGCGCTGCGCCAGATATTGGGCAAGCAGGGAGAAATGCTGCACGACTTCGCCAATGGGCGGGACAATGGGCTGGTGCTGGCCTTTGGCAACAACCCCGTGGCGCGCAGCGTGGGCAACAGCACCACCACGCCGCGCGATTTGATATGCGATACCGATGCGAAGCTGACGCTGCACATGCTGGCGGAAAGCGTGGGCGCGCGTCTCCGCGAGCAGGGCTTGCAGGGGCGCACGGTACAAATCTGGATCCGGGATAATGCGCTGGAAGCCATTGAGCGGCAAACCAAACTGCCCCGCGCGACGCAGCTAGCCGGGGAGATCGCCGAGACGGCCTTCGCGCTGTTCCGCCGCCACTACTGTTGGGGAGAGCAAAAGCCGGTGCGCTCCTTGGGCGTAACGGTATCCGATCTCCAGCCGGTGGAAGGGATTCAGCAGCTCTCCCTGCTGGAGGAGGATCAGCGCCACGAGCGGTTGGCCAGCGTGGAGCAAGCGATGGACGGCATCCGCAAGCGATACGGTTACTTCGCCATCCAGCGTGCGATGATGCTCGAGGATCGAACGCTGACTGGGCTGGATGTCAAGGGGGAGCGGGTGGCGGAGCAGGTCGGCTATCAAGGATAAAGAAGGTTGACGATAAACGCCCAGATGCGTTGGCGGCGCGCGCCTAGCATCTGGGCGTTTCTTGTCAGCCTCTGCCTTTTCGAGGGGGACTATTTTTCTACTAGCGTGCAGAGCAGCGTTCCAACAGTGGTGCGGATCAGCACCCGGTCGCTGCCTGCCCATTGCAGGCTGGTGACCTCGGCGGCTTCCGGAAGGTTCAGCGCCGATAGATCGACCGAACCAACCTTGCCGGAATCCAGCTCGAGGATGGACAGCGCGAGCTTCCCCTCCTGCAAGCCCAGCGCCGCCACGCACTCTCCAGCAGGGGAGAAGGCGGCGGCCTGCGGCACAAGTCCCTTGGCATCGAGGGTCTTCGGCTTGCCGAAGTCGCTCTTTTTGGGCACCACCGGTAGTTCGGGATCCTCCGGCGCTTCAAGCGGCAGCAGCTCCGGCAGCGGAACGGTGGTCAGCGCGCTTTGGCCGCCCTTCGGCGCGGGCGCGATCAGCAGCGCGGTATTCGCGTGCAGATCCGCCAATATCGACTGGCCGTCACGCCGCTGATCGGGCGTATCGCTATCAAAGCTCATGCGGGCAATGGCGTGCATCGGTACAAGCGCCAACAGCGCGGCGCCTTCAAAGGAAGCGGTCGTCAAGGCCAACGTGCCGCCGTCGCACTGCACCGGTGAAATCGAGCCTAGCGGCAGGTCGGAGACGGTTTCCATCATCGAAACCGAGTCGTCTTCATAGGAATAGTGGAACATCATCGTGTGCGTCGAACGCTTGCTCAGAGGATTCAAGCGGGAGAGCAGCGTTTGTTCCGATGCCACAAAGTACAGAACTGGAATGGAAGGATGAAAGGCCACGCTATTCACGTTGGTGAAATAGGCGGGGACGTCCGGCGTGGAGATGCGGGCATCCTTGAGCGGCTTGATGGTTCCCTCGGTCAGATCCGCCAGCCACAATAGGCCGGAGGGAAGGGTCGCAGTGGGACCCTCGGATACCTGGGTGTCTACGGAGACGCAAGATAGGGCGATGTACTTGCCGTCGAACGACCAAGAGACGCGCAGGGGATCGAGTGCCTTCGGCGGGGCTTCCACCATGCGGGCGATCTCGGCGGGCAGCCCGTCGGCGGCCTTCCAGAAGGAGGTGACCGTGCCATCGGCCAGTGAAACCACTACCGGCACGCCATCCTGCCAGGCCAGCGCGCGGGTGCCATCGGGCGAGAGCGAAAGCGGGTCGGTCACACCGGCGGTTTCCATCGGCGATAGCGCAAGCTTGCCGGCATGAAGCGCTTCGCTGTGCGTCCACGCGTTCGAGGGGGAAGCGGCATCGGAAGAAGCCAAGCCTGTGCCAGCCGTCAGCGCCATCAGCGCCGCCATGCCGAGGCAGGCGATCTTGTGTGTCCATCTCTGGTGTTGCATACAAATTTTCCTCCTATTCGATCCGGTGGGATCATTCACATTATAGAGGATTCTCTGCGGAGGGGCAAGCAAAAATGCCGAACGGCCGCTTGGTGAATCAATGAGACAGGAAAAACGACTTTTTTGGAACCTGAACGCTGCTTTGATCGTCCAAGGGTTGTAATTTTTAGGTGATATTGTATACTGTTGGATAGGTAGATCCGCTGGAACGGCAAACGTGCATGAAAAAACGGCGGTGAAACAATATGGCAATGAAACAATATTCACAAAGAGAGGAAGGAAGAAAATGGACAGAAATGAGCGGGCGATTCTGCGCAAGGTGGTTGCCTTGCTGTGTGTACTGACGCTGTGCACGCTGCCGCTGCTGACGCTGGCGGATTCGGTGCGGGTTCTCGAAAAGAAGGGGGCGCCCACAGCCGGGGCCGTTGAGCCGACCGCGGCGCCGGAAGCCACGCAGCCCAGCGAGGCGCGGACGACGCCCGATGTGCCTGTGGCGGAGGGCGACGACTTGCTCGTGCTCGGCGTTAAGCCCGGCGAGGCGCTGACGGCGCGTCTTTTCCAAGCTATTTCGAACAATCGGCGCGTCGAAGGCTCGCTGCAGTTTGAGCTGGGTATGCAGGCGCCGATTCCGGCGGAATTTGTCACCGCTGTTTCCGAGACGCTGAAAGTCGCCAAGCTTAGCGGCAGCTTTGCGCAGGACGAAATGGGCGGAGAGCTGGGCTTCCGCCTCGACATAGCCGATCAGGCGGCGGTGGAGGGGAAGCTGCTTCTCGATGCGGACGGCATCACGCTGGTAACCAGCCTGATGCCGCAGAAGGCGTTTCATATCTCCTACGGTGAGATCGAGGAGCTGCTCAAGGAACTGCCCATCGCCGATCTGTTTTCAGAGGAAACGATGCAGGTGCTGAACAACTCGGCGCCAAAGTATTTCGACGTGATCGGGTCGTGGATGATGTCGGCGTTTAATAACGAGGAGACCACGGAGAACGCCGTGCCCGCGACCGATGTGCGCGACGCCGCCGCCAAGCAGGAGACCATCAGGATAACGGGAAAGCAGTACAAGGACCTGTACGTTTCGCTCATCGACACCTTTGCGGCCGATGCCGAGCTGCAGCAGTTGCTGATTAAGATGGGCGGCACCACGCAGGAAGAGATGGATAAGGCAATCGCCGAGGCGAAAAAGGTGTTCGGCGAGCTGGAGCCCACCGAGGACGGCGCGCTGGTCATGACCGCCTCGCTCGACGATGTCGGCAATCTGGTCGGATTTGACGGAGCGATGGGCACCCTGTTTAAGGATATGGAAATGAGCTCGAACATCCGCTACGACTATTCCAGCAAGGAGCCTGGCAAGGCGCATGCGTTTCAGTATGACGTGAACATCGGCGAGGACAAGACGGAGTTTGCCCTTCGCTATGCGTATGACGACAGCCAAGACCGGGTGCGCACGCAGGAAACCTCCGTGCGCTGGAATTTTGGCGGCGTGAATGCGGTCAACGTCAGCGCGGTGGAGCAGAGCAAGTATGAGATCCACGGGGCGACCGAGACCGTAAATGGCGAGCGCGTGGTGACCGTCGGCAGGGAGAACGTGCTGGCCGAACTGCTCAAGGACGAGAACCTCTCCGCGGAAACCCGCGCGCTGCTCAAGGACGCGAAGATCGGCCAGTCTGAAATGCGGATGCCGTATCGCGGCAGCGTTACGACGCTGGTCGGCGATGACTTCATCGCCAAGTATGAAGCGCAGAGCGTGGTGGATGGCGACGAGCTGGCGAAGGTGTTCTATACGCTGTCCAGCGGCGAATACAAGCGCGCTGACCTTACCGGCAAAACCATCATCGAGGTCGTCAAGCTGACGCCCGAGGAGTGGGCGACGCTCGCGCAGGAAGCGCAAGTGGGCGCGCAGCAGGCCATGATGGCGGCGATGAGCCGCCTGCCAGCCTCGGCGCTCAAGCTTATCATGGAGCAGTAGCAAACCGGAACACGATAGGAAAGAACGGGAGCGGTCGCGATGCGCGGCCACTCCCGTTTTGCTACTATGCGCCTAGGTGTAGCGTCTTTGTTGCGACGCGCCTGCAGAATACGCTATCGTGCTCCACAAACAGCAGCGTCGGCTCAAAGCGCAGCAGCAATTCCTCGATTTGCATGCGCGAGAGCACGTCGATGAAGTTCAGCGGCTCATCCCAGACGTACAGGTGTGCGCGCTGCGAGAGCGAGGCGGCGAGCAGCAGCTTCTTTTTTTGTCCCTCGCTGTAGCGCTCCAGCGGCAGCTCGAACTGCGCGCGGGCAAAATCCAGCTTGCGCAGCAGGGACTTGACTAGCGTTTCATCCAGCTCGTGCGCGTCGAGGTATTCGCTTAACGGGCCGCGCAGCCCATCGGTGGCTTGCGGCGCGTAGGAGAGGATCAGGCCGCCGCCCACCTCCACCGTGCCGGTGTGCGGAATCGGCTGCCCCAACAGTAGCTTTAGCAGGCTGCTCTTGCCGCTGCCGTTTGCGCCGGTCAGCGCGACGCGGTCGCCGCGCTTCAGCTCAAAGCATAGGTCGGAAAATAGCGGCGCATCGCCATAGGCGATCGAGAGATCCCGCACCGCAAGCAGCCGCTCCTTGTGATAGGCCTGCGGCACCAGCTTGACCGGTTCCGAGGTTTCCAAATCTTGCAGCAACTGCTGCTTTTCCTCCACGGCGCGCTCAGCGCGCTGCTCGATGGATTTTGCGCGCTGCATCATCTTGGCGGCTTTGTGCCCCACCGCGCCGCGATCGTATACGTGATGGCCGATCTTGGTTTTTTCCACCGCGTCGGACCACGCGGATTTTTCCCGCGCGGTCTGCGATAGGCGGCGGATTTCCTGCTTGAGCCTGTCGTTTTGCTCCAACTCGTACTGATCCTTGCGCTCCTTGTTCTCCAGCCAAGAGGAAAAGTTGCCCTGCTGCACCTCGATGGTGCTCCGGTTGATGCTCAGCACATGGTCGACGATCTCGTCCAAAAACGCGCGGTCGTGCGAGATCAGGATGAAGCCCGCCTTGCCGGAGAGATAGCGCGCCATGTGCGCGCGCCCCTCGGCGTCGAGGTGATTGGTGGGCTCGTCGATGAGCAGGAATTTGTTTTTCCGCAGAAACAGCGCCGCCAGCAGCACCTTGGCCTGCTCGCCCGGGCTGAGGGTGCCGAAGGGGCGCTCCAGCGCCTCGGTGCGCACGCCCAACTTGCCGGTTTCTCGTTGAATCAGCTCGTCGATGATAAAGCCATCGTGGGCTTGGTACAGCTCAAGCGCCTCGGCGTAGGCGTCCATCGTGTCCGGCGATTGCGCCGCAGAAAGCATGCGCGCCTCCCAGCCGTCGAAATCGGCGATGGCGGCGCGCGCCACCCGCAGCGCGGGCCACGCGGCCTGCTCCGGCGGCGTGGCAAAGGGGAAATAGGCAAAGCCGACCGGCGAGGAGATGCTGCCCTGATAGGGCAGGCCGCCGAGCAGCAGGCGCAGGAAGGTGGTTTTGCCGCGCCCGTTGCGGCCGATAAAGCCCAGCTTCCAATCGGTATCCAGCGTGAAGCTGGTGTTTTCAAACAGGTTTTCAAAGCTGCCCTCGTGGCAGAAGGTTAGGTTGTGTACGACGATATTGGCCATAGGCTTCCTCCAACAAAAAAATCGCCGCAAGAAAATGTCTTGCGGCGATCTGCATGAGCGAAGAACACGCGGCGAAACCGCGGCGCTTATCTACATACGGAGCCTAACTGCAAAGGAGACATTTTCTTGCTGCGGCACGCAAAGGCGAATGCGCTTCGTGCCGCGTTTCCATTTAGCAAGAAAAAATCTCCATCTTTACACCTCTTCAAATTGATAGGAATCGCTTTGCGATCCGGAGGTATCATAGCATACGGGAGGGGGATTGTCAACCGGGGCAGAGGCTTCGACTGTTATTCCGGCACCAAATGCTCGTCCTGTCCGGCGCAATCGGCGCACAGGCTGCCTTGGCGCGTCGCGCAGGCTGTACACACGTATGCGCCGCACCCCCTGCAGCCCTGCATCTCGCGGGAATCGCGCGCGCTGCCGCAATCGGTGCAATGGATTTTGCTCATCAAAGCCCTCCTCTTTATCGCCGAGGCTTGCGCAGCACCGGCAGTATGCCGATAGTCTGCCCCGCCGAGGCGCACAACATGAGAATTGCTTAAGAAAATTCGCTGCATGCTTGTGCAAAGCGGCGCGACATGGCATAATCTTGCTAGCATTCGAAAAGGAGCATATCATGCAAAACCAGCAAAAAGAGAAGAAGCCTTCGCTTTTACAACAAGTAAGCGCGCCTTGGCCGGAGTGGGCGCGCCGCGTGACGATGTATTTGGGCGGCCAATGGGTATCGATGCTCGGCTCGGCGGTGGTGCAGTTTGCCATCATGTGGCATGTGCAGCGCGTCACCAATTCAGGCGCGATGATGGCCATCGGTTCTGCGTGCGGCCTTTTGCCGCAGGCGCTGATTTCGCCGATCGCCGGGGTGTGGGCGGATCGGTACAATCGCAAAAAGCTGATCCTGTTTGCCGACAGCGGCATCGCTGTGGTGACGCTGGTGATGGCGGTTCTGTTTATGACGGGCAACACCAGCGTATGGTGGCTGTTTGCGCTCTCGGCTGTGCGCGGCTTGGGCGCGGGGATTCAGGCGCCCGCGGTAGGCGCGCTGCTGCCGCAGTTGGTGCCCGAGGAACATCTGCTGCGCGTCAATGGCGCGAACGGCAGCGCGCAATCCTTCATCATGCTGATTCCCCCGGTAATCAGCGCCTGGGTGATGAGCGTGATGCCGCTGGCTTATGTGTTTTTCTTGGATGTGGTGACGGCGGCGATCGGCATCTCGCTATTGCTGATGGTCAAGGTGCCGCGCCACGTTGGTCAGGACAATGCCAATCCCATTCATCCTTGGCACGAGTTGCGCGAGGGGCTGCAATATGTTTGGCGCACGCGTACCGTGCGGGTGATGCTGGGCTTCTATGCGCTGATTACCTTCCTGATCGTACCCATCGCCACACTCTCGCCGCTGATGGTGCAACGCACCTTCGGTATGGAGCTGTGGCGTCTGACCGCCGTTGAGGTGGCGTTCAGCGCCGGCGCGATGGTGGGCGGCGCGGTGATCGCCATGTGGGGCGGTTGGAAAAACCGCACCCAAACCATCGTGATCGCCACGGTGGTGATGGGGCTGCTGACGGCGGCGTTCGGGCTGCCGATTCATTTCGCGATATTCTGCGCGCTGATGCTGGCGGTCGGCTTCTGGGTGCCGTTCTACAATGCGCCGGGCATTACCCTGCTGCAGGAGAACACCGATCCTGCCTATATGGCGCGCACCTTCAGCCTTGTGCAGATGGTGTCCACGCTTTGCTTCCCGATTGGCATGATGATCTTCGGCCCGCTTGGGGATGCGTTTTCGATCAAGATTCAGTTTGTGTTCACCGGTCTGGCCATCACTGCCGTCGGCTTGTGGATGATGCGTTCCAAGGTGATGATCGAAGCCGGAAAGCCGCGCGTTTATCCCGCGGCCGAAACGCCAGAGGGGGAGGGTTCCGCCTGTTAAGCATCGATCGGCGCGCCGCCATCCGCTTCCTGCTCGATTGGCAGGGGCTGGCGGGAGCGCGCCGCTTTGCGGGCAAGGAAGGCATGCTGGCTTTCATCCGGCAGGCAGGCTGCGTGCAGTTCGATCCGCTGGATGTTTGCGGGCGCAGCGCGGAGCTGGTGTTGCATGCGCGCGTGCAGGGATTTACCACCCGCATGCTGCACGATGCGCTGTACAAGCAGCGCGCGCTTTTCGATTATTGGGATAAGAACATGGCCATCCTCCCGATGGCGGACTGGCCGCGCTTCGCGCGCACGCGGGAACGGTTTCGCGCGCACCCGGATCTGCGTGGGCGCGAGGAAATCGGCACGGTGCTGGACGAGGTGCTGGCGCAGATCAAGCGCCGAGGCGCGCTGTTCTCCAGCGATATCGACTTTGGCAAGCGAGTGGACTGGGCGTGGTCGCCCACCACGCTTTCGCGCGCCGCGATGGAGACGCTGTACTTCGAGGGCAGGCTGGTGGTGGCGCGCAAGAAGGGAACGCTGCGCGCCTTTGACCTACCGGAACGGCACGTACCCGCCGAGCTGTTCGGCGCGGAGGATCCTTTTGCCGACGCGGCGGCGTTCGCTGCTTGGCGCGTGCATCGGCGCATCGGCGCGGTGGGGCTATTGTGGAACCGCGCCAGCGACGCGCTGCTGGGCATCGACCTGAAGGCCGGGCGGCGAGAGCAAGCCTTTGCCGCGCTGGCGGCGGAGCGGCGCATCCTGCCGGTGGAGATCGCCGGGCTGGAACAGCCCTGCTACGTGCAGGCCGAGGCGATGGAGCGGCTGGAGGCCGCTATGGAAGGGCGCGCAAAGAAGAAGCGCACCGAGTTTCTCGCGCCGCTGGACAGCCTGCTCTGGGATCGCAGGCTGGTGGAGGCGCTGTTCGATTTTTACTATCGCTGGGAGGTTTATACGCCGGTGTCCCAGCGGAAGTACGGGTACTATGTGCTGCCAGTATTGCAGGGCGAAGCCATCGTCGGGCGCATCGAGGCCGTGCGCGATCGAAAGGCGCGATGCCTCCGGGTACTGGGCGCTTGGTGGGAGCGCAAGGTGGACTTGGGCGGCGTGCGCGATTGCCTCGCCCGGCAGGCGCGCCTCTTGGCGCTGGATGGCTGGGAGGGCGACATCGGCGCGGGCATCGAAAGCGCCGCGCGGGGTGATTTGGAATGAAAATGGAGGATGTATACGCGCAATTTTGCGCGTCGGAGGCCTGCTTTCGTTGCCCTGCCTGCGGCGGACGCATGCGGGCGCGCAAACCGGCGAGCCTGCTCTGCAAGCGCGGGCATTGCTTTGACATCTCGCGGTTGGGTTATGTCAATTTTTTGCCCCAGCAGCGGCAGACGCTGTACACCAAGGCGCTGTTTGAGGATCGGCGCGCCGTGCTGGAGGCCGATTATTACGCGCCGCTGGTAAAGGCGCTGCGCGGCTTGATCGCGGGGCATGCGCAGGGGAACTTCACGCTGCTCGACGCCGGATGCGGCGAGGGCTTTTACGCGCGGGAATTGCGCGCGGCCTTCCCCGACGCGACGCTGTTCGCCTTTGACAATGCTAAGGAGGGCGTGGCGCTGGCCGCCAAGCGCGATGGCGGCGTCCGCTGGTTCGTCGGCGATATCACCAACATTCCGCTGCGAGACGGCGCGACGGATTGGGTGCTGGACGTCTTTTCTCCCTCTAATTACGGGGAATTTGGGCGGGTGCTGCGTCCCGGCGGCTACCTGCTTAAGGTGATCCCCGGCGAGTTGTACCTGCGGGAACTGCGCGGCCTGCGCGGCGAGGAAAGCGAAAAAGCCGCGTATTCCACGCGGCCTGTGGTCGAATATCTCCAGAAACACATGGCGTTGGTAGAGGAGTGCGCGCTCCTTTATACGCGCCCGGTTCCGCCTGAAATGGCGCAGGCTTTCGCACGCATGTCGCCGATTTTATTCGGTGTGCCGGTGGCGGCGGAGGAGGCGGCGCGGATCACCGAGCTGACCTTCGCGTTTACGCTTCTGCTGGCGCAAAGCCCGGCACGCTGATGCGCAGCGGCGCGCCGGTCAGCGGGTGCGGCAGCGAAAGCTCCGCCGCGCACAGCAGTTGCGCGTCCAGCCCCAATGCCCGAGAGAGCGCCAGCGACTTCGGCGTGTGATACAGCGCGTCCCCCAAGAGCGGGCAGCCGATGTGCAGGCAGTGCGCGCGCAGCTGGTGGGTGCGCCCGGTCACCGGCTCCAGCGCCACGCGGGTGATCGCGAGGCCGTGTACCGAAAGCCGCTCCAGCGCCCGGTAACGCGTCAGCGCCGCTTGCCCGGCGGCGTCGATGATGCGGCGCTGGCTCGGGCGGGGATCCGTGGGATTCTCCGGATGCGGCGCGCGGGCGATGGGGGCGTCAATCTCGCCTAGATCGGCGGGGAAGGCTCCGCATGCGAAGGCTTCGTAGCGCTTGCGCACCGCGCCGTCGCGCATCGCCGCCATGGCGCGCGCGTGTACGTGCGGATGCTTGGCGAACAGCACGATGCCGCTGGTGCCCCGATCCAATCGATGGATCGGATGGGCGCACAGCGGCTGTTTTGTCTCCCGCAGATGCCCGAGCACGCGGCCGAGCAGCGTACCCGCGTACTGCGAAGCGGAGGGGTGTACCAGCATTCCGGCGGGCTTAAATACCGCCAACAGCGCCTCATCCTCGTAGAGGATGCGCAGCGCGCCGGGCTCGGCAGGCACCTCGACGGGCGCGGGATCCGGCAGCTCCGCCACGACGACCGCGCCCAGCGGAGGGCGCTGGTTGGCGAAAAAGGCTGCGCCGTCCACCGTCACGCCGCCCGCCCGAAGGCAGGCGATTCGTTGTGCGGTGGAGAGGTGCAGCCTTTTGCGAAGCAAATCCGACAGGGTGAGCCCGGTATCCTGCGGGGAGACGGCGTATTGAATGCGCATGGCTTACAGCGCGTCGAAGCCTTGGGCAATGCAGCGCTCGGCACGCTCACGCGCCTTGCCGCCTTGGGCGATCTGCGCACGCAAATAGTCGGGATGTGCGCGCAGAAACCCGCGCATAAAGGCGTCGGGATCGGCAAGAAAGGTCAGCGCCATATCGCGCTGCGCCGGAGCCAGCTTGCCTTGCGCCACGGCGGCGTCGAACAACGACGCGTCCAGCGTCACCAGCGCGTGCAGCGGGATACCGGCCTTGGCGAGCATGTCGCCGCCGCCTTGGGCGCGATCCACCACCACCACCGTCGCCGCGATGCGCGCGCCCAACGCTCGTACCGCAGGGATCCAAGCGCGGGTGTAGCTGGAGGCCTCGGTGACCAGATCGGCGACGTGCAGCGCGCGCTTGCCCTGCAGATCGGCCTGCGCGGCGGGCACGGTGTCGCCGTCGGCATCGGTATACACGGCGGAAAGGTTTTTGAAGATGCTCAGGTGCGGCAGGCCGAGCGCCTGCGCGAGGGGCAGCGAGAACAACCAGTCGCGCCGCTCGCCGCCGGAAATAAAATCGAAACGCCCAGCTTCGGCGGCCAGTTCGGCCAACTGGCGGATCAGCGCGTCAAAACGGGCGTCGGTGCGTTGGAGCGCGTCCAGCTTGCTGCCGATCACACGCGGCAATGCCAGCGGATCGCCCGCCACGGCGGCCTCGATGTCGGCCAGCAGCGCGTTGGCCGAGGCCTCGCCGCCGCAGAGGAAGTGCGTGTTGATATAAAACGGCCCCAGTTTGCCAGAGGTATACCAAAACGGTTCGCCCTCCCGGCACACGCGCACGGCGTCGGTGTCAAACAGCCACGAGATGATCGGATTTTGCATCAAGTATTCCTCCACATTCTGCCTGAGCATAGCAATAGCACCGGGAAGATCTCCAACCGGCCGACGATCATGATGAGCGCGAGCACCAGCTTGCTGGGATAGGAAAACACCGCGAAGCTGCCCATGGGCCCGGCCAGTTCCAGGCCGGGGCCGACGTTGCTGATGCAGGAGAGAACCGCGGTGAACGAAGTGGAGAGGTCGAGGTCGTCCAGCGAGACCACCAGCACGCCCAGCACGATGATTACCCAATAGGCGGCGAAAAACGTCAGCACGTTTTGCGGCAGCTCCTCATGCACGGGCTTGCCTTCCAGCTTTACCGGCTGCACCATGCGCGGATGGATCATGCGCCCCATAGCTCGGCGCACCGTCTTGGCGAGCGCAACCGTGCGGATGACCTTGAAGCCGCCGCCGGTGGAACCGGCGCAGGCGCCCATAAACATCAGACAGATCAGGAGACACTTGGAGAACAGCGGCCATAGGTCGAAGTTGACGGTGCTAAAGCCGGAAGTCGTAACGATGGAGGAGACCTGAAACACCGCATGCCGCACCGTATCGCCGAAGTTGCGGTACAGCGGGTATACGTTGAAGGCGATACATAGCGAGGTAACCAGCACCGCGATGAAGTACCAGCGCAGTTCCTCGTTGCCCAGCGCCCGGCGCACGTTGCGCGAACAGAGCAGAAAATACACCGAGAAGTTGACGCCGAACAGTAGCATGAAGATCGCCAGTATCCATTCCGCGGCGGGGTTGCCGTATGCGCCCACCGAAAGCGTGCGGTTGGAGAAGCCGCCGGTCCCGGCGGTGCCGAAGGCGTGGATCAGCGAATCAAACAGCGGCATGCCGGTGAGCACCAGCGCGATCACCAGCACGGCGGTCATACCGGCATAGATGGCGTAGAGCACCTTGGCGGTCGCGCCGAGCTTGGGCAGCAGTTTGCCGGGGGTGGGGCCGGGGGATTCCGCCTTGAGCAGGTGTACCGTGCCGGAACCCAGCGTGGGCAGCAGCGCCAGCGCCAGCACCAGCACGCCCATGCCGCCCAGCCAGTGCGTGAAACTGCGCCAGAATAGGATGCCGTGCGGGAGGCCCTCGATCTGGGTGAGGATGGTGCTGCCTGTGGTGGTAAAACCGGAAGCGCATTCGAACACCGCGTCGACGAAGTGCGGAATGGCGCCGCTGATAAAGGCGGGCAGCGCGCCGAAGACCGACATCAGGATCCAGATGATCGCCACGGCGGTGAAGCCTTCGCGCGCGTGCATGGCGCGCCGAGCCGGACGGATGCGGCTAAGCGGGAAGCCGACCGCCAGCAGCGCCAGAATCGAATACAGGAAGGCGGGCGTGTCGCCGTCGCCGTAGATCAGCGAGACGCCCAGCGAAGGCAGCATGAAAGCGCCCTCGTACATCAGCACGGCGCCGATCAGGCGCAGAATCAAGTGAAAGTTCATTTCGTTAAACCTTGCTTTCCAACAGATCATCTAGGTCGATGACGCTCAACCCTTGGGTGATGGCCAGCACGCGATCCTGCGCCTGAATGACGGTGTCGCCGCGCGGAATCAGCACCCTGTTGCCCCGCACGATACCGGCGATGAGCACGTTTTTCCGCAAGGGGAGCTGGCGCAAAGATTGGCCGAGCAGGTGCGAGCGCGCGCAGGCGACGAATTCCAGCGCCTCGGCGCCGTCCTGCGCGATGCGCCGCAGCGTATGGATGGCCGAGCCCTCGGAGTTGGCCAGCGAGCGAACGTAGCGAACGATAAGGTTGGCGGCCAGCAGCTTGGGGCTGACCACGCTGTCCACGCCCATGCGGCGGATCAGCTCGGTATAGTTGACGCGATTGATCTTGGCGATCACCTTGGGCAAGCCGGACTGATGCGCGTGCAGCGCGATCATCAGGTTATCCTCGTCGCGCCCGGTCAAGGCGATGAAGGCGTCCATTTCCGCCAGCCCTTCGGTTTCGAGCAGCGCGGGATCGGTGCCGTCGCCGCTGATAATCAGCGCGTCGGGCAGCTCGTGGCTTAACGCGCGCGCGTTTTCCCGGTCGAGCTCGATGATTTTGACCTCCATGCTGTGGCTCATCAAATCGCGCGTTAGGTAATAGGCGATGCGGCCGCCGCCGACGACCATGACCTTGTGTACCTTGCTGGCGTTGCGCCCCAGCGATTTGAAGAAGCTGCGCAGCGAGTGGGGCAGGCCGACGATGTAGGCGATATCGTCGGCGCGCAATTCGGTGCTACCGTTCGGGATGAGCACCTCGCCATCGCGGTCGACGGCGCAAAACAGCATTTCGGCGGGCAGTCGTTTGGCGAAGGAGGCGATGGGCTGCCCGACGATGGAATCGGAAGCCAGCACGTGGAAGGCTACCATCTCTACGCGGCCGCGCGCAAAGCCCTCGACGCTGATGGCGTGCGGAAAGCGCAGGATGCGGGAGATTTCCCGCGCCGCCACTTCTTCGGGATTGATGACCATCGTCAGCCCCAACTCTTCCTGCAGAATGTCTAAATCTTCGGAATATTCGGGGTTGCGGATGCGCGCGATGGTGTGCTGCGCGCCCAGCTTTCGCCCGGTCAGGCAGCAGAGCATGTTGAGCTCATCGCTGCTGGTGGCCGCGATGAGCAAATCCGCGCGCTCCACCGTGGCCTCCTTGAGCACGCTGACGGTGGCGCCGTTGCCCTCGATGCAGAGCACGTCCAGTTCCTCATCCGCGCGGCGCAACGCGGCGATGTTTTTGTCGATAATTACGACATCGTGGTTCTCCTTGGATAGCTGTTCGGCCAGCGTGTAGCCAACCTTGCCGTCTCCGACGATGATGATACGCACTGTAAGCCTCCGTCATATTAGGTGATGATTGGACAATAAAAGCATTATAGTGCACTAAGCAATGCCTGTCAACGGAAGCAGGCGCTCCTTGCAAATTGCGAAAAAGGCTGTCGATGTGCACCGAAATATGGTATGATTGGAAAGAAAATCGCGTGATACCACAACGGAAGAGGGGGGATGCCGACGTGCAGGAGGAGGCTTTGCTTTCCCGCGCACGGAGCGGAGAGGCCGACGCGTTCGAGCAGATGCTTGCCCCATATGAAAAGCGGCTTTACGCCGTGTGCTTGCGCATGCTGGGCTCGCCGGAGGATGCGCAGGACGCGTTGCAGGAGACCATGCTGCGCATCTGGCGCGGGCTTTCCGCCTTCGATGGCCGCGCGCAGGTGGGCACGTGGGCGTATCGCATCGCCACCAACACCTGCTTGGACATGCTGCGCAAGCAAAAAAATCGCGCCGCCGCCTCGCTGGATGCTTTGGCCGAGGAGGGATTTTCCCCGGCGGATCCGTCCGAATCGCCGGAGGAGGCGATGATCGCCGCCTCGCGCGCAGAGGCGGTGCGCGAGGCGCTGGAGGCGTTGCCGCCGGATTCGCGCGCGGCCTTGGTATTGCGGGATATGCAGGGGGAATCCTATGAGGCGGTGGCCGAGGCGCTGGGGTTGGCGCTGGGCACCGTGAAGTCACGCATCCACCGTGCGAGGGAAAAATTGGCGGGGCAGTTGGCGCGAAAACCGGAACTTTTTGAGATGGAATACGTTCAACGGAATGAAGGGAGGCGTTCATGATGCGGTGCGAAGCATTTGAAGAGCTCCTTCACCCGTGGCTGGACGGCTTCTTGGACGAGACCGAGGGCGAAGCGATGCGCACGCACGCGGCGCAATGTCCGGCGTGTACGGAGCGGGCGGAGGCGCTGCGCGAGGCGCTTGCGGCCTGCGCCGAGGCGGGCGCCGAGGTGGAAGTGCCGGAAGCGGCGGCTTCGGCATGGCGGCAGGCAGTGCGTGCCGAGGCCGCGCGCGCGAAAGTTGTGCCGCTGCAAAGCAAGCGTGCTGCGCTTGGCCGGGTGCAGCGCATCGGCGGCTGGGCGGTCAGCGTGGCGGCGGGGCTGCTGTTCCTGCTGGGCGGCGCGACGCTGGTGCACGAGGGTACGCTGGGTTGGCCGATGAAAAGCGAGCAAAACGCGGTGCAGAGCGAAATGGCGGCGCCGATGCAGAGCGCTAGCGAACCCGCGCAAGCGGAACCGCTCGAAGCCGCACCCCAAGCGGCGCCCAAAGCGGCGAGTCGCGTAGCCGAAGCGAAGGCTTCGGATGAAGCGAGCAAGGATGATTATGCCGAGGCGCCGGCTTCGTTGCCCGAGGATGGCTCGGCAACGGCAGCGGAGGTTGAGGCTGAGGCTGAGGCGCAGCCGGAGCTTGCGGAGGAGATGCTGGACGCGCCAGCGCCGAAGCTGTCCTTGGCGCGCATGGCGACGAGCGAACCCTTGCCGCCTGCCGAGCCGGAGCTTGAGCGCGGCGGCTCGGGCTTTGCGCATTTCTTATTGGATATGGCGACTTTCGCTATGATGTGCCTGCCGCTGGCCGTGGCCGGGGGGATCGTCTATGCCGTCGTTCGCGGCATCCTGCGCAGGCGCGGCAGGAAAAATGCAAAAAAATGAATTTTGCCGCCGCAAACGCAGGTATCACGGGAGGAATAACGTTCTATAATATGGAAGAAAATATGGGCATCGCAATGGCAGAGGAGGAAACCAGGATGAAAAAAATCGTATCGCTGGCGCTGGTCGCGCTGTTGCTTCTGGGCGTGTCCGCGCCCGCGTTGGCTACCGACAATCCGGCTTGGAACGATCTGCTGAACAAAACCGCCGCCTCCATTGAGCAGTTGACCGCAGATTATGGTGAGCTGACCGTGGTGGGCACCGCTGCCATCGCCGTGGAGCCGGATATGGCGACCCTCACGCTGGGCGTGATGTTTGAAGATCCTTCCACCGCCGTGGCGCAGGACAAGGTCAACGAGGTGATCGCCAAGCTGGTGGAGACGCTCAAGGCGCAAGGCATCCCTGAAAACAAGATCGCAACCAACAACTATTACGTTTCCCCGACCTACGATTATGGCACGGATCCGGCGGTGCTGCGCGGCTATCAGGTGAGCGAGATGCTCAACGTGACCGTCGAGGATTTTTCGCTGATTAGCAAGGTGATCGACACCAGCGTGGCGATCGGCGTCAATCAGGTGCAAAGCATCACCTTCGATACCTCCAAGCGCGCCGAAATCTATCGGCAGGCGCTGGCCAACGCCATCGCCGCCGCCCAGCAAAAGGCCGTCGTGATGGTGCAGGCCGCGGGCAAACAGCTGGTGGATCTGCGCAGCCTCGCCGAAGCGGAGCAGGGGCAGTCCCTGTACCTCAACGCTTACGATACCCGCGCAACGGGCATGAAGGCGGAAAGCCAAATCCTGGGCGGCGAGATCAACGTGACGGCGCAAGTGACGCTGGTATACGATATTCGGTAGAATGCTTTGCGGACGAAGCGGCTCGCGAAATGCGGGTCGCTTTTTCTGCGCGTTATACTACTCCTCAATAGATTCCATGCAATAGATCGCAGAAGATTTTTTCGATGGGCTAGGAGCCCGAGGGAGACGTAGCCAGCAGCTACGTTGACTGAGGCGCGACAACGCCCATCGGAAAAAGAGCCGCGAGATATGCTTGAAATCTATTGAGGTTTAGTATCTGTTGTCACGCAAGCGCGCGCCATGGTATGATAAGGCAAAAGGTTGCGCAAACCAACCGTGTTTCGTGAGGACGACGAAGGGGGAGAGCCGTATGACCTATCAGGAGCGCTATCAGGCTTGGCTCAAGGATTTTGCCGGGGATCAAGCGGCCATGGAGGAGCTGCGCGGCATCGCGGGCAACGAGGCCGAGATCGAGGATCGATTTTATACCGAGCTGTCCTTTGGCACGGCGGGCATGCGCGGCGTGCTCGGCATGGGCGCCAACCGCATGAACATTTACAATGTACGCCGGGCGACGCGCGGCTTGGCCGACTATATCAACCGTGATCCGGCGCAGGCGGCCTGCGGCGTGGCCATCGCCTACGATTCGCGCCGCATGTCGCCGGAGTTTGCCCGCGAGGCGGCGCTGGTGCTGTGCGCGCAGGGCATCAAGGCCTACCTCTTCGATTCGCTGCGGCCGGTGCCGGTGCTTTCCTTCGCGGTGCGCGAGCTGCACGCCGTAGCCGGTATCGTGATTACCGCCAGCCACAATCCGCCGCAGTACAACGGCTACAAGGTCTATTGGGAAGACGGCGCGCAGTTGCCGCCGGAACGCGCCGACGCGGTGCTCGACTGCATCCGCGCCACGCCCTATGCCGATGCCCTGCCAATGGACGAGGCGAAGGCCAAGGAAACCGGTCTGCTGCAGATCATCGGCAGGGACATCGACGATGCCTACATCGCCCGCGTGCGCACGCTGTCGGTGCAGCCGCAGCTCATGGCTGCCGAGGGCAAGAACCTGAAGATCGTATATACGCCGCTGCACGGCTCCGGCAACATCCCTGTGCGCCGCATCCTGCGCGAGATCGGCATCGAAAACGTGCTGGTCGTCAAGGAGCAGGAACTGCCTGACCCGAACTTCTCCACCATCAAGGTGCCCAACCCGGAGGATCCGGCGGCGTTCGCTATGGCCATGGCGCTGGCCGACCGCGAGGGAGCCGATTGTGTGTTCGGCACCGATCCGGATTGCGACCGCGTCGGCATCGCTGTGAAGGACAGCGCCGGTGCTTACTACCTGATGAGCGGCAATCAGATCGGCTGTATCCTGCTCTACTACATTCTCACCAGCCGCAAGGCGCTGGGTACGCTCCCGGCCAACGGCGCGGCGGTGAAATCCATCGTGTCCACCGAGATGGCGCGCGCTATCGCCGACGACTTTGGTGTCCGCATGTATGACGTGCTCACCGGCTTCAAGTTCATCGCTGAGAAGATTCAGGAGTTTGAGGACACCGGCGCGCAAACCTTCCTGTTCGGATTTGAGGAGAGCTACGGGTATCTCTCCTCCACCTTCGTGCGCGACAAGGACGGCGTCAACGCCTCGCTGTTGATCGCCGAGGCGGCGGCTTGGGCCAAGTCGCAGGGCGAGACGCTCTACGATATTTTGCAGGAGATCTACGCGCGTTACGGTTTTTACATCGATCAGGTGGTATCGGTGACATTGCCGGGCAAGGATGGGCTGGCGCGCATGGCGCAGGTGATGAAATCGCTGCGGGAGAACCCGCCTGAGGCGCTGGCGGGGATGCGCGTGTCGGCGGTGCGCGATTATCAGAGCGGCCTGCGCAACGATGGCGTTCGCAGCGAGTTGATGGGCATGCCGCCCTCCGATGTGCTGTACTTCGAGCTGGAGCGGGGGGCTTGGCTGTGCGTGCGCCCATCGGGAACCGAGCCGAAGATGAAGCTCTACATCAACACCTGCGCGCAGAGCCGCGAGGAAGCGTTCCGTCAGAACGAGGCGCTCAAGGCGGCGGCGCAGGCACTGTTGGGATAAACAGCGCTGTAATGAACGGCGGCTGTAATGAACGGCGCTGTAAGCAATTGACAAAGAGACGGATCCCATCTATACTCTAAGTAAAATTGTGGACGGTTGGCATACCGAGCCACTTACGGAGAGGGAGAGGTCTGTCTATATGAAGAAACTGTTGTCACTGCTATTGGTACTCGCGCTGATGATGGGTCTTACCGGCGCCGCGCTTGCCGAGGATACCGAGTTGGTGGTCTACGGCTCCTGCGAGGAGGAGTATCTGGCGGCCGCGTGCAAGGGCTTTGAGGAGCTGACCGGCATCAAGGTGAGCTACCAGCGCCTGTCGGGCGGCGAAGTCTATGCCAAGATTAAGGAAGAGGCTGGCAAGCCCTCCGCCGACGTGTGGTTCGGCGGCACCACCGATCCCTATAATCAAGCCAAGAACGACGGCCTGCTCGTGGCCTACGAATCCGAGAACGCCAAGAACCTGCGCTCGCCGAAATACCGCGACGCCGAGGGCTATTGGTACGGCATTTACAGCGGCTATTTGGGCTTCATCTGCAATAAAGAAGAGCTGGATCGGCTCGGCCTCGCGGTGCCGCAGGATTGGGCGGATCTGGCTAAGCCGGAGTACAAGGGTCTGGTTGCCGTGGCGAACCCCGGCACCGCTGGCACCGGCAAGCAGTTCCTCAACACCATCGTCCAGCTGATGGGCAAGGACGAGGCGATGAAATTCTTCGCCGAACTCGACAAGAATATCTATCAGTATCCCAAGAGCGGCGCCGGTCCCTCCAAGCTGGTAGGCCCGGGCGAAATCGTCATCGCGGTGGGCTTCCTGCACGATGGCATCTACCAGATCCTGCAGGGCTATGACAACCTCGTGCTCGTCGGTCCGGCCAGCGGCACCAGCTACGAAATCGGCGCGACCGCTATCTTCGCCGGAGCGCAGCATATGGACGCAGCCCAGAAGTGGATCGACTACGCACTCAGCGGCGAATGCACCAAGCTTGGCCAACTCAATGGCTCCTACCAGTTCCTGACCTTGACCAACGTCGAGGATCCCAAGGAAGCGCTGCAGTTTGGCTTAGACAAGACCAAGCTGATGGAGTACGACTTCGACCGCGCGGCCAAGGAGATCGCCGGGTTGGTGGAAGCGTGGCACGGCGTAATCAATGCCGATGACCGCCTCAAGACCGAGTAATTCTATCCGCGTAGAAAAGGCGGCAGCGCTATTGCGAAATATCGCTGCCGCTTTCTATGTCCAACGAATCGTTGAGAAGGAAGTGTCGGCATGCTCGAGATAAGGCGCCAGTCGCGGACGTTGGATCGGAAAAAGCTGATGGGCGACCCCATCCTAGTGCTCACCATCATCGCGCTGGTGGTGTTCTTGGCGCTGTTCATCGCCTACCCGCTGTGTACACTCTTCATCGAGAGTGTGTACAATAACGGGCGTGTTTCGCTGGACGCCTTCCTTCATATCTTCCGGCTGGCTTCCTTTCGCGGCGTTATCGGCAATACCCTGCTGCTGGGGCTGACCAGCGGCCTGCTCTCCACCGCCATCGGTTTCCTGTTTGCCTATGTGGACTGCTACGTGCGCGTGAAGTTCAAAGGAATCTTCAACGTGGTATCGGTGCTGCCGGTGGTATCGCCGCCCTTTGTGCTCTCCTTATCCTGCATCATGCTCTTCGGTCGTTCCGGGCTGGTGACTCGCGGCCTGTTTGGCATTATGGATTCCAATATTCAGGGTTTCCACGGTATCCTCATCGTGCAGGTGCTTACCTTCTTTCCGGTGTGCTATCTCATGCTCAAGGGGCTGCTCAAGAACATCGATCCTTCTATGGAAGAGTCGGCGCGCAACTTGGGCGCGAGCCGCTGGAAGGTGTTCTGCACGGTGACGTTGCCGCTGCTGTTGCCCGGGCTGGGCAACGCCTTTTTGGTAACCTTCATCGAAGCGGTAGCTGATTTCACCAACCCGATGATGATCGGCGGCAGTTTTTCCACGCTAGCCACCTCGATTTACCTGCAAGTGACCGGCGCGTATGACGTGACCGGCGCGGCGGCGATGGCGGTGATCCTGCTGCTGCTGACGGTACTGCTATTCGTGCTGGAGAAATATTGGCTGGAGCGCAAAACCTTCACCACGCTTACCGGCAAGGCGACGCGCGCGCGCATGCGCATCACCGAGCCCGGTGTGACGGTCCCGCTGACGGTGCTGTGTACGCTGGTGACGCTCTTCGTGATCGCGCTGTACGCGATGATTCCGCTGGGCGCGCTGTTCAAGCTATGGGGGCGCAACTATACCATCGTGCCGGATCACTTCCGGTACGTGTTCAAGGTTGGTTTCAAGGCGTTCCAAGATTCGATGATGCTCTCGGCCATCGCCGCGCCGCTGACTGCGCTGATGTCTATGCTGATCGCCTATCTGGTGGTTAAGAAGAAGTTCCGGGGCAAGGCTTTTATCGAATTTGTATCGATGTTCGCGATGGCGGTGCCGGGTACGGTGCTGGGCATCGGCTACATTCGCAGCTTTAACCGGGGCATCGCGGGCAGCGGCGTGCTGGCCATCACCGGCACCGGCATCATTTTGGTGATCGCCTTCATCGTGCGCAGCCTGCCGGTGGGTACGCGCAGCGGCATCGCCGCGCTGCAGCAGATCGACAAATCCATCGAGGAATCGGCGTACGACTTGGGTGCGGGCAGCGCCAAGGTATTCACCTCGGTCACGCTGCCGCTGATTAAGGATTCCTTCTTCAGCGGGCTGGTCACCGCCTTCGTGCGCAGCATGACCGCCACCAGCGCCGTTATCCTGCTGGTGTCGCCGTCCTTCCAGCTCATCACGCCGCAGATCATGTCGCAAGCCGAGATTGGGCGATACGGCCCGGCCTGCGCCTATGCGACGCTGCTGGTGGCCATCGTATACGGCGTGATTCTGCTCATGAACCTGTTTTTGAAATTCTTCGGCGTGAGCCGCACGGTGTCGGAGGGAGAATAATATGAACGCGCAAAAGGAGCCCAAAGGCCTGAGGCTGGAGCATATCACCAAGGTATACAACGATCCGAAAACCAAGCAGGATTTCCGTGCAGTGGACGATGTAAGCCTAGAGATTGCGCCGGGCAGTTTCGTGACGTTGCTGGGTCCCTCGGGCTGCGGAAAAACCACCACGCTGCGCATGATCGCGGGATTTGAGAGCCCGGACGCGGGAGAGATCTATCTGGGCGATCAACCGATGAACGCACTGACGCCTAACCGTCGGGATACCGCCATGGTGTTTCAGAGCTACGCGCTGTTTCCGCATTATAACGTGTTCGACAATGTGGCTTACGGCCTGCGTCTGCGCGGGTTAGGCAAGGCGGAGATTCGGGAGCGCACGATGTCGATCCTGGACTTGGTGGAGCTGGACGGGCTCGAAGGCCGGATGACCAACCAGCTTTCCGGCGGGCAACAGCAGCGCGTGGCGCTGGCGCGGGCGCTGGTGGTAGAGCCCGGCGTGCTGCTGTTTGACGAGCCGCTTTCCAATCTCGACGCCAAGCTGCGCGTGGCGATGCGCACCGAGATCCGGAGCATTCAGCAAAAATTGGGCATCACCGCCGTGTATGTGACCCACGATCAGGCCGAGGCAATGAGCATCTCCGACCAAATCATCATCATGAACAAGGGCAAGGTGGCGCAGCTGGGTACGCCGATGGAGATCTATTATCGCCCCAACAGCCGCTTCGTCGCCGACTTTATAGGAGAGGCAAACTTCCTAGACGGTATACTATGCGAGCAGGGGGCGGGGGAATGCGCCGTGCGGCTGCCGCAGGGAACGGTGACGGTGGCTACGGCGGCTTCGCGCGCGGTTGGAGACGCCTGCCAGATCGTGCTGCGTCCCGAAGCCGCGCGGCTGGATGAAAGCCAAGGGCTGCCCTGCACCGTCACGCTCTCCTGCTTTATGGGATCGTATCAGTATTATCACGTGCAGCTTGGCGATACGCTGGTCAAGATCAATGACGATTGCCCGATCGCAAAAAAAATCTACGCGGTTGGCGACCATGCGTTTTTGCGGTTCGATAAAGAATGCGCTCATTTGTTATGAATATATTGGAAAATATACCGGATTTCGCGCGGAAAACACGAACGCTGAATCCTGAGTAAAACACAACGTTCGTGGATGCATGATTTGGTGCGCTCAAATGCAAAATAATGGCGGAAAACAGCCGCATTTTTTCTTAAAAACATGGTTGACAAGAGGGCGGTCGCGTGCTATCCTATACAAGCTCTCCCGAGCGCGGCAAGCAAAAGCGAGCGGCAGCGGGGGGCAAGCGATCCTTGAAAACGATACAGGCAAGAGAAAGAGTAAGA
>JAVBMD010000017.1:0-44070 GCA_031552825.1 Eubacteriales bacterium
TAACGGTAAACGCAAAGAATCCGTCATTATTCATGACGGATTCTTTGTATCAGATTGTCGTCTGATGGTGGTGGTCTGTACTGGACTCGAACCAGTGACCCCATCGATGTGAACGATGTGCTCTACCAACTGAGCCAACAGACCACGTCTTGCGACAAGGCCTATCTTATCATGCGATGTGGATTTTGTCAATTCTGAAAAAAGAGATTGGTTCGAAAAAAGAGATTGGAGTAAATTCCCAAAGTAAGATCCACAGTGGACATGGTGTTGGAAGTTAGTGTGAAACGGAAAAGAGGGTGGAATTAAGTCTGGGAAGTTTTCTCTCTGGAGGAAGGAAAAATGCCAGACACAAAGCCGAAGAAAAACAAGCACCTAACACTGGAGGATCGAATGGAGATTCAGGGAAGCTTGGATCACGGGCTAACATTCAAGGCAATCGGACACAGAATCGGTAAGGATCAAACCACGATCTCAAAAGAGGTCAAAAGGCATCTGGAGGTTCAGCTGACGGCGAAAAAGGGGGTGGATGACGGAGGCAATCTGCTCAGGCCGACGCTCTGTCCATCGCTGCTCAAAGCACCTTTCGTCTGCAACCCGTGTACCAAACGCCATGCACGCTGCCGCTTCGAAAAGCGCTTCTACCGAGCCCAAAGCGCACAGAAGGAGTACGAGCGGATGCTATCTGAATCGCGCGAAGGCGTTCCGCTGAACAAAGAGACCTTCTATGAAATGGATCAAATCATCTCCGAGAGAGTCAAGCGAGGAAAACACTTATATCACATTATGCAATCCAATGACCTAGGGGCATCCAAATCCACCGTGTACCGTCATCTCCATCGCGGTTATCTGTCGGTTAGCGCCATCGATTTTCCACGCGTTGTCAAGTTCAAACCCCGAAGGCAAAAACCGGAAGGCTACGTTCCCGCAAGGGTGAAAATCGGAAGAACGCATAGCGATTTCCTTGCCTACACAGAGGAAAACGAAGTCACGGCTTGGGTGGAAATGGATACCGTCATCGGTCGGGTTGGCGGCAAAAGCATTCTGACTCTGGACTTTACACTCTGTAACTTCATGATCGGGATTCTTCTTGAGAGCAACAGCTCAGTTCAAGTAACAGAGAAGATTCGCCTGTTAAAAAGCACCCTGGATGCAAACTCTGTTCGATTTGGCGATGTCTTCCCACTCATTCTCACCGACAACGGCGGCGAATTTTCCAATGTATTTGCCGTAGAAAATGATCTGGACGGCATAAAAGAAACATCCCTATTCTTCTGCGATCCATATCAATCCTCTCAAAAACCAAGGGTAGAAAAGAACCATACCTTGTTTCGCGACATCGTGCCAAAGGGTGAATCCTTCGATTGTTTTTCGCAGGATACTGTCAACCTTATCTTCTCTCACATCAACAGTGTCAAGCGAAAAAGCCTCAACGGCAAAACCGCTTATGAGATGTTTTCCTTTGCCTTTAGTGAAGAACTTACACATCTTCTCGGCATTGTTCCCATCACAGCCAGAGATGTCGTTCAGGCGCAATGTTTGCTAAAACATATCCTTTTTAGCCACCCGCTCCAGTAAGCATTTCCACAGCTAATTTCCCATTCTAACTTCCCTGGCGGTGGAACTTTCTCTGAAACGCTCCATTTTCGGGCCTGTTTGCTTTACGCTTTTTCTGCCCTTTCGCCCCTGTTTTATGCGCTCGACCGCTATTTAGCGTACGCTTTTCATCTTTTCTCACTCTTTTTTCCACTGGTTTTTCATGGCTACTTCCACACCCCTTACACTGTGGAACTTACTTTGGGAATTTACGAAAAAGAGATTGGTTCGAAAAAAGAGATTGGTTCCATCCGCACATGCGAGCGAAGTTCACGTAAAATTCAATAAGGGCGTTTGGCCCGCTTATTAAGGTTGATGAATTCCGCAAGCAAGATGGAGGCCCTATATGAAAATGCCTTATAAAAAAAGCTTTCCCGATATTTCCCCACAGTCGGCACACCGGCCCTTAAGCGCAACCCGCCCATTGGGCACAGGCGGCGCGTTCAGCCCGGCGTGTAACAACCAATGCAAGCCTTGTTCCCCGACATGCACGCCAAGGCCGCCCAGCCCGCCTTGTCCGCCATGCCCGACATGTCCGACTTGTCCGGCATGCCCGCCGTGCCCGACTCCCGAGTTTCCCGCCGTGACTTGTACCCCTGCGTTTGAGTTGTTTTCAGATCAGGTATTGCAAATCCCCACCACCGCCGTCGTTATACCCAACGCATTTAACAGCAACGATGGCCCTGCCCCATACACGGTGCTAGAGGCTACGTTTATGAACGAGCAACTGCCGCTTCCCGGGCTTGCATTCACATCGCTTGGGAGCAACCGCTATACTTTATCCTCCAGCGTTTCGCCCATGGTACAAGTACGATACCGCGATGGCAACAACACGCTGCGCGCAAAACTCGTGCAGGCGCCGATGCAACTGACGGGTACCGTAACTTCGCTGGTCGATCCCGGCACTGTGCATTGGTGGGCTCATATGCTAAGCGGCAGCATCAGCAACCTCATGCTCTCGGGTACGACGCTGAGCTTTGCCGCCACAGCGGCTATCGATGTCATCGCGATCCCGAGCATGCCGGACAATTTCCCGGTATTAAGGGATTTCACCTGCGCACAGCAGCCGCCTGTGCGGGCGACATGCAGGGGCATATACCCCTTGGAGAGCTACTGCCAACTATCGAGCTTTCTTCCCGGAGCATCGACAATTGCGATTCCCTTTGAGCCGTTGGGGACGCCGCCATACATCAATCCCATCGCAACCTCTCTCGGAGGCGTGCCCTATGTGCTGCGCGTGCTGCAACTGCCGCTAGAGACCACGATGATCGATTTGGCGTTCCCGATCACATTGAGCTATCTCGACGGCACTATCCAAATCCAGACGCAATCCACCGTACTGCTCATGTCGCTGCTGATGCAGGGCATCGCTGACGTGCCGGGTACGCGGATCATTGCGGATCTGTCGGTTCCGAACATTATTCCCGCCGTTACGGCAACCCCGCCGGCGCTTACGGTTCAGTCGGTATTCCTCTCGGGCCGCATCGCCGCGCTTGGCGAAAGCGCACAGGTGCTGGTTACCGACGCGGTGCAGTGCGGCGAGGCGCCGGTCGCCGTTTGCCAGCCCATTATCCCTCCGCCAACGGCGGAGATCACCGGATAAGCGGAGGAGGGAACGCTTTGACCGCATCGGCTTCGATCATCCTTGCCAGCCGCAACGAGGGCGCCATGCTTTCGCGAACGCTGGATTCTATGCTGGGCGCTTTCTGCGAAATGCCGTATGAGATCATCGTGGTGGACGACGGCTCCACCGACGGAAGCGCCTCGTCCGTTTCGCTTGCCGCCGATGCCCCGGTGCGCGTGATCCGCACGCCGGGGCTGGGCGTGGCACCAGCGCGCAACGCGGGCGCGCGGCTTGCCAGCGGCGAAATGCTGGTGTTTTGCGATGCCCACATCGCGGTGCCGAATGGCTGGCTGGACACGCTTGCCCGCACGCTGGAAGAACAGCGTTGCGACGCAGTCACGCCGGGAATCGCCCCGCTGTCGTCCGAATCCTTCATTCCCCTATACAAGTTTGCCTTTTCCGCGCCGCTGCATGCGGTAGGATGCGGACGTGTCTTTCGCACGCTGATCGACAACGCTTGGCTACCGGGGCACAGCGATCCCGTGGCGTGTCCCATTCTCAGCGGCGGCTGTTTCGCGGTGCGGCGCGAGGCATGGGAACACATCGGAGGGTACGAGGATGCCTTTCGCGGCTACGGCTATGATGAGGAAGAGATTTCGCTCAAGCTTTGGCTGTTCGGGTACCGCCTTATGACCGTTCCGGAACTCGTTATCCGCCATCGGTTCCGCTCCTCCGCGCCGTACCGGATGCACAATGAGGACATGATGCACAACCGGATGTATGCGGCCATGTGCCACTTCAGCGACGAACGAACGCAACGCCTCTTAAGCAGCATGCGGCTGTTCCCTGCGTTTGAGTGCGCGCGGCAGGAGGTATTTACGGCCGACAATTTGGCGCGCAAGCGCGCGGCATATTGTGCCGCGCGCACGCACGATGACGACTGGTACTTCCGTAAATTCTCGCTGGAAATTTAGCAACGCGGGGAAGGAAGCGCTTTGACGCCGCTTCGCTTGCTTACTTCACCTTGATCGTGCTTGGGCCATCGGAAAAGCTGAAGACTTCCGCAACGGCTACGTCGATGTAGAGCAGCTCGAAGTCCGGGTTGGTCGGCTCGCCGTAGATGCCCTTGATTGGCGGATTTTCGTTGAGCGCACGGGTCTTCCCCGCGAGATCCTCCACAAACACGGCCTTGCCGTTTACCGCCACCGATTCGAAGGTGTTCGGGTTCCAGGTGCAGAAGCTGACCTGCGGATTGGCCTTCATCTGGGCGAACACGGGTTTCTTGTTGCTGGTGCAGAAGTAAACCTTGTCGCCGTCGACCCACAGCACTTGGAAGATGCGGGTCGCCGCCGCGCCGTTCGCCGCAGTGGCCATGGTGCCGTTAGGATTTTCGCTCAGGAAGTTTTGATAGTTTTTCATTTGGGTGTTCCTCCTAAAGATGATTTATATGAAGCAACCATCTCGGTTACAGCATATCGCAAAAAAATTTGCTCCCTCTTCGGTGTTGTTTGATCCGAATACGTTCGCCGCCGACCCCGGATGTAACCCCGACGGTTTCATCATAGCACAATCGTCATGTAATGTCAACGGTTACATCGATTTAGCAAATCCGCCAAGGTCACGCCCGCCAAGCTTTCTTCCATCGCTGTCTGCGCCCCCGCCATGTGGAGATCCAGTACGCCGTGGATGCTGCGACCCACCGGGCAGTTAGGGTTGGGCGCCTCGTGAAAGCCAAAGAGCCGATCCTCTTCGAAAAGGTCCACCGCTTGAGCGATATCCAGCAGGGTGATATCCTCCGGTTTTTTTAACAGATAGGTTCCGCCGGTACCGGCTAAGGCTTCAATCAGCCCCGCTTTTTTGAGCTTCCCCATAATTTTGCGGATGATGACCGGATTGGTGCCGACGCTGCCCGCAATGAAGTCGCTGGTCACCTTATACTCGTTCTTAAAAACCTCGACGCAAAGCAGGATATGCACCGCGACCGAGAATCTGCTGCTGATTTGCATTTAATTCACCTCGCAAGCAGCTTAACATGCCAACGATGTAATGTCAACGGTTACACATCGTTGCGCAAGGCTGCGCCGCCGCATGTAAAAAAGAAGCCCGTTCGGACTTCTCGAAGCGCGCCCGCCCCAAGCAGCGGCGCTTGGAGCGGGGCTGGATATCGGTTACAGGCGTGTATCCCACTTGCCGCAGAAGGCATCCACCGGGCTGACGCCCTTGAAGGCCGAGCGCCCCATCAATTTTTCGATCACCGCCTCGAGCATCGTGTCGGCGGAGGCGTAGGTGTTGATGTAGGTCTTGACACGCGGGATGTCCAGCAGATGATAGGGATTCTCCACCGACACCGCCAGCGTCGGGATGCTGGCGCTATAGTGCGGGCAGTTAGCGCCCATGGGCTGCTGCCACTCGATGCGCACCGTGGTTTGGTTGGACTTGGTGACCATATTGACGCAGTAAATGGCCAGATCGTAGGCTTCGGTAAACTCGCGTTCCATGGCCACCTTGCCCTCAAGGAAGCTCTGCGGCACAAAGGTAGTGACCTCAAAGCCCTCTCGCTCCAGCAATTCCTTAAAGTGATCGCATACACCCTGCTTGGCGGAGTAGGCGACGCCCGCTGCCGATTCGATGGGATAGTACAGCACGCGCGGCGTTTTCTTGACCGAGAGGGGTAGGATGCCCTTTTCTTCTTTTACGAGGGTGACGGAGCGATCGGCGCACTGGCGCGCCCAATCCAGATGCTCTGCGCAGCCGATGACCTTGCGGGCGCCGTCGATCGTGGGTACCGGACGCCCCTTGTGCAGCCCCAGCGCCGCCTTGAGCGCCAGCACGCGCACGACCGCCTCGTCCAAGCGCTCCGGCGTAATGACGCCTTCCTCATAGCCGCGAACCATGAAGTCAAAATCCTCTTGCATGTTGCGGGTGAACAGAAACATATCGGCGCCGGCGGCGATGGCCTGCGGAACCGCCTTGCTGCGGGGCATAGGAATGGTCATGCCGGCCATGGTGGAAGCATCGGTGACGATCAAACCGTTAAAGCCCAGCTTGCCGCGAAGCAGCCCTTGCATCATCTCCGGCGAGAGCGAGGCGGGCAGCACATCCTCATCGCGCAGGGCGGGATTCAGCTTCTTGCTCCAGGCGGGCTGCATGATATGGCCGATCATGACGGTCAGCGCTCCGGCCTCGATGCATTCCTTGTAGATATGGCCGTAGGTCTTCTCCCACTCATCGGCCGAAAGCGAATTGACGCTGGAAAGCAGGTGCTGGTCGCGCTCGTCCACGCCGTCGCCGGGGAAATGCTTGATCGAGGCGGCAACGCCTTCCTGCTGCACGGCCTCCACATAGGCGCGCCCCATGCGCAGCACGCGCTCCGGATCCGAGCCGAAGGTGCGCGTGTTGGTGATGGGGTTATGGTAATTGTAGTCGATGTCGATGATCGGGGCGAACGCCCAGTTCGCGCCGACGGCGGCGCCCTCGCGGCCGCAGAGCGTGCCCAAGCGCTGGCCGAAGGCCGCATCGTCGGTGGCGGCGATCGCCATGGGCGAGCCAATCAGCGTGCCCTCCTCAACGATACCGTTGCCGCCCTTTTCCAGATTGGCGGCAATCAGCATCGGCAGCGGCATGCGCTCATGCAACAGGCGGGTATATTCCACTGCCTGCTCCGTGGGCATCGGGCGATACATGATGCCGCCCGGCTCCATCACTTGCAGGATGCGATCGATTTCCGCAGCGTCGCCGCTGGCGGCGATCAGGCAGAACAGTTGCCCTAGCTTTTGTTTGGTGGTCAGTTGAGAAAGCGTCCATTCCACCCACTGCTGGGCTTCGGAATCCAGAGAGAACGGTTTTTTCGCCAAAAAGGGATAGGCGGACATACGATCACGCTCCTTCGTGCAAGATGAACATAGTATAGCACATAAAGCGGACGCAAAGCACAACTAAAACGTTTTTTATGGAATTTCTGTTTCGAGTGCGGCGGTGGGCAGCGCGTCCCACTGCTCGTCAAGAAATACCTTTCGCTGGTCGATAAAATCCGAAAGAATCTCCACGTTGCCCATAAAGTCCGGCGCGATCTGTACGCCGGTGCTGGAGTGCGTACTGAGCGGCCACCGCAAAAAGTTCATCGCGGCGGAATCAGCGATATGCTCCGCGTATTGGTTGATCGACCAGATGATGCCGGGGTCGGTATAGCCGAGCAGCTGATCCAGCAGCGGCGCATACCGCTCGCGGTAGATGCGCGCCGCAGCCTCGGCAAATTCCGGCTGTTTGTACAGTGCCGGCCACCAGTGCCGCTTTTGCGAGGAGGCGTTGATGAAAAATCCGGCGGATTTGAGCACCGCCATGCCCTCCTCCCGGGCATAGGCGCCGTAGGCGCTGTCATAATCCCACGCGGGGCCGCCGAACAGCTTGGCGCTCACGCTGTCCTCTGGCTTGTAGAAGAACAGGCTGGAGGTGTTGCCGTCGTAGTTTTTCGAGATTTCTTCGCACAGGTAACGGCACGCCAACGAGTCCACATCGCCCAGCTCGGTAAAGTGCTTCCCCGAGGCGGGGTCGATGCCGTCGGGCGCGCTAAAGGCACTCTCAAAGCGCTGCAAAAGCGTAGTGATATAGCCCATTTGCGCCTCGGAGGCAAATTCCGGGCTCTTGATAACCAGCGTGGCGCCGCGCTTGCTGCCGAAAGCCGAGGCCTCTTCGGCGTAGCGCGACGAGTAGGCCTCGTACTCGATGAGGTAACCGCCGGTGATATCCGAGGGATTGACGGGGATGTCGTAATACTTCTTGGCGCCGATCTTGTACTTGCCGTCCCCTAGGCGCTTGAAGCCGTCCAGCTTTCCGCCGTTGACCTCCTCGGTGGCCTTCTCCAGATCCTCGATATCGACGCGGCCGTCGTTTATCTCGACTTTCTCGCACAGCAGGTAGTTGCCGCGATAGTCGCCGTTGAGGTAAAGATCCACAAACTCGCTTTCCGGCGTGGTGGTGAGTCCGGCGGCGATGGCCATGTCCATCGTGATCTTGTTGCGCAGCAGCGCGCGATCGCGCGGGTTGCCGATCAGCAGCCAACGCTTGGCGGCCTCCATGCCGCCGACCGAGGCCTTCTGCATAAGCTTGACTTGGTACGATTTTTTCTCGAAATTGAAGGAAGCGTTTCCGCGGGTCTTTACGTGCTCTAGGTCGTCCATCAGGGCATAATCCCCGGTGGGCAGGTAATATACCAGTGTCCCGGCTTCTTCGTTGCCTTTCTTGGCATGCAGGTATTCCTCGTTGCCGGACTGGGTGGTGACAAACACCGAAGCGATGTTTTCCGACTGCATCAGCGTAAATACATAGCTGCCGTGGTCGTCGATGATCTCGTGCGTTTGGCCGATGGCAAAGCCGACAGCCAGATCGCCGTCCTTGACGGGCTTGCCGTCCAGCGTGGCCGCGAGGCCGTCGGGCAATGAAATCTGCCATTTCTCCGGCAAGATGCCGGAGGGCAGAAAGAAAACGTAAGTGCTTTTCGGCGCTTCATAGAACCAGCGGATGGTGGCACCGGTGTCGGGGTCTACCAGCCGCACGTCCTTGCCAGGCGCGGCTTGAACGCAGGCAGGGACGGCCAAACAGAGCGCGAGCAAAAGAAAGGTCAACAACCAGCATAATCTGCGATTCATATGGTACACATCCTTCCATAGACGGCCATTTCAGGAAATGATTGTACCATATGGAACGAATTACATCAAACAAACCATGCATGGCGCGAAATCGTAACAAAATCGCATGCCGCACCGGTCTTTGGGGAATGCTGGAGGCAATGAGATGAAGCGATGCGGAGGCTGCCGTGAGAGACGAGGCGGAACTGCTTAGGGAAGCCTGTAAGGGAAACGTGCAGGCGCAGAGCCAGCTGTTTGAGACGCGGATCGATCCGCTGATCCGGTTGGCGTATCTGATTACCCACGATCACGCCGCGGCGGAGGACGCGGTGCAGGAGGCGCTGATTTCCTCCACGCGGCACCTCGGCGCGCTGCGCGAAAGCGACCGCTTCGACGCGTGGCTGCGCCGCATCGTGGTCAACCACGCAAAGACCGTGCGGCGGCGCAGCGCGCGGATGGTTCCCTCCGAGGATGTGACGACGCACCTAGAGGCGGAGGCATGCGAGCCCAGCCCCGAGGTGGAGGTGCTGCGGCAGGAGGAGGAACGCCGCATCCTGCGCGCGGTGGATGCGCTAGGCGATAAGCTGCGCATCCCGATCTTGATGAAGTACTATATGGACATGAAGGAGCGCGACATCGCACAGGCGATGCGCCTGCCGGTGACGACGGTGAAATCCAGGCTGCATGCTGCGCGCAAGAAGCTGCGCGCGCTGCTGGAAAGGGAGGAGCGCACGCGTGAAACCTTACAATGAAGAGCGGTTGGGTGCATTGGAGCAGGGGCTGCGCAACGGGCTGAAGCAGCGGGCGCAGGACATCCGCCCCGAGGCGCAAGTCTTCTGGGCGTTGTTCTCGGAGCGCCTTGCCAAGAAGCGGCGCGATAAGGAGCAAAGTAAGCCGCTATAGTTCGGGCGATGGTTTTAACAACGGCAACGACACCGTGAACTTCGCGTACCGCGCGCCGCGCGCATCCCGCCATGCGCCGTGCGCATCGGGCACCATCACCGAGGCGGTTTTGCCGACGCGGGTTACCCGCCCACGAAGCGTGCGCCCGTTATGCGCAAAGCATACCCACTGCCCCACGCCTATCCCTTGCTTCGCGGCCTCTTCAGCGCGGGTGGGCAGCGCGTGGGTGCAGCGGCGATGGCCAAACAATCCCTGCGACAGCGCACGGAAGTTGGGGCCGTGGCGGTCCAGCCTGCCGTGCAGCAGGTAGTCCGCCGCGTGGCACAGCTCATGCTCCAACACCGAGAGGAATGCCTCCAGCGCGGTGGCGAAGCGCAACCCGTTTGCCTCGAAGGAGCCCGCGCCCATGCGCAGCAGGAAGTCCACGCCCATGCGTATCTCGATGCGCGCTGCATTCAGCGGCGCTTTACGGATGGTACATGTCCCGGCCGCGCGCGTCATTCGCGTGGAAGCGGAAATCGTCAGCCGATCTGCCTGCCGAGCCAGAAACCCAGCAAAAAAGCAGGCGTCGTAAGCCTCGAGCATCGCGCGCAGCGCTTGCTCCGGCACGCGGGGCGGCGGCGCGGCGTTGAGCTGAGGATAGGCGGCCAGCACGCGGCGCAGCACCTCCGCGCGGCGCGCGTCGATCTCCGGCGCGGTGAGCGGGCAAGGGAAGGGCAACGTGCGCTTCGGCATAGACGTGCTCCTTTGCTCTCTATTCAAAGAATGGGATGAAAGAATGATGATAAAAAGATTCTACAACAATAAGTGAAAAAATGCGAACACAATATGAAAATTGCGCGGGAGCCATTGACAATGTAATAAAAAAGTAATATATTGCAGGTGATACCTGTTTCCTCAAAGGGACAATAAGGAGACAACGGAATGTGTAGGAACATGCGAATGCTAGAAAAAAGAAGTTGGAGTCGGCGTTCTCTGGCCTGTTTGTTGGCGCTTTGCTGCTTGGCTGCGGCATTGCCGCTGACGGCGCTGGCCGACCAAACCGGCAAGGTGACGGCGACCTCGCTCAATATCCGCAAAAGCGCCTCCGCCGATGCGAAGAAACTGAGCAGCGTGAAAAAGGGAGCCAAACTAACCATCCTTGACAACGAAGGAAGCTGGTACAAGGTTCGCTTCGGCAAGGTCGTAGGGTATGTGGACAAGAGCTATGTGTCTACAGGCTCGTCCGGTTCCTCCGGCTCGTCCAAGAGCGGCACCATCGCCTCGCTCGGTTCCGCGCCCAAGGCCAGCAAACCCGGCGAAAAGAGCAAGCATGTTGAAAAGCTGCAAAAGGCGCTGGAGATCGCCGGATACTACGACGGACGCATCTCCGGCAATTACGGTGATCTGACCGAAAAGTCGGTAAAAAAATTCCAAAAGGCCAAGGGGCTAGCCGCCGACGGCATCGCCGGTGACGCCACCATCAAGGCGCTGTTCGGCGCCAAGGCCGCCAGCGCCTCGGCTGGCAGCAGCAAGACAAAGACCGAGAAACTCGATTGGTACAAGGACGGCAAGAACGCCATCCCCAAGGACGGCGTGTTCACCATCAAGGACGTCCGCAGCGGCAGAACCTTCAAGGCGCGCCGCTGGTCGGGCGGCAACCACATCGACGCTGAGCCCTATACCAAGAACGATACCGCCACGATGAAGAAATGCTACGGCGGTAACTGGAGCTGGGATCGCAGGCCGATTCTCATCGAGTATCGCGGGCATGTGTACGCCGCATCAATGAACGGTATGCCGCATAGCGAGCATGACAGCATCTCCGGAAACAACTTCGAAGGCGTCTTCTGCATTCACTTCTACAAGAGCAAGACCCACGAAACCAACCGTGTCGACCCCGCGCATCAGTCGGCGGTGAATGAAGCCGCCAAGGCTACGTGGTAAAAACGAAACCGCGCGCCCCGCTCCAAAGTGAGCGAGGCGCGCGTTCTTTTTGTGGAAACACGCCCTAGTATTACATGTTTTCGAAGCCGATGTTGCCCAGCTGCGCAGTCTTGCCCTTGCGCTTGTTGCTGGGCGCGACGGTAATGCTCAGCGCATAGCCACGCTCACAATAGGTGTTTTCCGCGGCGCTGATGTAATGCCCTTCCTCGCCGAACAGGTATTCCTCGCCGTACCAGTTCTTCCCGCGCGCATAGTTCAAGTGATAATACCCCGGCTTGATGCTGATCGAGGCCTTCTGCCCGGGGCGCACGAACACCGCGCCGACAAACTCGCCCTTCCCGGTATCCTCGGCGCTGGTCATGCGGTAGATCTTTACGTATACCGCTTCCTGCATGTCCTCATTGCGGATGTTGAGGCTGGACAAACCGGCGGCGGGGCGCAGCAACGCGGTGGTCTTGGGGTAGGGCTGCGGCGGAATGTGGGCGCGCGCGTATTCCACAAAATAATCGTTGGATTTTTCAAGTTGCAGGGCGAATTGCGCCAGCGCGTCTGCCATCGGCTCCACGCCGAAGGCGAGATAGGCATCCATCGGGCCGTGCTCCGCAAAGGCGATCAAATTTACCGTCAAGCTCATCTTCTCGAAGCGCTGCTCCGGCCACGTCGCCAACAACTCCTCGGCATATTTGGTTACCACTTTTGCGGCTTCTTCGCGCTTGATTTGAGAATCCACATAACCGGTTACCAGCGCCGACTTTACCGCTTCGCTCAGGGCGAAGGTGGTGCGCGGCGCGCTGAAGCAAAGCACCGGCCCCATGCCGTCGGAGGGCGCCTTCCATTCGATATGGCGCAGACTGCCGCGGTAAACCGGCCACCAGCGCCGCACCAGATCCTGCTCCAAATCGGCAGCCCTGCCCCAGTATAACATCAGGTTGGATGCGTGATCCTCGCTCTTCTTCGTAGAATAGAAGTCCACCTGATTGCTCTTGACAAACTGCTTTGCCTGTATCCTCGAAACGCCGGATTGCACGCTTAGCGCCATGCGGCTTAGCGCGGGAATCGCTTTGGTGCGATTGAGCCCGCTCCACACCCAGTTGTCCAGCGCGGGCTGCACATCGGCGACCATCCACGCGTCGAAAGCGGCGACGGTCAGTTCCTCGCGGGTGTCATGCCGGAACAGCTTTTGAGCCGCGCGCTGCTTGCCCAGCAGTTCGCGCATCGTTGTATGCCATTTTTGCATGTATTCGATGGGGTTAAGCCCTACGTACACCGGCAAGCCGGGGTAGCTTTCCGCAAAGGCCGGGCGCGCAATTTCGATATACACCGCGCCGTCTTTTTCAACCGACACGCTCGCGTTGCCGCGCATCCATTCGGAGAGTGCGCGCGCCATGCCGTGACCGCGCCCCTCCTCTTCCATCGCCTCAAGCCGCTCCTCGATCAGGTTGCGGGCGAGCTGAAGTTGCGCCGCTTGGGCGCTGGTTAGCGCGGTCTTTGGGGCATCCGCCAACGCTCCGAGCGCACCGGATACAAATAGGCAGCCAATGCACAGCAACACACAAATTCCGCGCGAAAAGAAGGGACGCTTCCTATGACGCATGACCGTTTCCCTCCAGAAAATGCAAGTATATGCAAATAAATGCAAATGAAATGGCCGATGTCACAGCTGGACATCGGCCATCATCGTACCTTAAACTTTTTGGAAAATCAATACATATTTCCCTTAAGTTTCATTTTATTAAGTCATGCTTCAGAAACGGAACGTATTACCGCATCGCCGCTTCGATCGCCTCGCCCGCCGCTTCGTAAAAGGTGGGGTGCGCGCGCATGCCTTCCTGCAGTTGCGCCAGCGTCAATCCCTGCGCGATGGCGGTCACAAACTCGCCGATCATGTCGCTGGCGCGGGCACACATGAGCTGCGCGCCGAGCAGCACGCCGCTCTCTTTGTCGGCCACCAGCTTGATGAAGCTGCGGTCGGTTCCGGCGATCTGTGTGCGCGCGTTGCCGCCGAGCACGCACTTGCCGGTGCGCACCTCGCGCCCCTCGGCCTTGGCGGCATCGGCGGTCAAGCCGACGCAAGCGATCTCCGGATCGGTGTACACGCAGCCCGGCACCACGTCAAGCTTCATCTCGGCGGTACGCCCGGCGATATCCTCCGCCGCGGCGATGCCCTGCGCCGTGGCGTAATGCGCCAGCTGGATGCCTCCGGTCACGTCGCCGATCGCCCATACGCCGGGCAGCGCCGTGCGCCCCTTGGCGTCGACGCGAATCGCGCCGCGCTCCGCAGCCAGCCCGCAGCCCTCGGCCAGCAGACCGTCGGAGAAAGGCTTGCGCCCCACGCAGACCAGCGCCGCCTCGGCATCAAGAAAGCTATGCTCCTGCGCGCCGCGCTCGGTAAAGGCGCAGCGCACGCCGGGCATCCCTGCCGCGTCGCACTCGGTAAATTCCGCCACCGAAGCCGATAGATGCACCGTTACGCCGCGCTTTTTTAGCAGCAGCGCTAGGCTCTGGCCAATCTCGCGATCCATCTCGGGCAGCAGGCGGTCGCGCGCCTCGATGACCGTCACCCGCGTGCCCAGCGCGGCAAAGGCGCTGGCGAACTCCACGCCAATGACGCCTCCGCCCACGATGAGCAGCGAAGCGGGCAGTCGCTCCGCCTCGAGCAGCGCGTCGCTGTTCCAAACGCCGGGCAAATCCGCCCCGGGCAGCGGCAGCGCCGCCGGAACCGCACCGGTGGCCAGCAGCACGGCCTTGCCGCGCAGCACCGTAGTGCTCTCACCGTCAGCCACGCGCACCGCACCGGCCTCCAGCAGGCAGCCGGTACCGGTCAGCACATCCACTTTCGCGGCGCGCAGCTTAGCGCCGATGCCCTCGCGCAGGCCGGAGACGATCTCGCGCTTCTTTGCCTGCATGACGGCGAAATCCACCGCCACCTCGCCGGTGCGCACGCCCCAGCGCTCGGCCTCCTGCGCGGCGCGGTATACCTCCGCACCGTGCAGCAGCGCCTTGGTGGGCACGCAGCCCCGGTTGAGGCAGGTGCCGCCCAGCTCCCTTTTTTCCACAAGCGCCGTGCGCAGCCCCAGCTTGGCGGCATGCAGCGCCGCCTCGTATCCGCCGGGGCCGCCGCCGACGACGATCAGATCATATGCTTGTTCCGCCATGGGATCCTCCGTTGCGAAATCAATATTTCCCTCATAAATGTTTTCCCCCGCAAGGCGGGGGAAAACAGGCTTCACTTTTCTTCCCACACGTAGCGCGGCCTTGGGTTGCGCGCCGCGCCAACCTCGTCCGGCCTGCCAATGGGCGCATGCAGCGGCGCGTCGTGCAGCGCCTGCGGATCGGCCAGCGCGCGCGCGTGGAGGGCGCGCAGCGTCTCGGCCGCCGCGTCGAGCGTCTCCTTTGTCTCGGTCTCGGTGGGTTCGAACATCAGCGCCTCCGGAACGATCAGCGGGAAGTACATCGTCGGCGGGTGCATACCCTCGTCGATCATCGCCTTGGCGATGTCCATCGCCGATACGCCGCGCTGCTTCTTGAGCCCCTCCAGCGAGCAGACAAACTCGTGCATGCAGGGCACATCGTAGGCTGGCGGGAAGATGTCGCGAAGCTTGCGCATGAGGTAGTTGGCGTGCAGCACCGCGTAACTCGAGGCCTCGGGTATGCCCGCCGCGCCCAGCGTGCGGAGATAGGTCAGCGCGCGCACCACGACTAGGAAGTTGCCGTAGAACATCTTGACCGGGCCGATGCTGGCGGCCTGCCCGGGCTGCCAGGCGTTGGCGCCTTCCTCGAGCCGGGGCGTTGGCAGGTGCGCCGCGAGGAAGGCCTTGCATCCGCAAGGGCCGCTGCCCGGGCCACCGCCGCCGTGCGGCGTGGAGAAGGTCTTATGCAAGTTCAGATGGATCACGTCAAAGCCCATGTCGCCGGGGCGGGTGATGCCCATGATGGCGTTGAGGTTGGCACCGTCGTAGTAGCACAGGCCGCCCGCGTCGTGTACGATGCGCGTGATCTCCAGAATGTTGGGATCGAACAGGCCCAGCGTGTTGGGGTTGGTGAGCATCACCCCGGCGGTGTCCGGCCCAGCGGCGGCGCGCAGCGCGTCCAGATCCACGAAGCCGTTGGCATCGGAAGGAATCGAAACCGTGGCGTAGCCCGCCATGGTGGCGCTGGCGGGGTTGGTGCCATGCGCCGAATCGGGCACGAGGATCTTGGTGCGCACCGCGCCCTCGCCCTTGGCCTCGTGATAGGCGCGGATCAGCAGCAGCCCTGTCCATTCGCCGTGCGCTCCGGCGGCGGGCTGGAAGGTCATCGCGTCCATGCCGGTGATCTCGCAGAGCAGCTCCTCGGCCTCGCGCAGCACCTGCATGCTGCCCTGCACGGTATGCGTGGGCTGCAGCGGGTGTACGTCAGCAAAGCCGGGCAATGCCGCCGCGTCCTCATTGACGCGGGGATTGTACTTCATCGTGCAGGAGCCCAGCGGATAAAATCCGTTGTTGACGCCGAAGGCGCGGCGCTCCAGCGCGCTATAGTGACGCGATAGTTCCACCTCGGAAAGCTCGGGCAACCGGGGCGCGCGCGCGCGGCGCATCGCCTCGGGCAACGCCGTTATGGCCTTGCGCTCCGGCAGACGGCGCATGCCGCGCCCCGCGATGCTCTTTTCAAACAACAGCTGCATGCTCACGCCTTCACCCCCCGCAAAATCTCGGCCGCGCGACGGATGTCCTCCGCCGTGTTGTATTCGGTGGCGCACCACAGGATGCTGCCGTCCTCCAGCGGCCAACCGGCAAGGATTCCGGCGCTCTCCAACGCCTCCAGCGCCCGCTCCGCTGGCACCGGGCAGGTGGTGACAAACTCGTGGAAGTAGGGCGCGGCATGGCGCAGCTTGAACCCCGGCACCGCGCAGATCGCCTCGGCCAGCGCGTGCGCGTTGTCCATCGACTGCTGGGCGGCGTCCTGCACGCCCTGCGGCCCCATCGCCGCCAGATACACCGCCGCCTGCATTGCGCACAGCGCCTGATTGCTGCAGATGTTGCTCGACGCCTTCTCGCGGCGGATGTGCTGCTCGCGCGCCTGCAGCGTCAGCACGAAGGCGCGGCGACCCTGCGCATCCTCGGTCTGGCCGACGATGCGGCCGGGCAGCTTGCGCGCCATGGCCTGCTTGGCCGCCATAAAGCCGACGCTGGGGCCGCCGTAGGCCATGGGCAGGCCGAGCGGCTGGCCGTCGCCGACGGCGATGTCGGCGCCGCAATCGGCAGGGGTCTTGAGCAGCGCCGCCGCCAGCGGGTTGACGCTCATCACAAACTTGGCCCCGGCGGCGTGGGCGGTTTCACCGAGCGCGTCGCAATCCTCGAGCAGGCCGTAGAAGTTGGGCTGCTGCACGATCACGCACGCATCCTCCGCCCCGGCCAGCGCGGCCAACGCCGCACGGTCGGTCAGGCCGTCCTTGGCGGGGACGACCACCACCTCGGCATGGGCGGCGGCGCAGTAGGTGCGCACGACCTCGATAACCTGCGGATGCACCGTGGCGCTAATCAGCGTGCGGGTGCGAGCGCGCTCGCGGCACATGGCGGCCGCCTCGGCGGCGGCGGTCGCGCCGTCATACACCGAGGCGTTGCTGATGTCCATGCCGGTCAGCTCGCACACCATGGTTTGAAACTCGAAAATCGCCTGCAGCACGCCCTGGCTCATCTCGGCTTGATAGGGCGTGTAGGCGGTGAGGAAGGTTTCCTTGCCGCAGATGCTCTTGACCACGCCGGGCACGAAATGCCGATACGCGCCCGCGCCGCGAAACACCGTGGGAAACACGGTATTCTGCGCAGCCAGCGCCTGCATGTGGCGCAGCGCTTCCATCTCGCTCATGCCCTGCGGCAGCTTCAGCGGGCGCTTGAGCTTTACCGCCTCCGGCACCCCGGCGAACAGCTCATCCAATTTTTTCAGCCCGATGGCACCCAACATCGCGGCGCGGTCGGCATCGGTTGCCGGCACATAGCTCGCCATGCTCAGCCCTCCTTGGTCAATTCGGCATATTGCGAGGCGGTGAGCAGCTGATCGGTATCGGAGGTATCCGAAAGCCGCACCAGCCACGCGCCGTAGCAATCGCTATTAATCAGCGCCGGGTCGGTGAGCACCGTCTCGTTGACCTCGGTGACGATGCCGCTGATCGGCCCATACACATCGGAAACCGCCTTCACGCTCTCCACGTCGGCAAAGCTCTCGCCGCGCTGGACGCTGTCGCCCACCTGCGGCAGGTTGACAAACACCAGGTCGCCCAGCTCGTGCTGCGCGTGATCGGTGAGGCCGACGCGCACGCTGCCGTCCTCCAAACGCTCCACCCACTCGTGGGACTCGCTGTACTGCAGATTCTCGGGGATTTTCATGAAAAGATCCTCCTCCATTTATGATACTTGCTTGTTGTGTACGGAATCCCTCCACCGCGGCGGTGGAGAGATTCCGTGCCACTCTGGAATACTCACTTCGTTCTCTTATAGAACGGCAGCTTGACCGCCTCGGCCTCGATGCGGCGGCCGCGCACGTCGATCTCCACCTGCGTGCCGAGCTGCACATCGGCGACATCCAGCATCGCCATGGCGACGGCGTAGCCAAGGAACGGCACCAGCGTGCCGGAGGTGACATATCCGGCTTCCTCTCCGCCGACGTATACTGTGCAGCCCTCGCGCGCGATGCCGCGTCCGGTAATGCGCAGGCCCATGCGCCTGCGCGTCGGCTCGCCGCGATCGATCAACGCCTGCTTGCCGATGAAGTCGTCCTTCTCCATCTTCACAAAGAAGCCCAGCCCGGCCTCAATCGGCGTGATATCCGCCGAAAGCTCGTGGCCGTACAGCGGCATGGACGCCTCCAGCCGCAGCGTATCGCGCGCGCCCAGCCCGCAGGGAATCAGGCCGAAGGGCTCCCCCGCAGCCAGCACAGCGTTCCACAGCTTGGGCGCATCCCCGGCGGCGCAGTAGAGTTCGAAGCCGTCCTCGCCGGTGTAGCCAGTGCGCGAGATCAGGCAGCGCACCCCGGCCACCGTGCCCTCGGGCAGGAAGGAATAATTCTTCTGCGGCAGCGGCTGCCCCGGCGCCATAACCGACAAGATCTCGGCGGCGCGCGGCCCCTGCAGCGCCATTTGCCCGGTCAGCTCCGAGGTATCGGTGATGACCGTACCCTCTAGGCGATAGGCCTGCATCCACGCCAGATCCTTTTCGCGATTGGAGGCGTTGAGCACCACCATGTAATGATCGGCGGCATAGCGGTAAACCAAAATATCGTCCACCACGCCGCCGCGCTCGTCGCACAGCATGGCGTACTTGCACTGCCCGTCGACCATGTTGGAAAGATCGTTGGTACACAGGCGCTGCAGCGTGTCCAGCGCCGTGGCGCCGCGCACATCGGCCTCGCCCATGTGCGATACGTCGAACAGCCCGGCGCGCTCGCGCACCGCCATGTGTTCGGCGATGACGCCCTCGGCATACTGCACCGGCAGCAGGTACCCGGCGAAGGGTACAATTTTGCCCCCACAGGCGACGTGACAATCGTACAGCGGCGTCTTTCGCGCCTGCTCCATTCCTTCAATTTCCATTGCGCTTCCTCCTCGCGATGCGTTTGTAAGAAAAGTATACCGACATCTGGAAGGGGTGTCAACCAAAGTCAAAGAATAGACAAAAAAAGAGGAGAGACGCGCTCTCCTCCCAAAAAATCCCGGTATCGCTCATTCCACCGGCTACACGAACCGCACGTCGGCAAGCTCGATACGCAGCGTATCGCTGCTCAGCTCCCGCGCGATTGCCTGTGCCTGCGGGGCAATTTGCGCTGTCATTTCCTCAGCGGACAGCGTGGTGCAATCCAGTCCCAAGCCCGCGATGCGCAGGCGATCCATCGCCGCATCCAGCGCGGCATCGCGTTCGGCCACGGTCAATCGATCCGGCGCAAGCACCTCCCAGCGCAACGTGTACGCCAGATAGGGATCGCCGAATCCCCAGAGGCTATCGCTCCACCCTGCTTCGGCCTTCCCGTACATTCCTTTGAGGGAGTTCCGCACCGCGCGGTAGAACCCATGGGGCGCGAACATGCCACGATCGTAAATCTGCCGCAGTTCCCATCGCATCGGCCACAACGAAGCATCAAATTCCGCGACGGTCTGCTTCGAATATCCAGGCTGGTAAAGCGTCATCAGCCGTTCGTAGTCGTCCTTTGTCACGCCGCCCAGCGCATCTTCCCATTCGATCAGCTCCGGCGCGCGCAACACGATCATCACATCCAGCGTTTCGCTGCTGTATTCCTTCTCCAGCCGTTCTTTGAAAGCCAGCCGAGCCGCCCGCTCCTGCCCTTCTTCCGCCCACGTCCCCTCCATCAGATAAATCCGCACCCGAGCCTGGATCGCGTCGATGGCGCGGTTTCGCTCGCCCACCGTGGTCTTGGAGGGGTCGTCGGATTGCCACATCAGCAAACAATCCTGTCGAAAAAAGCGATCAAGACCCTCATGTTCCCACTCAGCCGCCGTCGCACCAGCGCCATAGACGCAGCGCGTGGCGCGCAGGTTGCGCATCTCCGTCAAGTCGTACTGCAAATGCTCCATAAACCAGTTTTCCTGTATGTATCGATCGAAGATTTCACGCAGGCGCGCGGCGTGCGGCTGGAGCAGCGCATGGCTTTCATCGAGCGTCATGTCGTTGGGCATTTGCGCTTGAAATCCCATCACGAAATCGTAATCCTCCTGCGGCATGCGCGAGCGATCGAATTCCGCGTCTCCGGTCAGCGGCATACGTGGCCCGATCGTCGCCCCCGGCGTGCTCGTTGCGCTCACCGCCGCCAACGCGCCGCCAGTACACAGCGCCAGCGCCAGCACCGCCGCAATCAATCCGACGCCGCGCCGCCGGGGCGCCCCGTCGCACAGCAGCGCAAGCCGCTGCTTCATGCGCTTCATGCCGCCGCCAAACTGCGTGGACAGCGAAGTAATCGAGCGATCCGGCGCGCAAAGCGCCGCCACCACCGCCGACAGGTACGCGCCGCGATTCTCCTCGCCCTCGCGCGCGAGCACCGCCTCGTCGCAGGCCATCTCGCACAGCAGCGCGGCATCGCGCCGGAACAGCAACATCAGCGGATTGAACCAGTGCGCCGCGCAGATCAGGTCGATCAGCGCCTTGCCCCAAAGATCGCCGCGCCGCAGGTGGCACAGCTCATGCCGCAGCACCAGCGGTAGCTGCTCCGGCTTGGCAACGCCCTCGGGCTGCAAAAGCCGGGGGCGCAACAGACCGATCACCGTCGGCGTACGCACCAGCGGCGTGCAGGCACCGCGCGGCGCGCGCATGCCCAGCCGCGCGCACTGCGCCGTCAATTCCGCCTGATACGCCGGGGAAAGCGGCGCACGCCAGCGCCGAAGCAAGCGCAGAAAGCGCGCGTGCCGCGCGATGCGCAGCGCCAACATGCCCAGCGCGCCTGCCAGCCACAGCGCGCCGATCCACAGATCCCAGCGGATCGGGGCATGTTTCCCCAGCGTGGTGGCAGCCTCCGCAGCAAGCGCCGAGCCATGCGCTTCGGCGGCAGGTAGCTCCTGCCCCTCGGGCGGGGATATGGGCGCGGCGGGCAGCTGCATCGTGTTCCTTGGCGCAGCAGGTATCGGCACCGCCTCCCACGCCGCGCGCGGCACCAGCGACGGGCGCGAAGGGAACAGCAGGAGCAGCAGCACGCCCAGCGTGACGAGGTACAGCGTGCGCGCGCGGTAGCGGGCAAGCAGCGGCGCGCGCAGCAACCGGAGCGCCAGCAGCAGCGCCGAAACGCTCATCGAAACGAACAGCAGCGACCACAAAAACTCCGTCATGTTACCTCGCCCTCCCTTTTGCCCAGCGCGCCAGCTCCTCGGCCTGCTCGGCGGTCAGCGCGCCCGCGTCGGCCAGCGAGGCCATCAGGCTGCTCAGCGAATCGCCGTGCCGCCGCGTCAGAAAGCTGGCGGTTTCAAAGCGCAGGTAATCCTCCTTCTCGATCAGCGGATAGTACGCGCGCTCCTTGCCCGGCTTTTCGGAGCGCAGAAAACCCTTTTCGATCAGCCGGTTGAGCAGCGAGATCAGCGCGGGCGTCTTCCAGCCCTTGGCGTGGCCAAGCACCTGCATCAGCGCGGCGGTCGTAGCCGGAATCTCGCACGTCCATACCGCGTCCATCACCTCAAACTCGGCATCTGGCAGCTTTTTCATCGGGCATTTCTCCCCTCTCGCATCGCTGTTATACAACTGTATGTCTTTATTATACAGACGTATAACATCGATGTCAAGCGCGATTTACCGAAGCACCCGCACCCGCCGCCCGGAGATCTCAATCAGTCCCTCCTCGCGCATCTTGCCCAGCTCGCGCGACATGGCGCTGCGGTTGACGCCGAGGTAGTCGGCCAGCTCCTCGCGCGTGAAGGGCAGCTCGAACGCCGCGCCGCCGCGCCGCATTCGCGTATCGAAGTAAGCCAGCAGCTTATCCCGCGTGCTGCGCTGCGAAAGCAGCTCCATCTTGGCGTTGAGCAGCAGATTCTTTTCCGCCAGCATGCGCACCATGTTCTCGATGAGCCGGGTATGAAACCGGCAACCCGTGGAGCAGGTGGCGAGCAGCTTATCGGGGCGAACGTAGAGCACCTCGCAATCAGCCGCAGCCTCCACGCGCACCGGGCTCTCCTCGATGCCCGCGCACACGATGGATTCGCCGAACAGCTCCCCCGCCTCAAACGAGGCTACCAGCATGCTCTCGCCGAGCAGCGATTCGCGGCTCACATGCACCGTGCCCGATAGCACAACGCCGATGGCCTGCGGCCGCGCGCCTGCCAGCAGCAGCGCCTCGCCCCGCGCGTACTTTCGCGTCAGCGCGCCCAGGCAGGGCAGCACAGCGGTCAGTTCCTCATCGCTCAAGCCCTGAAACAGCGCAGTCTTGCGCAGCGTATCATAATATTTTTTCATCTTTCTCTCCCGCAAAATTTCAAAACGTTGCAATTGCAACGGACATCCTGCCCATAGTATTCTATCCTTTGTTCAGAAAGTCAAGGGAGTGTGTGAATCATGATTCGAAAAATCATTCAAATCGACGAGGACAAATGCAACGGCTGCGGCCTGTGTGCCAGCGCCTGCCACGAGGGAGCCATCGGCATGGTCGACGGCAAAGCCAAACTGCTGCGCGACGATTATTGCGACGGACTGGGCAACTGCCTGCCGGTATGCCCCACCGGTGCCATCGCCTTTGTGGAGCGCGAGGCCGAGGCCTACGACGCCGAGGCGGTAGAGCAGAACATGAGGGTACAGGAAAAAACCGCCGCGCTCCACGCGCACGCGATGCCGCCGCAAGGCTGCCCCGGCAGCCGCGCCCACGCGATGCAGCCGCGCCCCATCGCGCCCAAGGCGAATAGCGCGGCGGCGGAGATCCCCTCCGAGCTGCGCCAATGGCCGGTGCAAATCCAGCTGGTGCCGGTCAACGCGCCCTACTTCGACGGCGCCGACCTGCTCATCGCCGCCGACTGCGCCGCCTACGCCTACGGCAACTTCCATCAGGAGTTTATGCAGGGCAAGATCACGCTGATCGGCTGCCCAAAGCTGGACGAATGCGACTATGCCGAAAAACTGACCGCCATCCTGCGGCACAACGACATCCGCCGCGTCACCGTCGCGCGGATGGAAGTGCCTTGCTGCGGCGGGCTCGCCAACGCCGCCATCGAGGCGCTCAAGGGCTGCGGCAAGATGATCCCGTGGCAGGTGGTCATTCTCGGCACCGACGGGAGCATTCGGGATCGCTAAAAACGCAAAAACGGAACAAAACAGGGCTGTCGCGCTGGTTTTTCGCAGCACGGCAGCCCTGTTTTCAATCATTCCTACTTATTTTTCCGGCACGTCGGTAAATTCCGAAGCGATCAGGCGCACCAGCGCCGCCATGGCCTGCTGCTCATCGTCGCCATCGGCGCAGAGCAAAATGCGGCCGTTCCCCGCCACACCTAGCGAGAGCACCCCCATCATGCTCTTGGCATTGATGATTTTTGTTCCCTGCTCGATGCGGATGCGCGAATTGAACTTGCACGCAACCTGCACCAGCAATACCGCCGCGCGGGATTGCAAGCCCTCTTGGTTGGTAATGACGACTTCTTGGCGGATCATGGCGCTCCCTCCTCTTTGGTTTTCAACGCGTCCGCGTAGGCCATCAGCCTGCGCAGGCGGTGATTGACGCCCGATTTGCCCACCGGCGGATCCAGCAGCTCCCCTAGTTCCTGCAGCGAAGCCTCCCGGTACTCTAGGCGCAGCTCCGCCATCTCGCGCAGCGGCTGTGGCAGGCGGCTGAGCCCAACCCGCTCGCGAATGCGCTCGATGGCCTCAAGCTGGCGCGTGGCGGCATCCACGGTCTTGCCCAAATTGGCGCTATCGCAATTGACCGCGCGGTTGACGTTGTTGCGCAGCTCCTTGTGTATGCGCACGTTTTCCAGCTCCAGCAGCGCGCCGTGCGCGCCGATCAAGCCCAGCAGCGTCACGATATGTTCGGCTTCTTTTAAGTATACCACAACCGAGCCCTTGCGGCGCACCATTTTTGCGCTCAGCGCAAATTTTGCCATCACGCCGCAAAGGGCAGCGGCGAAGCGTTCCTCGCCGACGACAAATTCCAGATGATACTCCTTTTCCGGATTGGAGATCGAGCCGCCCGCCAGAAACGCGCCGCGCAAAAAGGCCGCGCGGCAACATTTGCGCGCCAGCACCTGCTTGGGTACTGCTGGGCGCAGGAAGTAGCGCCCCTCCGGGTCACGATGCAGCACGCCGCAAGCGGTCAGCACGGCGGTGGCCTCGTCGCCGGATAAGCTCAGGCGGTAGGTATTGCGGCCGCCCAGCCGGTCGTGTCGCGCGGCGCGAAGCTCCGGCTGCACGCCAAACTGCTGGCGCAACAGCGTGAGCAGCCGCCTTGCCGTCGGCGCGTGCTCGCTCTCCACGCGCATGCCCATGCGCCCGCCGCCCAGCAGGCTCACCGTGCCGCTGATGCACAGCACCGCCACCAACTCCGCCAGCTCGCACCCCGCATGCGCCGAGACGATGCGCGCCAGCTCATCCTTGGTTTCAGAGGAGAAAGACATCGCGATCTCTCCTTTGTGCTCGCCGGGCAAGCTAAGCGTTATGCCACAGCGCCTTTTCCAGCTCGATATCGCGGTGGTTGACGTCCACCTGCAGGCCCTGTCCGCGCAGGAACACGCCCAGCGCCTCGGCGATGGCCACCGAGCGATGCGCGCCGCCGGTGCAGCCCACGGCGATCATCAGCCGGTGCTTGCCCTCCTCGCGATAGTGCGGCAACAAAAACGAAAGCATATCGTAGGTTTTTCCGAGAAATTCCCGGGTTACCGGGTGATCGAGCACGAAGTTGCGCACCTGCTCCTCCAGCCCGGTGAACAGGCGAATTTCCTGCATGTAAAACGGATTGGGCAAAAAACGAACGTCGTACACCAGATCGCTATCGCGCGGCAGCCCGCGCTTGAAGCCGAAGGAAAGAATTTCAATGCGGAACACCTCGGCGGCGGCCTCGCCGCTGCTGAGCAGCTTGCCGACCGCTTCGGCGGTTTGCTTCGGACGCATTACCGAGGTATCGAGCAGAAAGGTGGCGGTTTCACGCAACGGCTGCAACAGCTCCCGTTCCTGCGCGATGGCCTCGGTCAGCGTAACCTCGTCGTTCGCCAGCGGATGGTCGCGCCGCGTTTCTTTGTAGCGGGTAATCAGCACCTCGTCGCTGGCATCCAGATACAGCGTTTCGATGGGATAACCCGCTACGCGCAGATCCTCGATGACGGCACAGACGCTGCGCGCGTCGAAAAACTCGGCGCTGCGGATGTCCACCGCCAGCGCCACCTGACGGATGCTCGAAGAGGCTTGTCCGCTCAGCTCGAAAAATTTGGGGATTAACATCGGCGGCAGGTTGTCCACGCAAAGGTACCTGCTATCCTCCAGATAGCGCAGCACGCTGGTTTTGCCCGCGCCGGACATGCCGGTTAAAATGAGATAGCGCATGTTTCCTCCCGCTCGTTATGCTTCCTCGCCCACGATGCGCACCTCGGGCTCCAGCGCCACGCCGCTGTGCGCCAATACCCGCTCCCGCACCTGATCGATCAATGCCAAAATATCGGCGGCGGTCGCCCCGCCCATGTTGACCACAAAACCGGCGTGCTGCGGCGACACCTCCGCACCGCCCACGCGCAGCCCTTTTAGCCCGGCCTCCTCGATGAGCCGCGCGGCAAAATGCCCCGGCGGCCGCTTGAAGGTGCTGCCCGCGCTGGGGTAGCGCAGCGGCTGCTTTTCCCGCCGCCGCTTGGCCAGCTCACGCATCTCGGCGCTCAACGTTTCCGGATCGCCGGGCGTCAGCGCGAAATCTACCCGCGTGACGATCCAGCCCTGCGCCAGCATCGCGCTGTGCCGGTAGGCGTAGTCCAATTGCTCCTTGGGCAGCGTGCGGATCCCGCCGGTGGCATCGACGATCTCCACCGCCTCCACCACCTGCACCATTTCGCCGCCATAGGCGCCAGCGTTCATGCAGGCGCCGCCGCCCACGCTGCCGGGAATGCCCTCGGCAAAGACCAGCCCGGCCAGCCCAGCCTCGGCCGCCGCGCGCGCCGCCGCCTTCAGCGACAGCCCGGCCTGCGCCGCCAGTCGCTCCCCCCGCACCTCGCAGCGCGCCATATCGCCGCCGATGTGCAGCACCGCGCCGCGCACGCCGCCGTCGCGCACGATCATGTTGGAGCCGTTGCCCAGCACCAGCAGCGGTAGCGACAACTCGCGGCAGGCGCGCACCGCCGCCGCCACCTGCTGCGCGTCGCGCGGTTCAAAGAACAGATCCGCCGGGCCGCCGACGCGGAAGGTGGTATGCTCGCGCATCGGCTCGTTACGCGCCACGCGCGGCGGATTTTGCATCGAGCGCAGGATTTCTTCCAATGCCGAGAGCTGGCTTTCAAACTTGGACAGCATGGTTCCCTCCTCGGTTTTGATCCTGCTCCTATATTCTACATGAACGGCGCGCGTGATACAAGAATTACATGCTTTCCTCCCGCCACAAATCCAGCGCCAGATCGATGCCGCCCTGCGATAGCGCCGCCTCGCTGCGCGAAAGGAAGGGCTCGCGCCGCTGCGCCCACGTGAAGGCGTTGGGCACCAAAACGCCCTCATCGGCCAGCGAGGCCGCCATCGCGTGCAGCCAAGGCGTGGCCTCGGCGTCGTATCCGATCACGTCGGCGCGCACCGGGAACAGGCCTTGCGCGGTCAGCGCCTGTTGCGCCTCCCCGCCGGTCAAATGCCGCAGCAGCGCCGCGCACAGCGCCATCGTTGCATCGCTCCGCTCGCCCGCGCGCACCACCCCGGCGAATAACAGTTGATCGGTGAAGGCTTGCTTCGGCGCCTCCACGCGGAAAGGGAAACCCTTGCCCGCCTCGCACAGCGCGCTGAACCGGCGCAGGTCGCGCTGGGTTCCCAGCAGCGCCATCGCGCGGCGGCCGGTGAAATCGCCATAGGCTTTATCGGGCGTGCAGCGCGCAAAGTCCTCGGGCAGCGTCTTGCCGCCGCGCGCCTGCGCGATGCCCTGCGGCCAGCCGCCCCGCAGCGCGCCGCCCTGCGCCAGCAACGCCGCCGGGTAGGCCAGCGCGCCGCCTTGCGCGCATTGCAGCGCGTGCTTTGCGGGCTGCTTGCCCTTGGCGGTCTGCGCCGCCGCCTCCATCGCCTCCTGAGACAATGCCGTCGTTTCCGGATCGCGATAGCCCTCAGCATTGACTAGCAGCGCGTAGCCGCCCATCGCCACCGGCACGCCCCACTGTTCACCGCGCCACCGCCCCGCCGCCGCCAGCTCGGCGCGCACCGGCAGCGCCCCGCGAACGGGCAGCAGCAGCGCCTCCGGCTCAGCCAACGCGCCGGGCGCGAACAGCAGCACATCGGGCAGCACAGCATCCGGCGCGGTCAGCTCCGAAGGCTGTACGCGGCGAATGCGCAGCGACACCCCCGTGTGTGCGCGCTCGAAAGCGGCGCACTGCGCCTCCAGCCAAGCCGCGGAGCCCATCCATTCCTCACACACCCACAGGCGCAGCACTTGCCGCTGCGGGCGCTGCGCAATCCGCGGCTTTTCCTGTTTCGCCCAAATGGCCTCATGCTGCCAAATCAGCAGCGCCGCCGCCGCGACGGCCAGCACCGCCGCCATCTTTTTGCATCGCTTGCGCATCGGTATCCCTCCCATATCCCTATGGGTATGTATCGCGTTCGCGCAAACATGCCCCCGCGCACAAAAAGGCGGCGCGCCGTTCCTTCGACGCGCCGCCTTCGCTTTATTCGGTTGTTGCGGAATTACTTCTGCTTGAACTCGGTCCAGATCTCTTGATACTTGGGTTCCACGTCGCTGAGGAACTGGATCATCTCCGCGCGCTCGAGCAACTCCGATGGCACGTTGAGCGCAGGCTCGCTCTTGAAGAAATCGGGCAGCAGCGGCTCGGCGGCGGCGTTCACGCAGTTGTACTTCTGCACGGCGCCGATCTGCGCGCCGATCTCCGGGCGGAGCAGGAAGTCAAGGAACAGGTGGGCGTTCTCCGGATGCGGCGCCTTGACCGGGATCACCAGGCCGTCGATGCCGATGCCGATGCCCTCCTTCGGGTGTACCACCTTCAGGTCAGGGCGCGCTTCGTGCGCCAGCACCGCGAAGGAGGTGAACATGTAGCCCACCGAGGTTTCGCCCGAGATCATCAGCTCGTGCGGCGAATTGTAATCGAAGGCGCGGATGTTGGGGCGCAGGCCGGCAAGCTTCTCGGCGGCCTGATCCAGCACGGCGGGATCGCTCTCGTTGAGCGACTTGCCCATGGTCTTGAGCGTGATGCCGATGATGTTGCGCGCGTCGTCTACCACCACCACGCTATCCTTGAGCGCGGGGTTCCACAGATCCTCGTAGCCGGTGATCTCAAAATCCACCACCGCCGGATCGTACACGATCACCGGCGTGCCGACGATGTAGGGCACCACATACTTGCTCTCGGGATCGAAGTAGTAACCCAGCGCACCGGGCTTGAGGTTCTTGAAGTTGGGGATCTTGGCCATGTCCAGCGGCTGGAGCAGGTTTTCCTGCCGCGCGGCGTCCAGCATGTAATCGGATGCGAGGATGATGTCATAATCCGCGCCGCCGCTGGCCTGCAGCTTGGTCAGCATCTCTTCGTTAGAGGAAAAGGTAGCGTAGTTGATCTTGATGCCGGTCTCGGCGGTGAAGGGGGCGAGAATGGTATCCTGATCCAAGTAGGTTTCCCAGGTAAACACGTTGAGTACCTTTTCTTCCTCGGCATGCGCAAGCGTCGGCAGCGCGAAGGCCATCAGCATCATGAGCGTCAGCGCAAGGGACAACAGCTTTTTCATTTTCATTTCTCCTCCTTGATCGTGGGTAGTTGGGATATTTCAACGCGCCGCGTTGCGGCACGGGCACCGAAAAACTGCGATAGCGCAACGATTAGGAATACCGAACCCAGCATCAGCGTACACAAGGCGTTGATCTGGGGCGAAACGCCGGTCTTTAGGCTCGAAAAGATTTTGAGCGGCAGCGTGTTGGTCGTCGGGCCGGTAACAAAGAAGCTGATTACCACATCGTCCAACGACATGGCCAAGGCCAGCAGCATGCCGGAAATCACCGCGGGCAGGATCAGCGGCAGCGTGACGGTGAAAAACGTGCGGATCGGCGATGCGCCCAGATCGCGCGCCGCTTCCTCCAGCGCCGGATCCATCCCGGCCAAGCGGCCCTTGACGTTGATAAACACGTAAGGGATACAGAACGTGGTGTGGGCAATGACCAGCGTCGGCATGCCGAATTTGACGCCCACCGCCGAAAATACCGCCAGATACGCCATGCCGAGGATGATCTCCGGGATCATGATGGGCAGCGTAGAGGCGGTCTCCAGCGCACCCTGCCCGCGAAATTTTGCCTTGACCATGCCCACCGCGCCCAGCGTGCCGACGATGCCGGACAGCGCCACGCTCCACGCCGCCAGCACGAGGCTGTTCACCAACGCGCTGCCCATGGTTTGGTCACGGAACAGCTTGGCGTACCAATCGGTGGTGAACCCGGTCCACATGCCGGAAGACTTGCTGACGTTGAAGGAGTATAGGATCACGATCAAAATCGGCAAGTACATAAGTATGAGGATTAGCGCCAAATAAACCGAGGGAAAGAGAGCACGCCGTTCGCTTCGCCCGCGCACCTAAAACACCCCCAAGTCCTTGCCGCCCGCGCGGCGATAAACCCATAGAATCAGCGTGGTCACCGCCAGCAGCGCCACCGACAGCGCCGCGCCGAACGGCCAATCCCGCGCCTTGATAAGCTGATCTTGAATCAAATTGCCCATCACGGTCACCTGCGCGCCGCCCATCAGGTCGGAGATGAAGAACAACCCCATTGAAGGCACGAACACCAGCACGCAGCCAGCCATCACGCCGGGCAGCGTCAGCGGCAGCGTGACGGTGAAGAATGCGCGCCACGGCCCCGCGCCCAAGTCCCGCGCGGCGGATTCGCATTGCCAATCCATCTTCTCCACCGCCGAATAGGCGGGCAAGATCATAAACGGCAGCAACGAGTAGACCATGCCCAGCAGCATCGCGCCATAGTTGTAGAGCAGCTTGAGCGGTTTTTGAATCAGCCCCAGCGCCATCAGCGTTGAATTGATCGGGCCGTTGGCCATCAGCAGGATGCGCCAGCCGTAGAGCCGCACCAGCGCGTTGGTCCAGAAAGGCACGATGACCAGCAACATCAGGATGCTGCGCCAGCGCGGTGTGGCGCGCGCCATGTAGTAGCCAAACGGATAGCCGATCAGCAGCGTCAGCGCGGTGGTAGAAAGCGCCAGCTTGACCGAGTCGGCCAACACCTGCGCATAGCGCGCGTCAAACATGCGCGCATAGTTGTTCAGCGTGATCTGCCCGGTGACGCCGAATATCTCGCCGCGCTGCAAAAAGCTGATGCCCACCACGTACAAGAGCGGCAATACCACAAACAGCAGCGCGAACAGCGCCATGGGCAGCACGATCCAGAACACGTTTGTCGGCCTACGCACCGCGCGCACCCCCAACCACCGCCACTTGGGCAGGATCCCACCACAAATAGACGCGCGCGCCCACCGCCGGGGCTTCATCGGCGCGGCCGTGGCCGCTGGCGGTCAACTCCTGCCCATCGGGAAGCTGGATGCGCGTAATCAGCGCGCCGCCGGTATAGCGGTTCTCCAGCACGGTGCCGCTGAGCGAAAAGGACGCGTGCGGCGCGGCGGCATAGTGCAGCCGCTCGGTGCGGATGCATAGCGCGCAACTTTCGCCCACCGCCGGGGCGCGCTCCGGCTCGGCATGCGCCTGCACCGTCTCCTGCCCGTGCGCCAGCGTGATGACGCCCGGCTCCACGCCGGTCACCTTGGCCTCCAGCAGGTTGGTCTGGCCGATAAACTGCGCCACAAAGCGCGTGTCCGGACACTCATAAATCTCGCCCGGCGCGCCGATCTGCTCAAAGTTGCCTTCGTTCATCACGGCGATGCGGTCGCTCATGTTGAGCGCTTCCTCCTGATCGTGCGTGATGTAGATGAAGGCGATGCCCAGCCGCTCCTGCAAGCGCTTGAGCTCCAGCTGCATTTGTCGGCGCAGCTGCAAATCCAGCGCCCCCAGCGGCTCGTCGAGCAGCAGCAGCGCCGGATTGCACACCAGCGCCCGCGCGATGGCCACGCGCTGCCGCTGCCCGCCGGAGAGCTGCGCGGGCATGCGCTTGCCGAAGCCCTCCAGCTGCACCAACGCCAGCATTTCATCCACCGTATCGCGGATCACCGCCTTGGGGATCCTGCGCACGCGCATGCCATAGCCGATATTGGCGGCCACGCTCATGTGCGGAAACAACGCGTAATTTTGAAAAACGGTGTTGACGTTGCGCTTTTCCGGCGGCAGCAGCGTCACGTCCTCGCCATCGAGAAACACTTGCCCGGCGTCGGGCAGCGTCAGCCCGGCGATGATGCGCAGCGTGGTGGTCTTGCCGCAACCGGAGGGCCCTAGCAGCGTCAAAAATTCGCCGCGATGCACATCCAAATCGATGCCCCGCAGCACGTCTCCTTCGCCAAAACCCTTGGTAATTCCCCGCAAAGAAAGGAGAATATCGTTCATGCCGTGGCCTCCGCATCGAAAGTCGACTAAACTGCTATGAATTCAGTTAAATTAGTATAATGCAGCCGTATGCCGCTGTCAAGGCATATTTATATGGTATACTATTGTCGAAAAAAAGGAGGGTGCGAACATGCCCGAAAGCAAGAAGGTGCTCCGCGGACGGCTGACGCGATGCGATCTATCGCAAACCCAGCATTTCTTCGCGCCTTGGCAGGCCGATCCTTGGGGCATGATGCGCCCGCCCTTTGAGCCGACGCTGGCTCGGCTCTCCTGCGAGCTGAGCGGCAACATCTACGATCTGGACATCGAGCGCTGGCTGAGTACCGGCTGGGGCGACTGCACCTTGCAGGTGGAGAATCACTTGCTCAGCGGCGTCGGCGGCTGGCGGCACGCCGGTCTGCAGCCGGGGCGCGCGCTGCAAAGCCAGCTGACGCTGCTGCGCGCGCGCGTCATGATCTCGCCGCTGCCCAATCCGGTGGGCGACGTGCTGCGCGCGGTGCGGCAAATCAAGGCCACCGACACCGGAAAAGCGCTGGTGATGGCGCGCAAGGCCGACGAGAACCGCTACATCATCGCCATTTGCTTCATGGGCACCAGCCGCAAGTTTTACGATTGGCTCACCAATTTCAAACTTACGCACGAACAGGGTCTGCACGCCGGTTTTCTCAACGTGGCGCGGCAATTCGAGGGCAACGGCGAACGCATCGCCTTTGCCGAAATCGCGCAGGAATTGGGGCTGGAAAGCCTAACCTTAGAGGATATATTGGCCGAAGCGCAGCGGCAGGACAGCCGCTTCCTGCTATGGGTCACCGGGCACAGCCAAGGCGCGGCGGTCAGCCAAGCCTACGTACACCTGCTGGTACACAACCGCGGCGTGCTGCCGAAAAACGTGGTGTGCTACACCTTTGCCGCGCCGACGGTCGCCGGGCCGGACTGGCAGGGCATCCCGGCGGCTTATCCGATTTATAACCTGCTCAACGCCGACGACTACGTGCCGCGCGTCGGCGCCAGCATGCGCTTAGGCGTCGATTTGATCTATTACCCCGACAACGCCTTCCGCAAAAAGCACTACGGCTACCTTGCAGGCGACGCGGCGCAAATGACCGCGCATGAGCGCATCCTGCGCATGCTGCAGCCCGTGCAGGATACCGCCACGATGCTGGAGATGGTCATGGGCGCGTGCGTCGCGCTGCGGCAATGGGAGGATGTCGAGCTGGCTCGCGCCCTCCTCTCCTCGCTGCACGGCGCGCTGCGCCACCTGCCCGCCGCTGCCAGCAGCTTAGGCCTGCGGCTTGAGGACATCAACGCGCTGCTCATCGACAAGCTCACCGCCGCCTACCGCGCCGTAAGCGGCCGGAATCCCGATCCGGTGCGCGTGCAGTTGCGCAGCGACGCCCTCACCCAAGTCATTGCCGAGTTGGGCATGCGCGCCTTCACCGCAAGCTTCGGCGCGGTGCTCAATACGCCGCACGTCATCTCCAGCCACTATGACCATACCGGCGCTTTGGGCGCGCCTTACAGCGCCATCGTGTGCAAGCACGCGGGCGAGCTGGTGTGGGCGATTTGGCACGCCGAGGGCACGCCGCGCCAACTGACCGCCGAGGGAGAACCCCTGCTGCCCACGCCTGCCCTCCCGCCGCCGCAGTGACGCCGCTTAGTATATATTCCCAGCGCCTAAACTCCCAATACGGGGAACAAATGGTTACACCTATCCGTTTCTATAGTGAACGGCGAATGACCCCGCTCCATCCCTTGAGCAGCCACGCCGCATCTTTTAACAAGGAGGAAAACCTATGCTATCCATGCAACGTTCCGGGTTATACAAAAGATGCGCGGCATTTGCGCTCGTCGTAATGCTTTGCCTGCTGCCCCTCGTATCTATGGCTGGCGGCGAGGCCGCTTACGGCACGATTTCCGCTCGCTCGCTCAACCTGCGCGCCGAGCCCAACGCCGACTCGGCCATCCTCGCCTCCTATCCCAGCGGCACTTGGGTGCAGGTGCTTGAGACCACGGGCGGCTGGTACAAGGTGCAGATCGATAGCCTCGTCGGCTACATGAGCGCCAAGTACGTTTCGCTGAACAACGTCACCAAGGTGACCGACGCCAAGGTGTCCGGCGCCAACGGCTACATCAACCTGCGCGCCTCGGCCTCGGCCAATGCCGCCGTGTTGGCCACCTATCCCAACGGCACGCGCGTGAAGATCCTTTCCCACGCCAACGGCTTCTATCAGGTGCAGGTGGGCAACATGACCGGCTTTATGGCCGATCATTTGGTGAAGCTTGATTCCGTGAAGGTGCAGACCTACGCGGTGATCCGCACCGCCAATGGCGGCAACCTCAACCTGCGCACCGCGCCCAGCTATGACGCGCAGGTGATTCAGTCCTTCGCGCCCGGCCAGCAGGTGGCCATCGTCGAAAAGGGCAAAAGCTGGCACAAGGTTCGCGTGAACGGCGTCACCGGCTACATGAGCGCCGAGTTCCTCGTCATCGGCGGCAAGCCCGCCCCGGCGCCCCAACCGGCCACCACCAAGGTCGGCGTGGTCAACAACCCGCGCGACACGCAGGTGCTCAACCTGCGCGAAACCGCCTCGCTGGACGCCCGCGTGCTCGCCTACTATTATAACGGCAAGCAGGTGGAAATCCTCGGCTCCATCGGTGATTGGTATCAGGTGAAGGTGGACGGCGTCATCGGCTATATGATGAAGAACTACATCAAGGTGACCTCCAATACGCCGGTTCCCGCCACGCCCGCCACCCCGTTTGCCGCCAAGCTGAAGAACCCCAATGGCGGCTCGATCGTCAACTTCCGCCGGGAGCCCGGCCTGAACACCAAGGTGTTGGCCGTGTACCCGGTGGGCAAGGACGTAACGGTGCTCAGCTACTACAATGCCGACTGGGCGCAGGTCTCCATCGACGGCATCACCGGCTATGTGAGCAGCTACTTCCTCAAGTATTAAGCGGACAAGCTTTCAGCTAAACGCAAACAACGGGCGCGGTTCGGAATGAGCCGCGCCCGTTTGCCGTATGTGCCGGACTTTGTCCGGATTGCCGCGATGTTTTTTCTGTGGTATAATTTCCCGAATACTTGCACGGAAATACACGCAAGCAAACGGGAGGACGGCATGACACTGCGGGATTTACAAAAGAAAGTGCCCGCCGGGGCGCTGCGCGGTCTGCGCTGGTTCGGCATCGCGCTGGCCGCGCTGTTGGCGACGCTTTCGCTCTGCCTAGTTTTTGATCCGGCGGAGCAGGATTTTTTGCTGGGCTTCAACGGCGGCTCGGAGATGGCTTACGCAGCGCTGTTCGTGGCGCTTTGCTTTTGCTTCGCACGGGCGCTGCGCGTGCGGGATGCGCGCGTCCGCCGCTTCGCCTGCATTGCGTCGGGCGCGTGGGCGCTGCTCACGCTGCTCGGTCAGGCGATCATCGTAAGCCAGTCGCTCGCCGGGTTGTTCGTCACCGCCGCCCAAGCTTTCCGCTATCTGGTGTTGCTGACGGGGCGCTGGGCGCTGTATTATGGCGTGCTCGCCTGCGCCTTTGAGGCGCTCTGTTCGCACAGCTTCACGCGCAAAAGCCCGCTTGCGGCGGAGCGCCCGGTCGCAAAATGGCCGTTCTTTCTCATTTGGATCGGTATTTTCGCGGCATGGTTTTGGTACTTCTTGGTCTATTATCCCGGTACGGTCAGCGTGGATTCCGTCTGGCAAATCGAGCAGGCGCTGGGCGATAAGCCGCTCAACAACCACCATGCCGTGATGCACACGCTGCTGATTCGCCTCTTTATGCGTGTCGGCCAATGGTCGGGCGACCTGCACGATGGCGTGGCGCTCTACTCGCTGTTCCAGATGCTCGGCCTATCGGCGCTCTACGCCGGGGTGGCGCAGGCGCTGCGGGCGCGGCGCGCGCATCTGCTGCTGTGGGGCGGCGTTGCGCTCTTCTATGCGCTGTTCCCGGTCTTTCCGATGTACGCCATCACCATGTGGAAGGACATTCCGCTGGGCGCGGCAGTGCTGCTGCTGACGCTGCAATTGCTGGGCATGGTGGAAAGCAACGGCGATTACTTCAAAAAGAGGTGGCGCTATCTGCCGGTGCTTCTCGCCAGCTTGCTATTGATCTTCATGAAAAACAACGGCGTATACGTTTACGCGCTGTGCATGGTATGCCTGATCGCGCTGATGCGCGAATACCGCAAGCCGCTGCTGGCGCTAACGGTAGTTTGCATGGGCATTTTCCTGCTGGTCAAGGGGCCGGTGTTCACGGCGCTAGAGGTGCAGCCCGGCTCCTCGCGCGAGGCGCTGTCCATCCCGCTGCAAACCATGGCGCGGGTAGTGAAATATCATTACTACGATATATCCGACGAGGATTGGGAAACCATCGATAGCACGCTGCCCGCCGACGATCTGGGCGCAACCTACAACTGGACCTTCACCGATCCGGTGAAGGATTACTTTGACAACGAATATTACGCCGAAAACAAGGGACGTTTTTACAAGACTTGGCTGAACATCACGCTGCAGTATCCCGGCGTCGCGCTGGATACCGTGCTCTGCAGCACCCTTGGCTATTGGTATCCGGAGATGAAGGGCTGGATTTTTTGGTCGATCATGCAGGAGAACCCCTACGAGCTCGTGCAGGCGTCCTACTATCCCGAGATGGTGGAGCACTTCAAAACGCATCGGCTGGACAGCATCCGCAACACCCCCGTGCTGGGCATGCTGCTCAACGTCGGCTTCGCGTTCGTGCTGCTATCGCTGGCTGCCGTCCTGCTGTGCGTCAAGCGACGGCAGCGGTATCTGCCGGCCTTCCTTCCGGCGTTTTTCCTCTGGTGCACCGCGCTGGCCTCGCCGGTCAATTGCGAGTTCCGCTATATCTGGGGCCTGTATATCAGCCTGCCGCTGTTGGTTCCGATCGCTTGCTTGGTCACGAAAGGCCAAGACGATGCTTTGCCGCGCTAAGCACACGCCGCGCCTTGCCCGCCGCGCGCTGCAGCAGGCTGGGCGGCGCGAAGAATTTCTTTTCCACCCTAGCAAAGCCGCGCCTACGCACGTGCCGCAGAAACGCGTCGCGCCGCGCATGCGCCACCGCGGGGCGGAAGATGCTGGGGTTGTCGCGCGCGCAAGCCGCCGCCTGAACCGGCGCGGTGCGCAGCCGCTCGCCAAGCGCCTCGAGCGCCGCGGCGCCGCGCTCGCTGCCCACCAGCACCAGCGAAAGGCCAAGATCGTCGTCCCAATCGGGCAGAATATGTTGCGCGCCCCACAGGTCGGCCAGCGTCAGGTCGGCCTGTCTTTTTTCCCCGGCATATGGGCAGACATGACAGCTCGGCCGCAAGCACAGGTTGCGCAAAAAGGCGATCATGTACGGATCCTCGGTTTGCCCGGCGGCGTAATCCTTGCCATCTTCAAAGTTGACCGCAAGGCAAAAATCCTTCCACCCGCGCCGCTTATCGCGGAAGGCGAGCTCGGTGATGCGCCGCCCTCCGGCCTCCAGCCCGCGCTGATACGCGTCAAACACCATGGGCGAAGGAACGCCGTGGCATACGAAATCGACGGTTAGCAGGTTTGGATAGGTTTTTTTTAACATGGCATACAGCCCGGCGATCTGGCATGGCGTGCCGGAGAACAGCACTTCCATGCCGGTATCGAGCCAATGCTTGGCATCGGTAAGGGCGTCGGCGGTGTCGCTTTGCAGATATTTCGAGCCGCGCAGCGCGCCCAACAGCTCCGGATTTTGCAGGCCGATGTGGCGCAGGTGAAGGCCGCCGCCCTCCGCCGGGGCGCGCCGCTTGAGCGCCGCGCCGAACACCATGCCGCCGCGCGCCAACACGCCCTCTGCCAGCGCGGTAAAAACGCCGCCGGAGGAACTGCGCGCGCGCACCGCCGCATCGGTGTTAAAAGCCGCGAGGCTTTCGCGCCAAGGCCGCTCCGTCGCCCGGTCGACAGGGCAAACCTTGTAACAAGCCCCGCACCGCGTACAGCGGGAAGCATCGATCTGCGGATAGAGGAACCCTTCCTCCGGATCGGCCGCCATTAGCAGCGCGCCGCGCGCGCAGACCGAGGCGCACGCGCCGCAGCCGGTACAGGTGCCAAAGTCGCGGATATCGCAGCGTGCCATAGGTCACCTCCTTTTCAGGCGGCGAAAGAATCCGCCCAGCGTCTCGCCAAACAGCGCGCGCTCCTCGTCGTTCATGCCCACCGGAACCATGACGCCGACGTACAGCACCAGAATGATGACGGCGCGCGCCAGAAACCAGCGCCACGAATCCTGCGGCAGCAGAAAGGTGATACTGCCCAGCGCGGTGATGAGCAGCAGCGCGGGCAAAATCCCACGAAGCGCCTCGCGGAAGAAGCGCGGGATGTTGAGGCCGATGTGCTTGTGATAATACCAATTGGAGATAATCGTGTTGCCCACCACCAGCGATGCCGCCGTGCCGATGGCCGCGCCGATGGGGCCATAGAGCCTGATGAGCACCACGCTCAGCGCGACGTTGAGCACCGCGATGCCCGAGAGCATCACGGCGCGAAAGGCATGCTTGTTCATCGCCTGCGAGATGCTGATGGCGACGTTTTGAAACATCGGAATCAGCAGCGCCAGCATCAGCATCAGCACGATACGATAGCAGGTCGCCACGCCGCTGGCGCCCATCGTATCGCCCACCCATAGCGTAAAGAACTGCAGCCCCGCCAGCCCGAAGCCGATGACCAGCAGGCTGATGACCATCAGCTGAATGCGGCCGATGCGGATCATCATGTCGGTCAGCGCCTCGCCGCTGGCGCCTTTCGTCACCAACTGCACGGCGCGGGGCAGGTACATGCCGGAGATGGCGTTGGAAAAGTCCATAAAATAATTGACCAAATTGCCGCTGGCGACGGTGATGGCCGCCATTTCCGCACCGCGCAGCATGCTGACCAGCGTCGCGTCGACGTTCCAATAAACCTCGTGCATGATGACGTTGAGAAAGATGAAAATCGAATAACCGAATATCTGCCGCAGCAGCGCGCGGTCGAAGCCGCCCCAGCGCACGCGCACCTTGAGCCTGCCCAGCACATAGCCCACGTAGCACAGCATCACGAGCAGGTTGAGGCCGGTATCGAGCAGCGTAACGCGGAAGGGATCGACGCTCCGGGTAAGCATCAGCGCCAACAGCCCGGCGCGCAGCAGCAGCCGGATCACCGTCACCATGCGCATGAACACGAAGCGCTCGAAAGCGCTCATCACGCCCGGGAAGATGTTGAGCAGCATCGACAACGTCATGTTGCCCAGCACCAGCAGGAACAGCTTTTGCGCCATCGCCATCTCGGCGGCGGTATACTTGGGGAAGAAGGCCGGAAGCTGGAAGTAGCACACCGCGCCCACGCAGCAGATGACGACGCCAAGCAGCGCGTACAGCGCCACCACCATGCCGAGGAAGCGCTCCATGCCGGTTTTGTCTCCCTCGGCGCGATACTTGGCTACGTAGCGGATCACGGCGTTGCCCAGCCCCAGATCCATAATGGCCATGTAGCCCACGAACTTGCCGATGGTGCCGTACACACCGTACATGCCCAGCCCGAAGGCACGCTGCAGCATCGGTGTGAACGCGAAGCCCATGACGATGTTGAGCGCGATGGTTAGGTACGAAAGAACGGCGCCTACTTTGTATTGCGTTCGGGTGTTCATGCACGCGCCTCCGCCCATTTAATCAAGGTATCCACCGCGGCGCGCGCCAGCGCCAGCTGCCCCGGCAGCGCCTCGCGCAGCGCCTCCCGCTCGGCTTCCTCGCGCTTGAGCAGCGCGTCGAAGGCGGAGGTCAGCTCCGCCGCCGAGGCCAGTTCCTGCACCGGCAACACGTGCCCGGTTTCCTCGCCGTACAGGTCGCGCGCGATGCCCCGCGCCTTTACCGAGTAGCCCAATACCAGCGTCGGCACCCCTGTGGCGTAGGCGGCGATGGTGGCGTGGGTGCGCGCCGCGATCAGGCAGCGCATTTGCGCGATATAGCCCTTGAGCTGCGGCGCGGTCAGCGCGGGATCCAGCAGCAGCACGCGCGGCTCCCCGGAGAAGCGCTCTTTCAGCGCGCCCAGCGTTTGCAGATCGTCGTCATGGCTCCAGCGCACGTGCGGCACAAGCGCCACCGCGCAATCGGTCGCCCGCAGGATATGGCGGATCAGCGCCGCCGAGGCCTCCAGCGCGTCGACGTCCGCCTTGGCGTGCTTGAGCGCCAGCGGGCTGATGTTGAACCCCACCGTATTGCCCGGCGCGAAGCCCGGCGGCAGCGGAAGTTGCTCCATCGGCAGCGCGAAAGCCGGATCGGCGGCACGCGTGGGCGCAAGCCCCGCATCCAGCATCGCCTGATGCGTGATCGATTCGCGGGCAAACAGCGCGCCGTAACGCCGCAAATCCGCCAGCACCGCGCCCTCCAGCCGCTCCGGATCCACCGAACAGCCCCACAGCGCGAAGCGCTTGCCCGTCGTAACCAAGCGGCGGTTGATGGCGTAGAGCGCCTCGGGCGGGTTGTAGCAGTAAGTGTCCCCGCCGATGGACAGACACACGTCGGCTCGGCGCGCGGCGCGCAGCATCCGCCCCTGCGTGCGCTCCGCGTAGGCCTCCTGCCCGCGCAGACGGTAGGCCAGCGACGCGCATACGCGATCCCACGAATAAGGCGTGACACCGTGCCGCAGGACGCGATCCACGATGCCCGCTTCCGCCAGTCCGCGATCCTCATCGGGGCGCTCGGAGCAAAGCGTGAGCGACGCGTCGGCTCCGGCCTCGCGCAGCAGCGCGTGCGTGCCGCGCACGATGGCCTCGCACCCCCGGTTGCCGCAACCGCCGTGACCGTATAGTAAAAAGGATTGTTTCATTGTTGCCTCCCATTATTCCGCTTGGCTGATTTGCCGGAACACCATGCCGTCCTGATGCGCCGCCACCGCCGCCCACAGCAGCCCCTGCTTGGCGGGCAGCGCGCCCAAGGCGACGCCGCCGTTGATGCGCGCGCGCGCCGCAGCGTCGAACCGGCGCACGCCGTCTCGCGCCAGCAGGCCGACGTGCAGCTCGAGAAAATCGCGATAGTGTGCCACCTTGAGGCCGCGCTCCCGCAGAAAGGCGTCGATGCCCTCCAGCATCGGCATGTGCGCGCCGTAACGATCCGCCTGCCGGTGCATCGCCGAGGCGGCGTGCTGCCGGTATTCGTACAGCACCGCCGGTACGTGCGCCCAACTTCGCGCGGCGGAAAAGGCGCGCAGGTTGAACAGCACATCCTCGCCGATGCGCACGCCCTCGGGCATGCGCAGCCGCTGCTCCAGCAAGAACGTGCGGCGGTAGAGCTTGCCCCATACGGCGTTGTAGCGTCCGTCGCCGCGCACCAGCGCGCTCAGTATTTGCGCGCGGGTTGCGTGCGGCGGGCAGGCGATAGCGGGCGACGCGCCGCCCTCGGTATGCGCGCGGTGATCCGAGGTCACGATATCCGTCGGCTCCGGCGCGCGGCGCGCGGCCTGCCACAGGCGCTCCAGCGCGTCGGGCGGCAGCCAGTCGTCGACGTCCACGAAAGCGATGTAGTCGCCGTTCGCCTTGTCGATGCCGGTGTTGCGCGCCGCCGATACCCCGGCGTTGACCTGGTGCAGCGCACGGATGCGCCGGTCGCTCGCGGCGGCGGCGTGAATCCGCTTTGCGGTGCCGTCGGTGGAACCGTCGTCCACGCACAATATTTCGATGTCGGCCAAGGTTTGGGCGCGCAATTGCGCCAAGCAGCCCGCGATAAACCGCTCCGCCTGATAGGCGGGCACGACGACGCTCACGCGCATGGCGCACCTCCTCCGATAATCCGGCGCGCGATATCCGCCGTCCAGCGGCACGCGCGCTTGGCAAAATCCCGCAAGCGCAGCGCGCTCAGCACGGCAAAGGCATAGACCGGCGCGTATCCCCCGGCGCGCACGGCGGCAAACATCGGCTTGTCCACCCAACGCAGCTTGGCGGGGTCGATGCCCTCCAGCGCGACGGGGCGCACCTCCGCGTTGAAATCGCGCAGCACGCCGCCGATGCCCCGGGACTTGTACAACCGCAGCGCATGGCTGTGGCAGTAGGCGCGGAAGTATGCTTCCCGCAGCGAAAGCCGCGCGAGCGTGGCGCGCATGCCATCCAGCCACGGCAGATGCCGCGCGTAGTGCTCCGCCGCCGGGATGCCGCGCATCGCCGATTCGCCGTGGATGCGGTATGTATACGTCACGTTCGGCAGATGTGCCACCGCTCCGGCGCGCGCGTAGGCTTCCAGGTTGAACAGCGCGTCCTCGCCGATGCGCAACCCGGCCTGCGCGCGCACCCGCCAGCGCATCAGCATCTCCCGTCGGTACAGCTTGTTGCACATGCTGTTGTACACGCTGTCGCCCTCGATGAGGCGCAGCAGCACCTGTCGGCGGCTTTTGCAGCGCTTTCCCGGCGAGAACACCCGGCTTTGGCCGTCGGGGTAGCGCTCTCGGTGCCGTGCGCTGACGATGTCCAGCGCGGGGTTATTTTCGATGGCGGCAAATAGCGCCGCCAGCGCGTCGGGCGAAATCGTGTCGTCTGCGTCGCAGAACATCACGTAGGCACCGGTGGCCGCCTCCAGCCCGGCGTTGCGCGCGGCGGAAACCCCGGCATTGGCTTGGTGCAGCACCCGCACGCGCCGGTCGCGCCCGGCGCAGGCGTCGGCCACCTCGCGGCTGCCGTCGGTGGAGCCGTCGTTGACGATAATGGCCTCAAAATCCGCCAGCGTTTGCGCACACAGCGAAGCCACGCACGCTTCCAAATAAGAAGCGGCGTTGTAACACGGCACGATGATGGAAATCAGCGGAATCCCCCCGCCACTGCCGTGGCCCTCCCCCCTTTGATAAGGGAGGCTTGGGGTTTTCGCCAAGTCGCATTCTTCTTGCCTTGCCTCCCTTGCCAAAGGGAGGGGGACCGCGTGAGCGGTGGAGGGATTCCGTCCCGCCAGCCGCAGGGTATGGGTGGCGTCGCCGCGCAGCCACGCGGCGGCAAACGCGCGCGCGCGCCATTGGGTGCGGATGCCCTTGCCGGTATGAAGCAAGTACATCGGCAGCGCGCCGCCCCACTCCAGCTCCCGCAGCAACGCCCGCAGCGCCGGGCGTTCCCTCGCTTCCAGCAGCGCGGCGGCGGCGTCCGCCGTGGAGGGGTCGCTCGCCAGCCCTTTGGTGGCAAGCTGGTACAGCAGCATCGGCAGCACGTGGCGCAACTCCGCCCCGCGCCCGATCTGGCGGGCGTAGTCGGCATACCGCAGCGCCAGCTCGATCAGCCTGCGCGCGAACTGCGGCTTGCGCGCGCCCATCAGCCCATCCTCGCGCTGGCGGTAAAATACATACGGTGCGTCCAGCGCCACCAGCTTGCGGGTATGCAGCAGGTACATGGCGCTGAACAGCGTGTCCTCGGCGAATATTTCGCGGTTGGGCGCGAAGCGCAACCCCTGCGCCTCGACGATATCGCGGCGGTAGAGCTTGCTCCACGCCTCCTGCCCGTGTACATAGGGAAACCAGTAGCGGTAAAAATACTTCGGCAACCCCAGCGCGTCCAGATCCAGCACCTCGGCGCGCATCGGCAGGTACGCGGGCTCGGTATGATCGTCGAACGCCCGGCAGTAGTTCCACAGCACCTGCTCCGCGCCGTGCGCCTCGGCGGCCTGCCAAGCGTCGGCGGCCAGCGTCGGCGCGATCCAATCGTCGGCGTCGACGAACAGCAGGTACTTGCCGGTGGCCTCCGCCATCCCGGCGTTGCGCGCCGAGGAGAGGCCGCCGTTTTCCTTGCGCAAGCAGCGGATGCGCGCATCGCGCGCAGCGTAGTCCATCATGATGGCCGGACTTTCGTCGGGCGTGCCGTCGTCAACCAGCAGAATCTCCAGATCCGGCTCGGTCTGCGCGAGGATGCTATCCAAGCACCGCGGCAGGTACGCCGCCACATTATAGATCGGCACGATCACGCTGATCTTGGGCATGCGCCGCCTCCTCTCGTATCCGTCTCATTATAGCATTCATCGCCCCCAGCGGCAAGAAAACAGGGCGAGGAACCTCCCGCCCTGTGTAGAGCTACAATACATATGCGAATCAAGAGTTGAAAAGTTAGAAGAGGGCCGAAAACCAAAAGGACAAGCAGTCGAGAGCGTCGAATTGAAATGTTATGTTGGCATATCAACAGATCGCGCTATATTGCACCGTTTGTCGGTATTATAATAGCGGAATCCGGGCACAAGCGCAACGTCAAAGCAACAATTTCCGTCCCTAATTCACAGATGAAGAGGCGATAACGGTTTATCTCTTGGGGATTCAGCAGCGGAGATTCGAAGTTAAGGCGATCTACAGCTACACAAAAATGCACTTGTCTGATTGGTTTCCTGCGCTTCCTAGTT
>JAVBMD010000028.1:0-15712 GCA_031552825.1 Eubacteriales bacterium
TGCGCGTCCGGTCCGGTCACGCGGCCGCGGCGGCTGTTGATGTCGCCGATCACATCGCCCATGTAGTCGTCAGGGACGACCACCTCGACCTTCATCATCGGCTCCAGCAGCGCAGGCGCCGCCTTTTCAAGCGCGTCCTTAAACGCCATCGAGCCCGCGATCTTGAACGCGAGTTCGGAGCTGTCCACGTCGTGGTAGCTGCCGTCATACACGCTGACCGCGAAGTCTACGACTTCGTACCCGCCCAGCATGCCGGACATGGCCGCTTCGCGGATGCCCGCGTCGATGGGGGCGATGAATTCCTTGGGGATCACGCCGCCCACGATGTTGTTGACGAACTCGTAGCCAGCGCCCGGCTCGCGGGGGCTAAGCTCGATGCGGCAGTGGCCGAACTGGCCGTGACCGCCGGTCTGCCTGACGTAGCGCCCCTCGGCCTTGGCGGCCTTGGTGATGCACTCTTTGTAGGCGACCTGCGGCTTGCCAACGCTGGCTTCGACCTTGAACTCGCGCAGCAGGCGGTCCACGATGATTTCCAAGTGGAGCTCGCCCATGCCGGCGATGATGGTCTGGCCGGTGGCTTCGTCGGTGTACGCCTTGAACGTGGGGTCTTCCTCGGCCAGGCGCACCAGCGCCATGGTCATCTTGTCCTGACCAGCCTTGGTCTTGGGCTCGATGGCCACGCGGATGACCGGATCGGGGAACTCCATCTTTTCGAGGATAACCGCCGCCTTCTCGTCGCAGAGGGTATCGCCGGTGGTGGTGTCCTTGAGGCCGACCACGCCCGCGATATCACCGGCGTACACGCAGTCGATCTCCTCGCGGTGATTGGCGTGCATCTGCAGGATGCGGCTCATGCGCTCGCGCTTGTTCTTGGTGGAGTTGAGCACGTAGGAGCCGGAATCCACCTTGCCGGAGTACACGCGGAAAAAGGCCAGCTTGCCCACGAAGGGGTCGGTCATGATCTTGAACGCCAGCGCCGAGAAAGGCTCCGCGTCGCTGGAGTGGCGCACGGTGGGCTCGCCGGAATCCATCTCCACGCCCTCGATCGGCGGGATATCGATCGGCGAGGGCATGAAGGCTACCACGGCGTCGAGCATGGGCTGCACGCCCTTGTTGCGATACGAGGTGCCGCACAGCACCGGGTTGAACGAGCAGGCGATGGTGGCCTTGCGGATCACCGCGTACATCTCTTCCTCGCTGGGCTCGATGCCCTCGAGGTACTTCTCGGTGAGCTCCTCGTCCTGCTCGGAAACCGCCTCGATCAGCTTCTCGCGGTATTCCTTGGCCAGCTCCATCATGTCGGCGGGAATCTCTTCCTCGCGCACGTCCTGACCCAGATCGTCATAATAGACCTCGGCCTTCATGCGGACCAGGTCGATGATCCCGCGGAAATTGCCCTCGGCGCCGATGGGCAGCTGGATCGGCACGGCGTTGGCGTGCAGGCGATCCTTGAGCATATGCACCACGCGGAAGAAATCCGCGCCGGTGATGTCCATCTTATTGACGTAGACCATGCGCGGCACGCGGTATTTTTCGGCCTGCCTCCACACGGTTTCCGACTGGGGCTCCACGCCGCCCTTGGCGCAGAACACCGCCACCGCGCCGTCCAGCACGCGCAGCGAGCGCTCCACTTCCACCGTAAAGTCCACGTGACCAGGCGTATCGATGATGTTGATACGGTGGTTCTTCCACTCGCAGGTGGTGGCGGCGGAGGTGATGGTGATGCCGCGCTCCTGCTCCTGCGCCATCCAGTCCATCGTAGCCGAACCTTCGTGGGTTTCGCCCAGCTTGTAGGTACGGCCGGTATAGAACAGAATACGCTCGGTGGTGGTGGTCTTTCCGGCGTCGATGTGCGCCATAATTCCAATGTTGCGCACCTGATTTAGCGGGTGACTTCTTGGCATAAAAGATCCTCCTTTCCCATGTGCTGCACGGGAAATTGCTTATTTTTATTCGGCCTTGCGAAGGGCTCGCCAAGCGGCGAGCCCATACGATCGCTATCTTCTTTTGGGTGCTCTTACCACCGGTAGTGCGCGAAAGCCTTGTTGGCCTCGGCCATGCGGTGCATTTCTTCCTTGCGCTTGACGGCGTTGCCGGCGTTGTTGGCGGCGTCAAGGATCTCCCCGGCGAGGCGGTCGCTCATGGTCTTCTCACCGCGCTTGCGGGCAAAGTCCACCAGCCAGCGCAGCGCCAAGGTCTGGCGGCGCTCCGGGCGGATCTCGATCGGCACCTGATAGGTGGCGCCGCCGACGCGGCGAGCCTTGACCTCCAGCGAGGGCAGGATGTTGTTGATACCGGCTTGGAACACCTCGGCGGGATCCTTGCCAGCTTTGGTTTTGATGGTTTCGAAAGCGTCGTAGCAGACAGCCTGCGCAACGCCGCGCTTGCCATCGAGCATGATTTGGTTAATCAGCTTGGTGACGATGGTGGTGTTGTAGAGAGGATCCGGCAACACCTCGCGCTTGGGGATAAATCCACGTCTAGGCATGATGTTCCCTCCTCCTTACTTCTTCGGGCGCTTGGCGCCGTACAGCGAACGCGCCTGCATGCGCTTGGCCACACCGGCGGCGTCCAGCGCGCCGCGGATGATGTGATAGCGCACGCCCGGCAGATCGCGCACCTTGCCGCCGCGAATGAGCACAACGGAGTGCTCCTGCAGGTTGTGGCCGATGCCGGGGATGTAGCAGGTACCTTCGATGAGGTTGGTCAAGCGAACCCTAGCGATCTTGCGAAGCGCGGAGTTCGGCTTCTTGGGCGTGGTGGTCTTAACCGACAGGCAGACGCCGCGCTTTTGCGGGCACTTCTGCAAAATCGGCGAATTGGACTTGACTACGGACTTTTTCCGACCGTTGCGGATCAACTGGTTGATCGTGGGCATGAGGCACCTCCAGTCCTATAATAGCCGGGTGTGTTGACTCGAAGCGCCTGCCAACCCTGCAAGCGATCCTGTCGTGAGGTTAACGCAGCACACCGGCGGCCGCCGCCGGTACGTCGATGCCGCAGGCCGCGCCAATCTCCTTGGCGGTGGCGTTCTGACGGCAAGGAATGTTCCGATCCAAGCAAAAGTCGGCGACCCGCTTGGTGAGGAACGGATCTGCGTCCGTGGCCACGAAGGCCACCGTGACCTTGCCTTCTTCCAGCGCGCGCAAAAGCTGTTTGGTTCCCACCACGCGGGCCGTGGCCTGGCGAAGCGGTGTCAGCATGCCCAAACATCCTTTCCGAGACGTTTCGAGTCGATCCGAAGCAATCCGAATCCAAAACTCGCGCGAGAATGTGCAAGAGTCGTAAGCAAACTCCTACATAATAGCATCCTCGCGCGAGCGTGTCAATTGTTTTTTCCTTGGTTTTTCAGGGATTGTACAAGCTTAAGAATTTCCTTGTTCGTAGGCCAGCGCCTCGCCCAGCAGATTTTCTTCCACCGCGGCGATCCACGCCTGCATGGCCGCGTCGGGCTCCTGAATCAATGAGATTCCGCAAGCGGCGGTCACGCCGTCCGCCAGCGTGTAGTAATAGAAGAATTCCCACACCTTCGTGCCGTTTTCCGATTGCGCCGTGCTCTTGAAGGACATCCAAGGCCTTTCCGCACCGTCTTCGGAGGCGTGGTAACTGACAAATTCGAAGCCGGGCAGCCCGCTGTATCGCTCGATCAGCCCTTCCCGATCCCAGATCTTCGGCCTCTCCTCCCGCCTGTTGACCACCATGGTGTTCTGGTTGTTGCGCCCAAAGGCGACAACGTAACCTTCCGATGATTTGTCGGCGAATTTCCAGCCCTTGGGCAGCTCCACCGCCAAGCCGAACGCCTCGCACTCGGCAAACTCGCACAGCCCCGTCATGGGCAGCAGCACCATGAGCAAAAGCATGAAGGTTGCAAGCGATTTGCGCATATCCTATTCCCTCCTTCTTCCGTCAGCCGTTGCCGCCAGTCGAATAATTGACGACCAAGATTTCGCCGGTTTTCGCGTCGAGCACCACGCCGTACCAGCCGTCGATGTTCTGCGGGCCGAAGTACCACGTAGGATGCTCCGGATCGGTGATGTCAAACTCTTCGCACATCACGTAATTTTCCAGCAAATCCTTTTCGGCGACGCCGTACTCCTCGGTCAGCGCGGCCAGCGCGATCTTCAGCGCTTCCCCGCGCGTCAGGTCGCCCTGCCCGGGCAGGCCGTTGGGCACGATCTTGGCGTCAAAACCAGCTTCGCGGAACGGCGCGTGCATCGCGTTGTTTTCTTCTATCGTCGCGAATCCATCCCAGTTTTCCATGTAAGGATCATAGACCGCGTGGTACCGCTCGCTGAGCGTGATGATGAAGGGCAGCGCTTGCACCGGGATCGCCGGGGCGGTCGCCCAGTCCCGCGCGGTATAGCTCTTGCCGTCGGCCTTCTCCGCCAGCGACCAGAGGACCGGCCGCGCTTTGCCGCTCTGGGGATCGACAGACACGCTATACTCGCCCATTCTCGCCCGGATCTCGGTTTCTCCCCGCGCGCCGTCGGGCGGATCGATGGATTGGAGCCGTTCGTCGTTCGGCTTAAGCGTCAGCGTCCACACATCCTCGCTTCCGTCGCGCCGCAGCGCGATGGCGGCGTCAAACAGCGCCAGCGTCGGCTCCGTAAACCCGAAATCGAGCAGCGCCTGCTTCGCGGCTTGGGTCGCGGCGTCCTCGGCTAGCGCCGAACCCTCCAGCCCAACGTATTGCACGTTGTTAATCAGCTTGCCAAGACCCGCCGCCGTGATGCGCTTGCCAACATCGCCCTTTTGCGCGGCGGGCAGCTTGTCAAACAAGCCGTCGCGCACGAACTCCGCCACCGCGTCCTTGTATTTGCCCAAATCGCCCTCGGGCAACGCAAAGCCGAAACCACGGCACTGCTTGATCTCGCCAGACGGCGAGAAGAACCGCACGCTGAAATGGCTCTGCACGCCGTCGGCTGCCACCAGCGAGATGTCATAGGTCGGCTCCGCCTCGTCCGCCCAGCGGTAAAACTGCACCTGCGGCTTGTACGCGGCCAGCGTTTGCTCGGTCGCGCCATACTTTTTCCGCACGGCGTCCTTGGCGAGCGCGATGGCCTGCTCCACTTGAATATCCTCCGCGCCGGGCAGGATGTGCACGATGTTCAGCCCTTCGGCGTCGCCCGACTTGAGCGTCTCGGCGTCGATCGCCGCCCTGTCCTCCAGCGACCAATCATCCCAATCCTTTTCCGCCTGCATTTCGGCAAACTTCTCTTGTTGCGTCTTTTGCAGCGCCAACGCCTGCTCGGCTTGCGCCGCGCCCCACACCGGGGAATCCAAGCCGCGCGCGGCCAACTCGGCCAGATCGACGCCGTCGTGCGACCAAGTGATCACCGGTTCCCCGCCGGGCTTGAGCGTCACGGTGTAGATGCCCAGCCGCTCCGGATCGGCGCCCGCGCCTTCGAACACGATCACCTCGTCACTCATACCGCCGCGCTCCATAAATAGGCCGAAGGTCTGCGGCGTAAAGCCGTACTTCTGGCAAATCGCCGCCTTGGCGACGCGCACCGCCTCGGCGTGGCTAGAGCGGCTCAGGCCGATCGCCAGCGCGGTCGCCGCCAGCGCGAGGATCAATACCGCCGCCAGCACGATGACGGCAAACTGTTTCTTTTTCATCACGGTTTTCTTCCCTTCTTCGGCGAGAGCCTTGACAAGAAACGCGTCGAAACGTTCCGTCACGTCCCCGAAGATTTCGGGACCCGTCCAATTTTTCATGCCAAGCCCTCCGTTTGTTCTTGCTCTGATTGTAGCGCTTGACGAAGCAGCGCACGCGCCTTTGCCATCCGCGTCTTGACGGTGCCCTCCGGCGTGCGGAGGATTTCCGCGATCTCGCGGGTCGTGTACCCTTCGACATAGCAAAGCACGATGGGCACCCGCAGCTTTTCCTCCAGCCGCATCACCGCCTCGAAAGCGCCGGTATCGGGCACATCCGGGGTCACGACCGGGATTTCCTCGGCCGGGAATTCGCGCTTGCGCCTGCGCATCACGTTGTAGCACTCGTTGATGAGGATGCGCAGGATCCACCGCTTCAGGTACTGCTCCTCGCGCAGGGAGCCGCACTTTTGCAGCCCCTTGCTGATGGCCTCCTGCACGGCGTCCTCCTGATCGGCGGGGTTGGGCAGCAGGCTGTAGGAGACGTAGTACATCGTCCTCCGCAGCGCCAGCACCTGTTCCGCGAACGCTTCTTTCGTCATGTCGATTTCCCTTTCTAAAAGTGGCCACTTACGCACACCATGACGGGGATCGAGGGCGTTTGGTTTGCGCGGGAAAAAATTATGCCCGCCACCGGCGCGTTCCGGGGCGGGCATGTGCATGCGCAAACGGAATAGAATCAGGCGGCTTTCTTCATTTTGCCGCGCAGCGCCGGGATCAGGATCTGCACCAGCACCGCTACCAGTAGGATGAAGCCCTTGATGGTATCGTTGATGAGCGCGTCGAAGCCCAGCGAGGCGATGATCTTGTCGATGATGGTATACGACATGGCGCCGAACATCACGCCCAGCAGCTTGCCCTTGCCGCCGCTCATGCTGATGCCGCCGATGACCACCGCCGCGATGGCGTACATCTCCACGCTCTTGCCCAGCGTGGCGGCGTCCGCCGCGCCGTTCATCGCCAAGTTCAAAAAGGTGGCCACGCCGCACAGCACGCCGGTAATCACGAACACCATTACCCGCGTCCAGCCGACATTGATGCCCGCCAGATGCGCGGCCTTCTCGTTGCTGCCGATGGCGTAGACCGTCTTGCCGAACTTGGTGGAGGTGCTGATGAACACGATCACCACCATGATGGCGATAAACACCAGCCCGACCACCGGGATCAGATCGAATACCTTGTACTGGCCGAAGCCGTAGAAACCCTTGTAGGTATCCAGCGTCGCGTCGAGCTTATAGATCGACTGGCGCACCACCGTGCGCAGATAGTAGAGCGCAACGGAGCGGTAGATCATCATCGTGGACAGCGTGACGATGAAGGCGGGCATCTTGACCAAGCCGACCAGCACGCCGTTGAAAAAACCCAGCAGGCAGCCGCCGACCAGCGCGAAGAGCAACGTGAGCAAGGGGCTGTTGGTGGCGTTGAACACCACGGCGGACAGGCCGCCGATCAGCGCCATGATGGAACCCACCGACAGATCGATGCCGCCGGTGATGATGACCAGCCCCATGCCAAAGGCGACGATGCCCACGATGGTAGAATGGCGCAGGATGTTGAGCACGCCGCTGAGCGTGGTGGCACTGCCGTTGATGATGAGGTACGCGACAAAGATACACAGGAAGATGAGGATAAAGCTGTAGTTGCCCAGCGTCTTGGTGAAGCTTTTTTTGACGGCGGGAACCGGCGTGGTGTTAACCATGTGCATGCACCTCCGAAGCGTTGATGGCGTTGGTGGCGTAGAGCATGACCTGCTCCTCGGTGATCTGGCTTCTTTCGAGGACGGCCTGTATGCCGCCGTGATAGAACACGATGCAGCGGTCGGCAACCTTTTGCACCTCGGGGATTTCCAGCGTATTGATGAGGATGGTGCTCCCCTGCCGGGCCAGCTCCAGAATCAGCTTATAAATCTCGGCCTTGGCGCCCACGTCGATGCCCTGCGTGGGGTTATCCAGCAGCAGCACGTCGGCGTCGGTATTGAGCCAGCGCGCGAGGATTACCTTCTGCTGATTGCCGCCGGAAAGCGAGGTAATCAAATCGGCGGCGGAATTGGCCTTGATGTCCAGCAGCGCCTTTTTCGCGGTATACTTTTGTTTCTCTTGCGCGCCGGAGATCACCTGCCTGCCGAAGGACAGGGTGAACTCAGAAATCGACATGTTGTCAAGCAAGGTAAAGTCGGGGACCACGGAGTTTTCTTTGCGGTTGGCGGGGATCATCGCGATCTTGTTCTTCATCGCGCGGTGAATGTCGCCGCCGCGCACGGGCTGCCCGCCCACCTTGAGCTCGCCGCCGGTAATGGGCAGCGCGCCGAACAGCGCCTGCAGCATTTCGCTGACGCCCGCGCCCTTCAGCCCCGTAAAGCCGATAACCTCTCCCTTGCGGATGGTCAAATCAATGTTCCGGAAGCCGGGGCCGGACAGCCCTTTCAGCTCCAGAATGGGCTCGCCCAACGGGCGCGCCTCGTAATAGCCTTGCTCGTAATACTCATTGCCGACCATCATGCGGGTAACGTCCAGCGGCGTGGTCTGCGCGATGAGGCCGGAGCCCACCAGCTTGCCGTTGCGCAGCACGGTGTAACAGTCGGCGATTTCAAAGATCTCGTTCATCTTGTGCGAGATAAAGATAAAGGACTTGCCGGAGGCCTTGAGCCGCCGGACGATGGAGAATAAGTGCTCGATTTCGTTTTCGTTGAGCGCGGTGGTCGGCTCGTCGAGGATCAGCAGCTTGGCGTTGGCAAACAGCGCCTTGGCGATCTCCAGCAGCTGCTTCTGGCTGGTTTCCAGATCGGACACCATCGCGGTCGGATCGATGTCCACGCCCAGGCTGCCGAACAGCTCGCGGGTTTTCTGGATCATCGCCTTTTTGTTGAGCGCGCGCAGCGGCGTCAGCAGCTCCTTGCGCAGGAAGATATTTTCGTAAACCTTGAGGTCGTTGAACAGGTTTAGCTCTTGGTGCACGAAGGCGATGCCCGCGCTTTCCGAGGCCTGCACGGTGTTGTGCTCTAACTGGCGACCATCAAAGGCGATGGCGCCGGAATCCCGGGTATGGACGCCCGCAAGGATGTTCATCAGCGTGGACTTCCCCGCGCCGTTCTCGCCCAGCAGCGCGTGTACCTCGCCCGGCTGTACGCTGAACGACACATGATCGAGCACCGTCACGCCAAAGAAGGCTTTGGAGATGTCGGTCATTTGCAGCATGAGCATTCCTCCTCGCAGCGGGGAAAACCGCTTGCATCATCGTTTACCAAGCGACCCACAGAGTCGCCTCTGTGGGCCGCTTGCATAAAGTTTCGGGATTGGGATTACTTGGACAGCGCGTCGCCGAAGCCCTTGAACTGATCGACGTTGGTCTTGTCAACCACCGCGACGGGAACGACGTGGGTCACGGGTACTTCCTTGCCGTCCATCTTGTCGACCATATCCTGCACCGCGATCATAATCATGCCCGGATCGTAGGTGACGGAGAACAGGTCGGCCAGCTTGTCAACCTCGGCGGTGTAATCGTTCTGATGGATGCCCTTGATGACGGAATACATCTCATTCAGACCGGAGGAAGCGGCCAGATGCACCTTGCCGGAGAGGAAGGCAGCCTTCTTGGCGTCGTCGATATCCGAGCCCTTGAGCGCGTCGAGGATGCCCAGCGCGAGGGGATCGTCATGGGTGAACACGTACTCGTAGGTGGCGATTTCATCGGGGGTCTTGGACTCCATCCACGCGATGAACAGCGCCTTGCCGTTTTCGCGAGACCAACCGGTGTAGTCGGTCATGGTGATGCCCTTGATCTGATCGTCGGTCCAGCCAGCTTCCTTCAGGCCCTTGAAGAAGCCGTCGTTGCGCATCTGCGGCACGGAGGAGTTGTCGCCGGGGACGATGAGAACCGGCGCGCCGGGCTTGAGGCCGGAGGCCACAAAGCGCTTGGCGGTCTCGTAGCCGATGCCCTCGTTATCGCCCATGACGGAGGAGACGGCCTTGTCCTTCACGGAGTCGATCACGCGGTCGAACATCACGAACGGAATGCCGCTGTCGGCGACCTTCTGCATCGTGGCTTCAAGGGTGTTGTCGTGCGGCAGGATGACGATCGAGTTGGCGGATTTGTTCTCGATCACGTCCTCCACCAGCGGGATCTGGGTGGCGCCATCGTTGGCCGGGATAACCTTGGCGGTGTACTTGCCAGCGGCGTTGATCTCCGCGGCCTTCTCCTCCGCGTAGGTCAGCACGGCACCGGTCCAGCCATGGTCGGCGTTGGGCACCAGAATCACGATATCCGTGGGAGCAGCCAGCGCGGCGGTAGCGCCGAACGCCATCAGGGCAACCAACAGGATAGCCAGAAACTTCTTCATCTTTTTCCCCTCCGTTTTTTTATTTTACAAGCCGAAGCCCGTAAAGCAAGGGTAAACGCGCGGTAAGCAAGGCAAAGATTTACCGTTTGGAAGACTTCTCGTTTGGAAGATTTCCCGTTTAAAAGATTTCCCGTTTGGGAAGCCCTCCGAAGGATCCCTAAGGGCGACCGGAAAGCCCTTAGGTCGTGCCCGCAGGCACGAAATCCTCTGCGCAAGGGCCTTTCGCCTTGAGAGGCGACCAAAGGGCTTTGCGATCGCCCTTTGGAAACCTTCGCAGGCCACCCCAAAAGCTTAGTGCTTGATTTCCACCCAAGCAGAATTCTTCTTTGCACTCTCAACCACCGCATGCACAAACCGCACCCCGGCCAGCCCATCCTCCACCTTGGGGAAGTCCATTTCCCGCGCGGTGGGCTGCTTGCCGTCCTTCGTCTTGATGACGGCGCTGATGAAGTTGCGGTACACGTTAGCAAAGCCGACGTACAGCCCCTCGGGATGGCCGGAGGGCAGGCGGTTGCCCGACGCGGCGTCCTCGGTCAGGTAGCCGGTACCGCGGCTGAGGGTTTGCGGAGGCTTGCCCTTGGGGGTATAGCGCACGTAATCGGGATAGTGCTGCTCCCACTCCAGCGAACCCTTGTTGCCGTAGATGCGCACGCGCAGGCCGTTGAGGTTGCCGCAGGCGATCTGCGAGCACCAATACGCGCCGTTTGCGCCGTTCTCATACTCGACGATCATGTTGGCGTTCATATCCAGCGGCTTGCCGAAGGCGTTGGTGGTGGCCAATAGGCGCTTGATGCCGAGGCCGGTGAGGTAGTGCACGGTGTTCTCGATGTGCGTGCCGATATCGCCCACGCAGTTGGAGATGCCCGCCACCTTCGGGTCACTTCGCCAGCCGGAAAGCTTGGCGGTGCCGGGATCGTTGTCGCCCAAGGTGTCGATGAGCCACTCCTGCGCGTACTCGGCATTGACGGCGATCACGTCGCCGATCTTCCCGCGCTCGATCATTTCCTTCATGACCTTGACCATGGTGTAGCCGGAGTAGCTATAGGTCATGCCGAAGAGCAGGTTCTTTTCCTTGGCCAGCTTGGCCAGTTCCTCGGCCTCCTCCACGGCGAAGCACAGCGGCTTTTCGCACACCACATGAATGCCGTGCTGCAAGAAGCACTTGGCGATCTCGTAGTGGGTGTTGTTAGGGGTGGTGATACTGACGAAGGAAACGCCGTCGGGGCGGGCGCTTTCCTTCTCGGCCATCTCGCGGTAGTTCTCGTACACGCGCGACGCGTCCACGCCGTACATCTCGCCGGTTTCGGCGTTCTCCTGCGGAATGATGCTGAAGCAGCCCGCTACAAGCTGCGCGCGCGGATCAAAGGCGATGGCCTTGCGGTGCACCTCGCCGATAAAGGCGTTCCACGCGCCGCCGACCATACCGTAAGAAATCTTTTTCGTCATGCTTGTACGCTCCTTATATGCCAGAGTTTTTGCCATTGTCGGCTCAGTTGGCGATGGCGTCGTCGAACTTGAAATCGGAGGGCTTGAAGTCGACGCGCTTGACGAAGGCTGCCGCCTCGGTGGCGCCGTCGATGCGATCCATGCCGCTATCCTCCCACTCCACCGAGAGAGGACCCTGATAGCCGCCAGCGTTGAGCACGCGGATGATCTCCTCGAAATTCACATCGCCATGCCCCAGCGAGCGGAAGTTCCAGCCGCGGCGCATGTCGCCGAAGTCGATGTGCGAGCCGAGCAGGCCGCTGCGGCCGTCGAGGGTGACGGCGGCGTCCTTCATGTGTACGTGGTACACGCGGTCGATGAAATCGGCCAAGAACAGGTGCGGCTTGATGCCCTGCCACTGCAGGTGGCTGGGATCGAAATTGAGGCCGAACTCCGGACGGTCGGCAAAGCACGCCAGCAAGCGCTTGGTGGAGTAATAATCGAAGGCGATCTCTCCGGGATGCACTTCCAGCGCGTACTTGATGCCGTGCTTTTTAAATTCATCGAGGATCGGCGACCACAGGCGCACGATCTCGGCAAAGCCTTCGGCGACCATTTGCTCGGTGGTCTGCGGGAAGGAGTAAAGCCACTTCCAGATCGGCGAACCGGTGAAGCTGGTGACGACCTCTGCGCCCAGCTTTTTGGCGACGGCAGGCGCCTTCATCATTGTGTCGGTCGCCCACTTGCGGATGCCTTCGGGATTGTTGGCCACCGCGGCGGGGGCAAAGTTGTTCAGGCGAACGTCGGGCGCGTCGCCGACGCACTGTCCGATGATATGCGTGGCGATGGCTTTGCAGATCAAGCCGTGCTTCTTAAGCGTATCCAGCAGGTACTGTACATAGGCATCGTCGACGTAGGCCTTATCGATGTCCACGCCATGCCCCCAGCAGGCGATCTCCAGACCGTCGTACCCCATCTTCTTGGCCAGTGCACACAGTTCGTCAAAGGGGATATCCGCCCATTGGCAGGTGCACAACGTTACAGGTCTCTTTCCCATTACAGCAGCCTCCTTCGTTATGTTTCATTTTCACAAGTCCGCGGCGACTGGCCGCCGGACATAGCATGCCGGAAAACAGAGGAAAGGTTTGCTGAAAACGTGCCGCGCGCCTCATGTGCGCGAGCACATTCAATTTCCCGCCGCATACAAAGCAGCGTTATTCTCTACGCAAATTGTATCACGCGCGTCCTTGCGTTGTCAACCTCGCGCTTTGTCCGATTCCTGCGAGCGGCGCTTGTTTATCTATGCTTCCGGCGCGCGCTGTGACAATATTTCTACTGGATTTTATGCGCGAATTTGCTATAATAAGCCAAGGTAAAACTGTAGGAGGCGAAAGGCGTGGAAAAACAACCGGTTCAAACCAAGCGTCAATACGGACTCATCACGGCGATCACGATGATTGTCGGCATCGTCGTCGGCAGCGGCATCTTCTTCAAAACCGATAATATCCTAGTCGCCACCGGCGGCAATGTCGCGCTAGGCGCGCTGGTATTCTGCATCGCTGCTTTGAGCATCATCTTTGGCAGCCTGACCATCAGCTACCTAGCCGCAATGACCGACCGCCCCGGCGGCGCGATCACCTATGCGGAGGAGTTCATCAGCAAGCGGTTTGGCGCGGCGTTCGGCTGGTTTCAAACTTTCATCTATTACCCTACGCTGACGGTGGTTATCTCCTGGGTGGTGGGGCTATTTATCTGCATTCTATTTGGCTGGGAGAGCTCTCTGTCACTACAAATCGGCATTGGATTTGCGTGGTTCGCGCTGTGCTTCACGTTCAACATTATCAGCGGAAAATTGGGCGGCTGGTTCCAAAACCTTTCGACCTTTCTCAAACTGATTCCGCTGCTTCTGATCGGCGTGCTGGGCTTCTTCTTTGGCAATCCTAGCCAAGCCTTCGCCGCTTCGCAAGGGGCATCGAGTCTCGGGTGGGTCAGTGCCATCGGCCCGATCGCGTTCTCATTTGACGGATGGATCATTTCCACCATTATTTCCCACGAAGTGAAGGATGCCAAGCGCAACATGCCGCGCGCGCTGGTCGTCGCGCCGCTCTTCGTGCTGGCGGCCTACTTGCTCTACTTTATTGGCGTGAGCGCCTACGTCGGTCCGCAGAAGGTATTAGAACTAGGCGACGAAAGCGTTTCGTTCCTCACATCGCAGCTCTTCGGCGGGTTTGCCGCAAAAGCCATTCTGGTATTCGTCGTCGTCAGCGTGATGGGCACCGTCAACGGCGTGGTGCTCGGCTACATCCGCCTGCCCTATTCGTTGGCGCTGCGCGGCATGCTTCCGGCCAGCAAATGGCTGACCAAAGTAGATGAGCGCAGCAAAATGCCGGTGCGCTCCGGTCTGTTTGCCGTCGCGATTTGCCTGATTTGGTGGGGCATTCATTGGTTTGTCACCTCGAAGGGGCTGCTGGGCAACAACGATCTTTCGGAAATCAGCATCGTCATGACCTATGTGCTGTACGTGGTGCTCTATTGGCGCGTATTCCGCTTCTGGCGGGAAGGCAAGATTGCCGGTGCCGCCAAAGGCGTTGTGTATCCGCTTCTTGCCACGCTGGGCAGCGCCTTTATCGTGTACGGCGGGCTGCAGAATCCCTTCGCGCCCTACTTCGTCGCGATGTGCGTGATCGTACTCGGCGTGGGCTTCTTCTACGGCGCCAAGGGGCGCTCGCTCAAAGACTAAGGCGCTCCCGATCCGCTACGAATCCTTCGGCATGGCCGAGGGATCCAGACCGTCGATAAACGCCCATCTGCGGGTTCGGCCCAGCGCGCGCCTTGTCGGCGTACCAGTGTACGCCTCCTGCGGACACACTTGTGCTTCGCCCACATCTGGACATTTCTCGACGGTCTGGTTTTTTGATAGCCTGAATCCTTCGGCATGGCCGAGGGATTCTTTTTTCGTTCCCCGCTCGCCGAGCGCCGTAAGAATAGTTATGAGAATCGTTACGAGAATTGTTATGAAAAAAGATATTATAGTCTTGACGTGCAGCGATAATGCGACTACAATTGTCAGATAAACACAATTCCGACACACAATGAATTACACAACGGACGCTGAAATTGCCGGAAGCGCGGAAAGGATGCTTATGAGCACAGTTTGGACGAACAGAATGCGCCTCCTTGTGTCGCTTATGTTGGTGATCGCCTTTGTGCTCGCGCCGATGCCTTGCGCACTGGCCGCCGAAGAGCAGCTGGCCATCTTCACCGCTATGGACGAGCCGGGCACCGTGCTGGAGGACTATCAGCGGATGTATGGCGTCAGCGGCTTCGATTGGCCGCAGGAGGCGTGGATCCGTTTCAACGAAACCCTGCGCGCCGCCATCACCCTCAACCCGACAAGCGACCCGGTGCTGCTGGTCCTCGCCTCGCAGCTATACGGCGCGCCAAACCGGCAAGAGCTCTCCAAGAGCGCCGCCATCCGAGGCGCGCGCAGCATCGCCATCAACGACGGGCTGCTCAAGCAGAATGAGGCCGTGAAAACCTACGCGCTCTACCTGCTCCCCCCGGCTTTCAAGAGCACACCCGCCGAGGCGGTTGTCGGCAAGTCGGGCGTGACGCCAACGAAAAAGCCCACCAAGCTCCTTGCGCGCGAGGAGGCATTCCCCTGCTGGAAGATCTCGCTGATTGCCGAGGAGCAAACGATCTGCGTCGAGCTGGATACCGTCACGGGCAGAGTGGGCTCGGTGCTTACGCTCACCGCCGAGGCGCCGTGGTACCTGCCCTTCGTGCACAGCAAGCTGCTACCGCAGATCGAGCAGGCGGAGGCCAGCAAGGCGGCAGGGGCGGCTACGCCGTCGCCCTCGCAAACGCCGAAGCCCACGGAGGCGCCGGGCTCCTCCTTTGAGCAAGGAGCGCTGTGGGGCGCGACCGTTGAGGATTAAGCAAAGACACACAAAAAACAACCCGCCCCCGGCGCACTGCCGAAAGCGGGTTGTTTTTTGTGTGGAACGTTAGGGACGGAATCCCTCCACCGCTCACGCGGTTCCCCTCCCTTTAACAAGCAATGTCAACAGGTTAAGGGAAGGGCTAGAAATTGGGATTAGAATTATGGTGAAATTTGGAGTTGCGCGGGGAAATGGAACGAGGGACGGAACGCTCCGGGCGCACAGGAACAACGCTTTCAGCGATAGAGCGAACGATTCTTTCAAAGAGTAAAGATCGCAAAAAAGGATCAGGAGAAAGAAGAACTTGGGCAAAGAAGTCTCTGACAGTTGCAATAGCGTGACTCATATTGGGGAT
>JAVBMD010000032.1:0-40967 GCA_031552825.1 Eubacteriales bacterium
GGCGGCCCAGCGCGTCCCTTCGGCCAGTCGCCGCAGGGCGGCCCGGCGCGTCCCTTCGGCCAGTCGCCGCAGGGCGGCCCGGCGCGCCCCTTTGGCCAAGCGCCGCAGGGCGGCCCGGCGCGCCCCTACGGCCAAGCGCCGCAGGGTGGCGCCCCGCGCCCCTACGGGCAGCCGCCGATGGGCGGACGTCCGCCGATGGGCGGCGGAGCGCCGCGTCCCGGTGGCGCGCCGCGTCCCGGCATGGGGCGCAACAAGGGGCCGGAGCTGGCGCCTACCGTCGAGAAGGAGCGCGTCTCCAACTACGATCCCAATAAGCGCATGTACCAGCGCCAGCACGATCCGGAGCGCCAAGCGCCCAAGAACCGCAGGCAGATGGTGCGCGAGACCGGCGTGCGCGTCGACGACGACGTGTTCCGCGGCCGCAAGAAGGGCCGCAAGCCCTCCGCGCAGATGATGATGGAGCCGATCAAGATCGAAAAGGCGTTCATGACCGCCGAAACCATCACCGTCAAGGACTTGACCGAGCGCATCGGCAAGCCTGCGGGCGAGATCATCAAGAAGCTGTTCCTGCTGGGTACGATGGCCACCATCAACCAGGAGCTGGACTACGATACCGCGCAGCTGATCTGTCAGGAGTTCGGCGTGGAGCTGGAGCTCAAGCTGGAAAAGACCGCCGAGGACATGCTGGTCGAGGCCGACACCGTCGATAACGAGGCCGATCTGGTCACGCGCCCGCCGGTGGTTACGATCATGGGCCACGTTGACCACGGCAAGACCTCGCTGCTCGACCACATCCGCAAGACCCGCGTCACCGCCGGGGAGGCGGGCGGCATCACCCAGCACATCGGCGCGTATACCGTGGAGCTGGACGGCCGCCAGATCACCTTCCTCGATACCCCCGGCCACGAAGCCTTCACCGCCATGCGCGCCCGCGGCACGCAGGCCACCGATATCGCCATCCTCGTTGTGGCGGCGGACGACGGCGTCATGCCGCAGACCATCGAATCCATCAACCATGCCAAGGCCGCGAAGGTGCCGGTCATCGTCGCCATCAACAAGGTCGATAAGCCCACCGCCAACATCGAGCGCATCAAGCAGGAGCTGACCCGCTACGAGATGCTTTCCGAGGACTGGGGCGGCGACGTGATTATGGTGCCGGTTTCGGCGCTGACCGGCGAGGGCGTCGACGCCCTGCTGGAGAACATTCTGCTGGTGGCCGACGTGCAGGAGCTGCGCGCCAACCCCAACCGCATGGCGCGCGGCGTCATCGTCGAGGCGCGGCTGGACAAGGGTCGCGGCCCGGTGGCCACCGTGCTGGTGCAAAACGGCACGCTGCATAACGGCGACACCATCGTGGCCGGTACCGCCTATGGCCGTGTGCGCGCGATGATGAACTCGCGCGGCGAGCGCGTCAAGGAAGCGGGCCCCTCCATGCCGGTGGAGATCATCGGCTTCAACGACGTGCCCGAGGCGGGCGACGAAATCAGCGCCGTCGAGGACGAGCGCCTCTCCCGCTTGGTCGCGCAGGAGCGCCTGAACAAGCAGAAGGTCGCCATGGTCAAGAACTCCTCGCGCGTTACCCTCGACGAGCTCAACCAGCTCATCGCCGAGGGCAAGGTGCAGGATCTCAACATCATCATCAAGGCCGACGTGCAGGGCTCCGTCGAGGCCGTCAAGCAGGCGCTGGAGAAGCTCTCCAACGAAGAGGTGCGCGTGCGCATCATCCACAGCGGCGTCGGCGCCATCAACGAAAACGACGTGATGCTCGCCAACATCGACAACGCCATCATCATCGGCTTCAACGTGCGCCCCGACAACAAGGCGCGCGAGGCCGCCAGCCGCGACAACATCGACGTGCGCCTCTACCGCATCATCTATCAGGCCATCGAGGATGTCGAAAAGGCGATGAAGGGCATGCTCGCGCCCGAGTTTAAGGAAAACCTGCTCGGCCACGCCGAGGTGCGCAACGTGTTCAAGATCACCGGCGCGGGCATCATCGCCGGTTGCTACGTCACCGACGGCAAGCTGCAGCGCAACGCGCAGGTGCGCCTGCTGCGCGACAACGTGGTGGTGTACGAGGGCAAGCTGGATTCGCTCAAGCGCTTCAAGGACGACGCGAAGGAAGTTGCTACCGGGTATGAGTGCGGCGCCAGCTTGGAAAAATACAGCGACATCAAAGAAGGCGACATCATCGAGTGCTTCGTGATGGAGCAGATCGAGCGTTAATCGAACGTTGGCCGCAGCGATGATCGCGGCGATTGCCCCCCACAAGGCGGGGGCAATCGCAAGAAACTTTCTAAGGAGCCAATATGCCGATTGAGTTTTCCCGCGTCGACCGCCTCAATGAAGAGGTGCGGCGCGAGGTGGATCGCGTCATCCGCGAGGAGATCAACGATCCGCGCGTGACGGGTACCTTTAGCATCACCCGCGCCGAGGTGACGCGGGATCTGCGCTACGCCAAGATTTATGTCAGCGTGCTGGAGCCGGAGCTTCGCGCGCCGATGATCGCCGCGCTCAAGCGAGCGGCGGGCTTTGTCCGCCACGCGATGGGCAAGCGCGTGCAATTGCATTTTACGCCGGAGTTGCTTTTCGAGCTGGATACCAACATCGAGTACGGCGCGCACATATCGCGCCTGATCGATTCGGTGATCGCCGCGCACGGGAGCGACGAAGCGCTAGACAGGGAAGAGAAGGACGATGAGGACGCCTGAGGAGATTACCCATGCGCTGACCGAAAACGGCAGCGCTTTGATTTGCATGCATGTAGGCCCCGACGGCGATACGCTGGGCGCTTCGCTGGCGCTGGCGCAGGCGATGCGCGCGATGGGCAAGCGGGTGCGGGTGATTTGCGCCGACCCGGTGCCGGAACTCTATTCCTTTTTGCCGTGCGTGCCGATGGTGGAGCTGCCGAGAGCGGTGGCCGATCAGCGGTTTGACATGGCGGTGGCGGTGGACGTTTCCGACTACGCGCGGCTCGGCGACGCGCAGGCCGCCTTCGACGCCGCGCCCTGCCGCGTGGTCATCGACCACCACCCGACCAACGACCGCTTCGGCACCGTCAACTGGATCGAGCCTGCGGCGGCGGCCACCGGCGTGATGGTGCAGGCCTGCATCGACGCGCTGGGCATCGAGCTGACCCACGAGATGGCCGATTGCCTGTACACCGCCATCTCCACCGACACAGGCAATTTCTGTTTCCCCAACACCAACGCAGAGGCCTTTTACGCGGCGGCGGAGCTGCTCGACGCAGGCGCGCACGTCGCCGATTTGACGCGGCGCATCTACCGCACGCGCTCGCGCCCCAGCGTGGAGTTGCTGGCGCGCGCGCTTTCGACGCTGGAATTCCGCGCCGGGGAGCGCATCGCCACGCTGACGCTGTGCGCAAAGGATTTTGCCGAGACCGGAGCCGCCGAGAGCATGACCGAGGGCGTGGTCAACTACGCCATCGAGATCGTCGGCGTGCAGATGGCGGCGCTGGCGCGGGAGAACGGCGCGGGCGTGAAGTTCTCGTTGCGCGCGCGCGCGCCGCACGATGTATCGCGCATCGCCAAGCGCTTCGGCGGCGGCGGCCACGCGCTGGCGGCGGGCTGCACGCTGCCCTTCCCGTTGGAGGACGCGGTGCGCAGCGTGGGCGACGCGATGGAAGAGGCGCTGGGAGAGGGAATGGTTCCACATTAAGGAGGACTGAATTACCACGCCACCGGAGAGACCGCCGCTCTGGCAGCGGGAATCCCTCCACCGCCTGAGGGCGGTCCCCCTCCCTTTGACAAGGGCGGCTTTGGAGGCTAGTATATGCTTCTTGTTTTATAAAAGATTTTTTGTTCTAGCCCCTGCCTCCCTTGTTAAAGGGGGGACCGCGTGAGCGGTGGGGGGATTCCGTCCCCGTTGCGCAATGGATTTGCACTTTTGTCGAAGAGGTTATTGAAAGCACGATGAACGGATTTCTCAACCTGCTCAAGCCGCCGGGCATGACCTCCAGCGATGCGGTGGTGATGGTTCGGCGCAAGCTGCCCCGAGGAACCCGCGTCGGCCATGCGGGCACATTGGACCCGGAAGCCGCCGGCATCTTGCCCATCATGGTGGGCAAGGCCGCACGGCTTTTTGATTATTTGGTGGAGAAGGAAAAGACCTACGTCGCGGCGCTGCGGCTGGGCGTGGTCACCGATACGCGCGACGCCACCGGACAGGCGCTGGCGCGAGCCGACGCGCGCCCTACCGACGCAGAGATCGAGGCGGTGCTGCCGCGCTTTACCGGCACGATTTGGCAAACGCCGCCCGCGCATTCCGCGATCAAGCAGGGCGGCAAGCGGCTCTACGAGCTGGCGCGTGCCGGGGAGGCCGTCGAGGTTCCCGCGCGGCAGGTGACGGTCTACGGCCTGACGCTGAACCGCCGGGTCAGCGAAGACGAGGCGCTGCTCACCGTGCGCTGCGGCAAGGGCACCTACATCCGCTCGATCTGCCACGACATCGGCGAGGCGCTGGGCTGCGGCGCGCATATGGGCTTCCTGCTGCGCGCGCAGGCCGGGATCTTTACGCTGGACAACGCCGTCACGCTGCCGGAGCTGCTGGCCGCCGAGGCGCTCGCGCCGCTGCTGCTGCCGATGGACGCGCCGCTGGCGCATCTGCCGCGCGTCGACGCGCTGCCCGCCGCCTACGCCGCCTGCCTCAACGGCAACGCGCTGACCGCTTCGCAGCTTGCGCAACCGTTACCGGAGGGGAATGCCGCGCTGCGCATCTATGTGCGCCAACAATTCGCCGGGATCGCGCACCGCGAGGATCATCGCGTGGTGTTTGACGCGATGCTGTTAGAGAGGGAGCCATGAAATTACTTTTCGACGAAAAACAATGGGGTACGGAGGAAACGGTGCTCGCGCTGGGCACCTTCGACGGCCTGCATCGCGGGCACGCCGCGCTGATGGCGCAGGCGCGCGATCTGGCGGCGTTGGGCGGGCAGCGCAGCGCGGTGTTTACCTTCGGCAGCCACCCGCTGGCGGTGCTGCACCCCCAGAAGGCGCCGCCCATGCTCACCGCGCCCGATGAGAAGGCGCGGCAGGTGGCTCGGATCGGCGTTGACGCGCTGGTTATGCGCCGCTTTGACGCAGATTTTGCCGCGCTCAGCCCCGAAATGTTTGTGGAACATTTGGTGGTTGCGCTGCGTCCAAGGGGCATTGTGGTGGGGTTTAACTATTCCTTCGGCGCGCGCGGCGCGGGCGACGCCATGCTGCTGCGCAAGCTGGGCGACCGCCACGGATTTTCGGTACACGTGATGAGGCCGGTGTGCTGGCAGGGCGAGCCGATCTCCTCCACGCGCGTGCGCGAGGCGCTGCTGGCCGGGCGCATGCGGGCGGTGCGCGCCATGCTGGGCAGGCATTATGCCGTGACCGGCGAGGTGATCGCGGGCAAGCGGCTGGGGCGCACGCTGGGCTTTCCCACCGCCAACCTCGCGCTGCCGCAGGGGCAGGCGCTGCCGCCCTTCGGCGTGTACGCCGCGTGGGTGAGCGTGGGCGGGCGGCGCTATCCGTCGGTGCTCAACCTAGGCGCGCACCCCACCGCGCCGGGCGGCTCGGCCACCATCGAGGCGCACCTGATCGGCGCGGAGCTGGATTTGTACGGCAAGCGCATGCGCGTGGAGCTGGACGCCTTCCTGCGCCCGGAGCGGAAGTTTGCCGATCTGAACGCGCTCAAGGCGCGGATTCGGGAGGATACGCGGATCGCGGCGGGGCTATTGCGTACCGAAGAAAAAATGCGTTGGGAGTGAGCGCGGCATGAACGAGCGGCGGAAGCGTTTTCTCAAGATCCTCGCCATTGTGCTGGTGCTTTTGCCGGCGGGGTTTCTTGCGTTCATCGCGGCGGAGCGGCTCATGCCGATCAATCCCTTGATTTTGCCTGGCTTCCTGCTCGCGCTGCTGGCGGGGGTGACCTTGTGGCTGATCCTCGCGGTGCGTTCAAAAATGCGGCGGAAGTGGCTTGCGGTGATTCCGCTCGCGCTGCTGCTGCTGGCGCTGCTGCAGCGAAGCGCCGCGTTTCTGCTGCTCGGCGTGGGCTTTCACGAGCCGCCGGTTGGCCGTGAGCGCTCGCCTTCGGGCAAGAACGAGGTGATCATCCTCAGCAGCCGCTGGATCGACGTCGTCTATCACGCCTATCCGGTGCGCTATGGGCTGTTCTATCAGGAGCAGGACAACGGCCTCGTTTCCTTTGAGAATGGCGACAACGGCACCTACGCGATTGCGTGGGAGGGCGACGACCGCGCCATCGTGCGGTTTCCGGGCGGAAAGCAGGTTCACGGCGAGAAAGGCGGCAGGGACGACGCCATTGTCGTGACATTTCAGTAGCGTTTGCGGGGGGAGGAGGGTGCGCGATGAAGCGGATTTGGAGGAGCATCCTATGGCTGTGTACGCTGGCGCCGCCTGCCTGCGCGCTCCTGCTCTGGGCGATGCGGCTCGAGCCGATCTATTTCCAAATCATATGGGCGGGCGCGGCGGTGTTCCTCGGCGCGCTGCTCGCTTGGGGTATCGTGATCGCGATGAAAAAGACCAAGCACACGTTTTTGAAATTTGTTCCCGTCGCGCTGGCGCTTTTGCTCGCGATCGCCGCGATGTTTCCGCTGGAGTTGACTAGGATGTTCTACGGCACACCGGTGGCGTTCGAAAGCTCGCCTTCGGGGAAACACCGGTTGGTGATCGTCGACCAAGGGTTTCTGGACGCGGCTTACCATGCCTACCCGGTGCGCTTTCGGATGTTTTATCAGTTGCAGGACAACGGCTTTGTCTCCTTTCATGAAGGCACCGTCGATGGCTTCGAGGTTGAATGGGAGGGCGACGAGCGCGCCATCGTGCGGTTTGAGAGCGAGGCGCGAATCCGCAACGCGTTCAGCAACCCGGATGATCGGATTGTCGTGGAATTTCGGTAAGATAGGCTCGTTCTCAAAAAGGTGGTGCCACGTTAGCGGAAACTAACGTGGCACCACGCTTGATTTGCGGAACTATTTACCACTGCTTTGATAAAACATAATCGACAGCGGCCTTTATGTCGGCTTCTTCTTGCTTATAGTAGCTGTTATAGACCTTAACTTTTGATTTGAGCAAAGCTTGATATTCTCTTTGCATTTTATCTGCGAGAGCGGCTTGATATGCTTCTCTGAGGAGCGAAGGTGCCGTTTTTTCATAAGCTCGCTTATTCAGTCTGTAGGTCATAATTCACCTTCTCCCCAATCTTTGATACCAAATCAATATTGATTTGTTCGAGTAGCTTGGCCGATTTTCCTTTTTCTACGTCGGTGGAAATTTGTGCAAAGCCTTCAAACAAGGAATCACGCTCGTTGCGCTGCTTTAATCGGAAATAGCCAAGCGTTGGCTCATTTGAATAGGAATCGAATATCAGCGAGAGCGGCACATAGCGCTTGGTTTGCACAAACCTATTATATGCGCGCGCGGTGGACTTAAATCTGTCCAGATCGATTGAAATAAGAAAACAGCGGTACCCCGCGCTATCGCGAATCGATTTGCAAAAGTCGTAAACGCTTTGCGGATTGTGACCGATCTTCGGTATTACTATATTATAGCCGTTTTTTAAGCAATGTGCGAGCAAATTTCCGTTTTCATAGGAAAAAGTAAGCTTATCCGACTCCTCATGAACAAGGGAAGCGCCGCCGTCCTTTGCGTATTCGGGCAGTTTCCGCTTGGCGAAATCTGAATCTAATATGTAACAGCCATAAGCATCCGCTATAGCATTGGCGATTCCGGATTTTCCGGACGCGGGCGAACCGACAATGTAAAACGCGGTGTGATCTTGTCGGGCAGGAGTTCTCGGGGCGGCGCCTCCGCCTTTGCGGCCTAGATGAAGGGTTTCATCGTTTTCGGGGCGCTGCTGGCTAATTAATTCACGAACCACCTGTAAACGCAGCTTTTCGCGGTCTTCGCTCGCACGATATTGGTGATCCCGAAAATCTTCGTAGGAATACGTGCTTTTTTGTTTGCGGACAGCGATGTTGTTCTCAGCTTGCTCGATCGCGGTAATGGCTGTCCGAATCCGTTTGTCTCCGCGAATTTCGAGAATATTTTTGACAAAATGCTCGATATCCGCGCTTCTCATCAGAACCCTGCAACATCGTTCCATATGCAATACCTCCACACAACGAATCTATTATAGGTCGCTGTGAAGATTCTTGTCAAATAAAAACGCGCAAGGCAATTTTCTGCATTGATATTATATCATGACACATAACGGACAAAATAGGACTTGTGGCGCTTGAAAAGAGCTTAATAATTCTTTCACCGGCACAGAAAATTTCCCAATTTCCGTAGTTTACAAAGCGCGATGCGCATGTTAAAATGTAAAGTACGGTTTTGAACCGCTCGCCCAGTTGGTCGATTCTCCAACGTCCTACTTGGCTTGCGGCGATTGCTAAAAATTGCTGGAGGGATTTTTTTATGGACAAGGATCGTAAGTTGCAAATCATCCAAGACTATGCGCGTCACGAGGGCGACACTGGCTCTCCCGAGGTGCAGGTCGCGCTGCTCACCGAGCGCATCAACCACCTCAACGACCACCTGCAGGATCACAAGAAGGATCACCACTCCCGCCGTGGCCTGCTGCTGATGGTCGGTCAGCGCCGTGGTCTGTTGGACTATCTCAAAAAGATCGACATCGAGCGCTATCGTGCGCTGATCGCTCGCCTCAACCTGCGCAAGTAAGCTCTCGGTGAGGCGGAGGCTCGCAGAAAAGCCGTCCTTCGGGGGAGCATATGCTTGCCGAATGTCGGCTTTTCTCGCACATTGCGCGTTTGGCGCACCCATGAAAACGCAGGCAGAGCCTGAAAGGAGACCCTTGATGCATCACGTATATGAAATGGATCTTGCCGGGCGCAAGCTTTCGCTGGACTTCGGCAAGTATGCGGGGCAAGCCAACGGCGCCGTGCTGGTGCGCTATGGCGAGACCGCCGTCCTCGTGGCGGCCACCTCGTCGGCCAAGCCGCGCGACGGGATGGACTTTTTCCCGCTGAGCGTCGACTTTGAAGAGAAGCACTACGCCGTGGGCAAGATCCCCGGCGGCTTCATCAAGCGCGAAGGACGCCCCACCGAGAAGGCCACCCTTACCTGCCGCCTGATCGACCGCCCGATCCGCCCGCTATTCCCCAAGGGCATGCGCAACGACGTGCAGGTGATGGCGATCACGATGTCGGTGGAGCCCGACCTGCCGCCGGAAATCCCGGCGATGATCGGCTCCTCCGCCGCGCTGTGCGTGTCGGACATCCCCTTCGGCGGGCCTACCGGCTCGGTGATGGTGGGGCTGATCGACGGCAAGTTCGTGCTCTGCCCCGACGAGGCGCAGCGCGCGGCTTCGGAGCTGCATCTGGTGGTCTCCGGCACCAAGGACGCCGTGATGATGGTGGAAGCCGGGGCCAAGGAGATCAGCGAAAAGACCATGCTCGACGCCATTCTCTACGCCCACGAGGAGATCAAGAAGATCGTCGCCTTCCAAGAGAAGATCGTGGCCGAGATCGGCAAGCCGAAAAAGGAATATCCGCTCTCGCTCACCGGGCAGGACGTCGCCGACGCGGTGCGCGCCTTCGCGTACGACCGCTGCGTTTGGTCGTTCGATACCTTTGACCGCCACGAGCGGCAGGCGCGCGAGGAGCAGGTGAAGCAGGAGGTGCAGGCGCACTTCGCCGAAACCTTCGCCGGACGGGCGAACGAGGTCGGCGACGCGCTGTACTACCTGAACAAGGAAATCATGCGCAAAAAGATCCTCGAGAACGGCGTGCGCCCCGACGGCCGCGGCCTGCGCGAGGTGCGCCCGATTTGGGCGGAGACCAGCGTGCTGCCGCGCCCGCACGGCTCGGCGGTGTTCACGCGCGGCGAGACGCAGGTGATGACCATCGCCACCCTCGGCACCATCAGCGAGGCGCAGATCCTCGACGGGCTGGGCAGCGAGGACCGCAAGCGCTACATGCATCACTACAACTTCCCGCCGTATTCCACCGGCGAGGCGGGCCGCCTGCGCGCCCCCGGCCGCCGCGAAATCGGCCACGGCGCACTGGCCGAGCGTGCGCTGGAGCCGGTGATCCCCGCCGAGGCGGATTTCCCGTATGCCATCCGGCTGGTCAGCGAGGTCATGTCCTCCAACGGCTCTACCTCGCAGGCCTCGGTGTGCGGCTCCACGCTGGCGCTGATGGACGCGGGCGTGCCGATCAAGGCGCCGATCGCCGGTGCCGCGATGGGGCTGATTAAGGACGCCAACTCCGATAAGGTGGCGGTGCTGACCGACATCCAGGGCTTGGAGGATTTCCTCGGCGATATGGACTTCAAGGTGGCCGGTTCGATGAACGGCATCACCGCCATTCAGATGGACATCAAGATCAAGGGCATCGACGAGCCGATCCTGCGCCAGGCGCTGGAGCAGGCGCTGGAAGCCCGCCTGCACATCCTCGGCAAGATGCTCGAGGCGCTGCCGCAGCCGCGCACCGAGCTTTCCAAGTACGCGCCCAAGATCATCCGCTTCATGATTAACCCGGAGAAGATCCGCGAGGTCATCGGGCCGGGCGGCAAGATGATTAACAAGATCATCGCCGAGACCGGCGTGCGCATCGACATCGAGGACGATGGCCGCGTGTTCATCGCCACGCCCGATGCCGAGGCCGCCGCCAAGGCGCGCCGCATTATCGAAGGCATCGCCAAGGACATCGAGGTCGGCGACGTGTTCACCGGCAAGGTGGTGCGGATGATGAACTTCGGCGTGTTCGTCGAGCTTGCCCCGGGCAAGGACGGCATGGTACACATCTCCAAGCTGGCCAACGGCCGCGTCGAGAAGTGCGAGGACGTGGTCTCCATCGGCGACGAGATCGAGGTGCGCGTCGCCGAGGTCGACAGCCAAGGCCGCATCAACCTCGTGCGCAACGACATCGTGTACGAGCGCCAGAATCCCGACGGCCCGCGCCCCTCGTTCAGCGGAGACCGCCGTCCGCCGCGCCGCGACGGCACCCGCAGCGACCGGAGCTAACCCAACGATTCCTCCGCATGGCCCGGCATTTGCCGGGCCATCCTACATATCAGCCAAAGCCAGAGAATACGCCAAGGAGCGCACTATGTACGACGAATTTACTTTGGGCAACGGCCTGCGCGTCATCGCCGAGCGCATCCCGCACTTCCGGTCGGTCAGCGTAGGGCTGTGGATCGGCGCGGGCTCGATGTACGAGGAGGAGGCCGACAACGGACTTTCCCACTTCGTGGAGCACATGCTGTTCAAGGGCACGCAGCGGCGCACCGCCAAGCAGATCGCCCAAGAAATGGACGCAATCGGCGGCCAGATGAACGCCTTTACCGCCAAGGAATGCACCTGCTACTACGCCAAGGTGATGGACGAGCACTTCGAGAACGCCGTCGATCTGCTTAGCGACCTGCTGCTGCACGCCAAGCTCGACCCGGTGGAGTTTGAGAAGGAGCGTGGCGTCATCCTCGAGGAGATCGCCATGGTGGAGGACATGCCCGAGGATTTGGTGCATGACCTGCTCAGCGCCGCGCACTACGAGGGGCAGGCGCTGGCCATGCCGATCCTCGGCACGGCGGAGCAGATCCGCCGCGTCACCCCCGAGATGCTGGCTGCCTTCCACACCACCCACTACCGGCCGGACAACACCGTGCTGGCGGTGGCGGGCAACTACCAGCTCGACACGCTGCGCGCGCTGGCCGAGAAATACCTTGGCGATTGGTCGCCCGCGGAGCAGCCCGAGCCGGTGCGCCTGCCGGTGGGATACCAGCCCGGCGTGCGCCAGCGCGAGAAGGACATCGAGCAGATGCACATCTGCCTCGGCTTCCCCGGCGTGCCGCAGGGCAGTCCGGACATCTACGCGCTGTCGATCCTCAACAACCTGCTGGGCGGCGGCATGTCCTCGCGCCTGTTTCAGAAGATTCGCGAGGAGATGGGCATGGCCTACTCGGTGTACAGCTATCCCACGCTCAACCCGGGCAGCGGCATGTTCACGGTCTACGCTGGCGCCTCGCCGGAAAACGCCGAGAAGGTGCTCGAACAGATCGCCGAGGAGCTCAAGCTGCTGCTGGAGCAGGGCATCACCGACGAGGAGTTCACGCAGGCGCGCGAGCAGCTCAAGGGCGGCTACATCCTCGGGCTGGAGAGCGCCTCCAGCCGCATGTCCTCCATCGGCCGCAACAAGCTGCTGATGAACCGCGCCCAGAGCGAGGACGAGATCCTGCAAAAGATTGCCGCCGTGACGCAGGCGGACGTGATGCGCGTCGCCCGGCAAATCCTCGAGCAGCCCTGCTCGGCGGCGCTGGTGGGGCGCAAGGCCGGAAAGCTGGATGTGCGCAAGTACTTTGCGGTATCATGACGCAATATTGCGGGGGGAAACATGACGACAGAGGATAAGCACGGGCAGGATATGCTCGCGGAAATCTTTGCGCTGCAAGCCGACTTCGACGGCGCGCTGGCGCAATCGCGCGATCTTTCGCACATCACCCGCGAGGAGTGGATTCAGCGCGAGACGCTGGCGATGATCTCGGAGCTGGCGGAGCTGATCGACGAGGTGAACTTCAAATGGTGGAAGAATCCCAAGCCCGTGGACGAGGCCGCCGTCAAGGGCGAGCTGGTGGACGTGCTGCACTTTCTGGTCAGCATGTGCCTGAAGATGGGCATGACCGCCGCCGAGCTGCACGCGCTATACGTGGGCAAGAACCACGAGAATTTCGCGCGCCAGCAGGGGAAATCCAGCAAGGATCCCGAAGGCTACAAAGCTTAGCAACTGAACAAAGCATAGCGGCAGAACAAAGCGACCCGCGCAAACGATCTGCGTGGGTCGCTTCGCGTTGTACACACTTACAGCACGGCGATGATGAGCGCGATAAATAGGAAGCTGAGCACCCAGAAAGGCAGAAGGCCAAGCGTCAGCACGCCCGAGACGATGCAGTTGGTCAGCACCAGCAAGCAGATGAGCAGCCAGACCGCGATCCACATCGTCAGATGATGATGCCAATGTAGGCGCTTGTGGCCGCAAGGGTCCTCGGTGGGGCGGCAGCCCAGCAGGCGGTGCTGCATTGCGAGGTTTTCACTGGCGATGACCGCCACCGCAAGGGCGCCGAGCAGTGCAATGACCAAGTTGGCACTGGTAAACACCACCAGCGGGATACCGAGCGCCAACAGCACGATGATGATGATCGTGGCGATCGAGGCAGCCAAGATGAGGGGCATACATTTCTTTTTCCACATAATTCTTTTCTCTCCTTACCCCTGTTATGGCGGGGCAGTATAGCCTATGAGCTTGCTCCGCGAAGCGTTCATACAGAAGAGAAAATGGAAAAAGCAAAACCGGCGCGGAAAAGCGCCGGTTAGCATCGATAAAGGCAGCCGTCGAATATGCGCAGCGAAGGTGGCCGGGGGGGCGACATCAAAGCCCTCCGGTCGTGCCCGCAGGCACGAAATGCCTACTCGGTTAATGCCCGAACAGCGCGGGCAATAACATGGTGAGCAGCAGGCCGAACACCAGCAGCCCCGCCAGCGTGCGCACGACGATCTTTTGCGTTTTTTGAGACATGGTGCACCTCTTTCGCTAGTATGCTGCGGTGATTATAGCATATTGCGCGGGGATTGCAAAGAGCGAAGACGTGCTTATCAGGGCAAAAGCATTTACCTTTGCGAGCAGCGCTGCGAAGGTCCAGGGCGATCGCAAAGCCCTAGTCGCTCCCCGCAGGGAGCGAAACACTCCCTGTATGAGCAGAGATTTCGCCTTGAGGAGAGGAACGGAAATCCTTCCACTTGATGGGACAGCCGACCGGGAGACCGACGACGGGGAGACCGACGACGGGGAAACCGCCGATGGGGAAACCGACGACGGGGAGACCGCCGCCTGCGGGCAGCGGGAATCCCCCCTCCACAGTTCGCCATAGTCGCTTGCTACGCAAGCTCGTTGGCTCACTGGGCTTCCGCCTCGATTATTCGGCCACTGGCAGATCTCGGCTCCGCCCCACTGCGGCGGTCCCCCCACAATTCGCAATAGTCGCGCAAGCGCTCCTTTGCTCATTGGACTTTTGCGCCGTCTCTTCGCGCCACTGGCGCGACGGCGCTCTGTCCCCGTTTGACAAGGGAGGCAGGGGCTGAAACCAAAATTCTTTTATGAAATAAGAAACATACATCGGCCTCCAAAAGCCTCCCTTGTTAAATGGAGGTGCCGCCCACAGGCGGCGGAGGGATTCCCGCCGCCAGAAGCGGCGGTCTCCTCGGCAGGCGGCGGAGGGATTCCCGCCGCCAGAAGCGGCGGTCTCCTCGGCAGGCGGCGGAGGGATTCCCGCCGCCGATGCGGCGGTCTCTCCAGCGTGAGCGGGGCGGAGCCGAGATCGGCCAGTGGCCGATTAATTGGGGCGAACTGTGGCGGAGGGATTTCGTCCCACACAACAAATTCCATAGTCCTATGCGCAAACAACCAAAAGATGCTATAATAAGCCCAACAAAAAAATCCTTCACGCATAGGAGAGCCGCGTATGTCACAGCAGAGCAAACATTTGGGCAGCGCGCCGGAGCACTTCGTAAACCGGGAGCTGAGCTGGCTGGAGTTCAACCATCGCGTGCTGATGGAGGCCGCCAACCCGGAGAACCCGCCCTTCGAGCGCATGAAGTTTCTCTCGATCGTCTCCTCCAACTTGGATGAGTTTTTCATGATCCGCGTGGCGGGGCTGCGCAGCCTGTGCAACGCGGGCGTTAAGCGCACCGACGCGGCGGGGCTCACGCCAAAGCAGCAGCTTACCCGCGTCATGCCGCGCGTGCAGGCGATGATCCGCGAGCAATACCGCATTCTGCGCGATCAGGTGCTGCCGGATCTGCGGCGGTGCGGCGTGCAGATTTTGCCCTGCGCCGCGCTGGGCGAGCAGGCCGCCGAGTGGGCGGAGCGCTTCTTTCAGCGCGAGGTGTACCCGGTGCTCACGCCCATGGCGGTGGACGCCAACCGCCCCTTCCCGCATATCCTGAACCGCAGCCTGAACTTGGGCGTGCTGCTCGCGCCGCGGCAGGGCGACGAGCCGGACTTCGCCACCGTGCAGGTGCCTTCCGGCCTGCCGCGCGCCGTCCGCCTGCCCAAGGGCGGCGAGCACGGCACGGCGTTCTTGCTGCTGGAGGACTTGATCGCCCACAACATCCACCGCCTGTTCGTGGGGCGCAAGGTGCTGTGCTGCACGCCCTACCGCATCACGCGCGACGGGGATTTTGAGGTCGACGAGGAGGATGCGGTGGACATCCTGACCGAGGTGGAAAAGTCCATCAAGAAGCGCAAGTGGGGCGCGGTGATCCGGCTGGAGATCGCCCACGACGCCGAGGAGGCGCTGCTGCGCACGCTGCGCCGGGCGCTCAAGGCCACCAAGGACGAGGTGTACGCCATTCACGGCCCCATCAATCCGGACTTTTTCATGAAACAGATTTACGGCACCGAGGGGCATAGCGCGCAGAAGTACGCGCCCTTCACGCCGCGCGTGCCGACGGAGCTGGCCGACGCCGAAGGCAACGATTTCTTCGCCGCCATCGCGCGGCAGGATATCCTCCTGCACCACCCCTACGACAGCTTCGATCCAGTGGTGCGGTTTCTGCAGGAGGCCGCCAAGGACCCGCGCGTGATGGCCATCAAGCAAACGCTGTACCGGGTTAGCGGGCAATCGCCGGTGGTGCGCGCGCTGGCCGACGCCGCCGACGCGGGCAAGCAGGTTACCGTGATGCTGGAGATCAAGGCGCGCTTCGACGAGGAGAACAACATCGCTTGGGGCAAGCGGCTGGAGCGCGCCGGGTGCCATGTGGTATACGGCCTCAAGGGGCTCAAGACCCATGCCAAGATCACGCTGGTGGTGCGGCGCGAGGAGGAGGGCATCCGCCGCTACGTACACCTCGCCACCGGCAATTACAACGACGTGACCGCCAATCTGTATACCGACATCGGCCTTTTTACCGCGCGGCCGGAGTACGGCGAGGACGCCACCGCTTTCTTCAACATGCTCACCGGCTACAGCGAGGCCCCGGCGCTGCACAAGCTGATCTACGCGCCGGTACACCTGCGCGAGCAACTGCTTGCGCGCATCCGCCGCGAGGAGCAGCACGCGCTGGCGGGTCGCCCTTGCGGCATCGCCGCCAAGCTCAATTCGCTGCTCGACCCGGAGATCAGCGACGCGCTGTGCCGCGCCAGCCAAGCCGGGGTGCGCGTGCGCCTGCTGGTGCGCGGCATCTGCGACCTGCGCCCCGGCATGCCGCAGCACAGCGAGCGCGTGGAGGTACACTCCATCGTCGGCCGCTTCTTGGAGCACAGCCGCGTCTATTGGTTCACCAACGGCGGCGAGGACGAGGTGTACCTCGCCAGCGCCGACTGGATGACCCGCAACCTCGACCGCCGCGTGGAGCTGATGTTCCCGGTGGAGGAGGAGGCGCTCAAGGCGCGCGTGCGGGACATCTTCGAGAAAAGCTGGGCGGACAACGAAAAGACCTGGGTGATGAATGCCAAGGCCGACTACGCGCGCGTGCGCGCGGAGGAAGGCGCGGCGCGGCTGAACGTGCAGGAGGCGCTGATTGCCGAGGCGCGAGAAGAAGAATATAATTAATAGCATTATAAAATTAACGATTATCATTAAAAATCGGTTGACTGCTGCGCGTTTTTGTGTTATCCTCCGGGCAAGGGGGGATCATGATGAATCTGGTTCAGCAGAAAATATCGCGAATGAGCAAATTCATTTCCGGCGCTTTGCTGGTCGGCTGCGTGCTGACCGCGGCTGCCGCGCTGCTGTTTGTCGTCGCAATGGGCATCCTTTGGCTTTCGGACAGCGCGCTTTCGGCTTCGCTGCAAGGGGCGTTTCGCGTGCTGACCGCGAAGGGGACGGTGGCGGTTCCGTCGGTTGAAACGCTCAGTTTGCTGTTTCCGTTTGCGGTGGCGCAGATGGCAATCCTGTTCTTTATCTTGCGCCTATTGCGGCGCGTTTTTTTGGACTTTAGCCAAAGCTATTCGCCCTTTGAGGAGAAGCAGGTTAAGCGCCTGAAGGCGGTGGCGCTGCTTACCCTCATTCTGGCCATCGTCGGCAGCGTTTTTGACGGCGCCGCGCATGCTATTCTGTACGGGAGTATGGCTTTTTCCATACACATCACGTGGTTTGTGCTTGCCGCCGTGATCTATTGCACGGCTTATGTTTTTGATTATGGGTGTCGGCTGCAGCGGCAGTCCGACGAAACGTTGTAGGGGGTGCTTCGCGTGTCGATCATTCTGCGATTGGACCGGATGATGGCGGATCGCAAGATGTCCCTGAACGAGCTGGCGCAGCGGGTGGGCATCGCGAACGTCAACCTCTCGAACATAAAAACCGGGAAGATCAGCGCGATACGGTTTTCGACCTTGAACGCGATCTGCGATGTGCTGGACTGCCAGCCCGGCGATATTCTGGAGTTTAAAAGGGACCCTCAGTGATTGGGGGCAGGGAGGCGGCATGAAGACTTTTTGTAACGCGTTGAAGTGGGTGCTTTGCGTGCTGTACGGCGGGCTGACGCTTTTTGCTTCCGTGAGCGCGGCTGCGGGCGGCACGGCGCCGGGCTGGGCGGCGCTGATCATGGGGATCGGTTCGGTTGGCTTGCTGGCGGCCTTGATTTTTGCGAAGGGAGCCAAGTGGTATCTCGCATGCTTGCCATTGCTGGCTCTGCAAGCCGGGGCGTTGCTCGACGGGTTGGCGACGGGGAGCACGAACTGGCTCCATCACGCGGTTCGGCTTGCGGTTTCAGCCGTCCTCCTCCTACTGTTCTATGCGACAAGGCGCACGGCCCGCATTTCCCGTTGACATCCCGCCGCGCGCCGCATATAATACCCACAAAGGAAATAGTGTTCAAAAGGCAAGGATCGGGAGAAGTACCTCCAACGCAGCCCAGCAGAGAGAGCGCGCCACCGGCTGAAAGCGCGCCCGGGCGAGCCGGAGCGAAATGCACCCGGGAGCCGCGCACCGAGGGAGCGACAAAAGCGCTCCGTAGGCTGCGACGTATGCGCCGCGTGAAGGCGATGAGCGGGCGGGGGAGCGCGTTTGCGCGCACCTGCCAAGCGGAGTGGAACCACGGGAAACCGTCTCTGTGTCGAGGCGGTTTCTTTTATTATCATAACCGAAGCTGTTTTCCCCATCGAAGCCGGGGAACAACAAGCAATCATTTGGAGGCAGTATGTTTCGCAACATTCGGGAGGACATCCAAACCGTGATGCAGCGCGACCCGGCGGCAAAGAGCGCGTGGGAAGTGCTGCTGTGCTACCCGACGGTGCGCGCCATGTTCTGGCACCGCATCGCGCACAAGCTATACGCGGGCAACCATACGACGCTGGCGCGGTGGCTTTCGCAGCGCTCGCGGAGAAAGACCGGCATCGAGATCCACCCCGGCGCGGTGATCGGGCGCGGGTTCTTCATCGACCACGGCGACGGCGTGGTGATCGGCGAAACCACGGTGATCGGCGAGGGCGTCACGCTCTATCAGGGCGTCACGCTCGGCGGCACCGGCAAGGACACCGGCAAGCGCCACCCCACCATCGGCGACCATGTGACCGTCGGCGCGGGGGCCAAGGTGCTCGGCCCCTTTACCGTGGGCGATCATAGCAAGATCGGCGCCGGTTCCATCGTGCTCAAGGAGGTGCCGCCGTACTGCACCGTGGTGGGCAACCCGGGGCGCATCGTGCGCAAGCCGCAAACCGAGGAACGCGGCGCGGATCTCGACCAAATCAACCTGCCCGACCCGGTTAAGGCGCGGCTGGACGAGATGCAGGCGCGCATCGACCAGCTCGACCGATGTATCCAGCGCCGCCTGACCGGCGAAACCTGCGAGACCTGCGATTCCGGCGATTCGCCGTATTGCCCCAAAGTGTACAAGGAGGAAGAAGAGCATGCAGATTTTTAACACGCAGTCCCGCCGCAAGGAGGAGTTTGTGCCGCTCACGCCCGGCAAGGCGCGCATCTATTCCTGCGGCCCCACGGTATACAATTACTTTCACATCGGCAACGCCCGCCCCTTTATCGTGTTCGACACGCTGCGCCGCCATCTGGAGCGCAAGGGGATGGAGGTGACCTTCGTGCAGAACTTCACCGACATCGACGATAAGATGATCCGTCGCGCCAACGAGGAAGGCACCACCGTGCAGGCGCTCGGCGAGCGGTTCATCGTCGAGTATTTTCAGGACGCCGACGCGCTGGGCATCCGCCGCGCTACGGTACACCCCAAGGCCACCGACCACATCGCCGAGATCATCGGCATCATCGAAAAGCTGGAGGCCAAGGGGCTGGCATACGCGGTGAACGGCGATGTGTACTTCGACACCCAGGCTTTCCCCGGCTACGGCAAGCTGTGCGGCCAGAACCTTGAGGATCTGGAGGCGGGCGCGCGCATCGACGTGGGCGACGTCAAGCGCCACCCGATGGACTTCGCGCTGTGGAAGGCGCAGAAGCCCGGCGAACCGGCGTGGGAGAGCCCGTGGGGCATGGGGCGGCCGGGCTGGCACATCGAGTGCTCGGCGATGTCGATGAAGTACCTTGGTGAGACCATCGACATCCATTGCGGCGGGCAGGACTTGGTGTTTCCGCACCACGAGAACGAGGTCGCCCAGTCCGAGGGCGCTACCGGCAAGCCCTTCGTGCGCTACTGGATGCACAACGGCTTTATCAACGTGGACGACAAGAAGATGTCCAAGTCCGAGGGCAACTTCTTCACCGTGCGCGACATCGCGCGGGAGTTCGATCTGGAGGACGTGCGGCTGTTCATGCTCTCGGCGCACTACCGCAGCCCCATCAACTTCAGCCGCGCGCTCATCGAGCAGGCGCACAGCGCGCTGGCGCGGATGTACACCGCGCGCGACCATTACAAGTTCCTGCTGAACACCGCGCCGGAGCGCGCGCTGAACGCGGACGAGCAGGCCTTCACCCAACGCGTGGGCGAGTCGGTGGCTGCTTTTGATTCCGCGCTGGACGACGACCTCAACACCGCCGACGCGCTGGGCAGCCTGTTCGAAATGGTGCGCGACGCCAACAGCACGCTGACCGCCGACAGCGCCGCCGAGGCGGTGCGAGCCGCCGCCACAGCGCTGGAGGAGATGACCGGCGTGTTGGGGCTGTTCATGCGCAAGGAGGAGGGCATTGACGCCGAGGCGCAGCGGCTGGCCGATGCCCGCGCCGCCGCCCGCGCGGCCAAGAATTGGCAGGAGTCCGACCGCCTGCGCGACGCCATTCACGCGCTGGGCTACACCGTGGAGGACACGCCGCAAGGCCAGAAGGTGCGCAAATCGGTATAAACTGTTCGGTATGGTTAGATAATTAAAATTTGATCGCAAGGCATTCCCCGGTAGGCAATGCTTGGGAATGCCTTGCTTTGTCTTGAAAAATTAACATATTTGTAATATAATTGTGTCGAAGTACGCTTGATGTTTCCAAAGGAGGGGTATTATGCCCAAGCATCCAACGTACCAAAGACACGCGGCGCTGATTTGCGCCTTGATGCTGCTCTGCTCTCTTCTGCTGCCCCGTGCCGTAAGCGCCGACGGCGAGGTGGGCTCCATCGCCTACGTGAAGGCGACGCACCTCATCCTGCGCAAGCAGCCGCAGGAAAAAGCGCCGTCCATCAAGCAGATGGATCAGGGCGAATCGGTCAAAATACTCCGCCTGCAAGGCGAATGGGTCTATGTGGCCTATAAAAAGCACAAGGGGTACGTCAAGGGGGAATACCTCACCCACAGCCTGCCCGGCGCGACCGGTGCGACCGGTGCGACCGGTGCGACCGGCGCGACCGACACGGCTGCCGTAGCCGTGCAGGGGCAGGCGCGCGCCCCGGGCAGCGCCCTGCGCCTGAAGGATCGCGGCAGCGACGTGCAGGCGCTGCAACAGCTGCTGCGCGCGGCGGGCTATGACGTGGGCAACGACGGCGTGTTCGGCAGCAAAACCGAGCGGGCGCTGATCGACTTTCAAAAAAAGCAAGGCCTTAAGGCCGACGGCAAGGCCGGAACCAAGACGCTCGAAAGGCTGCGCGCCGTGACCGCCGCGACCAGCGCGCCCGCGCCGACAGCCACCCGCGCGCCGGGCAGCGCTCTGCGGCTGGAGGATCGGGGAGACGCGGTGCGCGAGCTGCAGCAGCTGCTGCGCGGCGCCGGATACAGCGTCAGCGTGGACGGCGTGTTCGGTGAGGGCACCGAGCAGGCGGTGATCGCCTTCCAGCGCAAGCAAGGGCTGGAGGCCGACGGCCTCGCCGGGAGCCAAACCGTGGCGCTGCTGCGCAATCCCGCCGCGCCTCCGACCTACACGGGCGGCGGCAAGGTGGAGCTGCTCGATTGGTGGAACGGCGGCTCGCGCGCCTTCCCGCTGAGCGCCCGTGCCGTCGTCGTCGACGTGCGCACCGGGCAGCGCTTCAACATCAAGCGCTGGGGCGGCGTCAACCATGCCGACTGCGTGCCGCTGAACGCCGAGGACAGCGCTAGCATGCGGCGCGCTTATGGCGGCTCTTGGAGCTGGGAGCGCAGGCCGATCTGGGTGATTACCGGCAACCGGGTTATCGCCGCCTCGATGAACGGCATGCCGCACGTCGGCAACGGCAAGGAGGTTGCCAGCTTCAGCACCGGCCATTTCTGCCTCCACATGAAGAACAGCCGCACCCACGGCAGCAACCGCGTGGACGCGGGGCATTCCGCCGCCGTGAACGAGGCGTATAACAAGCGGGATAGTTATAAATAAGTAATTTAGGGGAACGCGGCGGCGGGCGGGGAACGGAATCCTACCAGCGCCGGGGGAATCGTCGCCATAGCGGCGGGGATCGCACCAGCGCCGCCGAAGAGACCGCCGCATGCCTGCGTCGGGAATCCCTCCGCCGCCTGCGGGCGGCACCTCCCTTTGACAAGGGAGGCTTTTGGAGGCGGGTATATGCTTCTTGTTTTATAAAAGAATCTTGTTTCAAGCCCTAGCCTCCCTTGTCAAAGGGAGGGGGACCGCCGCAGCGGCGGAGGGATTCCCGCCGCCGAAGCGGCGGTCTCCTCGGCAGGCGGCGGAGGGATTCCGTCCCCGCCGTTTTGTCGGTTGACACCCGATGTGGATGCTAGTAAAATAGGAAACAATGGTAGGCAGAGGCGATGCCCTCGTGCCATACATTTAAGTAGTAACATTGCGATATTGTTACTTATTATTTTTGGGAGGATGAATCGTATGGCATACATTCCGGCACCGATCCGCGCGTGGGGTTCGCCCAGCAGGTACATTCAAGGCCCCGGCCTTCTCGCCAACATCGAGAAGTACACCCGTCCCTACGGCAAGCGCGTCGGCGCGGTGATCGATCAGCGCCTGTTTCTTGTGCTGACCGAAACGCTGCAAAACGCCTACAAGGGCACCGGCACCGAGATGATGAGCGTGCGCTTTGAAATCGAGGTGACCGAGAAGCGGATCGAGGACACCACCGAGCAACTGCGCGGCTTCCAGCCGGACTTGATCCTGGGCATCGGCGGCGGCAAGACGATGGACACCGCCAAGGCCGTGGCCGACAACTTCGGCGTGCCGGTTATCACCTGCCCCACCACTGCCTCCACCGACGCGCCGACCAGCGCGCTTTCCGTCATCTATAAAGAAAGCGGCGAGCGTTCGCACGCGCGCCACTACATCAGCAACCCCGTGATGGTGCTGGCCGACTCCACCATCATCGCCAACGCGCCGATCCGTTACCTGATTTCCGGCATGGGCGACGCGCTGGCGACGGTTTTTGAGGCGCGCGCCAACGCGCATTCCGACATCGGCAACTACATCAACGAGGAACAGGGCCCCTACCGTTACCCCAAGACGGCGGCGGTGGTGGCGCAGGCGTGCTACAACACGCTGATGCAATACGGCCTGCAGGCCAAGCTGGCCGCCGAGCGCGGCTTGGTGACCGAGGCGGTGGAAAACATCATCGAGAGCAACACGCTGATGAGCGGCTTGGGCTTTGAAAACACCGGCTGCGCCGGATCGCACGCCGTAGGCGACGGCATCACCGCCATCGCCGAGAGCGCCGACATGCTCCACGGCGAGCGCGTCGCCTTCGGCGTGATCTGCCAGCTTGTTTCCGAGGGCGCGGAGATCGCGCTGATCGAGGAGGTCATCCGCTTTTGTCTGGACGTGGGGCTGCCGATCACCTTGGCCGATTTGCTGGTGCCGGTTACGCCGGAGAACATGGTCGCCATCGCCAAGTCCAGCCTCACCTCTCACTGGAACGCCGAGCCCTTCAACGTGTCCGTGCCGCAGATCATCGACATCGTGCTGGCCGGCGACGCGATCGGCAGGCACTACAAGGAGAAGTGGGGGAAATAAGGGCGCGCCGTGCGGCAACAAAAACAACCCGCCTTCGGCAGTGTACCGAGGGCGGGTTGTTTTTGTGTGTTTTTGTGTCCGCCCCGCAGCGGCGGCCTCCCCATCGGCGGCGAGGAGAACGTGAGCGGCAGGGGGGATTTCTGCCCCCGCCTCAATACAACATCTCCAGTAGCGGATCCTGTGCGCCGACCGCCCACTCGACGCGCGCGATCTGCTCGGTGGCCGGGTCGATGTAAAAATCCGCCAGCGCGTATTCCGCGCCGCGAGGCGCAACCAGATGCGCGCGCAGCTGTTCGCCCGACGGCACGATGGCGCCGTAGGGCGGCAGCGGCAGGCCGCTTTCATCCAATCCAGCGGCGTAGAGCAGCACGTAGCCGTCGGGCTGCTCCGCCGGATCGGCCTCGGGCAGGGCGGCGTACAGCTTGTTCGCCGGATCGCCAGCCTTGAGGCCGTGCGCGCCGGAAAGGCGCTCCAGCGCGGCGGCGTCCGGCGCTTTGCGCGCGGCGGGTGCGGATGACCGCAGACCGATCAACAGCGCCGCCGCGATCAGCAGCGCGAGCAGAATGCCGCAGGCCGCGTAAGCCCACACGGGCATTTTTTTTGGCTTCTTCATGAAATCCCTCGTTTGCGCGTGCAATTTTAAAATCCAAACGCGAATTTTGAAGGTTAAAATCCGAATTTGAATTTTCTTATTATATCATGCGCAAATCTATTGCCGCTAGCGCTTTTTTTTTGTATAATACAGGCGTCTGTACGTTAGCTTATACGGAGGAACAGAATGATCGAGCAAATGGGCGCGCGAGCGATTTCTTTTTTACTGCTCAACTGGCAGGTTATGGTGGGCGTGATCGTGCTGCTGCTGGTGGGCAGCGGTCTGCTCCAAGACCTGCGCGCGCGTGAAAAAATATTGCAGAATCGCCTCGAAGGCATGCAGGAATCCCTACAAAAGGACATGACCGACATCCGCGTGCTCACCGAGGAACAGAGCCAGCGCGACCGCGAGGTGTTCCAGGTCGGCCTGTACAACTTCAATGAATCGGTCTCCCGCATTATGGGGGAGATGAACCGCACGCAGCAGGGGCAGTTTGACACCTTCGGCGGGCAGCTGCATGCCGCAACGCGCGTCACGGAGGAGCAGCTCGAGCGCATCCAAGGCCTGTTTGACGAGCGCGTGGGGCGCTTTACCGACGTGCTCAACGAGAGCATGGGCGTGCAGGGGCAGCGGCTGGAGGACGTATCGCAGCGGCTGGAGCAAACGCTGACGCAGAGCGAGCGGCGCTTCGAAACCCTGCAGGGCGCGCTGGAGCGCAACCTGCAACAGATGCGCCAACACAACGATCAGCGCATGCAGCAGCTGCAAATCCAGCCGGATCAGCACCTGATGTCGGTGTGCAGCGGCGTGTCCGCGCAGCTGGATCAGGTGGCGCGCGGGCTGGGCGAGCTGCAGGTGATGGCCGGGGGCGCCGCAGATGTGCGCAAGGTGCTCGACCACCTCAAGCTGCGCGGCACGTGGGCCGAGGTGCGCGCGGAGGAGCTGCTGGACAGCGCGCTTTCGGTCAGCCAATACCGCGCCAAAATCGCCGTGCGCCCGCAGAGCCAAGAGATCGCCGATTTTGCCGTCATCCTGCCCGGCAAGGGGGAGGAAGGGGAGCAGGCGGTGTACCTGCCCATCGACACCAGCTTCCCCTACGAGGAGCACGACCGCCTCGTGCGCGCTATCGAGCGCCGCGAGGAGGAGGAGATCCAGACCGCCACCAAGGCGCTGGAGCTGGCGCTGCGCGTGCAGGCCAAGCGCATGCGCGACGCGTACGTCGATCCGCCGTTTACCACCGATTACGCCATCCTGTACCTGCCCACCGAGGGGCTGTACGCGCAGATGGTGCAGGACAGCAAGTTCCGCGAGCAATTGCAGCAGCAGTACCGCGTGCTGCTCTCCGGCCCCTCGACGATGGCGGCGCTGCTGGGCAGCCTGCAATCCGGGCTGCGCGCGCACACGATGGAGCACCGCGCCAAGGAGCTGCGTCAAGCCCTCAACGACGCGCGCGAACGCATGGAGGCGTTGCGCGGCATCCTCGGCACCGCGCAGGCAGAGGCCGACGCGAACGGTGCGCCCTCGATGGCGGCAGAGCGGATTTCTCCCGCCAATTCGATGTTCGCGGAGCCGGAGCTGGGGTACGAACCGGAGCCGGAGTACGAGCCGGAGCAGATGATCGCGCAAGAGCCGACGATCGAGCCGGAAATCGCGCCCGCGCCGCAGCCCCAGTTCGTTGCGCAGGGCGTCGTCGGCGAGGACGAGGAAGAGGAGCACGATCTGGACGAGTGGGATTGAAGAATGAAACGCAAGCAGATTAAGCAGTGCGCGTGCGATATGTTCCCGTAGCAAGCTTATGCGCGGGACGGAATCCCTCCATCGCTGACGGAGAGACCGCCGCCTGCGGGCAGCGGGAATCCCCCCCACCGCTGACGGAGAGACCGCTGCCTGCGGACAGCGGGAATCCCTTCATCGCTGACGGAGAGACCGCCGCCTGCGGGCAGAGGGAATCCCTTCATCGCTTACGGAGAGACCGCCGCCTGCGGGCGGCGGGAATCCCCCCACCGCTCACGCGGTCCCCCTCCCTTTGACAAGGGAGGCTAGGGGCTGGAACTAAGATTCTTTTATAAACCAAGAAGCATATACCGGCCTCCAAAAGCCGCCCTTGTTAAACGGGGACGGAGCGCCGTCGCGCCAGTGGCGCGATGTGACGGTGCGGAAGTCCAATGAGCAAAGGAGCGCTCGCGCGACTATTGCGAATTGTGAGGGGGACCGCCCTCAGGCGGTGGAGGGATTCCGTCCCCCGTAGCTGTTCACGCAGCCTCACGCCGCAAAGCGCGGCCGGGAGGTTTTTTGTGAGGAAACACATGTCTGCTGATTGTAATGAGGCTAGGGGCTGGAACTAAGATTCTTTTATAAACCAAGAAGCATATACCAGCCTCCAAAAGCCGCCCTTGTTAAAGGGAGGGGGACCGCCCTCAGGCGGTGGAGGGATTCCGTCCCCGGCGCTGTTCACGCAAGCCTCCCGCCGCAAAGCGCGGCCGGGAGGTTTTTTTGTACTGTTTTGCTGCGCCGCGCGCACATGCCCGCACGCTCTCACACATACGATGGAAGGAATAGAGCGGAGGGCTGCGCGGTGAAGCGAAGAAAAAAGAGAAGCCGCCTCGTGCGGGGCGTGCGGATGATCGGCCTGCCGGAGGAGGTGCTCTTCGGCGTGCCCAAGGTGGTGCTGGTCGGCGATGAGCGCGCGCTGATCGAGAACCATCAGGGCATCGTCGAGTACGGCGCGGAGCGGGTGCGGGTGCGCACCGCCTGCGGCCTGCTGGAGATCGGCGGCGAGAAGATGACCCTGTGCCATCTGGGGGAGAGCGACCTGCTGGTGCAGGGGCGCATCGCGCGGATCGGCTACGGCATGGGGAGCGAAACGAGATGAAAAGAGAAAGCGCGATAAAAAAGGAAGAGGCGGCACGGAGCGGCGCGCTGCGGCGTTTTTTGCTGCGCCCGTGGGGGCGCGTGCGCGTGCGGGTGGAAGGGCTATCGCTGGAGAAGCTGATTACCCGCGCCGCCGCGCAGGGCGTGCCGCTTTCGAACGTGCGGCGGCAGGATGCCCGCACGCTGCACTGCACGCTGCGCAGCGGCGACCTCGCTCGCCTGCGCGCGACCGCCGAGCGGGTGGGCTGGCGCGTGGCGGTGGAGCACGAGAGCCTGCTGCGCCGCTCGCAGGGGCTGCTTTCGCGCCGCGTGATGCTGGGGCTGGGCGTGGCGGTATTTCTGGCGGGGGTGTGGATGGCCAACGCCTGCGTGTGGTTCGTGCGCATCGAGGGCGCGGGCGAGTCGGTCGGCGAGGTGCGCACCGTGCTGGCCGAGCATGCGGTGCGCCCCGGGCGCTGGCGCGCGGCGCTGGACTTGCAGGGCGTGCAGCGCGCGCTGGAGCGGCGGTTGCCGCGCGTGGCGTGGGTGGACGTGCGCCTGCGCGGGGTGACGGTGGTGGTGGAGTGCGTGCCCGCGCGCGTCGCCGTGCCGCCCACCTACGGCGGCGAACCGTGCGACATCGTGGCCGCGAGGGATGGCGTCATCACCAGGCTGACGGTGCAAGCAGGCATCGCCAAGGTGAAAATCGGCCAAGCGGTGCGGCGCGGGCAGGTGCTGGTGCAGGGCGAGGAGCGCACCGCCGACGGCGCGATGCGCCCGGTAGCCGCGCGGGCGCAGGCGTTCTCGCGCACGTGGTACACCGGCAGCGCGCGCATCCCGGCGACGGAAAACATTGGCACGCCGACCGGCAACGCCTTGGAGCGCACGGTGCTGTGTACGCCATGGATGCAGTGGAGCGACGTACCGGCGCCGGACTACGCGCAGCGCGATATCGACATCCGGCGGCAGGAGATCGGCGGCGTGTTCCTGCCGCTGTGGATGCAGAGCGAGCGGTATGAGGAGGTTACGCTGTCCGCCGCCCCGCGCGTGCGCGCCGAACTGGAGCGCGAAAGCGCCGTTATCGCCGAGCGCATCGCCCGGGAAAAGATGCCTTTTGGCGCGCAGATTCTTGACAAATGGGTAGAGTATAGTATGATGAAAGATGAGAATTTCTGTGCGGAAGTCGTGCTGGAAACCGAGGAAGACATCGCGCTGCCAAGGAGCACCGACACAGCCGTGGAGTAGGGGAGGAACCGCCGTTTGGCAACCGCGAACATCGATTTGGCGGTCGATACGCTGGAGGAATACCGTACGCTTTTTGGCAACGGAGATTCGCACTTGGGGCTCTTGCAGCAGGAGACGCGCACCCGCGTCGCGCTGGAGGATCACCGGCTGCTGATCGAAGGGGCGGAGGGCGATGTGGCGCTGTGCAGCGCCGTGCTTACAAAATTGCTGGACATGCTTCGCAGGCACGAGGCGGTGGATCGCGGCTTCATCCGCTATCTGGCGGCGCTGGCGCGCGAGGGCGAGCTGGACCGCATCGACGAGCTGCTGGCCGACGTGGTATGCACCACCTACCGCGGCAAGCAGATCAAGTGCAAGACGCTGGGGCAGCGCCGCTACATCCAGTCGATCCGGCAGAATCAGCTGACCTTCGGCATCGGCCCGGCGGGTACCGGCAAGACGTATCTGGCGGTAGCGATGGCGGTGCTGGCGCTGAAAAACAAAGAGGTGGAGCGCTTGGTGCTCACCCGCCCGGCGGTGGAGGCCGGGGAGAAGCTCGGCTTTTTGCCCGGCGACCTTTCGCAGAAGGTGGATCCCTACCTGCGCCCGCTTTACGACGCGCTGTATGACCTGATGGGGCCGGACGCCTACCTGCGCCTGCAGGAGCGCGGCGTTATCGAGATCGCGCCGCTGGCCTACATGCGCGGGCGCACGCTGGCCGACGCCTTCATCATCCTCGACGAGGCGCAGAACACCACCTCCGAGCAAATGAAGATGTTTCTCACGCGCATGGGCAACCGCTCGCGCGTGGTGGTGACCGGCGATATCACCCAGATCGACCTGCCCACCGGGCGGATTTCCGGCCTCACGGAGGCGGCGGAGGTGCTGCGCGAGGTGCCGGGCATCGGCATCGTGCCGCTGACCCGCAGCGACGTCGTGCGGCACGAGCTGGTGCTGTCGATCGTTGAAGCGTATGAATCCAGAAGCATACGGAAGGCGAACCGAACCGAAGAAGGAGGGGACGCATGAGCCAGCCCAACGCCAAGCGCAAGAAGCACCACCTGTTGCAGGGTCAGGAGACCGCCATGTGGCTGCTGTGGCTCGGCGTGGCGATGGTCGTCGCGCTGCTGTGCGTCACCGTCGTCACCCCGGTGCGTTATAACCTGCACGTCGGCGACATCGCCAAGAAAACCATCACCGCCAGCAAGGACATCGTCGACGAGATGACCACCAAGCAGCGGCAGGAGGCCGCCGCCGCGCAGGTACACGTGGTATCGTACAAGGACGAGGCGGTGGCGGGCGAGGTGATGGACGCGCTGGCGCAGGCCCTGAACGAGCTGCGCGCCGCGTCGGCTTTCGGGCAGGACATCCGCCGCCAGCGCGAGGAGCTGCTGCGCGCCGGAACGCCCACGCCCGCCCCGGCCACCGATGCCGACGATGGCGAAAGCGACAGCCTGTATACCGAGCTGGATTTGCAGAGCGCCGCCGACCTGCTGCCCAGCGTGGAGATGACCGACGAGCAGCTCGGCGTGCTGCTCGACACGCCGGTGGACGAGCTGGAGAACCTATGCCAGAACCTCACCGCCAGCGTGCGCACCACGTTGGCCAGCACCATCCTCGAGGGCGAGGTGGGCGACGCCATCTCCAACATCCAGCGGCTGGTGGCCTACAACACCTCGGCCAACCTATGGTGGAACGTGGCGCTGCCGACGCTGCGCGCCGTGTTGCGCCCCAACATGATAATCGATCAGGAGAGCACCGAGGCGAGCCGCGAAAAGGCGCGCGGCGAGATTGAGCCCACGGTGTACAAGCAGGGCGAGAACATCGTGGTGGCGGGCGAGCGGGTGACCGCCTCGCAGCTGGCGGTGCTGCACGCGCTGGGCCTGATTCAGGGCACGCGGTACGATACCGAGCTGTACATCGGCGTGGGGCTGCTGGTGCTGCTGCTGATGGGCGGCTTGCACCTCTACCTCTTCATCTATATGCCTGACGCGCTGGCCAAGGCCAGCAGGCAAGTGCTGCTGCTGCTGATCCTCGTGCTGACGCTGGCGCTATGCATCGCTTTCATGCAATTCATGCCGCAGGCGTTGCCGGTGGCGCTGGGCGTGCTGCTGGGCACCATCTTGCTCGGCACCCGCGTGGCGCTGGGGCTCAACGTGATCCTCGCGCTACTGCTGGGCGTGCTGGTGCTCAAGGGCAGCACCACCAACTCGGTGCAGGCGCTGGCCGTGGCGGCGATGACGCTGCTGGGCGGGCTGGTGGGCATCTGGTCGGCCAGAAAGCGCGCCCCGCGCAGCCGCGTGCTGCTCTCCGGCGTATTCATCGGCGCGGCCAACGCCGCCGTGCAGTTTGCCGCCGGGCTGATTACCAGCAACGACCTGCGCGGCGTGGCGATCGCCTCGGCCTACGCGCTGCTGGCCGGCGCGATTTCGGCGGTGCTGTGCGTGGGCATTCAGCCCGCGCTGGAGGTGCTGTTTAACCTCGTGACCCCCGCCAAGCTGCTGGAGCTTTCCAACCCCAACCACGTGCTGCTGCGCCGCCTGATGATCGAGGCGCCGGGCACCTACCATCACTCGATGGTGGTGGCCAACATCGCCGAAGCCGCCGCCGAGGCCATCGGCGCGAATCCGCTGCTGGCGCGCGTCGGCGCGTACTATCACGACATCGGCAAGCTCAAGCGCCCCAGCTACTTCAAGGAGAACCAGGGCGGCGAAAACCCGCACGACCATACCGACCCGCGCGTTTCCACCGCCATTTTGGTGTCGCACGTGCGCGACGGCGTGGCGCTGGGGCAGCGGCACCGCCTGCCGCAGCGCGTGCTGGACATCGTCGCGCAGCATCACGGCGATACGCCGGTGCTGTTTTTCTACCACAAGGCGCAGCAGCTTGAGGGCGGACAACCCATCGATATCAAGGATTTCCGTTACGAAGGCCCCCGGCCGCAGAGCCTGGAGGCGGCGCTGGTGATGCTGGCCGACACCGTGGAGGCGGCGGTGCGCACCCTGCAGGACGCCACGCCCGAGAAGATCGAGCAGACGGTGCGCCGCCTCGTCAAGGGCAAGGCAGAGGACGGCCAGCTCAACGAGACAACGCTCACCTTCCGCGACATCGACCGCGTGTGTACCGCGTTCTTGAACGTGCTCAGCGGCGTTTTCCACGAGCGCATCGAGTACCCCACCATCGAGATCCATCCGGTGGAGGAGCTGCCCAAGGAGGTGCAGGCCTTCTTCGAGGAGCAGAAGGCCGAAGAGAAAACGCAGCAAAAATCGCAACCGCAAGTGCAGACGCAGGCGCAACCGCAAATGCAGCAGGCGCAACAGAAGGAGCAAACATGAGGCTGGAGTGGAGCATCGATACGCCGCTGCCGCCGGACTGGGCGCCGACCGAGGCGCTGCTGGAGCGCGCGGCGCAGGCGGCGGTGGAGCTCGAGGGGCTGCCCGAGCCGGAGCGCTATCAGGCCTGCGTGGTGCTGACCGACGACGCCGCCATCCGCGCGCTGAACCGGAGCGCGCGCGGCATCAACGCCGCCACCGACGTGCTCTCCTTCCCGCAGGCCTCGTTCCCGCGCGGCACCGCAAAGGATTATCCCGCGCGGCTCAAGGCGCTGCTCGACCCGGACACCGGCAAGCGCCACTTGGGCGATATCGTGATTTCGCTGCCGCACGCGCGGGCGCAGGCCGAGGAATACGGCCACCCGCTGCGGCGGGAGCTGGCCTACCTGCTGGTACACGGCGTTTGCCACCTGATGGGCTACGACCACGAGAACGAGGCCGACAAGGCGCGCATGCGCGCGCTGGAGGAGGCGGCGCTGGAGCGGGTGGAACTGGGGCGGGAGTAGGGAAGGACGGAATCCTGTCACCGCTGCGGCAGGCTGGGGACGGAATCCCTCCACCGCCTGCGGAGAGACCGCCGCTTCGGCGGCGGGAATCCTGCCACCGCCTGCGGCAGGCTGGGAACGGAATCCCTCCACCGCCTGAGGGCGAAACGGGAACGGAATCCCTCCACCGCCTGAGGAGAGACCGCCGCCTGCGGGCAGCGGGAATCCCCCCACCGCTCACGCGGTCCCCCTCCCTTTGACAAGGGAGGCATGGGCTGGAACCAAAATTCTTTTATGAAACAAGAAACATATACCAGCCTCCAAAAGCCTCCCTTGTTAAAGGGAGGGGGACCGCCCTCAGGCGGTGGAGGGATTCCGTCCCCGCCAGCGCGCATCGATAATTTTTCACAACGGAGGAAAGAAAACCATGAACGAACAGGATCAAAAGCTGCTGGCCGCCGCGCGGGAGGCGATGCGCAGCGCCTATATACCGTATTCCCACTATGCCGTGGGCGCGTGCCTGCTGGCCGAGGACGGCCGCACGTTCACCGGCTGCAACGTTGAGAACGCTTCCTTTGGCGCGACGATCTGCGCCGAGCGCACGGCGGTGGTCAAGGCGGTTTCCGAGGGCGCGCGGAAGTTCACGGCCATCGCCATCGCCGCGAGCGGTTCCGCGCCGTATCCCTGCGGCATGTGCCGGCAGGTGCTCAACGAGTTCGGCCCCGGCATGCGCGTGCTGGTGACTTGGGGCGACGAGGTGCGCGAGACCACGCTGGACGCGCTGCTGCCGCACAGCTTCGGCCCGGAGAGCTTGGAGGGCGCGCTATGACGCAGAGCAAGGTCTTTCATTCCGGTTTTGTCGCCATCGTGGGGCGGCCCAACGTAGGCAAATCGACGCTGATGAACGCGCTGATCGGCGAGAAGATCGCCATCGTTTCCGACAGGCCGCAGACCACGCGCAACCGCATCATGGGCGTGCGCACCGGCGACGATCACCAGATCGTTTTCCTCGACACGCCGGGGCTGCACAAGCCGCGCACCCGGCTCGGCGAATACATGGTGCGCAGCGCGCAGGACGCGCTGGACGGCATCGACGCGCTGATGGTGATGGTCGACGCCACGCAGATCGGCGAGCACGACCGCGCCATCGTCGCGGAAATGGCGGGCAAGAAGGTGCCTCGCGTGCTGGTCATCAACAAGATCGACCTGCTCAGCGAGGAGAAGATATTGGCGGCGCTGGCGCGCTTTGCCGAGGCGGGCTACGACCATATCGTGCCGGTGAGCGCCGCCGCCGGGCGCGGGCTGCCGGAGCTGCTGGCGGTGCTGCGCGCGACGCTGCCCGAGGGGCCGCGCTACTTCCCCGACGACATGGTGACCGACCAGCCCGAGCGCCTGATCTGCGCCGAGATCATCCGCGAAAAGGCGCTGGAGCGCCTGCGCGAGGAGGTGCCGCACGGCATCGGCGTGGAGATGATGGCCATGACGCCGCTCAGCGACGCGCTGATGGAGATCCACGCGACGATCTACTGTGAGCGCGCCTCGCACAAGGGCATCATCATCGGCAAGCAGGGCGCGATGCTCAAGGAGATCGGCACCGCCGCGCGCGTGGATATCGAAAGCCTGCTGGGCATGCGCGTCTCGCTGCAGCTATGGGTCAAGGTGCGCGAGGATTGGCGCAACCGGAGAGACGACTTGCGCACGCTGGGCTACGAGTAGGGCGCGCGTATGCCGAACATGAGCGTTCAGACGCAGGCCATCGTGCTGCGCCACGTCAACTATCGCGACAACGACCGGATGCTGTCGCTGTTTTCGCCGACGCTGGGGCGCATCGACGCCATCGCGCGCGGCTGCCGCAAAACCAAGAGCGCGCTAAGCGGCGCCACCGAGCTTTTCTGCGCGGGGGACTATCAGTTTCATCAAAACAAGGATCGCTACACGCTGACCGGCTGCGCCATCCGCGAGAGCTACTACCCGCTGCGCGAGGACTACGAGCGGCTGGTGTACGGCGTGTACCTGCTCGGCCTGTGCGAGGCCACGGTGCAGCCCGGCGAGGAGCACCCGGCGCTGTTCGCCCACCTGCTGGAGGCGCTGGCGCGGCTGGCCTACGGCGCGCCGGAGCAATCGCCCGCCGCGCTGACCACGGCCTTCCTGCTTCGCTTCGCCGAGGATCAGGGCTATCGCCCGCAGCTCGACCATTGCGTACACTGCGGCGCGGCGCTGCGGGCGGAGGATCCGGCGCGGTTTGACGCGCTGGCGGGCGGCGTGCTCTGCGCGGCCTGCGGCGGCTTGGCGCAAAGGCTTTCGCCGCAGGCGCTGCACTTTTTGCGCGCGGCGCAGCGCGGGGCGACCGATCAGGAATTTGCGCACCTGCCTGCCGAAGCCTGCGCCGAAGCGCTCGCGCGCATGCGCGCGTATATGGAAGGGCGCGTGGAAAAAACCATCAAGGCGGCGAAGCTGCTGCCGGGAGGATACAGATGAAAAGCGTTGCGCGGGAGGCGGGCAGGGGAGCGCTGCACTATATCGGGTTGTTCGCGGTGCTGAACCTGCTATTTTTTTTGAGTATGTCGCTGGTGTTTGCCATCCCCAACGCGCAGGTGCGCACCAACATGGAGCGCTCGATGGCGTTGCTCGACTGGGAGGGCGGCTACCCGCGCGTCTTTTCGCCCACCGATTATTCGGTGATGGACAGCGTGATGGACACCGACATGATCGCCAAGGCGCTGGCGGCGCAGGAGGATAGCGAGCGCGGAGCGTTTTACGCAGGGATGAACCTGTCGGGCTACACCCGCTACTGGCATGGCTATCAGGTAATGCTGCGCCCGGCGCTGCGGTTCTTCCAATATCATGAAATTCGTATGCTGATGGGCACGGCGCTGCTGCTGTTGCTCACCGCCCTGCTGTGCCTCGTGGGGCGCAGGGCGGGCGCCAAGGTGGCGCTGGCGCTCACGCTTTCGCTCTGCATGACCAATTTTTTCATCGTGCCGATGAGCATGCAGTTCTCCAACATGCATTTTGTGATGGTGCTGGCCTGTTTGGCCGCGCTGCGGGCGGCGTCGCGCGGGTGGAGCGCGCACCGGATGAGCTTGCTCTTTTTCGCAGTGGGCGCGTGCGCCGCGTTCTTGGACTTGCTCACCACGCCGCTGATTACGCTGGGCATGCCGCTGCTCCTGCTGCTATGGCTGCGGGCGGGGCTGCCCGATTCGTCGCTGGGCGGCGAGCTGGCGTTCGTGGCGGGGAGGAGCGCGGCGTGGGGCTGCGGCTATAGCGCCACCTTTGCCTTCAAGTGGGTGCTGGGGACGCTGGTAACGGGAAAAGACATTGTCGCCGACGCGCTGTATCAGGTCGGCTTCCGCATAAACGGCAGCGGCGATAGCGTGTTTACCATCCCAGAGGTGCTGCACAAAAACCTGCGCGGCATCCTTTCGCCGAGGCTGGAAGCCTTCCTGCCGCTGATCGGCGGCCTGATTCTGCTGGCGCTGATCGCCGCGCTGCTGCTGGATCGCCCGGCGCGCGCGCGGTTCGCGAGGGCGCTGCCGATGCTGCTGGTGGCGGCGTTCCCTTACGCGTGGTATGCGGTGCTGCGCAATCATTCCGGCATCCACTATTGGTTTACCTTCCGCGCGCAGATGATTACCGTGATGGCGCTAGCCTGCGCGGTGCTGTTTGTGGTGGACGCGGGCGCATGTGCCCGCGCCGTCGCGGCGCGCCTGCCTTGGCGCAAATCGCGCTAAATCGCGAAATACGCCCAAGTGAGTTCAGCTCGCTTGGGTGTTTTTTTATGTTTTTACAATCGTTTCCCTGCCGCCAATTGGTAGTGTATTGCGCGCGTTTCGTGTGAAAAATACCGCTGAAAACGAACGGGAGGTGAAACAAGAAATGCAGATGGGCAGCAGCAACAACAGTGGCTCCAAGGGCGGCAGCGTCAACGTGCCCGAGGCTCGCGCCGCGCTGGACTCGATGAAGTTCGAAATCGCGCGGGAGCTGGGAATCAACCTCAAGCAGGGCTACAATGGCGACCTGACCTCGCGGGAGAATGGCTACGTCGGCGGCTACATGGTCAAGCGTTTGATCGAGCAGGCCGAACGGCAGATGGCCGGTAAGTAACCACCCCAAAGAATCATCATATTTTGGAGGAACGCAAAGATGTACAACAATGCTTCGAACTCCGGTTCCGGCTCCAGCTCCAATCGCTCCGTCGTACCCGAGGCCAAGCAGGCGCTTTACAACATGAAGTTTGAAATCGCCAACGAGCTTGGCATCAACCTCAAGCAGGGCTACAACGGCGACCTGCCGAGCCGTCAGGCCGGATACATCGGCGGCTACATGGTCAAGCGCATGATCGAGCAGGCCGAGCGCGCGATGAGCGGCAAGTAATCCCGCCGGAGACGCACGTCTCCAAATCGGAATGATCTCCAAACAGAGAGCGCATCATGCGATTGCATGCTGCGCTCTTTTGATTCCGGGAGCGATTTCTACTCCCCGTACTCCTGCAGCGCGGCGCGGTATGCCTGCGCGTTGCCGATATCGAACATGCGGCCGTCGATGGCGAAGCCGTACAGCGCGTGCTTTTTGCGTACCTCGTCCAGCGCGTGGGTGAGCTGAATCTCGCCGCCTTGCAGCGTGTTCGCGGCGATGTCCTCCTCCAGCTGCTGGAAAACCTCCGGCGTGAGCACGTACTGGCCGAACACCGAGTAGTAGGCGGCGTCGCCGTCCTGCCGCCGCGTGGCGAGGAAGTCCTGCGCGTACTCCACGGTGGGCTTTTCGGCGAACTCGGTGATGCGCATCAGGGTTTGATCCGTGCCCTCCCACACGCCGGTCATCACGCCGTAGCGCACCACCTCGGCCAGCGGGATCGGGTGGATCGACACCATCGGCGCGTTGATGGCGTCGAAGGCGTCGATGAGCTGCAGGCTGCAGGTGCGGCGGGTATTGGAGCGGTAGAGCGTGTCGCCGAGCAGCAGCAGCACCGGCTCGTCGGCGGCGAAGGCGCGGCACTGGTATACCGCGTGACCGAAGCCCCGGCGCTCCTCCTGCACGACGAAGCGCAGCTTGGGCGCGATGGAGCGGATTTTGCCCTCGTATTGGCGCGCGGCCAGCGGCAGCTTCTCCCAATGTTCCGGCGGCAAATCCTCCTCAAAGAAGCGGTGGTAGAAGTCGGTTTCCTCTTGGCTGCCCACCACCAGCGCGATCTCCTCGATGCCGGAATCCACCAGCTGCTCCAGCAGGATGAGGATCGAGGGCTTGACGAGGCCGTCGGTATCGACCATGGGCAGAAACTCCTTGTGCAGCGCGCGGGTGGCGGGGTACATGCGCGTGCCGAAGCCCGCGACCGGCACGATGGCCTTGCGAATCACGTGCTTGGCGGGGATGGTCAGCGAGTGCGCCTGCAGGCCGAGGCCGCGCAGGTATGCGATGAGCTGCGTCTGGGTCGCCTTGTCGCGGGCGAGGAACTGCACCGAGCCGTCGCCCTGCGAGCCGACGCCCTTGCCGCCGAAGCTCAGCGAGCGCACCGTGGGGTCGGCGAGGATGGCGTGCAGCGCGGGGGAGCGCAGTTGCTCCGGCGAGGCGGGGGCGACCTTCTCATCAAACAGCGCCTGCGCCTCGGTCATCAGCGCGCCGAGCTGCTCCAGCTCGCCCTGCCGCATGTATTCGACGGCGCGCTGCACGATGGCGGCATTGTCGGCGCCAAGCGCCTCGTGAACCTGCCGGTCGGCCTCGCTGCGGGCGAAGGGATAGCAGCGGTTCAAATCCGCGAGGATGGCAATGGTGTCCTTGGAAGCGGCCAGATCCGAGATCACCCAATGCAGCTTTTTCTTGATGACCAGCCGGTCGACCGAAATCTCGTTGCCGTCGAAGGTCATCAGCACCGGATGGACGCCGAAGGCGCAGGCCTGATCCAGCCGCCCGCAGCGCGAGGGGGTGCGCTTCTCGCCGAGGAAGGCGATGTTCATCTCGCCCAGCGTGTTGAGGTTGAGGCCGTAGAGCAGATTAAAGGCGCGCGCCACCAGCACGCAGATCGCCGCGCTGGAGGAGAGGCCGCTCTTGATGGGCAGCGTCCGCTCGGTGATGACGATCTCCACACCGCCCACGTGATACCATTCGGAGATGTAGGAGGCCACGCCGGCCACGTAGGAATAAAAGCCGCCTGCCTGCGCCACTTCCTTGAGCCGCTCGGGGTGCATCGCGCACTCCATGCGGTTCCACTGGCTTGCGTCGGGCGAGATTTCGTCGCGCACGATGAAGGAGGCGGCCTTGCGCGCCGTGGCGTAGATGCCCTCCTCGATGCCGGTGACGATGGCCATGCCCTTGGCGATGTCGGCGTTCATGATGCGGTGCAGCCCCGCCCAATCGCTGTGCTCGCCGAACATGCACAGGCGGCCGGGCACAAAGAGGGAAATGCGCTCATCCATGCGTGTAACCTCCTAAAGTATCAATGATAAAACGACTTTCCTGCTTCGCGCGGAGGGGGAGACGGAATCCCACCGGCGTGGCAGGGACGGAATCCCCCCACCGCTCACGCGGTCCCCCTCCCTTTAACAAGGGAGGCTAGGGGCTGGAACCGAGAATCGTTTATAAAAACAGAAGCATATACCAGCCTCCAAAAGCCTCCCTTGTTAAATGGGGACGGAGCACCGTCGCGCCAGTGGCGCGATGAGACGGTGCGGAAGTCCAATGAGCAAAGGAGCGCTTGCGCGACTATTGCAAATTGTGGGGGGACCGCCCGCAGGCGGCGGAGGGATTCCGCCCCTCCCGGACGAAGAAAATGCTTTCATGTGAAAGAATGTGCCTGCGCACAAGGAAAACGGCGGGCATTGCCCGCCGCGCATCAGCGACCGCCGTACTTTGCGATGCACACCAGCGCCCGCAGGCCGTCCCGGAATTTGATCTTCTTGCCCTCCTCCACCTTGCGCGGGTAGTAGGAGATCGGCACCTCGAGGATGCGGCATTTTTTCTTGGCGATCTTGGCGGTGATCTCCGGCTCGAAGCCGAAGCGGGTCTCCTGAATGTCGATGGACTGGATGATTTCGCGCCGAAAGGCCTTGTAGCAGGTTTCCATATCGGTGATGCGCAGGCCGGTGAACAGGTTGGAGAGCATCGTCAGCCCCTTGTTGGCGGCGATGTTCTGCCAATAGGCGTCCTGATAGTGGCTGCCCTTGGCGAAGCGCGAGCCGTAGACCACGTCGGCCTGCCCCTCGAAGATCGGCGTGACGATGGCCGGGTACTCCATCGGATCGTACTCCAGATCAGCGTCCTGCACGATGACGACGTCGCCGGTAGCGGCGGCGAAGCCGGTCTTGAGCGCCGCGCCCTTGCCGCCGTTCTTTTCCTGATAGATGATCTTTTGCACCAGCGGGGCGATTTCGGTTCGAAGGATCTCGCGGGTGTTGTCCTTGGAGCAATCGTCGACGACGATGATTTCTTTATTGGCGATCGGCGAGGCCAGCACGCGATCGACGATGGCGCGGATGTGCTTTTCCTCGTTATAGCAGGGGATTACGATGGAAAGGGTTTTCTGATCGTTCATCATTGTGCCTGCGCTTTCTATCGGTTTCGCTTGAAAAATATCATACCATTCCATTATATAGGTTCTGTTGGAAATTACAAGCGTTTTTCGACAAGAGGCGCGGGGGAGTGGGCGCGGGAATCCCTCCGCACCAGCGGCAAATTCATGCCGATCGCCACCAACTCCAGCGGGAAGAAGGGGATGCGGAAGCGCGAAAAGCCCAGACTCGCGCTGGCGGCAACCTGATAGGCGATCAGCAGGAAGATGTACACATCCAGCGCGCTCGGCCGCTGCCTGCGCCAGAGGAATTTTACCGCGTAGCCCAGCACATACGCGCCGTGTACCAGCAGCAGGAACCCAGCATAGGCCAGACAAAGCAGCTTGTAGAGCCACGGCGCTTTGACCACCATGCCGATCAGCTCCTTGGCGGGGTAGAACAAGAGTTGTAGCGCGCCCTCGATGTTTTGCATGATGTATTCGCCGAAGTGCGCCCGGATGTACGCGCTGCCCACCTTGGCGAACAGCTTGTGCAGCTGCGGCTCGGAAAGCGCGGACAGGTCGGCGCCCTGCATCTTTTCGGCGAAGAGCTGCCCCATGCGGTCGGTGCCATAGTAGAGCTGATCCTTGGGGATGCGCTCCACGCGCTCGAGCAGGTGCGCGGCGTCCCAGTGCAGCAGGTTGAAATCGCGCACCGAGCTGTAGATGAATGCGTTGGTGCGCAGATAATTGCGGTACGACCAGCCGAAATACACCAGCCCAAAGACCAGCGCGAAGCACAGCGCGTGCCGCCACGATACCTTCTTCAGCACCGCTAATCCCAGCAGCAGCAGACAGAACAGCAGGTTGAAGTAGCTGAGGATGGGGCGGATCAACAGTGCGAAGTTGAGCGCGAGGGCGAAGAGCAGCAGCCAGATGAATCTGTTTCCATCATAGATATATTTTGATAAAAAATAGAGCGCGAAAACCAAGAAGCACATGAACGGCACTTCGGAGAGGATGGTTTGGCTGTGCCAGTAAATCAGAAAGTCGAACAGCATCGCGCCGCAGGCGACGCACCCGGCGGCGCGCGAGCGCGTGGCGCGCAGGATTACCAGGTACATCAGCAGCAGCGCCAGCGTCACCAGCAGAATTTGCAGGATCGAAATGGCGAGCATGCTTTCGCTTACCAGCGATACCGCCCAGATCATCAGCGGATAGCCTGGGGTGCGGAAGGTTTCCGGCTTTGTGCCGTCCTCGGTGAAGAAGTGGTCTTTTTTCAGGTGCTGCGCTGTGTTAAGATAGGAGTAGGAATCCGGATTGGAAAGCGGCGTAACCGCGTGCCAGCTTGCCAGCAGCGCCAGCGATACGCACAGATAGGCCAGCAGGATGCAGGCCATGGCCTTGTTTTGCTTGAGCCAGCGAAGTGGATGCATGCAGGAACCTCCCGGCAACGATTTGGCTGAATATGGACGAATAAACCATATTATAGCGGAAGCGAGGGGAAAAGGGAAGTCAACCATATTCATGATTCTAATGGTGTTAGGGCATGTTTCAAAACTCCGGAAGCGCAATTTCCGGCGGCTTTTCCGCCATATCGGCGTCGTTCTCCACTTGGCGTACCGCCAGTACGCCGCGTTCCGACTCCTTGATCTGGCGAAAAATCCTTGGAACTTGCACTTCCTCCCCTTTTGAAACACGCCCTAG
>JAVBMD010000036.1:0-13717 GCA_031552825.1 Eubacteriales bacterium
CCGCCTTGCGCGGCGGGCCGCATCGGCGGGCGCACGGGCTGTGCCGTGGGCGCCTGCGCCGCCGGTTGGGGCGCGGGCGGCGCATCCTGCGCCGACGCCGCCGGGCTGGCCTCGGCCTGCGCCGAAGGCTCCTTCACCGCCGCCGGGGCCTCGGGCGCGGCGGCAGCCGCCTCCGTCGCCTTGGGCTGCGGCGCCGCAGCCTCCTCGGTTTCCACCTTGATATCGGCTTTTTTGGGGGCAGGCTTCGCCTCCGCCGGGGCGGCCTGCGGGGTCTCTGCGACCGCCGCTTCCTCCTCGGTGTCCGGCATCGTCCATGCCTTGCTTTGCGCGTCCAAGATCTGGCGCTGCGCCTCTATCTTCTGCTGCTCCCGGATCTGCTCGTGCTCCTGATGGAAGGAACCCTCCAGCCTCTTGAGCATTTGCAGCGTATCCTGCGCCGCCCGGCGCACGTTTGATACCTCTTCCAGCAGCCTTCCAGCGCCCACGCTGAGTTCCTTGGTCGCTTCCTGAACCTTGAGTTTGGACATTCTGCCCTTGCACCCCCGCATAGTACGTTTATTGAGCCCACAAAATTGCGAACGATTTATGATGGATGGCCGAGCTGCTGCTTGAGCCGCTCCGCCATAGAACCTACCTTGACGACCGCCACCATGCGCTCCGGCTTGCCGATGGCCTGACCCAACCGATCTGTTTCCAGCGTATACAGCGGAACCTCCCGGAATGCACACGCGTCCTGAAATTTCTTGCGCAGGTTGGCCGAAGCGCCGCCGTCGAGCAGCACCGCGCCCGCCTCGCCGCTGCGGATGGCCAGCTCGCAGCCGGATTCGCCGGAGATCAGCTGCCCTGCCCGGACGCACAGCCCGAGCCAGCCCCAAGCTTGCTCCGGCACCGCCCTATTCCCCGCTTGTTCCGTCATGCGTAGCGATCTCCTCCAGCAGCGCTTCGAACACCGCTTGGTCGATGGGGTGCTCCAGCGCGCGCTCGAGCTGCTTGGCCTTGACGGCGCGGGTGAAGCAGGCGCGGTCGGGGCATACGTAGGCGCCGCGCCCGGGCGCTTTGCCCACTGGGTCCCACTTCACCTCGCCCTGCTGGTTGCGCACGATGCGCAGCAGCTCGCGCTTGGGCTTCATCTCGCGGCAGCCCACGCACATGCGCATGGGGATTTTTCGCGGTTTCAGCAATGGTTTGCCTCCTGGTTTTCGGGATTTCGCACCTGCGGGTGCGACCAAGGCTTTCCGGCCGCCTTGGATCTTCGGTTACTCTATGTCGTCGAAGCCTGATTCGGCCATATCGAAGAAACCTTCTTCGATTTCGCCCTGCATCTGCTCCTCTGCCTGCGTCTGGCTCTTGATGTCGATCTTCCAGCCGGTTAGCTTGGCGGCGAGGCGGGCGTTCTGCCCCTCCTTGCCGATGGCCAGCGAAAGCTGGTTGTCGGGCACGATCACGCGGCAGGCCTTCTCGCTGTCGCTGATGTATACAGCCAGCGCGCGCGCCGGGTTGAGGGCGTTGGCGACGAACTCCGCCGGATCGGGCGACCATTTGATGATATCGATCTTCTCGCCCTTGAGCTCGGCGACGACGCTCTCCACGCGGGTGCCGCGCGGCCCCACACAGGAGCCCACCGGATCCACCAGCGCATCGCCGGAGAAAACCGCCATCTTGGTGCGGAACCCGGCCTCGCGCGCCATCGACTTGATCTGCACCGTGCCGCTCTGGATCTCCGGTACCTCGAGTTCAAACAGGCGCTTGACCAGCCCGGGATGCGTGCGCGATACCAGCACCTGCGGCCCCTTGGCGGAGCGCTGCACCTCCAGCACGTAAACCTTGAGGCGGTCGTTGACGGCGTATTCCTCGCCCGGCGCGTGCTGCGAGCCCTCGAGCACGCCCTCGGTCTTGCCCAGCTCGACGTATACGTTCTTGCCTTCCACGCGCTGCACGATGGCGGTGAGGATCTCGTTTTCCTTCTCGATGTATTCATCGTAGATGATGCCGCGCTCGGCCTCGCGGATGCGCTGCACGATCACCTGCTTGGCGGTCTGCGCCGCCACGCGGCCAAAGTCGCGCGGGGTAACCTCGACCTCGACGATGTCGCCCTCCTCGTAGCTGGGCTGGATGGCGCGCGCGTCGGTGAGCGCGATCTCTTGGCTGTCGTCGAGCACCTCGTCGACCACCACCTTGCGGGCAAACACCTGCACGGAGCCGTCCTCGCGGTCGATGCTCACGCGCACGTTCTGCGGGCCGACCGGGGACTTCTTGAGGTTCTTTTTGTACGCCGACTTAAGCGCCTCTTCGATGGCGCTGAACAGCACCTCTTGGCTGATGGATTTCTCCTTTGCCAGAACGGCGATGGCTTCGATCACTTCGCGGTTCATGCTCTCTCACTCCTAGCTCTCTTGCTCATCCTGCGTTTCGGTTTCTTCGTCGGCCGTATCGACCGTTTCAATCTCATCGAAGTCGCTCTCGTCAAAGTCCTCGGCCGCGTCGATCTCCTCCAGCGAGAGCACCGGCCGCGCCAGCGCCACGCCGCGCTGCGGGAAGCGCATTTGCCCGCCCGAAGGCAGCTCCAGCACGATCTCGCCCGCCTCCAGCCCGATCAGTCGCCCTTCGAACTGCTTTTGCTTTTCGATGGGCTGGAACAGCTTCACCGAAACGGTTTCGCCCGCGTGCTTGTCAAAATCGCGCTGCGTCTTGAGCGGGCGATCCAGCCCCGGGGAGGAAACCTCCAGAAAGTCGTAATCGACGTGCTCTACCTTGGGCTGCAGCGCGCGGTGATATGTTTCGCAATCGGTCAGCGAAACGCCGCCGGGTTTATCAATGTAAGCGCGCAAATACCGACCGGAACCCTCTTTCTCGATTCCGGCCTCCACCAATTCGTAGCCCATCGCGTCGGCAATGCCCTGACAGATGGCCTGCAGGTCTTGCTTTGCGTCCCTTTGCGCCATTCGCACGCTCCTTCATCCCTCGGTTTTTGCTCACCGCGCCGGGCACCTGACATACGAAAGAGTGGGGTGTCAAGCCCACTCTTTCTTCGAGAATGCCCATGGGGCAATCCAAACCGACGGTTGCAAGGTGTAGTATAGCACATGAACCAAGGATTTACAAGCCTATTTCGCCTTACATAAAGGAGAAAAACAATTATCCGGAGATACGGAATCCTTCCGCCGCTCACGGAGAAACCGCCGCCGCGGCGGCGGGAATCCCTCCACCGCTCACGCGGTTCCCCTCCCTTTGACAAGGGAGGGGGGACCGCCCGCAGGCGGTGGAGGGATTCCGTCCCACCTCTTACATAAAGGAAAACAGCGAAACCTGACTGGTCTCGGGCATATCGGAAAGGCAGCCGTTTTCGCGCAGCATTTCAAGGTGCGCGCTGGAGAGCTTGGTGCGCGCCTTGAGCTCCTCGATGGAGATGAATGCCCCGTCCTTGCGGGCGCGCACGACGCTCTGCGCCACGCTTTCGCCAAGGCCGGGCAGCGCGATAAACGGCGGCAGCAGCACGCCCGGGGAAATGATCTGAAAATCGGTGGCGTGGGAGCGGTACAGATCCAGCGGCGCGAAGCGGATGCCGCGCAGGTTCATCTCCAGCGCCAGCTCCAGCAGCACCACGGCGTCCTGCTCCTTGGGGCTGAGCTTTTGCCCGGGAACCGCCGCCTGCTCCTCGTAGACGGCGAGCTGGCCGCGCAGGCTCTCGATGCCGCCGAGCATGCTGCGCGCGTCAAAGCCGCCGCCGCGCACGGTAAAGTAGGTCGCGTAGTACGCCTCGGGCTGGTACAGCTTGTACCAAGCGATGCGCAGCGCGCTGGTGACGTAGGCCACGGCATGCCCCTTGGGGAACATGTACTTGATCTTTTTGCACGAGTCGATGAACCAATCCGGCACGTCCTTCTCGCGCATGGCGGCCTCCATGTCGGGGCGCAGCCCGCGCCCCTTGCGCACGCTCTCCATAATATCGAAGGACATCTTGGCCGCCACGCCGTAGGTAATCAGCGTGTTCATGATATCGTCGCGCGTGCAGATGCACTTGGAGAGCGTCGCGATGCCGTCGCGCACAAGGTCCTGCGCGTTGCCGACCCACACGTCGGTGCCGTGGGAGAGGCCGGAAATGCGGATCAGCTCCTCCATGGTGGTGGGCTTGGTATCCTCGAGCATCTGGCGCACGAAGCGCGTGCCGAACTCGGGAATGCCCAGCGTGCCGCTGGTGCAGCCCAGCTCCTCCACCGAAAGCCCCAGCGCCTGCGGCGAGGAAAATAGCGACATCAGCCCCGGATCGCTCAGCGGAATCGAGAACGGCGATACGCCGGAGAGATCCTCCAGCATGCGGATCATCGTCGGATCGTCATGGCCGAGGATGTCCAGCTTGACCAGGACATCGTGCATCGAGCCGAAATCGTAGTGGGTGGTGACGGTGTCGGTGTCGGTGTCGTCGGCGGGGTGCTGGATGGCGGTGAACTGATAGATCTCGTATTCCTTGGGCAGCACCACCATGCCGCCGGGGTGCTGGCCGGTGGTGCGCTTGACGCCCACGCAGCCCGCCACCAGCCGGTTTTTCTCTGCCTCGGTGACCGCCATGCCGCGCTGCTCGCAGTATTTGGATACAAAACCATAAGCGGTTTTATCGGCCAGCGTGCCGATGGTTCCGGCGCGGAAGCAGTATTCCTTGCCGAACAGCTCCTCCACGTAGGCATGCGCCTTGGGCTGGTACACGCCGGAGAAGTTAAGGTCGATATCCGGCACCTTGTCGCCCTCGAAGCCGAGGAACACCTCGAACGGGATGTCAAAGCCGTCGCGGATCAGCGGCGCGCCGCAGTCGGGGCAGTCGCGCGGCGGCAGGTCGACGCCCACCGTGTAGCGCGCGGCGTCCACGCCGAAATCCACATACCGGCATTGGCCGCAGCGGTAGTGCGGCGGCAGCGGGTTGACCTCGGTAATGCCGCACATCGTCGCCACGAAGGAGGAGCCCACCGACCCGCGCGAGCCGACCAGATAGCCGTCGCTCAGCGACTTTTTGACCAGCCGCTCGGCGATGTTGTACAGCGTGGCGAAGCCGTAGCCGATGATGGCGTTTAGCTCCTTGTCGATGCGCGCCTGCACGATGTCGGGCAGGTTCTCGCCGTAGCGCGCCCGCGCGCCCTCCTCGGTCATGCGGCGCACGTTGGCCTCGGCGTCGGGCCAGAAGGGCTGGAAGGTCTCCTCGCCCGTGGGATGCGGCGGGAACAGCGCCAGCTTTTGCTCGGTGCCGTCGGGCAGCCTGCCCACCTTGTCGGCGATCTTTTGCGGGTTGTCGATGACGACCTCCTCGCACTTTTCCGGCCCGAGGTAGGCGAACTCCTCGAGCATTTCCTCGGTGGTCTTGAAGTACAGCGGCGGCTGGTTGTCTGCGTCCTCAAAGCCCTGCCCGGCCATCAGGATGGCGCGGTAGATCGAATCCTTGGGGTTTAAGAAGTGTACGTCGCCGGTGGCGCAAACCGGGATGCCCAGCTTGTCGCCGAGGGCGACGATCTTGCGGTTCAGCTCGCGCAGGCCCTCGTCGTTCTCCACCTGCCCGTTGCGCACCAGAAACTCGTTGTTGCCGATGGGCTGGATCTCCAAGTAATCGTAGAACCGCGCGATGCGGCTGAGCGCGGTCTCGTCGCGGTTGTCGAGCACTGCGCGGAACAGCTCCCCCGCCTCGCACGCCGAGCCGACGATGATGCCCTCGCGGTACTTTTGCAGCAGCGCGCGCGGGATGTGCGGGCGGCGGCGGAAGTAGTTGAGGTGCCCGGCCGATACCAGCCGGTTGATGTTCTCGATGCCCTTCTGCGAGGAGGCCAGCAGGATGATGTGGTACGATTCGCCGATGGCGCCGCCGGTCAGCGCCGCCGCCAGCTCCGCCAGCGTGTAGACGCCCTTCTCCCGCGCGGCGTCGAGCATCTTGGCCAGCGCCTGCGCGGTGGCGCGCGCGTCGTGTACGGCGCGGTGGGCGTTCTTGAGCGAAACGCCAAGGCTCTTGCACACCGCCGCCAGCTTGTGGCTCTTGAGCTGCGGATACAGGCGGCGCGAAAGCTCCAGCGTGTCGATGACGGTGGGCTGGCTGTCCAGCCCGATGCGGCGGCATTCCTCGCGCAGGAAGCCGGTATCGAAGGAGGCGTTGTGCGCCGCCACCGGCGCCTCGCCGATGAAGGCCAGCAGCTCGGGGATCACTTCGGCCGCCGGGCGCGCGTCGCGCACCATCGCGTCGGTGATGCCGGTGATTTCGGTGATGCGCGCCGGGATGGCGATGCCGGGGTTAACCATCGCGGAAAACTCCTCGATGATCTGCCCGTCCTTGAGCCGCACCGCGCCGACCTCGATAACGCGATCGCGCCGCGCGCTCAGGCCGGTGGTTTCAAAGTCGAACACCACGATGGGCTCGCTGAGCGCGCGGTCGGTGGCGTTCTCCACCAGCGTGCCCTCGTCCACCAAGTACCCCTCCACGCCGGGGATCAGCTTGATGCCCTTCTTCTTGGCCGCGCCGAACGCCTCCGGGTAGGCCTGCACTACGCCGTGATCGGTGACCGCCACGGCGGGATGCCCCCACGCCGCCGCCTGCCCGATCAGGTCCGAGGCCGAGGCCACGGCGTCCATGCTGCTCATCTGCGTGTGCAGGTGCAGCTCCACGCGTTTGCGCGGCGCGTTGTCGGCGCGCGGCGGCGGCTTGGGCGCGCGGTTGATGTCGTTCACCATCAGCGTCACCGCGCGCGAAAAGGTATCGTAGCGGCACTCGCCGCGCACGGTGAGCCACTCGCCCTCCTTGATGGCGGCGACGGTGTCCTCCACCTTCTTGCGCTCCTCGTCGGTGGGCTCGCGATCCTCGTTCTTCTCGGAGCGAAAGCCGTTCTTGTAGCGCAAAAAGGCCTTGCACTGGATGGTGCTGGTATAGTCGGTCAGCGAGAAGGAGAGCAGCAGCTTGTCGCCGCCCTTGAGCTCGCGTGTTTCCTTGGCCAGCACCTCGCCGCGGATCGTCACCTTGCCGCTGTCCTCGGCCAGCTCCAGCACCGGCACCGTCGGGTCGGCGATGACGCGCCCCAGTATCTTTTTATCGGGTTCCTTGGGCTTGGCATCGGCGGTCGCCGCCGCGCGCTGCGCGTAGGAGGCCTGCAGCACCGCTTCCTCGCGCTGCCGTTCCTCGCGGATGCGCTCCAGCTGCCGCTCGTGATCGCCGCGCAGCGATACGCGCACCTCCATCTGCAGCCGGAACACATCGGCCAGCACCCGCGCCAGCCGATCCACCACGCCGTTTTCGCGGCAGTACTGCACCGCCTCGGGCAGCGGCAACTCCAGCTCCAGCGCCTTGGCGTCGGGCGCGCGCCACACAGCGTTGTCCAGCCAAAAGCGGGTCATCGGAAAATGCCGCACCACGCAGGCCGACAAAAACGGCACATACTTCTCCACGTCGCCCACCAGCTCCCCGGCCAGCGCCGGGCAGGCGATGCGCACCGACACGTGCATGCCCTTAAAAGCCACGCCAAGCGCGCGCTTGACGGCCAAAAAGTCGGTCTCCTCCACGAGACGGTCCGACAAAAAGCTGGCCACCATGCGCGTGGCCTCGCGGTTTACCTGCACTTTTTCCAGCGTCAAATGGCTGGCCAGCTCGCGGTTTTCCTCGCCGAGCAGCGCGCCCCACTCTGCCTGCGGGAGGCCGCCCCCCGCGCGTTGTTCTGACATGCTTGTCCTCCGAATCCCCCCACCGCTCACGCGGTCCCCCTCCCTTTGACAAGGGAGGCTTTTGGAGGCTCGTATATGTTTCTTATTTTATAATATGTTCTTGATGCTAACCCCAGCCTCCCTTGTTAAAGGGAGGGGGACCGCCGCAGCGGTGGTGGGATTCCGTCCCCGGTGCCGCCTCAAGACGGTGGAGGGATTCCGTCACCCCAACATCCCCCGAATCTCCTCGATCAGCGCCTCCGCCAAGTCACCGGTGATCTTGCGCGGCTCCTTGCCCTTGACGAACAACGCACCGACGCCGTCGCCGCCCGCTATGCCGATGTCGGCCTCGCGCGCCTCGCCGGGGCCGTTGACCACACAGCCCATCACCGCCACCGTCAGCGGCACCGGCAAATCGCCCACCGCTTCCTGTACCCGGCGCGCGATGCCCGCCACGTCGATGCGCGCGCGCCCGCAGGTGGGGCAAGAAATGAAGTTGATGCGGTTGTTGCGCAGCCCCACCGCCTGCAAAATATCGATGCCGACGCGCGGCTCGGGCAGCGGGTCGCCGGTCAGTGAAACGCGCAGCGTATCGCCGATGCCGTCCAGCAGCAGCGCGCCGATGCCCGCCGCCGACTTGATCGCCCCCTGCTCCGGCAGCCCGGCCTCGGTCACGCCCAGGTGCAGCGGATAATCGCACTGCCCGGCGGCCAGCCGATACGCCGCGACGGTCTCGCGCACGCCGGAAGCCTTGACCGACAGCACGATGTCGTGTACGCCGCAGTCCTCGAGCATCTTGGCGTGCGCCAGCGCGCTCTCCACCATCGCCTGCGGCGTGGGGCCGCCGTGCTTGCGCAGCATCTCCTTCTCCACCGAGCCGGAGTTGACGCCGATGCGCACCGGTACATGGTGCGCCTTCACGCAGTCGGCCAGCTTCTCCACGTTGGCCTGCCCGCCGATGTTGCCGGGATTGATGCGCAGCTTGGCGATGCCCTGCTCCACCGCGCCGATGGCCAGCCGGTGATCGAAGTGGATATCGGCGACCAGCGGCACCGGGCTGGCATCGACCAGCGCGCGCACCGCCCGCACGCAGGCCTCGTCGTACACCGAAACGCGCACGATATCGCAGCCCGCGGCGGCCAGCGCAGCGATCTGCGCCGAGGTGGCCGCGACATCGCGCGTGTCGGTATTGGTCATCGATTGCACGGTAACCGGCGCGCCGCCGCCCAGCGCCACGCCGCCTACCTTCATTGCACGTGTGTTGTTTGCCATATGCACCTCTTTATCGTTGAAATTGCCAGCAGTCTGAGCAGCATCCGCGCGGGCGGAATCCCTCTCCGGCGGCGGGGAACGGAATCCCTCCGCCGCCTGAGGGCGGCACCTCCCTTTGACAAGGGAGGCTTTTGGAGGCTGGAATATGCTTCTTTTTTCATAAAAGGTTTTTTGCTCTAGCCCATGCCTCCCTTGTTAAAGGGAGGGGGACCGCGTGAGCGGTGGGGGGATTCCCGGCGCCCGCAGGCGACGGTTTCCGGCGGCGGGGAACGGAATCCCTCTGTGCTTCGCGGCGGAAGCGGCTTTCATCATCGCACACTCAAAACAATTTGACGATATCCCTAAACGTAAACACCAGCATCAGCCCCAGCAGCGCCAGCAGCCCGACGGCGTGAATGGTGCCTTCCACGGTGCGGTTGATCGGCTTTCTGCGGATCGCCTCCACGGCGCAGAACACCAGCTTACTGCCGTCCAGCGCGGGCAGCGGGAGCAGGTTCATGAAGCCGAGGTTGATGCTGATGAGCACCGCCAGCTGCAAATATACCTCGATGCCGCCCTTGCGGGTCTCCTGCTGGATCACATTGATGATGCCCACCGGGCCGCTGACATCCCCCGCGCCCTCGCCTTTGAATACCAGGTTGGCGATCGAGCGGTAGGTCATCACCACCATATCCTTGCAGTAGGTGACCGATGTGCCGATCGCCTTGCCGAGGGGCAGCTTGGCCTCCTCCGCAAAGCTGATGCCGACGCGGTATGCCTTCGCCTCCTCGTCGTAGAACGGGAGCATTTGCAGCGACAGCGTTTCCTGCGCGCGGCGCACGTCCAGCTGAAGCGGCGCGCCGCCGTTCTGGCGGATCAGCGCGGTGGCCTCCTCCGGGTTTGCCACCGACACGCCGTTGACGGCGGTCACGTAGTCGCCGGGCAGCAATCCGGCCTGCGCCGCGGGGCGATCCGGCTCCACGCTGCCCACGTATTCGGTGGGCTGCAGCACGTTCCACGTCATGAAGAGCACGATGGCGACGCCCACCGCGAGCACAAAGTTCATCGCCGGGCCCGCCAGAATGGAGAGAAAGCGCTTCCACACCGCCTGATTGTTGTAGGCGCGCGGATCCGGGTTCTCCTCGTCCTCGCCGTAGTACAGGCAGAACCCGCCCAGCGGCAGCAGGCGCATCGAGTACAGCGTGCCGGTCTTTTCGGACTTTCGCGACCAGATCTTCGGCCCCATGCCGATGGAAAACTCCTTCACCGCGATGCCGCACCAGCGCGCCATAAAGAAATGCCCCGCCTCGTGCGCCATAATCAAAACGCCCAGCAGCACCAGCGCCGCGATCACATAGCCAAACGTCAACAAGCCAGCCAAAGTTCCACCTACCTCTCGGATTCGTCGATCCCATTGATGCTATCATACGCCGAGGCGCACACTTTTCATTCCTTCGGCAAAAGCCGCTGCGCGCAGGCGCGCGCCTGCGCGTCGGCGGCGCGCACCGCCTCGATGCTGTCGGCGGGCGCGGCGGGCACGGCGGCCAGCGTTTCCTCGGCCAGCTCGGCGATGCGCCCGAAGCGGATGCGGCGCGCAAGAAACGCCTGTACCGCCACCTCGTTCGCGCCGTTGAGCACCGCCGGGGCGATGCCGCCCGCGCGCAGCGCCTCGTAGGCCAGCCGCAGCGGGATAAATTTTTCCGGATCGGGCTGCTCGAAGGTCAGCTGCCCCATGCGCGCGAAATCCAAGCGCTCCCCGCCGGTCTCCAGCCGCTCGGGATACGCCATCGCGTACAGAATCGGCAGGCGCATGTCCGGCGTACCCAACTGCGCCAGCACCGCGCCGTCGGCAAACTCCACCATCGAGTGTACCACGCTCTGCGGATGCACCAGCACCTGAATGCGCTCCGGCGGCAGGTCGAACAGCCACCGCGCCTCGATGACCTCTAGCGCCTTGTTCATCATGCTGGCCGAATCGATGGTGATCTTCTGCCCCATCGCCCAGTTGGGGTGCGCCAGCGCCTGCTCCACGGTGGCCTCTCGCATGGCGGCGCTTTCCCACGTGCGGAAGGGGCCGCCGGAGGCCGTCAGATAGATGCGCTCGGCGGGGTTGCTGCCCGCGCCCTGCAGGCATTGAAAGATGGCGCTGTGCTCGCTGTCCACCGGCAACAGCGGCACCCCGGCTTCGCGCGCGGCCTGCGTCACCAGCGCCCCGGCGGCGACCAGCGGCTCCTTGTTGGCCAGCAGCACCTCGCGCCCCGCGCCGATGGCGGCCATCACGCCGGTCAGCCCGGCAAAGCCCACCACCGACACCAGCACTGCGTCGGCGGGCGCCTCGGCGGCGGCGATGCGCAGGCAGTCCTCGCCGAAGTGCCAATCGCAAAAGCGCAGATCCTCCGGGATGTGTTCGGGCGGCACCACCAGCCCCGCCATCGCCGGGCGGTGCGCGCGCACCTGCTCGAACAGCAGCGCCGCGTTGCTGTGCGCCGCCAGCGCCGCCACCTCAAACCGGTCCCGGTGCCGCAGTGCGACGTCCAGCGCCTGCGTGCCGATGGAACCGGTGGAGCCCAGTATCGCGATCCGTTTCTTCATAAATGTCCTCTGCTTTACAGCGTCCTCGACGCTATAGCGTTCTCTCAACCACCAGCAGCACGTAGGAGCAGACCACCATCAGCGTGAACAGCAGGCTGTCGATGCGGTCCATAATGCCGCCGTGGCCGGGGAAGATGCTGCCGAAATCCTTGATGCCGCAATGGCGCTTGACCAGCGAAGCCGTCAAGTCGCCGATCTGCCCGGCGACGCCGCCCAAGAAGCCCAGCAGCGCCGCGCCGATCAGGCTCACCTCGGAATCGCTGCGCCCGATGCATACCACGAACAGCATCGCGCCCAGCATGCTGCCCGCCAGCCCCGCCACGGCGCCCTCGATGGTTTTCTTGGGGCTGACCGCCGGGCAAAGCTTGTGCTTGCCGAACAATACGCCGATGAAATAAGCCACCGAATCGCCCACGTAGGCGATGATGAGCACCAGCACGATCAGCTGCACGCCGTAGGGCTGAAAGTCGCTGCGGAACAGCAAGAGCAGCAGCGCCAGCGGCAAAAAGATGGTATAGATCGGGTACACCGAAATCCCGGCGTCCACCCAGTTTGGCTCCCTGCGCATGCAGATGGCCAGCATCACCAGCATCGTGCCGGTCACCAGCAGCGGCGCGATCACCGGGATGCCGATGAAGTGAAAGCCGGGCAGCGTCAGCACCGCCAGCAGCATCGCGGGCCAGCGCACCGGCCGATGCCCCGCGTGGATAAACGCCTGATATTCCTCCCACATGCCGCCGATCATCAGTGCCGTGACGAGCAGGAAGGCCAGCAGCCCGCGCACCTGCAACACCACCGCGACAACCGCGACGGCCACAACCCCGGTAATGATCCGTTGGCGCAAAGCGCATCCCCCATTTATTCTATTCTTTTTTGCCGTTTTTCCTCGCTACGCGGGGGAAAAGGCTTCGATTACCGGCCGCCGAAGCGTCGCTGCCGCCGCCCGAACGCGCGCAGCGCTTCGTGATACGCCGGCACCTGAAAGTCGGGCCACAGCATGTCCACGAACACCAGCTCGGCATACGCGCATTGGTAGAGCAAGAAGTTGCTCAGCCGCTGCTCGCCGCTGGTGCGGATCAAGAGATCCACCTCCGGCAGCCCGGCGGTATACAGCTCGCCGGAAAAGCGCGCGTCGTCAATGTCCTCGGGCTTCAGCGCGCCGCTCGCCGCCTGCTCGGCCAGCGCCTTGGCGGCGCGCAATATTTCGGCGCGCGCGCCGTAGTTGATGGCGATGTTGAGCTTCAGCCCGGCGTTCTCCCGCGTGCGCTCCATCGCGGCGATCAGCGCACCGCGCTGCGGCTCCGGCATGCCCTGCACGTCGCCGAGGATGCGGATGCGCACGCCCTCGCGGTGCAGCTCGTCGATCTCCTTGCCGAAGAACTCCATCAGGAGTCCCATCAGCGCGCCGACCTCGTCGGCTGGGCGCGACCAGTTCTCTGTGGAGAAGGCGTAGAAGCTCAGCGCCTCGATGCCCAGATCGCTGCTCTCGCGGATGATGCCGCGCATCGCCTCCACCCCCGCACGGTGTCCCAGCGCGCGCGGCTGCATGCGCTGCTTCGCCCAGCGGCCGTTGCCATCCATAATGATGGCCACGTGGCGCGGCAGGCGTTCGGCCGATAATGGCGCGTCTGCCGCCTGCGTTTCCTTGGGCTTTTTTTGCCACCAAGCCATCTCATCACCTCTTCATACGCTACTATTGCCCCGGAGGAATCCCTCCACCGCTCACGCGGTCCCCCTCCCTTTAACAAGGGAGGCTAGGGGCTAGAATCAAAGAATCTTTTATGTAACAAGAAACATATACCAGCCTCCAAAAGCCTCCCTTGTCAAACGGGGACGGAGCACCGTCGCGCCAGTGGCGCGATGAGACGGTGCGGAAGTCCAATGAGCAAAGGAGCGCTTGCGCGACTCTTGCGAATTGGGGGGGACCGCCGCAGCGGTGGGGGGATTCCCGCCGCCGAAGCGGCGGTCTCTCCGTCGGCGGCGAGGAACGGAATCCCTCCGCCGCCTGAGGGCGGCACCTCCCTTTGACAAGGGAGGCTTTTGGAGGCTGGTATATGCTTCTTGCTTTATAAAAGATTTTTGGTTCTAACCCCTAGCCTCCCTTGTTAAACGGGGACGGAGCACCGTCGCGCCAGTGGCGCGATGAGACGGTGCGGAAGTCCAATGAGCAAAGGAGCGCTTGCGCGACTATTGCGAATTGGGGGGGACCGCCGCA
>JAVBMD010000021.1:0-17115 GCA_031552825.1 Eubacteriales bacterium
GGAGGCATGGGGCTGGAAGCGAAAAACTTTTATGAAACAAGAATCATATACCAGCCTCCAAAAGCCTCCCTTGTCAAAGGGAGGGGGACCGCGTGAGTGGTGGGGGGATTCCGACGGAGGCATGGGGCTGGAAGCGAAAAACTTTTATGAAACAAGAATCATATACCAGCCTCCAAAAGCCTCCCTTGTCAAAGGGAGGGGACCGCGTGAGTGGTGGAGGGATTCCGACGGAGGCATGGGATGGAACCAAGATTCTTTTGTAAAACAAGAATGATATGCCGACCTCCAAAAGCCTCCCTTGTCAAAGGGAGGGGGACCGCCCGCAGGCGGTGGAGGGATTCCCGCCGCCCGCAGGCGGCGGTCTCTCCGGCGCAGTGGGGCGGAGCCGGGATCGGTCAGTGGCCGAATAATCGAGGCGGAAGCCCAGTGAGCCAACGAGCTTGCGCAGCAAGCGATTATGGCGAACTGTGGAGGAGGGATTCCGTTCCGCGACAAATCTGGTAATCGATGATTCGGCATGATAAAATGAGCTGTCCTCAAAGTTATGAGCAGATGCCACACGGCCTGTTGTGGTTAGGGGGTGCCAGAATGGATCGGAAAATATCGATTCGCTTTTTCGATGATCGTGAAGTCCGCGCCGTTTGGGATGATGAACATACCAAATGGTGGTTTTCGGTGCTCGATATCGTTGGCGTTCTTCGTGGCGTGGATGAGTATGAGAAGAATCGGAATTATTGGAAGTATCTGAAAGCGAAGCTGAAAAAAGAAAACAGCCAGTTGGTTAGCCGCACTAACCAACTGAAATTGGCGGCTTCTGACGGCAAAAAATATCTTACCGATACATTGGACAATGATGGCATCCTTTCGCTTGCGAAGAACTTCCCGAGCAAGCAGGCAAACCGCTTTATCGAATGGTTCACATACAGCGATGAAACCATCGATGGGAAAAGCAAATCCAAGGCTTATGCCCTTTTCGATAGCTCGTTGCTGGATGCGATAGAGGTTGGCACGGTGAAGGGATTGCGGCAGATTCACGGCTACCTGTTCGGTGGGCTTTATGACTTTGCGGGGCAAATCAGAACGATGAATATCGCTAAAGGCGGTTTTCAGTTTGTGGCGGTTCGCTTTTTGCCTGAAACGTTGAAAAGCGTTGGGGAAATGCCCGAAACCACCTTTTCTGAAATTGTGGACAAATATGTCGAGATGAACGTTGCGCACCCGTTTCTGGAGGGCAATGGCCGGAGCACGCGCATTTGGCTTGACCTAATATTGAAAAGGAATCTCAAACTGTGCGTGGACTGGAGTAAAATCAATAAAAAGGATTACCTAGCCGCTATGGAAAAGAGCACAACGGATCCGGCGCGGCTCAAGGCGCTTTTGCAATCCGCTGTGACGGATAAAATAAACGACAGAGAAGTGTTTATGAAGGGCGTGGACTACTCCTATTATTATGAGCAGGAAAATGATATTGGCGAACCGGACAATGACACCATAAAATAACAGGAGGCACCCATGTATTACATCACGGAATACGCCTCGCCGCTGGGCGGGATCACGCTGGCAAGCGACGGGGAGCGCATCGTCGGGCTTTGGAACGAGGGGCAGAAGTATTACGCCGCCACCCTGCAGGGGGAGCGAACCCAGCGGGACGAGCTGCCGGTGTTTAAACTGGCGCGGGGATGGCTCGACCGATACTTCGCCGGGCAGCGGCCCGATAGCGCGGCGCTGCCGCTAGCGCCGGTCGGCGGGGCGTTCCGGCAGGCGGTGTGGGGCATTCTGCGCGAGATTCCCTACGGGCAGTGCGTCACCTACGGCGAGATCGCCCGGCGCGTGGCTGCCGAGCTGGGGAAGCCGAGCATGTCCGGGCAGGCGGTGGGCGGCGCGGTGGGGCACAACCCGATCTCGATCATGATTCCCTGCCATCGCGTGGTGGGCGCGGGCGGCAGCCTGACCGGCTACGCCGGAGGCATCGAAAAGAAAATAGCGCTGCTGGAGCTGGAGGGGGTCGACCTTTCGCGCTTCACGGTGCCGACGCGCGGCACGGCGCTGTAATGCCTTCCGGCGAGCAGATTATGCATTAAAATACATCGATATTCACATAAAATCGAGAAAACGCAGAAAATAATTTATAAAAATTCGCAAATAATGTATTGATATTTACTTTCGATCGTGCTATACTCTGCCTCACAAACGAAGTGGAGGTGCTCGATCATGTTCAAAAAATGGTTTTCCGCTCTGTTGGCTCTGTCCTTGGTTCTCAGCCTGTGTACCAGCGCGCTGGCATGCACCGGCATCATCGCCGGCAAGGCTGCCACCGATGATGGCAGCCAGATCATGGGGCGAAGCGAGGATATCGGCTCGGCCTACCATAAAAACTTTGTGGCGGTTCCCGCCGTGCATGGCACCGAGCCGGTCACCTTCACCGACCTAAACGGCTTCACGATGGAGTTGCCCGGCGAGGCCGCCGCCTACACGATGACGCCCGACGTCGAGGAGCACGGCGACGGCATCTACGGCGAGGCATGCATGAACGAATACGGCGTGTCGATGACCGCGACGGTATCGGCGGCGGTCAACGACGCCGTGATGCAGCACGATCCGCTGGTGGAAACCGGCCTGCGCGAGGCGGCGATGGCCACGGTGGTTATCCCCTACGTCAAAACCGCCAAGGAAGCGGTGCAGTGGCTGGGCGCGATCGTCGAAAAGTACGGCAGCGCCGAGGGCAACATCCAGATTTTCGCCGACGCGGACGAGATTTGGTATATGGAAATCCTAAGCGGCCACCAGTGGGCGGCGGTCAAGGCGCCGGAGGATGCCTACGCGGTGATCCCCAACTGCTACATGCTCGGCGACATCGACCTGAGCGATGCCGAGAACGTGCTGGCCTCGGCGCAGGTGCTGAGCCTGCCGGAGGAGAAGGGCTTCCTCAAGACGCACGATGGCAAGCCCCATCTGGCGCTGACCTACGGCGAGGAGCTGGCCGAGGGCAACCGCGCGCGCGCTTGGGGCGGGCAGCACTTCTTCTCGCCCTCCGCCGCCGTGCCCTATGACGCGCCGGTGTTCGATCTATTCATGCAGGCCGACAAAAAGATCAGCCTGCTGGACGCGATGCACCTGCTGGCCTACCGCTACGAGGGAACCGAGTATGACGTGAACGCGAACCCCACCGTGCGCGCCATCGGCACCGAGCGCACCGCGGAGGCGCACCTCTATCACTACAAGCCCGGCGCGCCGCTGACCCAGTGGATGACCATGGGCAACCCGGAGCACAACGTTTACCTGCCCGCCTATTGCCAGATCACCGAAACCCCGGCGGCCTATCAGGTGCAGGGCGCGCAGTATCAGGCCGATTCGGCGTACTGGATCTTCCGGGGGCTGGGCGCGCTGGCGGAGCTGGATCGCATCAACTACGGTCAGGGCGTGAAGGCGTATTGGCTGGGCTACCAGCAGCAGCTGATCGCCGCGCAGGCCGAGAACGACGCCAAGATTGCCGCGATGGATCCTGCGGCGGCGGCGGCCTTCGCCAACGAGCAGTTCGCGGCGGTTTCGGCGGACGCGATCGCCAAGGCGCAGCAGATGACCAACGAGCTGATGTTCGTGATCTGCAAGCGCGCCAACATCAATGCCGATATGAAAGCGCCGTACACGCCCTCGCTGCTGGAAGCGAAGTAAACCATTGCCCGACAAGAAAAAGTGGCCGCCGCGCTATGCAAGCGCGGCGGCCATTGGCATAAAACGCCGTGAAAGGGGAATGCCGGATTATTCGGACATCGGCGGCACGAGGCCGTCGGTCTCCGTGGGGATCGGCTGCTCTTGGGTCGGCGCTTCCGGCTCCACCGCGATCGGCGGCGTCGGCACGGCGATCGGCACCAGCACGGTGCTCACGTAGGCGCGGGCGATGTAGCCGACCTTGTTCAGCGCGTTGACCTTATAGAAATCGCCGGACTGGCCGAGGATCTCCACCTGCTGGCCGTTGTAGAGGTTGCCGATGATGCGGGCGTTCAGCGAAGCCTCGGCGCGCAGGTTGACCGAGCGGCCGGTGCGCAGGTTGGCGATCACGCCGATCTTGGCGCTGGGCGCCGGATCCGGCGTGGCGGGCGCGGGCTTGCTTTCCGTGGAAAGGAAGCGCGAGGCCACATAGCCGCAAAGCTTGCCGGACTGCACCAGCGTCCAGCTTCCGCGCTGCTCCAGCACGTTCACTTGCGCGCCGAAGGGCAGCTTGCCGAGGAGCTTCGCGGTTTCCGAGGCAGCGTAGCGCACGTTGAGGTTGCTGCCTTTCTGGGTATATACGAAGGCGGTGCCGATGGGCGCGGCCTGATCCGGGTGAACCAGGTGCGCGGCGACATAGCCCTTCGCGGTTCCGAACTGCACGTACGCCCAGCCGTCGAGCGTCCATTGCACATCCAAGCGGGTGCCGTTGGGCAGCTTTGCCAAGATGGCGGCGTTGGCGGAAGCGGCGGCGCGCAGATTGACGACGCCATAGGGGCCGAAGGACACAGCGTTTGTGGCGGGCGCGGCTTCCGCCTGAACCGACAGAAGGGGCATGAGGCAGACGGCCAGCGCCAGCATCAGGAGCATGCATCTTTTGTACATTTGGGAAGGTTGCATGTGTGTGGACATAGTGTTCCTCCTCTAAATGTTTTTGGCTCGAAGCGCGGCGTACCGCGTTTTCGCGCCTACCCCCATAGGACGTGATACGGGTTAAAATACACGCATACACAATGCAAAAAGATGCATGGAATATGTGGAAAAACGAAAAACCGTCGCGTGCGCCCGCCCGATGATGTATACTTGTACCAATGAAGTTGGAGGAGGAGCGGCCTATGAGGATGCGTAGGATCATGATCCTGTTGGTAGTGGCGCTGGCGCTGCTGCTTTGCCTTGGGACTATCGCGCTGGGGCAGGACGGCTTTCGGACGGCGCGCGCGCAGTTTGTGACCACGCTCGTGGCGCGGGAGCGCACGGGCGGCGAAGCGCCCACGCCGCCGGATGGCTTGCTGGAAAAGGTGGCATACGACGCGCCGCCGGGCAAGCTGGCGGCCTATGTGAGCCCCGACCCCGGCGACGGCAAAAAACATCCTGCTATCCTGTGGGTGACGGGCGGCTTCGACAATTCCATCGGCGATGTCTGGACGGAGCGCGATCGCTCCAATGACCAATCGGCAAGCGCGCTTTTCCGGAGCGGCATCATCACGATGTACCCTTCCTTTCGGGGCGGCAACGAGAACCCCGGCTATATCGAGATCCTCTACGGCGAGGTGGAGGATCTGCTGGCGGCGCGCGATTATCTCGCCTCGCTGGCGTACGTGGATCCGGCGCGGATCTACCTCGGCGGCCACTCCACCGGCGGCACGCTGGCGCTGCTGGCGGCGGAAAGCAGCGACGGCTTTGCCGGGGTGTTCGCCTTGGGTCCGGTGAGCGCGGTGAGCGAGTATGGAACGGACGGCTTCCCGTTCAAGGCCTCCAATCTCAAGGAGATCGAGATGCGTTCGCCGATCCTTTGGCTGGCGGACATCAAAACGCCGACCTTCGTGCTGGAGGGAACGGGCGGCAACTACGTATCGCTGCTAGCGCTCCAATGGCAGAGCAAAAACCCGAAAATCTCGTTCTGCGCGATCGAAGGCGAGGATCACTTTACCATCATCGCGCCGCTCACCGAGCTCATCGCAAAAAAGGTGCTGGCCGGGGAGGCCATCACCTTTGCGCAGGAAGAGTTGGTTTTTTAGTAATCGCTGATTGATGCCTGCATTCGCTGTTTAGACAAAGGTTTTCTTGCCGTTTTCTTCCCGCTTCGCGGGCGGGAAACGGCTTTGATCATTGCGAACTTAATCGGGCGGGATGTTCTCGAAGAAGTCGTCGCGCGCGACATCGTCGCCCACGGCGGTATAGGCCAGACCGAAGGCGGCGCAGTTGTGCGGCCCGCCGTCGAGCACCTTGTACGGCTTGTCCAGCTGAGATTGATGAAACAGGTACGCTTCCTGCGCCAACTCCAGCGCGGTTTTGCCCCCGGCGCGCGCCAGCGGCACCCGCCAGTCCATCACGATCGGCCGCTCCAGCCCGAGGTGCAGGTACAGCTTTTTCAGCGTCCAAGCGCCGTATGCTTCGGCGCTCTCGGGCAGCACGGCGGGGTCGGCGGCATGCTGCGCGCAGTAGATCGCAGCGTCGGCGCAGGCCCGGTGCGCGCCGTGGCCGTACTCGCCGTTTAAGTCCAGCGTCACCATAACCTCCGGCTTGTATTTGCGGATCAGCGCCATGACGTGCTTGTACGTGCGCTCCCTGCCCCAGCGCGCGTACTGCTGCGCGAGGGTGGAGGTCATCTTGTCGGCGAAGGCGCTGATGAGCGGGTATTGCCGCACGCCCATGTGCCACAGCCCATCGAGCAGCTCGCTGCTGCGCACCGAGCTGGTGTTGGCCAGATAGGCCACCAGCACCTTGCGCCGCTGCTCGAGCGCGTAGGTGGGGATGGTGCCGCCGAGGAAGAGCAGCTCGTCGTCCGGGTGCGCGACCAGCACCAGCAGATCGGCCTTCTCCGGCGTCGGCTCCCATTTTTGCACCCAGCCGGGCACCTCGCCGGGGCCGAACACCGTCAGTTCGTTGATGATGACGCTGCCCCTGACGTTTTCGCAAAGCAGGCGGAAGGCATAGACCTCCGGCAGCTCGACGAACAGGTGCAGCAGCTGTGTGTTGCCGTCGTGTACGGTTTTCCAGCGCGGCCCTTCGGGGATTTGCAGCTGCCATTTTTTCGGCAGCTTGCCGAAGCGGATGTAAACCGAGCCGATCGGCTTGCCGCGCGGCGCGGCGACTTTCAAGGTGCAGGTGGTTTGGCACCGGTTGACCCACTGCGGGTGATACTTGCCGTCGCGCAGCGTATCCGGCAGTTTGCCGGGGCGGCTGGTGATCTTGCACAGGGGCGTGAGGTTCTCCGCCTCGGCGCGCGCGCGGGCGGGCGCGCCGCAAAGCGCGAAAAGGAAGGCCAGAGCGAACAGCGCAAGCGCCGCGCCGCGGAAAGCTTTCATGCAGGTACACCTCTTTGTAGCCCATAGGATGATTTCTTCATTATAGCAGTTTATATTATAGCAGTTTATATTATAGCAGTTGATATTATAGCAGTTGACGCCCGGCAATGCACTGAAAAGAATGCGTCATATCCGCTCAAAATTATCGTGCAAAAACACTGGAAAGCTCATATCCACTGCCCGTAGCGCCGGATATACAGCTTCTTGAGCGCCTGCACCATCGCGGCGTAGAGCAGCACGATGCCCGCCAAATAGAGCAGGAACAAGGGTGGCATGGCCGTCATGCCCAGCCACGCGCCCAGCCGGGTGAAGGGGATCAGCACACCGGCGGCGCTGATGAGCAGCGTGGAAAGCAGCAGGGACGGCGCGGCGCGGCTCTCGAGGAAGGGCACCTTGGCCGTGCGGATCAGGTGAACGATCAGCGTCTGCGTGAGCAGGCCGGTCATGAACCAGCCGGTGTGAAAGACGGCTTGGCGCGCGGCGCTGTCGGCGTGAAAGGCGAAGTAGAGCACCAGAAAGCACAGAATGTCGAACAGCGAGGAAAGCGGCCCGAACCAGTGCATGAAGCGGCTGATGCTGCGGGTATCCCACTTCTGCGGGCGCTCAAGGTACTCGGCGTCCATATGGTCGAAGGGGATGGCGATCTGCGAGAAATCGTACAGCAGGTTCTGCACCAAGATCTGGATGGGCAGCATCGGCAAAAAGGGCAGCAGCAGGCTGGCGATTAGCACGCTGAACATGTTGCCGAAGTTGCCGGAGGAGGCCATTTTGATGTACTTGATGATGTTGCCGAAGGTGCGGCGGCCTTCCACCACGCCCTGTTCGAGCACCATCAGGCTCTTTTCGAGCAGGATGATGTTGGCGCTCTCCTTGGCGATGTCCACCGCCGAATCCACCGAGATGCCCACGTCGGATTGATGCAGCGCGGGCGCGTCGTTGATGCCGTCGCCCATGTAGCCTACGACGTGGCCCTCGGCCTGCAGCGCGCTGACCACCCGCGCCTTCTGCGGGGGAGAGAGCTTGGCGAAGAGACCCACGGTCTGCACTTGCTGGCGCAGCTGCGCGTCGCTCATACCGGCCACATCGCTGCCCAGCAGGTGAACCCCGCCGGTGTCCAGCCCCACTTCGCGCAGCACGGTATGCGCCACCTTCTCGTTGTCGCCGGTCAGCACCACCACGCGCACACCATGGCTGTGCAGCGCGGCGATGGCCGCCTTGCAGCTCTCCTTGGGCGGATCGAGAAAGCCGACGTAGCCGAGCAGCACCATGTCCTGCTCGTCCTCCACGCCGAAGGCGCGCACGCCGCGCACCTCGTTTTTTTGCGCCACCGCCACCACGCGCAGCCCCTGCCCGTTGAGCTGATCCGACAGCGCCAGCACCTGCCGCCGGATGCCTTCGTCCAGCGGGATCACCTCGCCCCCGTGCTCGGCGAAGGCGCAGCAGGCCAGCATTTCCTCCACTGCGCCCTTGGTGATGAGCTGCCGTTTGCCCTGCTTGTCCTCGAGCACCACCGACATGCGGCGGCGGGCGAAGTCGAAGGGGATCTCATCCACCTTTTGGTAGACAGCGCCTAGCGCTGCGTATCCCTCGGCCTCGGCGCGGGAAATGATGGCCAGATCCAGCAGGTTTTTCAGCCCGGTCTGGAAGGCGCTGTTGAGGTAGGCGTGGCACAGCACGCGAATGTCCTCGTTGCCGAGGATGTCGAGGTAGCGCTCGAGGATGATGCGATCCTCGGTGAGGGTGCCGGTTTTGTCGGTGCAGAGCACGTCCATCGCGCCGAAGCTTTGAATCGAGGAAATGTTCTTCACGATGGTCTTGCGCCGCGACATCGCCACCGCACCCTTGGCCAGCGTGCTGGTAAGGATCATCGGCAGCATCTCCGGCGCGATGCCCACCGCCACCGACAGCGCGAACAGCAGCGCGCCCACCCAATCGCGCTTGAGCAAGCCGTTGACCACGAAGATCACCGGCACCATCACCGCCATCAGCCGCAGCAGCAGGCGGCTGACGTCGGCCACGCCGCGCTCGAAGCTGGACTGCGCCTTTTGCCCGGTCAAATCCTTGGCGATGGCGCCGAAGTAGGTGCCGTTGCCCGTGGCGACCACCAGTGCGGTGGCGCTGCCGCTGACCACGTTGGTGCCCATGTAGCAGAGGTTGGAGGCCTCCAGCGCACCGGCGTTTTCGTCGAGGAGGCGCGCGAATTTCTCCACCGGCTCGGATTCTCCGGTCAGCGCCGCCTGCCCGACGAACAAATCCTTGGCCGTCAGGATGCGCACGTCGGCGGGCAGCATGTCCCCGGCGGAGAGGCGGATCAGGTCGCCGGGCACGATTTCGCGCATCGGGATCTCGCGCGTGACGCCCTCGCGCAGCGCCGCCGCGTTGGAGGAGACCATTGCCTTGAGCCGCTCCGCCGCCTTGTCGGACTTGTTTTCCTGCACGAATTGCAGGATACCAGAGATGCCGATCAGCGAAAGGATGATGGCCACCGTCGCCCACGACTTTTGGTCGGTCAGCATCACCTCGGTGACGAAGGACGCCGCCACCACCAGCAGCAGTACCAAGCTGAACGGGTTGGCGAAGGAGAGCACCAGCCGCGCGAACCAAGGCCGCGTCTCGCCGGATTGGATTTCGTTATAGCCCCGTTCTTCCAGCCGCCGAGCGGCCTGCGCCTCGGTTAGGCCGCGGTGCGGCGTGCCGAAGTCGGCGTACAGGTCGCCCTCGGCCATGCGCGCGTAGCGCTGCGCCTCCAGTTCGATGTTCAGCGCGCGCGCGTTGTGGTTTTTGTTCATGCGGTTCTTGCGCATTGTCAGTCACCCTCTCCGCTTTATTTTTGGGTTTCTGTGCGCGTTTTATCATGCCCGTCCGCATCGCGGCAGGCAAAATAAAAAAGCGCCTTTCGGCGCAAGAAAAATCATCGCATCCCGGCGGCGTTCACGCGCGAAGCGGGAAAAGCTCCCCGCGTGCGCGGCAAAACACCCCGGTACGGGATGGATGCGATGGTTGATGCGCCGGTTTGGATACCAGCCGACTTCGCGGTCGTCCGTCGGATTTCAACCATCTCACCCCCCAGTTTGATCGGATGCCTGCGGTCTCGCACATGCAGTCTAGCATTCCGCTGGCGCGCCGTCAATCTTTTTCGGCGGGCGCGTTCGCCGGGGGATTCACGCCTGTTCATCCTCGTCCAAATGCCTTTGTATTTTCGCTTGTTTCCTCTTGTTCAAATAGCCGATGCCCGACAGTACGGCAAGCGTGGAAAGGGTGACGCTGATAAAAAAGATTGCCGTCGCGGCGATAAGGTAGCCGATGCCATCCGCGTAATGCGCCGCGTATCTCGGGGCGTTCAAAATGCCGTGAATCACCGTCGCGATAACGCCTGTCACCAAGCTGTTCACGAGGGGAACGGTTTTCGCCCTCTTCCCGTCTCCGAAAATGTCCAGCCCGAGGGTCATATAGCGAATTACGACGTAAAAGGATATGCCTATAAAGCATATTGTTTCAACAGCATATTGCTCAAACGGAGCGTTTAGCAAAAACTGCTGCACGAGCGTCGATGCCAGCAGCACAATCATCAGAATGCCGAATGCTTCACCGTTGATTTTCCGGCGCTGCGCCGCCACTCTTTCGTCCTGCATCTCCTGCCTTTTCATACGGATTCCTCCCAAAATAGATCGTTGAGTGTTTTGCCAAGCGCCCGGCAAATCGCGACGCAAAGGTTTAGCGTGGGATTGTATTCGCCTGACTCGATCAGACCGATGGTTTGCCGGGTAACGCCTACGGCTTTCGCCAAGTCCTCCTGCTTCATGTCGGATTCCATCCGGGCGATTTTCATCCGCTTGTTTTTCACGGGATGCCTCCTTTCATGGTCATAATATACTATATAATTTACTTAATGTAAAGTATAAATTGCATTATCGCGAAATCTTCCGCATGCGCAAACACCCCGATGCCGTGGCGAGCGGCATCGGGGCGCGGTGCGTAACCAAGCACGGGTGTATTTGGAAAAGAGGGAGCTTTGCCGACCCGTTCATCAAAGAGGACAACCGCACAGCGACCGGCTTATTGGCCTCCATCTGCGCCTTGGGTATGCATCCCGCAAGGCGTTTCCGGAGGCGGCTACCGTGAACCCCTCTCCTCGGGATACGCGATAAGGATCAGTCTGGGAGGCATATGTGAGTTCCGCATACTGGGTGCGCGACCAAGCACATGGTACTTTGCCCGCTTTTCGGGATCGGGGTGGTCGCAAGGGAAAAGCGGAAGGCATATGCGCGCCAAATCGTATCTCCACGGCGCTGTCGGTTCCTTTGCCTGCATGCAGGCATCTTGGGCGAGGCGTCACACCTTCTTTTTCCACAGTTCGAAGTCGGCCATCAGCCGGGTGAAACCCGCACCGCGCAGCGCGTCCGCCGCCTCGGCCGGGTAGTCCTTGACCGTCACGCGCGGCCGGTTGGGGAATACGCGGCCGCCGCGGTAGTCGCGCGCGAAGGCGGCCAGCGCCTCGGGCAGGTGCTCCGGCGCGAGGACGCGCAGCGTGCTGCCCTGCCGCTCCAGCACGGCCACCGGCTCGCCGCCGCGCAGCGCCACCGCCGTGCCGGGTACGCAGGTGAAGGCCGCGCCGGGCGCGTGGGGCAGGATGCGCCCCCAAGCCTGCGCCGGATCGGCTGCGTTGAGCCACAGGGTTTCCTGCCCCGGCTGCTCCAGCGCCGCCGCGACCGCCGCCCAATCCGCCTCGCGGATGAACTGCGCGCCGGAAAGCCCCTCGATGAAGTAGCCGCGCCGGACGCGCCCGGTGTATTCCCACATGCGCAGCACCTGCATCGCCTCGCCCCAAGGCAGTTCCTCCCCGGCGGTCTCGCGGCAGAGCAGCGGCGAGCGGTCGAAAGCGCGATCGACGCGCTGCTCCGGCGTCAGGGCGAGCGAAGGCCGGATCAGCTCCCAGCGCCCGGACATGGCGGTGCGGGCGCGCGCCATGGCGCGGATCTTGGCCTCGCCCTTGTCTAGCTTCTCGCGCGCCATCCACTGGCGCACCGGCAGGAAGCTGTCGGCGCGCGCCAGTCCGCGCTCGGCCAGCCGCAGCAGCCCCTCCACCGGGGATTTGCCGCTGGGCAGGCCGGTGAGGCTGTGGGCGAAGCTGGCGCCGCGCCGCGACAGCGCGTCGACAAGGCAGCGCTCGTCGTCGTCAAGCCCGGCGTACTGCGCGCTCTCCAGCGCCAACGGTTCCCGCTCCCAGTCGATGTCCTCCTGCCGGTGGAAGGCCAGCAGCGGCCGCTCGCCGCCGGTGATGCGCCAGTACAGCGCGCCGCGCGCGAGCAGCTCGTCGAGCTGTGCCGGGCGGTATTCGCCGCCGCGCGCCGGCAGCAGCACGCTCTCCCACAGCGCCGGGGGAAAGGTGCGATCCGCCAGCCCCGCAAGGCCGCGCTCCAATTGCTCGACAGGGGGGACGCCGGGGCGCAGCCGCCTCGCCAGCAGCGCCGCGTAGCGCGCCGGGGGCAGCGTGCGCGCCTGCTGGCGGCGCAGCGCCACGGTTTGCCGCTGGGCGCGGTCGTACAGCTCCGCGTGGTAGAACAGACCGCCGTCGGCCACTGCCTCGCCGGATTCGGCCAGCGCGTCGAGCATGGATTGCGCGTGCTCCGTCGGCCACGCGTAGCGGTCGGCCAGCGTGGCGGCGTCCTGCGCGCCGCGATAGCGCAGGCAGCGCCGGGCGATGCGCCGTTGGGCGGCCTCGTCGCCCTCCTCCAGCGCCGCGCGGTATTGTTCAAGCTGCTCGGCGCAGATCCACAGCCCCGGCTCGATGTAGGCGGCGCGCTCGCCCCGCGCCAGCTCCTCCAGCCAATCCAGCGGCGCGTCGATCTCCCCGGCGATCAGGTCGCCCTCGGCCATCAGCAGCGCGTGCAGCCGCTCGGCGTTTTCCGGCTGGCGGCGGCGCTGACCCACCTGTTCCAGCAGCTCGGCCGCCGGGGCGATCATGCCTTCCCCGGCGCGCGCTGCCGCGATTGCCTGCTCCACAACGGCCTGCACCTTGGTGGTGCGCGGCGCGTAATCGTACATGAACCCGGCTTCGGCGGCGCGGCGGTGGGGCAGCGACATGGGCGAGGGTTCCTCCACCCGCAGCTCGCGCACCGCGATGGCGCCGGAGCCGACGCCGCCCAGCACTTGCTCGATGGCCGCGATGTCCAGATAGTCCTCCAAGCACTCGCGGCGGGTTTCGCGCATCAGCGGATGCTCGGCGTGGGGGACGGCGCGATCCAGCGCTTGCGCGCCCTTGAGCCGTTGCAGCCACAGCGGCTGGCGGCCGCCGCGCCGCGCGCCCATCATCAGCGCCCGCCCGGCGTTGTAGCGGAAGGTGAGGTTGAACAGCGGCGTGGCGGGCAGCAGCGCGTCGAGCATCGTGCGCGCGTCGGCCTGTGCCAGTTGCTGCAACAGCCCCTCGGGCAGCGGCGCCTCCTCGCCGTAGGGGTAGACCAGAAAGCCGTCGTCGTCCTCGAAGCAGCGCACGTCGATGCCGAGGACGCGGCTCACCAGCTCCTCCATCAGCATCGCCAGCCCGGCGTTGACCGGACGGCCGAAGATCGAGTGTACCATCATCTGGTGCTCGCCGCTTTCGCCCTGGAAGTGCTCCACCAGCAGCGTGCGCTCGTCGGGCAGGCAGCCGGTGTGCGCAATCTGGCGCGAGAGGAACTCGGCGGCGTTGCGGGCGGCGGCATCGTCCAGCCGCAGCGCGCGCAACCCGGCGTAGAGGCGCTTTTCTCCGGCGGCCTCGGCCAGCTCGCGCAGCAGCGCGCCGAAGGCCGTGCCGGTGTGCATGTCGCGCCCGGTGCCGTCGCCGCGCCAGAAGGGCGGCTGCGCGCCTTCGGTGGTGGCGGGGTTGACGATCACCTCGTCCTTGCGCAGCGCCGCGATGCGCCAGCCGAACGCGCCTAGTAGGAACTTGTCGCCCACCCGCGCCTCGAACACGAACTCCTCCTCCAGCTCGCCCAGCCTTACGCCCTCGGCTGTGCGCACCGGGAAGAAGCCGCGATCCGGGATCGTGCCGCCCGCCGACAGCGCCAGCATGCGGCTGTAGTCGTCGCCGGAGACGGCGCCGTGGATGCGGTCATAACAGACCCTCGGTCGGGCGGGGTGATCGGCGGCGTGCTCGTAGTCCCCGGCCAGCATCTCCAGCAGGCCGCAGATGTCCTCGCGCCGCACCTCGCGGAAGCTGTAGGCGGCCTGCGCCACCGTCAGCGCCTGATCAACGGTGTATTCGCCCATCGCCGCCATCGAGACCAAGTGCTGCGCCAGCACGTCGAGGCACAGGCGCGGCGGCTTGGCGCGCTCGATGCCCCCGGCCATGGCCACGCTGGCCGTCAGCCCGCAGTACAGCCCCTCGGCGGCGGTGCGGGGCAGCAGGTGCATTACGCTGGTGCGGCCGGGGTTGTGCCCGGCGCGGCCAAGGCGCTGCATCGTGCTGGAGATGGTGCGCGGAAAGCCGACCTGTAGCACCATGTCGACCTCGCCCACGTCGATGCCCAGCTCCATCGAGGAGGTGGCGCAGAGCAGGCGCAGCTCGCCGCTGCGCAGCTGCCGCTCGGCGGCCAGCCGCTGCTCCTTGGAGACGCAGCCGTGGTGCGTGCGCGCGAAGCCCTCGCCGCCGAGCTGATTGACGCCGTAGGCCAGCCGTTCGGTCTGCGCCCGCCCCTCCACGAAAACGATCACGGTGCGCGCGTGTTGGCAGTGCTCGTACACCTTGCGCGCCAGCTCCGGCCAGATCGTGCCTTCGGGCAGGGCGCGCATGTCCTCCAGCGGGCCGTCGACCTGTATGTCGGACTCCTTGCGCATCGTCGGGGCGACGATGCGGGCGCGCCCGGGGTGCGCCAGATAATCGGCGGCGACGTCCAGCGGCTCCACGGTGGCCGAGAGGCCGATGCGCTGCAGCCGCCTGCCGCACAGCGCGTCCAGCCGCGCCAAGGAGAGCATCAGGTGCGCGCCGCGCTTGCCGCCGATCAGCGCGTGCAGCTCGTCCAGAATCACGGTGCGGGCGGTGCGCAGCATGCGCTCGCCGCTGCGGCTGGTCAGCAGCAGGTACAGCGATTCCGGCGTGGTGATGAGGATGTGCGGCGGGTGCAGCGCCATGCGGCGGCGCTCGGCGGCGGTGGTGTCGCCGGTGCGGATCGCCGCGGTCAGTTCCGGCCCCTCGATGCCCTCCAGCGGGCGGCGCAGGTTTTCGCGGATGTCGTTGCCCAGCGCCTTGAGCGGGGAAATGTAGATCAGCGACAGTTCCTCGGCCAGCTCGCCGCGCCTCGCCAACGCCTTGAGCCGGTCGATGCACACGAGGAACGCCGAGAGCGTTTTGCCGGTGCCGGTGGGGGCGCTGACCAGCACGTGCTCCCCGGAGGCGATGGCTGGCCAAGCCTCGCGCTGTACCGGGGTAGGCGTGCCGATGCGCTGCTGGAACCATTGCCCGGTCTGCTCGCCAAACAGCCGCAGGCCTTGATCCATCGCGCTCACTCCCCCTTCGCGTTTGCATTAACGTTCGCATTTGTGCTGTCTCTAGCATACCACGGTCTGGGGAAAATTGCAAGCATTTTTCGAACATTTGTTCTCGTAAATTTTTCGGCGGAAAAATGTTTGGGGGATGGATTTTTGCGCTTTCCTGTGCTATACTGCTGTGGCGCATGTACCTGTAGCTCAGTTGGATAGAGCGTCAGACTCCGACTCTGAAGGCCGCACGTTCGAATCGTGTCAGGTACACCATAGCCTCGCGGCCTCGTTGCCACGGGGTTTTTTCGTAGCCAAGCCAAAGACCGGGGCGGCGCTGCTGCGCGAAGCGGTCTCCGCTGAGCGCGATGCACCGCGGTGTACTTCGGATTCGGATTTGGATTGGATTCGGATTCGGATTGGATTACGGGAACATGTGCAGACATCTGTCCGCAGATGCGTACATGTGCGGACACGTTTTAAAACCGCCGCGTTTTTCGCGCATATCGTAGAGTAAAAGGAGGCGATCCCGTGAACGAATTTGACAGCGTCGCCGCGAGCTTCGATACCGACGCGCGCATCCGCCGCGCCGAGACCATCGCGGAAAAGATCCGCTCCGCGCTCACCGGCGGCGAGCGCACCGCATTGGAATTTGGCTGCGGCACCGGCTTGATCGGCCTGCAGCTCGCCGATGCCTTCGAGCGCCTGCTGCTGGTGGATTCCTCGCCGGGCATGATTGCGCAGTTGGAGCGCAAGCTGGAGCGTGCCGACCATCCGGCGCTGACCGTGCGGTGCTGCGATCTGCTCACCGAGGAGGCGACGGAAATCCGCGTCGATTTAATTTTTTGCTCGCTGGTGCTGCATCATATCGCCGATGTCCGCGCCGCGCTGACCAAGCTGCGCGCGATGCTGATGCCGGGCGGGCGGCTGCTGGCCGTGGATCTTGATACCGACGACGGCAGCTTCCACGCCGCGCATCCGCACTTCCACGGCCATCACGGCTTTGACCGGCAGGCGCTGGCGGCGATGGCGCGCGAGGCAGGCTTTCGGCAGGCTGAGAGCGAAACCTTTTACCACGGTACCAAGGAGAGCGGCGGCGAGGGCAGGGCATATTCGCTGTTTTTGCTCACGGCGGAGAACTGAGGCAGAAGGAATCCCTTCTCCACAGTTCGCCATTGTCGCTTGCTGCGCAAGCTCGTTGGCACACTGGGCTTCCGCCTCGATTACTCGGCCACTGGCCGATCTCGGCTCCGCCCCGCTGCGGCGGAGGAACCGTCGCCTGCGGGCGCCGGGAATCCCCCCTCCACAGTTCGCCATAGTCGCTTGCTGCGCAAGCTCGTTGGCTCACAGGGCTTCCGCCTCGATTATTCGGCCACTGGCCGATCTCGGCTCCGCCCCACTGCGGCGGTCCCCCGCCCGTTGACAAGGGAGGCTAGGGGCTAGAACCAAAAACCTTTTGTGGAACAAGAAACATATAGCAGCCTCCAAAAGCCTCCCTTGTCAAAGGGAGGGGGACCACCCTCAGGCTGTGGAGGGATTCCGCTCCCGCTTCGGCAGCGGGATTCCGCCCCGACTCGGCGGCAGGAATCCGTCCTTAGGTGATTCCGCCCCGCAAATACATTTCGTTATTATATTACAAAGGATG
>JAVBMD010000007.1:0-94517 GCA_031552825.1 Eubacteriales bacterium
GACTATCACCGCCGTCCGGTCTGGGTGACCATCGGCAGCCGCACCTTCGCCGGGTCCATCTACGCGGTGGCCCACGGCGAGGACACCGTGCCGGGCAACAACTTCGACGGCCAGTTCTGCCTGCACATGCTGAACAGCCGCAACCACGTGAACAACACGATTGACGCGGACCACCAGGCTTGCGTGAAGGAAGCGTACAACGCGGCGGCCAACAAGCTGTAAGCAAAGAATGAAGCACTGAGGGCCACGGCGATTGCCGTGGCCTCGGCTTGTTCAACATCTTTTTTGGGTCGGCACGCGAAGGAGTCCAGGGGGCGGGCTTCGCCCGGCTTCTCGCTTCGCGTCTATCAAAGCAGCGGGGCTTTGCCCGCGAAGGAGTCCAGGGGGCGACCGCAAAGCCCCCTGGCCGTGCCCGCAGGCGCGGAATCCTACCTAGGAGAGGTTATTTCGCTCCCTGCGGGGAGCGACCAGGGCTTTGCGATCGCCCTGGACCTTCGCACCGCAGTTGCATTTGCGTTTCGGCAAAGTTTGCTTTGCATACAAAGGAAACAACCGACGGGAGGTGTCAGCTTTGCGAAAAGGCGAAGCGCGTCGTCAAGACATTCTGGAGGCCGCGGAGCGGCTGCTTTACGAGCGCGGCTACGAAAACACCTCCGTGCAGGATATCATCGACGAGCTAGGCTTTTCCAAGGGCGGCTTTTATCACCATTTCGAGAGCAAGCTCTCGCTGCTTGAGGCGATCTGCGACGAGCGGGCGCAGCGCTCCTTTGAAATGGGGGAACAGGCCGTGGCGCGCTGCGACGGCCCCGCCTACGAAAAGCTCAACGCGCTGTTCCGCAGAGCCACGATTTTGCAGACCGATAGCGAGGCGTTTATCAGCCTGTTGCTGCGCGTGGCCTACCGCGAGGACGGCGCGCTGATGCGCGAGAAAATGAAGCAGCGGCAGCTAGAACTCAACATTCCGCTGATGGATCGCGTGGTGATGGAGGGCATCGCACAGGGCGTGTTCTATTCGCCGTTCCCGGCGCAGGTGGGCGAGATGGTGCTGCGCCTGTGCATGCAGCTCACCGACGAAATCGCCTTTCTGCTGGCCAAGGCGCATCAGAACGCCGAGATTCTCGTGGTGATCTTCGATAAGCTCAAACTCTACCGGCATGCGGTGGAAAACCTGCTGTACGCGCCGTATGGTTCCATCGTCATCTTTCAGCTGCAGGAGCTGGAGGAGATTTGCCGCGCGATGCTGGAGCGATCCAGGGATTGATCCGGAACGAACGATGCTCCCTCGGCAAGCGCCGGGGGAGCATCGCTTTGTCCGTAAAGGTCATTTCGCGGGCATCATCAGCGTCACGTAGGATTGGCCGATGCGCAGCCGCGCGTCCTCCACCGGGACGATTTCTCCATCCAGCTGCATTTTCATGCCCGGCGAGGCGATGCGCACCTCGCGGCAGCGGCGGTGCTCCACCAGATCCTTGAGCTGAATGAAGCTGCCGTCAATAAACTTCGGCAGCAGAAAGGGGATGCGCCAGCGCGAAGGCCAGCGGATGGTGATGACATCCAGCAGGTCGTCGTCCAGACGCGCCATGGGCGCGATGTGCATGCCGCCGCCGATGTATTGCCCGTTTGCCACCGCCACCAGCAACAGCGGAACGGTTTGCGCCTCGCCGTCGATTTCGAGGGTGAAGGTGCGCGGCTGATAGGTAAAGATGGTGTGCAACACGCCGTAGAGGTAGGGGATCATGCCGCGGAAGAAGCGCTTTGCCCGGTCGCTGGCGCGCACCACCTCCACATCGAAGCCCGAGCCGCAGACGTTGAGGAAGACGCGGTCGTTGAGCTGGCACACGTTGACGGCTTTGGTCGGCGCGGCCAGCAGCGCGTCGAGCGCCGCCGCCGGATCCTTGGGCAGCCCCAGCGCGCGAACAAAATCGTTGCCGGTGCCGCCGGGAATAATGCCCAGCGCGGTATTGGTGCCGATGATGCCGTTGGCGACTTCGAAAGCGGTGCCGTCGCCGCCGATGCAGAATAGCTGCGCGTCGCCGCGCTCGGCGCAGGCGCGCGCCAATTCGGTGGCATGCCCGGCGTATTCGGTGTATACAATTTCAAAGTCGGCGCCGCGCCGCGAAAGCTCCGTCTTGATTTGCTCGGCGACCTTGAGCGCTTTGCCGTGTCCGGCGATGCTGTTGACGATGAGGGTGAACATTAACGGGAATCCTCCTGCAATAGGATGAATGATGGAAAGGCGCGGTTATTGCAATGTGCATAGGATAACACTGCCACTCCCCGTGCGCAAGAGGAAACATGAATTATGCATAGCATGCATTGCGCAAAACATCGAAATTCATCCGGTTGTTTTAGAAAAACCTTGGACAAACAAGGAAATGCAATGAAAAATATTTTTTAAAAAGGGCTTGACGAGCTTATTATTATGCGTTATAATGCCAACATTCCAAATAATAATGCAAACAAGAGGAGGCACCCACTATGAAAAAGATGCTTGCGATACTGCTGACCTTGGCCGTTCTGCTGCCCGCCGTCGCGCTGGCTGAAACCCTGACCATGGCGACCAACGCTTCCTTCCCGCCCTATGAGTTCTACGACGGCGAGAACATCGTGGGCATCGACGCCGAAATTGCCGCCGCGATCTGCGCCAAGCTTGGCTACGAGCTGAAGATCGCCGATATGGAGTTCGATTCGATCATCCCCGCCATCCAATCCGGCAAGGCCAGCTTCGGCATGGCGGGCATGACCGTGACCGAGGAGCGCGCCCAGCTGATCAACTTCTCCGAGAGCTATGCGACCGGCATTCAGGCGGTCATCGTGAAGGAAGGCTCGCCCATCACCAAGGTCAGCGACCTGACCGCCGAGGGCGCCAAGTATACCATCGGCGTGCAGCTCTCCACCACCGGCGACCTGTACGCGACTTGGGATATCGAAGAAAAGGGCTTGGGCACCGTTTCTCGCTTCCCCAACGGCAACGACGCCGCCATGGCGCTGCTGGCGGGCAAGGTGGATTGCGTCATCATCGACAAGGAGCCCGCCAAGGCCTATGTGGCCGCCAACCCGGGGCTCATGGTGCTCGAAACCGAGTACGCGGTGGAGAATTACGCCGCTTGTATCGCCAAGGACAACGAGGAGCTGCTCGCCAAGTTCAACACCGCGCTGGAAGAGCTGATCGCCGACGGCACCGTGCAGGCCATCGTCGATAAGTACATCCCGGCTGGCAGCAAATAACCATAGCAAAAGCGCGAAAGCAGCGCTTGGGCAGGCTGGGGGAGCGGTTTACCGCCCCCCGCCTTTCCGCGTTGAAGGATGGGAGGCGATGGCGTGCCGGGAATTGTGACATGGTTCGAAGGCGTGAAGGCCGAGTTTATACTGAATTTTATCAATAAAAACCGCTGGAAATTGCTCGTGGACGGGCTGCAAAACACGCTGGTGATAACGCTGGTGGCCGGCCTGATGGGCGTACTCATCGGGATCGTGATGGCGACGGTGCGCACCACTTGGGATAAGACCGGGAGCACCATGCGCAAAGGCTTGCCCCGCACGCTGCTGCTGATCGCGGATCGCATCTGCCGCCTTTATATCACCGTCATCCGCGGCACGCCGGTCGTGATCCAGTTGATGATTATGTATTACGTAATCTTTGCTTCCTCGAGCAACGGCGTGTTGGTGGCCATACTGGCCTTCGGCCTCAATTCCGGCGCGTATGTGTCGGAGATTTTCCGGGGCGGCATCATGTCGATCGATAAGGGGCAGTTTGAGGCGGGACGCAGCCTTGGCCTCAACTACGTGCAGACGATGATCCGCATCATCGCGCCGCAGGTGCTCAAGACCGTTTTGCCCACGCTGGCCAATGAGTTCATCGTGCTGCTAAAGGAGACCTCGGTGGCGGGCTATGTCGCCGTGGCGGACTTGACCTTTGGCGGCAACCGGATCCGGGGCGTTACGTACTCGGCCTTCATGCCGCTGATCGCCGTGGCGCTGATCTACCTTGTGCTGGTTGTGTTCCTGAGTTGGCTGGTGAGCAAGCTGGAAAGGAGGCTTCGGCAGAGTGATAACCGTTAAGAATTTGCAGAAGTCCTTTGATAACCTTCAGGTGCTTCGGGGCATCGATCAGCATATCGCGCCCAATGAAAAAACCGTTATCATCGGCCCTTCCGGCAGCGGGAAGAGCACCTTTTTGCGCTGCCTGAACCTGCTGGAGCAGCCCACCGGCGGGCAAATCTTCTTCGAGGGGACGGAGATCACCTCGCCCGCGTGCGATATCAACCGCGTCCGCGCGAGGATGGGCATGGTGTTCCAGCAGTTCAACCTGTTCCCGCACCTCAAGGTCGTCGACAACATCACGCTGGCGCCGGTGATGCTCAAGGTGTACGACAAGCGGCAGGCGCAGGAGAAGGCGATGGCGCTGCTGCAGCGCATCGGCCTAGCCGACAAGGCACAGGCCTACCCCGCGCAGCTCTCCGGCGGGCAGAAGCAGCGCATCGCCATCGTGCGTGCGCTGGCGATGGAGCCGGAGGTAATGCTCTTCGACGAGCCGACCTCGGCGCTCGACCCGGAGATGGTCGGCGAGGTGCTGGACGTGATGAAGCAGCTGGCGATCGACGGCATGACGATGGTGGTGGTGACCCACGAGATGGGCTTTGCCCGCGAGGTGGGCGACCGCGTGCTGTTTATGGATGAAGGGCTGGTGGTGGAGGAAGGCACGCCGGAGCAGCTTTTCGGCAATCCCCAGCAAGCGCGCACGCAGGATTTTTTGCGCAAGGTTCTGTGATTTAACTGAGCAAAAGCATTTACCTTCGCGTGCGGCGCTGCGAAGGTTTCCAAAGGGCGACCGCAAAGCCCTTTGGTCGCACGTGAGGGCGAAATGCCAGCTTAAGGGCAGGCGTTTCGTGCCTGCGAGCACGACCGGAGGGCTTTCCGGTCGCCCTCCGGCCACCTTCGGGGGCGCACCAATGCTGCTTCATACAGCAATGCTTTTTGCCTGTACTTACCAGCGCCGGTTGACATCCCGGCGCTTTCTTGTTACAATGAACAAGACGAATTGTAGTACAGAGGAGCGCATCATGAAAAGCAATGTGAAATGCCTGTCGGCCTTGCTCGCGCTGTGCCTGATGCTGAGCGGCTGGGCGGCGCTGCCCGCGCTGGCCGGGGATTACATGGTGGCGGTTGTGACCAATCCCAACGAACAACGGCTGCATTTGCGCGCCGAACCCAAATCCGGCGCGCAATCGCTGGGGCTGTATTATACCGGCACGGTGGTGACGGTGTACGATCAAACCAACAAGGACTGGTGGCAGGTGCAGATCGGTTCGCGCACCGGCTACATGCTGGCCAAGTACCTTACGCCCTGCGGCCTGCAGAGAGGCTACGACTACGCGGCGCTCCAGCGGGTGGGCGACAAACGCCCCATCGGCACCGTCAACAACCCCAGAGCGACGGATCGCCTGAACCTGCGCGACAGGCCGTCGGAAACCGCCAAAGGGCTTGGGAAATACAATAACGGCACGCTGGTGACTATCGAGGGTGTTTTCGGGGATTGGTATCACGTGCTGGTGGACGACGGCGACTACAAGCAAAGCGGCTTCATGATGGCGAAGTATGTGCTGGCCAGCGTCGAGCCGGTCGCCGGCGCTGCCGCGCCGAAGCCGTCGGGCGATACGGGCGTGTACGCCGTGGTCAACAACGGGAACAATGTTGACCGCCTCAACCTGCGCGCGGATCCACTGGAAGCCAGCGCGTCGCTGGGTAAGTTCTATAGCGGCACGCCCGTGGAGGTGCTTGCGGAGCTCAAGGGCTGGACCAAGGTGCGCGTCAACAACACCATCGGCTACATGAACAACAGGTATGTGGTGCGCGATGATTTGACGCAGTGGGTTCTCGCGCCGGATTGTTGCGAGGTGCGGACGTCCGGCGTAACGCTGCGCGCGGCGCCCAACGAAAACGCCAAAGCGGTGTTGAAGCAGGGGAACAGCTTCTGGGCAGTGGAGATTTTAGGCCGGGCGGGCACATGGGTGAAGGTGCGGGTGGAGAACCAAACCGGCTATCTGCCGATCAACGCACTGGGAAACTTCCATCGCGAGGCGGATTGGGGCGCGTACCAAGGCAGACACTTCGGCATCGTGGTCAACCCCAGCCTGCGCGACCGCCTGTACCTGCGCGAGCAGCCCACCGAGAAAGCCCGCGCGATGGGGCAATACTTTAGCGGCACGCTGGTGGAGCTCATCGAGGAGGCGGCGCAAAACGGCTGGTATCACGTGCGGGTCAGCGGAATGACGGGCTATATGCGCGCCGAATACATCGAGCGGATCATTCCGGGCGACATCTCCAAGGGCTAACAGAATAACCAGATGAGCCCCGCCGCCAGCGCCGCGTGTACAAGCCGCGCGCAGATCAGCACCCAACCGCGCACGCCGACCGGCGAAAGGAAGGTCAGGTTCTGTGCGAGGATCGAAAGGCCGCTGAAGGAGGCCGTGGCGGCCATCGCCATCAGCGTGGCGCGCGCCGGAAAACCCAGCGACGCCAGCGCGGCGGAGCCACCGGCCATCTCCAGCGCGGCGTGGAGAATGGCAGCGGGAAGCGCTCCCAGCCCCGGCAGTGCGCAGGGCAGCAGCTTCGCGGCCACCGTACACACCGCGATGCAGCCGCCCACGGCCAGCGAAGCCTGCGCCGCGCCGGTTACCGCCTCGCCGAAGGACAAACGAACAGGCCGCGCCGATGGTTTTACGATTGGCGCGGCTTTTTTTGCGCCCTGCGCCTCGTCGCGCAGAAACGGCGCGAACAATCCGCCGGTGAGCAACGCGCCGCCCCAATGCGCCAGCAGCAGCGGCCAGCCCGCGCGCGGCGCATCCATCCAGAGCGGCAGCGTACTCAGCAGGAACATCGGGCTCACGGTGCCGGTGAGGCAGGCCAGCCGCTCGGCGCGCGCGCGCGAGAGCCCGCCGCTGGCACGGCGCAGCGCGATCAGCTTTGCGCCGGTCGGCGAGCCGCCCAATAGCGCCAGCAGCGTCAGCGGCGCGCCGGTGGCGGCCAGCAGCTGGCAGCACACCAAGTATGGAAACAGTGCGGGCAGCACCGACGTCGCCCAGATTTTGAAGCCGTGCAGCGCCGCCCCGGCGGCGGCGGCGGGGAAGAGCACCATGCAGGCCAGCAATAGCCCCGCGAGGATCGCAAGCAAAAAAATCCCTCCCGCACACGGTATGTGGGGGAGGGGCGGGGTAGTATAGGTTATAGCACGACTGGCGAGGTAAAAAAATCCCCGCCCGCCGCGCGCTGGCTCGGCTCCGCGCACCCCAGCGCCCACAGATCGCTGGCGCGCAGATCCAGCTGAAAGCAGGCATCCTCGACCCAAGAGGATGAGCCGACCTTGCTGATGATCGGCAGACCGTCGGTCTGCTTTGCTTGCGCGAGCAGCGGCGCGGCTTCCCGCCGGAAGCCCAGCAGCCGCGCGTAGGGCGGCAGGGGATAGCGCTGCGCCAGCGTGCCGGTGATGCCCAGCAGCGCCGCGCACAGCACGCGCGAAAGCCGCGCGCGCGTGTAGCGCTTGCACTTGATTTGTTCCAGCAATTGTTCGCGCGTGCAGGCGGTGCGCGCGGCGCGGCGGATGCGGTGTTCCAAGCCCTCGCTAACGTCCAGCAGCGCGGCCAGTGCCTCCGGCGGCTGGGTGCGCAGCAGCGCCAGCAGCGCGGTATCCAGCGCTTCGGGCGCATGGAGGCGGCCTAGCGCGCGCGCCTCGTCGAGCAACGCGTAAGCCTCGGCGGGCATCGCGGCGCGCACATCGCGCCATCGCCCATCTGCCACCGCCGCGCGTATCGCCGTGGCCGAGGCCATCGCGCCCGGCGCGGGATCGTGATAGCCGCTGCCCGTGCGGGGGATCAGCACCGGCTCCATGCCGCCGCCCAGCCGTGCGATGGCGCGCAGGTAGCAGATGGCCAGCGCGCTGTTGGGCTGCGAAAGCGCGGCGCGGTCGGCACCCTCGGGCAGCGCCTCAGCGACGGCGAGCATCCGCGCACGCACGTGGGCAGCGCCGCCGGAAAGCTCCGCGCGCATCGCCTCGCGCATTGCGGGCGGCTCCTCCTCCAGCAGCGCGGCGGCGGCGCGCAGCGTGGCCAGATCGCTACACTCGCTGCCGAAGGCCAAGCTGTCGCAGCCCAGCGCGCGAAGCAGCGCTACGCCGCCCAGCGCGAACTGCTCCGCTGGGCGCACGGCAAACAGCGTCGGCAATTCGAGCACCACGTCGGCCCCGGCCAGCAGCGCCATGCGCGCGCGCGTAAACTTGTCCAGCAGCGCCACCTCGCCGCGCTGGGTGAAGGAGCCGCTCATGACGCACGCCACAAAATCCGCGCCGGAAAGCGCGCGCGCCTGCGCCAGATGGTGCGCGTGGCCGTTGTGCAGCGGATTGTATTCGCAAATAATGCCGCAGACGCGCACGATTTCTCCCCCTTCCGGAAGCGCTGTTCGGATTTTTGCGGATTTTCCGGGTTTTTTTACTTTTCAAACCCCACCAAATCCTGTATACTATTAAAGGTTTGTTCAAGTTTCCGCTGCGGCGTTGTTCGTCGCGGCGAAAACTTCTGTTTTGTCAGTGTACCATGCGAAGGGGGATTTGCAAATGGGGGTTATCGAACAAATTCAGGCTCGGGCGAAGGCCAACCGCAAGCATATCGTGTTGGCCGAGGGCAGCGAGCCGCGCACCATTCAGGCAGCGGCGAAAATCGTGGAGCAGGGCATCGCGGCGGTGACGCTGGTGGGCGGCGAGGCCGAGATCCGCGCCAAGGCGGCGGAGCTGCAGGTTAGCCTCGCGGGCGTTTCGATCGAGGATCCGGCGAGCAGCGCGAAGAGCGCCGCGTATGCCGAGCAGCTGTGCGAACTGCGCAAAAGCAAGGGCATGACGCCGGAGCAGGCCGATAAGCTGGTGCGGGGCAACACCCTGTACTTCGGCACGATGATGCTCAAAACCGGTGACGCCGACGGCATGGTGGCGGGCGCCATCAACACCACTGGCGACGTGCTGCGCCCCGCGCTGCAGATCATCAAGACCGCGCCGGGCATCAAGGTGGTTTCCTCCTGCTTCCTGATGGATTGCCCCGATAAGCGCTACGGGCAGGACGGCGTGATGGTGTTCGGCGACTGCGCGGTGATCCCCAACCCCACCGCCGAAGAGATGGCGGCCATCGCCGTTGCCTCGGCGCGCACCGGCAAGGCGCTGGTCGATTTGGAGCCCAAGGTCGCCATGCTTTCCTTCTCCACCAAGGGCTCGGCGGAGCACGAGCTGGTCAGCAAGGTGCAGGAGGCGACGCGCATCGCCAAGGAAGCCGCGCCGGAGCTGATGATCGACGGCGAGCTGCAGGCCGACGCCGCGCTGGTGGCCTCGGTGGGTCAGCTCAAGAGCCCCGGCAGCCCCGTGGCCGGGCATGCCAACGTGCTGGTGTTCCCCGATTTGCAGGCCGGTAATATCGGCTACAAGCTGGTGCAGCGCCTCGCCGGAGCCGATGCCGTCGGCCCGATCATCCAAGGCCTCGCCAAGCCGGTCAACGACCTTTCGCGCGGCTGCTCGGTGGAGGACATCGTGTCGGTGGTGGCCATCGCGGCGGTGCAGGCGGCGGCGCAGTAACGATTACCGGATAAGCGGAAAGGAACGGAAGCTATCATGAATGTTTTGATTATCAACGCGGGTTCCTCGTCCCTCAAATACCAACTCATCGACATGCGCGACGAATCGGTGATGGCCAAGGGCCAGGTGGAGCGCATCGGCATCCCCGGCACGCTGCTGGTGCAGAAGGCCAAGGGCAAGACGCTGTCGGTGGAGGATTACACCGCCAACCACGTCGGCGCCATCAAGGCCGTGCTGGCCGCACTGACCGATCCGGAGTACGGCGCGGTCGGCTCGATGGCCGAGATCGGCGCGGTGGGGCATCGCGTGGTGCACGGCGGCGAGAAGTTCAAGCAGTCGGTGCGCATCGACGAAAGCGTGATGGAAGCCATCCGCGAGAACGTGGCGCTGGCTCCGCTGCACAACCCCGCCAACATTATGGGCATCGAGGCCTGCCAGGCCGTGATGCCCGGCACGCCGATGGTGGCGGTGTTCGATACCGCCTTCCATCAGACCATGCCGGAGCGCGCCTACCTGTACGCGCTGCCCTATGATTACTACAAGCGCCTGCGCATCCGCCGCTACGGCTTTCACGGCACCAGCCACCGCTACGTGGCCTCCTTGGTGCCCGGTTACCTCGGCAAGCCCGCCAGCGAGCTCAAGTTTGTGATTTGCCACATGGGCAACGGCGTCTCCTTCTCCGCCATCAAGAACGGCGAATCCATCGATACCACCATGGGGCTGACCCCGCTGGAGGGCTTGGTGATGGGCACGCGCAGCGGCGATATCGATCCGGCCATCATCCAGTTTGTGATGGAGCGCGAGAAGATGGACATTCAGGGCGTGATGGACGTGCTCAACAAAAAGTCCGGCGTGCTGGGGCTTTCCGGCCTGACCAGCGACATGCGTGACGTGACCTCCGCCGACGATGAAGGCGACCCGGCGGCGCACCGCGCGCTGGAGGTGTACGACTACCGCGCGCGCAAGTACATCGGCGCGTATGCCGCCGCCATGGGCGGGCTGGACGCCATCGTGTTCACCGCCGGGGTGGGCGAGAACGACTATCAGGCGCGCGCGCGCATCGTGGAGGGTTTGCAGTTCCTCGGCGTGGAGATGGAGCACAGCAAGAACTTTAAGGGCGCGGAGGGCGATATTTCTACCGCGAACAGCCGCTGCAAAATTCTTGTGGTGCCGACCAACGAGGAATTGGCCATCGCGCGCGATACCAAGGAGATCGTTGAAGGGTAAGCTTTGCCAAAAAGCTTGACAGACCCGAGCCGCTCACCTATAATAACATCTGGTCTCGTTTTTTGAGGTGAGGGACATGTTGTTAAACGTCTCGGCGGCGCTGCAAGCGCCGGGGGCGGAGATCCCCTTCGCGATGAGCGAAGAGATGCCGCCTACGACTTGGGATGGTGCGGAGTTGTTCTTCGAATCGCCGGTGGAGGTGCGCGGCACCTGCGTGGCGGTGAAGGAGGATGTTTGGGTGCGCGCCACGGTGCGCGCTCAAGTGCGCACAGCCTGCGGCAACTGCTTGGGCGACGCGCGGCACGATGCGTGCGCGGCGCTGGAGGTGCGGTTCACCCGCGATCCCGACCCTGACGATCCGGACTTGTTCCCCTTTGAGGGGCACGCCTTGGAGATGGACGACGCTGTGCTGGGCGCGCTGTGGCTGGAGATGCCGATGCGCATCCTGTGCAAGCCCGACTGCCAAGGGATCTGCCCCGTTTGCGGCGCCAACCGCAATGAAACGCGCTGTGCATGCCAGAAGGAAATGCCGTCGAAGCATCCTTTTTCGGCATTGGCATCCCTGCTGAATCAGGATGAGGAGGTGTAATTATGGCTCTTCCCAAGGGTAAAGTATCCAAAGCCCGCGGCCGCAAGCGTCGCACGCATTGGAAGCTGTCGGCTCCCGGCATTACGAAATGCCCGCGTTGCCAGCAGATGAAGCTGAACCATCGTATCTGCAAGCACTGCGGCTATTACGATGGCAAGCAGGTCATCGTGATGGAAGATGACACCGTGAAAAAAGAGAAGGAAGCCTAATCGGCTTTCCGCAAAAGGCGCGATCGAAGGATCGCGCTTTTTTGTATTGCTCGCGTATTTCGTTTTGAGGATTCGTATCAGATCGCCAAAGGCGACATTTCCGTGGGATTGATGCTGTTCTTGAGCGGGAGAACCAGGTACATGGTAAGGATGGGCTTTTTGTAGACCGGCTTGATGGTGCAGCCGTAATACTTCGCGAGCACCTTGTTTACCTCAACGAGCCCTCGGCCGGAATGGCCTTCCTTTGTGGAAAAGCCCGGCTCAAATATGCGCGAGGCGTCCACCAAGGCGGGGGAGGTGTTGGCGATGGCGACCACTGCCTTGCCCCCGTGGCTGCTGATTCGAACCAGCACCTTCGGCGCGGAGGAGCCGCAGGCGCTCTCGATGGCGTTCTTTAGCAGGTTGCTAAGGAGGCGGCACAGATCGTAATCCGACATATCGATGAATTTAAACGCGCGCACATCCTTCACCTCGAATTCCACCGACAACGTGCGCGCCAACTCCTCCATCGATAGGAACAAGCCGTACAACGCGGGCGCGTCCCGCAGCCAAAGATGCAGGTTGAGCCGGTCGTTGTTCTGCACCGCTTCCCCGTACACCTTGCTATGGAACGATTTGAGCTCCTCATAGCTTTCGGTTTCAATGAAGCCGTTGTATACCTGCAGCAGGTTGTTCAGATCGTGCCGAATGCCGTGAAAATCATCCAAGTTTTGGCGCAACACGGCGTTGTGCAGGTTCGCCTGATGCAGCTCGACGTGGTTCATCCGGATGCGGTAAAGCAGAACGATCAACGTCGACAAGAGCGCGATCGAAGCCGGGTAATAGTAGTTGTAAATGATCGTTCTGTTGACGTTGAGGACGAATTCAATGCTGGCCAGCGAACACCACAGCGCGCAGCCAAACAGGAAATTTGTAAGGCTAGGATGCTTTTTCTCTTCGTTCCCCGCCTCGAAGAACAGCTTCAGCCTGTGCGCGTTTCGGTCGATATACTTTGAAAGGGCTAGGTTGATCGCGACCAGCAGGAGGATCAGGAGAAGGTGGGCGAGGTTGAAACCGGCGAACGGGGACAGGATGCTTTGAAAGGGCAGGTAGACCGTTTCCATACTGTTGGAAAGCAGGGCGAACAATTCGCTGAAGCAGAAGACCAGCAGCGAGGAATTGGCCACGTCGCGCGCGGATAAGCGCAGCACCGATCGGGCCGTCCAGAAGTAGGCAAGCATCCAGAGCGGGTTGCGATAGATGAGCGCGAAGCGTATCCAAGGCAGCGCGTTCTGCAACGCTTCGCGGGAAAAAAGGTGCTGCCAGCAAAAAATCAGGACATAGTTGGGGACGATAACCACGGCGGTCAAGATGGCGGCAAAAAACAGCTGGCGCGGCAGTGAAATGTCCTCACAGTTGATTTTTTTCAGCTGCACCGCGACGAAAAAATTGCACAGAAAGATGTATGTGGGCTCCAAGATAAGGACGAAGATCTGATGATTTAACAGCATCTCTAGCACAGAGATCATAAAAAGATCCTTTCGTTGCATGGTCGGAGGGCGACTCAAACCGGATGTCTTTTCCAAAAGAGGATAGAATTGCCATACAACACTCTACCATTAGTGCGGAGATTGCTCAAGCTGTTTTTTGAAAATTACAAAAAATTCTTGCGGAAGCGATGCGGCGGACGCATCGCGCATGCCAAAAGAACCCGGCATGTTCTGCTTTTCGCGCGCGCAAGCTACGCGCATCGATCGATTTCGACGGCATAGAGAAGGAGAATGTGCATGTTTCAGAAAAAATACTGGATCAAACGGGGCGCGGCGGCGCTGTGCGCGGCGCTGATCGCGCTGGGCTGCGCGGGCTGCGCCAGCAACCCGCCCAACGAGGTGCCGAGGCAAAAGGAAACGCTGCCCTCCGGCGAGGACACACCGCCGCCGATGCTGGCCAACGGGGACCCAAATGCGGCTCCGGACGGGGCGGAGAAACCCGTCGATTCGCGCGTCAAGCTGCCCGCCAAGCTCAGCATGGAGGGCGGCGAACCCTCGCTCAAGGTGTACGTGGTCAGCGCCAAGAAGGTGGAGGCCATGCCGCTGGAAAAATACCTGGAGGGCGTGCTGGCGGGCGAGATGAAGAACGACTGGCCGCTGGAGGCGCTTAAGGCGCAGGCCATTTTGGCGCGCACCTTCGTGCTCAAGTTTATAGAGGAGAAGGAATCGAAATACCCCGGCGCGGACATCTCGACCGACATCGAGGAGGCGCAGGCCTACGACACGGCGGGGGTCAACGACCGTATTCGCGAGGCGGTCAAGGAGACCAAGGGGCTGGTGCTGGCCTCGCAGGGCGACCTGCCCTACGGGTGGTTTCACGCGCACTCCGGCGGGCTGACCGCCAAGGCCAAGGAAGGGCTGGAGTATGAGCGCGCCGAACCGCGCTACACCAAGATCGTCAAAGGGCGGGAGAGCGACAAGGCGCCCAAGGATGTCGCCAAGTGGACGGCTACCTTTACCGCCGCTGAGGTGCTCAAGGCCGCAAGCAGGGCGGGCGTTTCCGGCAGCAAGCTGGAGGGCATCCAGATCGGCCAGCGCGGGGAATCCGGCCGCGCGACGACGCTGGTGGTCAACAACACCAGCGTACCGGCGGGTTCCTTCCGCATCGCCATCGGCAGCACAAAAATGAAATCCACCCTCCTTGATGAGATCAAGATGGAGGGTGGAAAGGTGACCTTTTCAGGCAAGGGCTACGGGCATGGCGTGGGGATGTCGCAATGGGGCGCGTATGGCTTGGCCGAGCAGGGGGAGAAGGCTGAAACCATCGTGCAGTATTACTTCGATGGTTGCGAGGTCGTGCGGCTGTGGTGATTATCCGAGCAGCCGCTCCGCCGCCGCCATATTCTCGATAACCGGCACGCCGAACGGGCAGCGCTCCTCGCAGTTGCCGCAGGCGATGCACGCCGCGCCGCTGTGCTCCAGCGAGGCGTAGTGCGCGCGCAGCGTGGCGGGTACCTGCTGCTCGTTGAGCCGCGCGATGTCCAGATACTTGTTGACGGCGGCGATGTCGATGCCCGCGGGGCAGGGCTGGCAGTGGCTGCAATACACGCAGTTGCCGCGGAAATCGTTGCGCAGCGTGCCCAGCAGCGGCGAATAGTCGCGCTCCTGATCGCTGGCGTCGAGGTAGCGCAGGGCGTCCCGCATCTCCGCGCCGGTTTTGCAGCCCAGCAGCACGCTGGATACCGCCGGGCGGGTTAGCGCGTAATGAATGCACTGGGCGGCGGTCATCGGCTGCGCGAAGGGCGTATGCTCCTTGGAAAGCAGCTTGCCCGCCCCCAGCGTCTTCATCACGGTGATGCCCACGCCCAGCTGCTCGCATTGCTTGTACAGCGCGGCGCGCTTGGGATCGAGGCCGCGAAAGGCTGAGCCGTCCAGCGGGCCGTCGAGCTGATCGAGCACGTTGACCTCGGCGGGGTAGAGGTCAAAGGCGAGGTTGATGCTGAACAGCATGATCTCGGGCAAGCCGGTGGCCAGCACGCGCGCCGCCATATCGGGATTGTGCGAGCTGAAGCCGATGTGGCCGATATCGCCGTCGCGCTTTAATTTCTGCACGTAGTCGGCGAAGCCGGTGTTGAACACGCCCTTATAATCCTTCTCGGAATCGATGAAGAACATCATGCCGAAATCGATGCGGCCAAAGATGCGCAGCAGATCCTCGAAGTAGCGCTGCACGGTGGGCAGATCGCGGCTGATGTCGTACTGCTGCTTGACATCGGTGGAGCCGACGTGGCCCTGGATGTACACGTCCTTTCGGCGCGCGCCCAACGCCTTGGCGATGTTTTCGCGCACCTCGCGCCCGGGCATGAACACGTCGAGGATGTTGACGCCCTGCTCCAGCGCGGCGTCGATCGTCTCCTTGATCTGCCCGTAGGGGGTACCGTCCAAGTGCTCGCAGCCCAGGCCGATGATGCTGGCCTGCTTGCCGGTTTTGCCGATGTCGCGGTAAAGCATGGTGTGTGTCCTCCTGATCTATTTTCGTGGGGCTACCGATTGGGGCAGCTTTTCTAACGCGTTGAGGGGCATGGATACGCGCACCTGCGCGCCGTCGGGTTCTTTAGCGCCGTCCGCATCAAAGCGTGGACTCAATAACGATGCCGGTATCATCGTAATATCGCTCGAATGCGCCGCAGCGCGTACACGTGGCGGTCACCATGCCGGTACCGGAACCCGTGCTATCATCCACGATCGCATGGCAGGTCTTACCGCAAACAAGGCACCTGCAGCGGGCATCCAGATGCTCCCTGCACGCATGCGCGCGCGGGGTGCCCGTGGGGCTCATCGCCACAACCCAGTCCGGATAATCCTCCTGAGCATTCTCCACGCGAATCAGCTTGCCCTGCTTCAAAAATTCCGCGACGAGCGTCCTGTTCTGATCGCACTCGTCCCAATAGGTATTCTCCCAATTGCCGATCAGGCAAATCGACGGCGCCCCCGTGATTTGTATGTCTTCCCGCATGCCCTCGCTGTCCGCCTTGGGCGCGATCGCGATGTACGCGACCGGGACAAACGCGAGGAGCACCCGACGCCCTTGACCGATGTACAACTGGCAGTGTGCGATGTGGGCGTCGCAGGAGAACACCTTCCCCTCCTCCAGCCTTCCCGGCCGCAATCCGGCGGCGTCGATCGCTTTCAGATCGTCATACGGAACATAGCTCAGGTAGCCGCTGGGCTCGTCAGAATACATGTAGCCCGCGCCTTTCACCTCATACTCGCCGATTCCATCGACCGGGATGTCCGCGCTTCTGTAAAAACGGGCAGTCGCGACGCCGCAATTGGTCTCCCTCCACTCGCCATCGTCCCAAGAATTGTCCCAATCCTCGATGTTGTGGGAGATATCGATCACACGGATCCCGATGCTTTGAACGTAGGCGACGTAGTCAAATTGCTCCTGCGCCCAGTCGCCGCAGCCCTCGGCGACCATGCGCAGCGTGAGGTACTGTTTGGTGAAGCCGTCGTCACCGTCGGCTCTTTCTATGCGCGAAGTTGGTTCCAGAAAGCGCACCCGTACCCCCTTCGGCAATCCCTCGCCGTCTTTCAACATCGTCATCTCCTTCTCTTTGTATCGTGGACCCCCTCCAGCGCGCTGAGGGGCGCGAACACGCGCACGCGGGTGCCATCGGGTTCTTTGAAGGTCAGCACGAGCTGGCCGTAACGAAGCCATATGCCGATATATGCTGTGCCGACAGGCGGGGTATAGGTGCCGGTGATTTCTTTATCGGCAAATACGCCGTCAGCATCGTCTGTAAAATAGCAGGAAGCAGGATCTTCCAATAAGTAAGGATACCACTTTTCTGTATCGACCGCTAGCCCGGTATGGGAATCAAACACTTCGGCGCCAACCATCTCCTCATTTGGCTCGCGAAACGATCCGGAATTTCCATAGAGGAATCCGCAAAACAAATAGCGCCGCCACGTTGAAAAGACGAAGTTGGGTTCGTTGACGGAGGCGCTAAAGCGTGCATGCATTTCCGGCGCGGAGATTTGTGCAAGCGTCCGCTGTATGTGCTGATTTACCGCGTCGTCGGCCTGCGGATTGCTGCCGTTATCCAAACGCACGCTGGGAATGGCCAGCTCGCCGCCCCACGCGAAAAGCCCATCCAAGGGCAATGACCCTAAGTAATTCACTTCCAACCGGCAAACCCCGAACGGGCTCATATCGTGCGTGAGCGGGATTGAAAAGCTGCGTCCATTTATGCCGGTGGTGAAATAGGGGTTATCGGCGTCAACGTGCAGCAGCAAGTATACCGTGGCGCCTGCGCGAACGCTAAAATGCGGATAATCGCTAGGGAATCCGCCGAAGGGGCGCTTGAGCACGGGGTTTAATGAAAAGGCGTAGCCATCTTCTTCGTAATCGAAATCCTCATCGTTGTTCAGGCACTCCGCCATGATAAAACTGTTGATGTAGTCGATGTAGTTGAAACCATCGTAGAACAGGTCGGATAGCGCGAGGTTTTGCCCCGCATCGGCATCGAGTTCCGTATCGAAGGGCAGCGGTCGCCACTCCGTCCCGCCCGTGCCGCTGGATACGCGCGTCTTAACCGGATCGCCCCAGTCGATGGGCGCATCCTCGGCGCGCGCGGCGCATGCCAGCGCCAGCAGGGCGAGGCAGAGGGCAAAGAAAGGGGAAAGCCGCTTTAGCCTGCGCATTCGGTTCCTCCAAATAAAAAGCGGGCAGCCCGAAAGGACTGCCCAATCAATTACTTCGCGATTCTCGCCTTCCAGAGTTCATCCCACTTGAGCGCGTCGGCGATGGCCTCGGCCATGGTCTTTTCGGCGTGCCAGCCGAGGCGCTGATGCGCGCGATCCACGCCCGCGCAGGCGCCGGCGACATCGCCGGGGCGGGGAGGCAGCTTCTGCATCGGCAGCTTGCGGCCGAGCACCTCTTCGAAGGCCGTCAGCAGCTCGAACACCGTTACGCCGTTGCCGGTGCCCAAGTTGATGGCGCCGAAGCGGGTGCCGGGGTCGAGCGCGGCGTCAAAGTGCTCCACGGCGGCGACGTGCGCCTGCGCCAAATCCCACACGTGGATGTAATCGCGCAGGCCGGAGCCGTCGCGGGTCGGCCATTCGGTGCCGGTGATGGAGAAGCAGGGCTCCACGCCGCGCGCGGTCTGCATCATCTTGGCTAATACGTGGCTGGGCTGCGCAAGATACTGACCGGAGCGCATCTTCGGATCGGCGCCGATGGGGTTGAAGTAGCGCAGCGCCACGCCGCTGAGCGGCTCGGCGGCGCAAAGATCTTCCAGCACCATCTCCATCACGCGCTTGGTGCGCGCGTAGGGGCTTTGCGGCGCGATGGGGGCGTCCTCGTAGGCCACGAAGCCCGGCACGTTGCCGTAAATCGAGGCCGAGGAGCTGAACACCACGCGCGAGAGCCCCAGCGCCGCGAAGGTATGGAACATCTCCAGCGACTTGGAGACGTTCTCGCGATAATATAGGTAGGGGTCGGTCACCGATTCGGGCACGACGATCAGCGCGGCGCAGTGGATGCAGGCGTACAGATCGGGATGCTCGCGCACCACGCGCTCGAGCAGCGCCTTGTCGCCGATATCGCCGTGATAGAAAACCCGGCCTTCGGTGAACTCGATCCGGCCGTTGACCAATGAATCCAGAATGACGGGCTGATGGCCGCGATCTTCCAGCGCGGAAGCGATGGTGGAACCGATGTACCCGGCGCCGCCGGTAATCAATACCTTCAAGGAAACCCCTCCCCAAGCAATCGTCAATGAATTCCAACAGTTCCTGTGTATGCGGGCGATTCCTTGCTTAGCATATCACGAATGCCCGGCGCTGTAAATGCCGGATTGCGTGAAAAAGCGATAATTTTATCGCGATTTAACGCAGGCGCGCGCCGGTTGATTCCGCGCGGCAATGGTGGTATACTATATCGGTTGCAAAATCTTGGTGGACGAGCGCGCGTGCGCCTGAAAGCGCGCCGAATTGGAGGAAGAATACCGTGAGTTGGATAAAGGCTTTATTGGGCGACGGCAGCGCTGCGGAGATCAAGCGGCTGAACAAGATCGTCGATAAAATTGATAGCTTTGAAGACGCCTACCGCGCGATGAGCGACGCGCAGCTGCGCGATCAGACCCGAGCGTTCCGCGACCGTCTGGCGGCGGGCGAGACGCTGGACGACATCCTGCCCGAGGCTTTTTCGGCGGTGCGCGAGGCCACCGACCGCGTGTATGGCAAGCGCCACTTCCGCGTGCAGATGATCGGCGGCATCGTGCTGCATCAGGGGCGCATCGCGGAAATGAAAACCGGCGAAGGCAAGACGCTGACCGCCGCGCTGGCCGCCTACCTCAACGCGCTGGACGGCAAGGGTGTACACATCGTTACCGTCAACGAATACCTCGCGCGCTTTCAGGGCGAGGAGATCGGGCGCATCCACCGCTTCCTCGGGCTGACGGTGGGCGTCGTGCTGCACGATATGAATCATGCCGACCGCCGCGCCGCGTATGCCTGCGACATCACCTACGGCACCAACAACGAGCTGGGCTTCGACTACCTGCGCGATAATATGGTGATCTACTATAAAGACATGGTGCAGCGCGGGCATCATTTTGCCGTCGTCGACGAGGTGGACTCCATCCTCATCGACGAGGCGCGCACGCCGCTCATCATCTCCGGCAGGGGCGATAAGCCCACCGATATGTATACCAAGGCCGACCAGTTCGCGCAGCGGCTGCGCGAGGGCGAGGACGCCGACTACGTGAAGGACGAGAAGGAGAAAACCTGCAACCTTACCGAAAACGGCAGCAGGAAGGCCGAGAGCTTCTTCGGCATCGAAAACCTCGCCGACATGGAAAACACCGAGATCGTACACCACGTCAACGCCGCGCTGCGCGCCAATGTGCTCATGAAGCGCGATGTGGACTATGTGGTGCAAAACGATCAGGTGATTATCGTCGATGAATTTACCGGGCGGCTCATGATCGGCCGCCGCTATAGCGACGGGCTGCATCAGGCCATCGAGGCCAAGGAGCACGTCAAGGTGGAGCACGAGAGCAAGACGCTGGCCACCATCACCTTCCAGAACTACTTCCGCATGTACAAAAAGCTATCGGGCATGACCGGTACCGCCAAGACCGAGGAAGAGGAGTTCAAGGGCATCTACAAGCTGGACGTCGTGCAGGTACCCACCAACATGCCGATGATCCGCAAGGACATGAATGATCTGGTGTACCAGAACGTCAAGGCCAAGTACGATGCCGTGCTCGAGCAGATCGTGGAGCGGCACGCCACCGGCCAGCCGGTGCTGGTGGGTACGGTATCGGTGGAGATTTCCGAGCTGGTCAGCCGCATGCTGAGCAGGCGCGGGGTGGAGCATGAGGTGCTCAACGCCAAGTTCCACGACAAGGAAGCCGACATCGTCGCGCAGGCAGGCCATTACGGCGCGGTGACCATCGCCACCAACATGGCGGGCCGCGGCACCGACATCCTGCTCGGCGGCAATCCCGAGTACCTAGCCCGCCGCGCGCTGCGCCAGCAGGGGCACGATGAGCAGCTCATCGAGGACGCCGTGGGCTTTAACGAGGATATTTCCGACGAGGTGAAGGCGCTGCGCGGGCAGTACCGCGAGCTATATCAGCAGTTTAAAAAGCAGACCGACGAATATCACGACCGCGTGGTGGCGGTGGGCGGCCTGCACATCATCGGCACCGAGCGGCACGAATCCCGCCGCATCGACAACCAGCTGCGCGGCCGCTCCGGCCGTCAGGGCGATCCGGGTTCCTCGCAGTTCATCATCTCCTTGCAGGACGATCTGCTGCGCCTGTTTGGCAGCGACCGCATCTCCGGCATGATCGGCAGGCTGGGCTTGGCGGACGATCAGCCCATCGAGGCCGGTATGCTGACCAAGCAGATCGAGAACGCGCAGAAGCGCATCGAGGGCCGCAACTACGAGATCCGCAAAAACGTGCTGCAGTACGACGACGTGATGAACCAGCAGCGCGAGGTGATCTACGGCCAGCGCCGTAAAGTGCTCGAGGGCGAGGACATGCGCGGGCAGATTCAGGGCATGGTGCGCCAGATTATCGACGACGCGGCGGGTACCTTCACCGGGCGCGGCGAGGACTATGTGGACTGGGATCTGCCGGGGCTGGCGGAGTATCTGGAGCGCCTGTGCGTGCCGCCGGGTACCATTGCGCAGAACACCGAGGCGGCGAAGAGCTGGAGCCGCGACGACCTCAAGGAGCACCTCCGCGCCGCCGCCGAAGCATTCTACGCCCGGCGCGAAGCGGTGTTCGGGGAGCACGGCATGGATGCGCGCGAGATCGAGCGCGTGGTGCTGCTGGGCGCCGTGGATACGCACTGGATGGATCATATCGACGCGATGGATCACCTGCGCGACGGCATCAACCTGCGCGCCTACGGCAACAAGAATCCGCTGGTGGAGTTCAAGTTCGAGAGCTACGACATGTTCGACGAAATGGTGCGCCTGATCCGCGAGGAAACGTTGCGCCGCCTCTACTTCGCGACCATCGAGCGCCCGCCGGAGCGCAAGCGCGTGGCCGTGGAGGTGGAGGCGCACGCCAAGGCCGCCGAAGGCGCCAGCACCGAGCCCAACCGCCCCAAGAAGGCCGAGGCAAAGGTGGGGCGCAACGAGCCCTGCCCCTGCGGCAGCGGCAAGAAATATAAGAATTGCTGCGGCCGCGAGGCCTAGCGCGGAAAGCCGCTGAAGCGGTAGAATCCCTCCACCGCCTGCGGGCGGTCCCCCTCCCTTTAACAAGGGAGGCTTTTGGAGGCTGATATATGCTTCTCGCTTCATAAAAGATTTTTGATTCTAGCCCCTTGCCTCCCTTGTCAAAGGGAGGGGGACCGCGTGAGTGGTGGAGGGATTCCGTTCCCCGCGCAAGCGAGGGATCCACCAAACCTTGCGCAAGCGAGGGAATCCACAAAAAATTCACGGGCATTCGCCCATAAGGAAGTGATTTGGGATGATCGAACTGGATCAGTATAAACAGGACCTAGAGCAAATCCGGGAGAGCATTGCACAGGCAGGTGAATCCCTTTGACCTCGCCCACATGAAGGACGAGTTGGCCGAGCTGCAAGAGGAGATGAACGCTCCGGATTTTTGGAACGACATGGAGAAGTCCACCAAGGTCAACCAGCGCGTCAAGCAGCTGGGCGACAAGCTGGCCTTCTTCGCGCGCCTGCAGGAGCGCGCCGACGATGCGGAAACGCTGATCGAGCTGGCGCAGGAGGGCGAGGATCAGGAGACCGCCGACGAGGCGGGCGCCGATATCCGCGCGCTGCAGGCCGATGTGCAGGCGCTGCAGCTGGAGACGCTGCTGCGCGGCGAGTATGACCACGGCAACGCCATCCTCTCGCTGCACGCGGGCGCGGGCGGCACCGAGGCGCAGGATTGGGCCTCGATGCTCTACCGCATGTACACGCGCTATTGCGAGCGGCGCGGCTTTGCCGTCAAGCTGCTCGATTATCAGGACGGCGACGAGGCGGGCATCAAGTCGGTCACGATGGAGGTGACCGGCGAGAACGCCTACGGCTTCCTGCGCCCCGAGAAGGGCGTACACCGGCTGGTGCGCATCTCGCCCTTCGATTCCAACGCGCGCCGCCATACCTCCTTCGCTTCGCTGGACGTTTCGCCGGTCTTGGAGGACGAGGCCTTCGAGCTGGACATGGAGGACGTGCGCATCGACACCTACCGCGCTTCCGGCGCGGGCGGACAGCACGTCAACCGTACCGATTCGGCGGTGCGCATGACGCACGTGCCGACCGGCATCGTGGTGCAGTGCCAAAATGAGCGCTCGCAGGTACAGAACCGCGAGGTTTGTATCATGATGCTCAAATCGCGCCTGCTGGAATTGCGCGAGCGCGAAAAGGAAGAAAAGATGAGCGACATCAAGGGCGAGATGAAGAAGATCGAATGGGGCAGCCAGATTCGCTCCTACGTGTTCCATCCGTACAGCATGGTCAAGGATCACCGCACCGGCTACGAGGGCGGCTCCACTGCGGGCGTGATGGACGGCGAGCTGGACGGCTTCGTCACCGCGTACTTGCAGATGCAGTGATGCATGAGGCGAAAGCTGTGAAGAGAAAGAAGATCAAGGCTGACCTCAAGGGCCGCGCGATGGCGTGGCTCTTTCTGGTGTGCAGCCTGCTGCTGTGCCTGCTGGGCGTCGCGCTGAACGCCGATTACTATCGCGGCGCGCTGCGGTACGATCTGGCGGCGTCTCCGCCCGGCCTGCGTGAGGAGGATAAGGAACGCATCGCCCAAGCCATCGCCGCCTCGATGAATGGCGATGTGGATGCGCTGCGCCTGCGCATCGTGCAGGATGGGCGGGAGCAGGACGCGTTTCATGCCTACGAAATTGCGCACATGGCCGATGTGGCCGGGCTGTTCCGGCTGGTGAAATGGGTGCTGTGGGGCGGCGCGGCGCTGCTGGCCGCGCTGATGCTGGCGAGCTGGCTCGCGGTGCGCCGTGGGAAAGACCCGGCGCGCACCGCCAAGGGCATGCTGATCGGCGTGGCGGAGTTCGCGCTGCTGATCGTCGCCGTCGCGATATGGGCGGCGGTGGATTTTCATTCGGTTTTCTGGGCGTTTCATCAGGTGGCGTTTACCAACGAGCTGTGGCTGCTGGATCCGGCGACCGACCTGCTGATTCAGCTGATGCCGCTGCGCTTCTTCGAGGAAACGGTGCTTCGCGTTGCCGGGCTGTGGGCGCTTTGCGTCGCCGCGTGGTGCGCCATAGCGGCGCTCTGGTACAGGGCAAGCAGGCAACCGATGAACAGGAGGGCGGGATGAGGATGAGTACGTATTTCGAGCGCGCGTGCGCCCAAGCCGACGCGCTGCGCGCCAAGGGTCATGCCACCCTCCTCGCCATCGAATCCTCCTGCGATGAAACCGCCGTCGCCGTGGTGCGCGATGGGCGGCAGGTGCTCTCCAACGTGCTCTATTCGCAGATCGCGCTGCACGCGGAGTACGGCGGCGTGGTGCCGGAGATCGCCTCGCGCAAGCACGTGGAGAGCATCAATCCGCTGATCGACGAGGCGCTTTCGCAGGCTGGCCTAACGCTTGCGGAGATCGACGCCATCGCGGTGACGCAGGGCCCCGGGCTGGTGGGCGCGCTGCTGATCGGCGTATCCTGCGCCAAGGCGCTGGCCTTCGCCAGCGGCAAGCCGCTGATCCCGGTACACCATATCGAGGGGCACGTCAGCGCCAACTATATCGCGCATCCGGAGCTTAAGCCGCCGTTTCTGTGCCTGGTGGCCTCGGGCGGCCATTCGCACCTGCTTTGGGTGGAGGATTACGGCCAGTACCGCCTGCTGGGGCAAACGCAGGACGACGCCGCCGGGGAGGCCTTCGACAAGGCGGCGCGCGTGCTGGCGCTGCCCTACCCGGGCGGCCCGCTGCTGGACGCGCTGGCCGAGCAGGGCGATCCGCACGCGCTGGCGCTGCCCAAGCCCGCGCCTGCAGGGCGCTACGATTATAGCTTTAGCGGGCTGAAAACCGCGCTGGTCAACGCCGTACACAAGCTGCGGCAGAGCGGGCGCGAGGTGCCCGCCGCCGACATCGCCGCCTCGTTCCGGCATGCGGTGGTGGAGGCGCTGGTGGAGCGCGCGATGCGCGCCGCCGCCGATACCCGCGCGCCCGCCATCGCGCTGGCCGGGGGCGTGGCCGCCAACCGCCTGCTGCGCGCGCGGCTGGCCGAGGCCGCCGAGGCGCAGGGCATCCCGCTCTATGTGCCGCCGGTGGCGCTGTGTACCGACAATGCCGCGATGATCGGCAGCGCGGCCTTCTACCGCCTGCTGCGCGGGGAACTGGCCGACCTGTCGCTCAACGCCGATCCGGCGCTGACGATGCTGTAGCGGCGCGGGGGAAGTTAAATGCGCTATGATAACGTGCTGCCGGGCGTCTTTCTCGAGCGACCCAGCCGCTTTACCGCTCGCTGCGAGGTGGCGGGCAAGGAAGAGATCTGCCATGTGAAGAACACCGGGCGCTGCAAAGAGCTGCTGCTGCCCGGCGCGCCGGTTTATCTGCAAAAGGCCGATGCCCTTGGCCGCGCCACCGGGTTCGACCTGATCGCGGTGCAAAAGGGCGACCGGCTGGTGAACATAGATAGCCAGATGCCCAACAAGGTGTTCCGCGAATGGGCGGAGGGCGGCGGCATAAAGGGGCTCAAAGCGATCAAGGCGGAAGCTGCCTTCGGTGATTCGCGCCTTGATTTTTACGTAGCAACCGCCGGGGGCGGGCTGTACGTCGAGGTCAAGGGCGTGACGCTGGAGGAGGACGGCGTGGCGCTGTTTCCCGACGCGCCGACGGAGCGGGGCGTGAAGCATCTGCACGAGCTGTGCCGCTGCGTGCGGGAAGGCTTCGAGGCCACGGTGGCGTTCATCATTCAGATGCAGGGCGTGCGCGCCTTTTCGCCCAACGACAAAATGCACCCTGCCTTTGGCGACGCGCTGCGCGAAGCCGCTGGGCAGGGTGTGCGGGTGTTGGCGCTGGATTGCCGGGTCGCGCCGGACTGCATCGTGGCCGACGTGCCGGTGGAAGTTCGGCTGTAGCTGCGCGGAGAACGGTTTTGCGAATCAGGTTTTCGCCAGCGCCGGAAAGGCGAAAGGCTCCGGCAGGGGGAGAGCTCCGCGAACGAACATGGCTTCGTCGCCGGATTCCAGCCGCGTCCACGCGCAGGGCAGGTCAAGACGATCCGGCATGAAGCCGAAGCGGACGGCATGGATGTGGGTGAAGGGCAGGCGCGCCGCAACCTCGGCGAAGGATACGCCCTCCGGCTTGTTGAGGTAGGGCAGGAAGAGCTCGCCCGCCTGCGCGGCGGCGACAACCAGCACGTCCAGCTCGGGCATGTGATAGATGTCCTCGCTGTATTCCAGCAGCAGATGGAAAAATTCTACGGTCTCCAGATTGGCGGCGTGCAGCGCGCGGGAGGCGGGGCGGTTGTTGGTCAGATACCGCCACACCAGCGGATCCCCCGGCGCGAGGCGATGGGCGGGCGCATCGGGGTTGTGCACGGTGAGAACCGCGCTGGGGCAGCTCTCGTATACCCGGCGGAAGCCGAAGCGCGGATAGAAATCCAGCACGCTGGGGTTGGCGAACAGAAACATCGGCGCGTCGGGGTAACGCTGGTCGATGTGCGCCACTAGACGGCGGGAGAGCCCCTTGCCGCGATGCTCCTTTCGGGTGGCGACAGCGCCGAGCTGGTAGGCGGTCACCGGTCTTTCGCCGAAGCGGAGTTGACACCGGAACAGGCAGAGGTTGGCCAGCATAACGCCGTCCTCGATGATGGAGAAACTCTCGTAACGCTCATCCCAAAGCCCGGCGGCGAACCACGGCGCGAAGGAGAAGCCGAAGGTATCCTGAATCAGCGCGTCAAAAAGCCGCTCATAGGCGGCGGCGTTGCGGTTTTGACAGGTGATAAGCATGGTTCCCTCCCCAAGATAAATATAATTACGGCGCAAACTCGCCGTGCAGATGCTTGTAGTAGAACACCGCCAGCTGCGTGCGGTCGCGCAGGCTGAGCTTTTCTAGGATGACCGAGAGGTAGTTGCGCACCGTGCCCTCGCTGAGGTAGAGCCGCTGCGCGATCTCGCGGTTGTTCAGCCCTTCGGCAACAAGGCTGATGATTTCGCCATCCTTTTCACCGAGGCCCAGCTGCTGGAAGCTGGGCTTTTCGTTGCCCCGAAGCTGCGGCAGCTTGAGCACCACGTCCTCGCCGAACACGCGCTGCCCGGCGTACACCGCCTTGAGCGCCGGGGCGATGCTCTCGAAGTTTTGTTTGAGCAGGTAGCCCTTCGCGCCTAGGCGCAGCGCGCGGATGATGTATTCATCGTCGGCGAAGGTGGTCAGAAACAGAATGCGGGCGTCGGGGTAGGCGATCAGTATTTGCTCGGCGGCGTCCAGCCCGCTCATCTCCAGCATGCGGATGTCCATCAGCAGCACGTCGGGGCGCAGGGCAGCATAGTGCCGCACGGCGTCCTGCCCGTCGCCGCCGGTGGCGCAAACCTCGATTTCGGGATCCGCCGACAGGATGGTTTTGAGCGCGGAGACCACCAGATTGTCGTCGTCGACGAGCACGATTCTCATGCGGAGCTTCCCTCCTTGCTTTGCTTGGCAAACGCTTTTTCTATTCGTTGTTTTGCTTTGGGATGGATATGAAAAGATGAAAGCCGTCCTCGCGGGAAAAGTGTACGTTGCCGCCCAGCGACGCCACCCGCTCCTCGATGGAGCGCAAACCCAGGCCGACCGGCTCGGCGGCGATGGCGCCGGGCTGCCCATCGTCGCGGATGTCCAGCTGATACAGCGCCGGATGCTCGCGCGCGCGCAGCGTGACGAGGGAGGGGGAGAGAGCGTGCTTGGCCACGTTGGAGAGAGCCTCCTTGGCGACGGCGAGGAAGCAATACTTGATCGCCGGGCTTGGAGGCGCGTCCACATCGTATTCGAGCTGCACGGGGCAGAGCGTGAAGCCCTCGGCCAGCGCGCGGAGCTGCGCGTGCAGATCCACCGAGTCGGCGTACAGGTTGTGTACGCTTTGGCGCACGTCGTCCATCGCGCCGGAGAGCGTCCCCTTGAGCTGGAGGAGCTCGGCTTTCTCCTCCTCGCCCAAGCTGAGCGCGCAGAGCAACGCGCCGGTTTGCAGCAGCGCGCGGGAAAGCATATGTCCCACGTTATCGTGGATGTCGCGGGCGATGCGGTTGCGTTCGGAGAGCGTGGCGAGGTGGATCTCATAATCCTGCTTCTCGAGCAATGCCTTGCTTTTTGCGCTGTGCAGCAGGTTGGTTTCGCGCAGCTGGTCGGCCATGGTGTAGAGCGACGCGCTTGCGCCCTCGTAGCGCAGCGTGCGCAGTTGCAGCAGCGCCGCGACCGGGGCGAGGCAAAGCGGCGCGAAGCAGAGCAGCACCCGCGACGCGTCGTAGTGATACATCCACGGCAGCAGGAGCAGGGCGGTCGGCCACCGCTTTAGCGCCAGCGAATCGTAGACGATCAGCGGCGCGAAGCACAGCAGCGCTTCGTACTCAAAGCACAGCGCGGCGTACGCCAGCAGCGCCGCCGGTGCCCAGCGCGCGGGCAGCAGGCTGAGGGCGCTGCTGCAGATGAGGGCGACCAGAATCAGCGCCACGATATAGGGCGAGCGTCCGCCGCAGGCGAAGAGCAATAGGCACGGCAATAGGAGCGCGGCCTTGTCGAGCAGCTTGTTCGTAGAAGCACCTCCTCGTTTTTCCCATTATATCGCAAGAAATGACGAATGTCACATCGAAAAGGTGAGCGCTATCACTGTGCCGCACGCGCCTCGCGCGCTACAATGGCTACAGACTTGGTATGCGCGCCTAGCACGCAAACGGAAAAGCGGAGGGAAACAGCATGGTGATCGAAGTAACGAACTTGGTCAAGCGCTTTAAGGAGCTGGTGGCACTGGATCATCTGAGCCTATCGGTGCGCGAGGGCGAGGTGTTCGGCCTGCTCGGGCCCAACGGCTCGGGCAAGACCACGGCCATCAACTGCATCCTGTCGCTGCTCAGCTACGACAAGGGCGCGATACAGGTTTTCGGCCAGCCGATGACGCCCGACGCGTATGAGATCAAGCGCCAGATCGGCGTGGTGATGCAAAACGTGGCGGTGTTCGACGAGCTGACGGTGCGCGAGAACGTCGACTATTTCTGCGGGCTGTACATCGAGGATAAGGCCAAGCGCCGCGCCTGCGTACAGGAGGCCATCGAGTTTGTCGGGCTTGAGGAGTTTCAAAAGTTCTATCCGAAAAAGCTGAGCGGCGGCCTGCTGCGGCGGCTCAACATCGCCTGCGGCATCGCGCACAAGCCCAAGCTCATCATCCTCGACGAGCCGACGGTGGCGGTGGATCCGCAGAGCCGCAACAACATCCTCGAGGGCATCCTGCGGCTCAACCGCGAAGGCGCCACCATCGTTTACACCACCCACTACATGGAGGAGGTGGAGCGGGTGTGCAGCCGGATCATGATCCTTGACCACGGCAAGGCCATCGCCACCGGCACCAAGGAGGAGCTCAAGGGCATGATAAAATCCGGCGAGACCATCAGCATCGAGCTGCCCGGCGCGCCGGAGGGGCTGCCGGAGCAGATCGGCGCGCTGCGCCATGTGATTTCGGCGGAAATGAAGGGCGAGACGCTCACCGTGAAGTCCACGCGCGGCACCAGCAACCTTTCGGCGATATTGGGCTTTTTGAAGGAAAGCGGCGTTGCGTTCGGCAAGATCTACGCAGAGCCGCCGACGCTCAACGACGTATTTCTGGAGATTACCGGCAAGCAGCTCAGAGACTAAGGAGGTGTGCGGATGTTTTGGCATATTTACCGGGTGAAACTAAAGTGCATCGCGCGCAACCGGCAGCTGCTGTTCTGGACGATTATGTTCCCACTGATCCTCGCCACCTTTTTTCAGCTGGCGCTCTCGAACCTGGCCTCGCACGAGGCGTTCGAGCGCATCCCGGTGGCGATGGTGCAGAGCCCGGCGCTGGACGCAGAGCCGATCTTCCGGCAGGTGCTGGCGTCGGTATCGGAGGGGGAGGACGCGCTGCTGTCGGTCACCTTTGCCGACCGCGCGCAGGCCGAGGAGCTGCTGCAAAAGCGCGAGGTGGAGGGCATTATCGACTTCACGCCGGAGCTGGGCATGACGGTGCTGCAAAGCGGCATCAATCAAACCATCCTCAAGGGTTTCCTCGACGATTATCTGCAAACCAGCAAGACGGTGAACGGCGTTTTCGCGGCGGACCGGCTGGGCGCGCTGACGCGGCTGAGCGATATCCTGCGGCGCGACAGCTACATTCAGGATGCGCCGGTCAACGAAAGCGTGAAAGACCCTTACGTGACCTTCTTTTATGCGCTGATCGCCATGACCTGCCTGTACGGCGGCTTCTTGTGTATGGAGGAGGTGAACCGAGCCTCCGCCGACGTATCGGCGCAGGGCATGCGCACCACGCTGGCGCCTACGCACAAGATGGTGGTGATCCTCTCGGCCATGGCGGCGGCCTTTACCGTGCAATTGATCGAGATCTCGCTGCTGATGTTCTACCTTTCGGCAATTCTGCGGGTGAGCTTCGGCGGGCAGATGCCGTGGATCGCGCTGGCCTGCGTGGCGGGTACCCTGTGCGGCGCGTCCTTCGGCGCGATGATCGGCTGCGTGGTGCGCGGCGGCGAGGGGGTCAAGATCGGCGCGATGATCGGCATCTCGATGCTGATGAGCTATATGGCGGGGTTGATGGACTTCGGCATTACCTACGCGATCAATCAAAAGGCGCCCATCATCGCGCTGCTCAACCCGGCGAGCCTTATCAACGGCTGCTTTTCCAGCCTGTACTACGGGCCGAATATGGCGCGCTATACCCAGAACCTGCTGTTGCTGCTGGCGCTGACGGCGGCGTTTGGCTTGATCGCCTACGGCAGGCTGAGGAGGAAAAAGTATGCAAGCGTTTAAGGCGTATCTCAAGATCGTCTGGCGGATCAAGTGGCAGATCGCGATCTATTTCGGCGTATTCGTGGCGATGGCCTTTAGCTTCGGCTTGACCAGCGGCAACAGGGGAGCCGCTTCCTTCGGCGAGACCCTGACGCTCGTGGCTTGGATCGACGAGGGCGAACCCTCTGCGCTCGGCGAGGGGATGAAGGCGGCCATCGCGCCTTATGCGCAGTTTGTGGAGGTGGGAACCGACCCGCTCGCCCTGCAGGATGCGCTGTTTTACCGCAAGGCGGAGGTGATCCTGCGCGTGCCTGCGGACTTTGAAGCGGCGTTTATGCGGGGCGACGCGGTGAAGGTATCGCGCACCACTGTGCCGGATTCCACCGGCGGGTTTGCCATCGACATGCGGGTGGAAAAGTACCTCAACACCGCGCGCGTTTACCGCGACAACCTGCCCGGGCTTTCGGCCGAGGCGCTGACCGAGAGGACGCTGGCGGATCTGGCGGCGGAGGCGCAGGCGACCTATTTCGGGGGGCATGTGATCGACCGTCGCGTGACCTACGTCAACAACTTTTTTAACTACATCAGTTACACGATGCTGATGATCATGATATTGGGCATTACGGCGACGATGCTGGCCTTCAATTCGCCGGAGATACATCGGCGCAACGCCGCCTCGCCGGTCTCTATGCGGCGCATCAGCCGCCAGCTTTATGCGGGGAGCTTGGTGCTGGCGGCGGTGGCGAGCACGTCGATGTATGCGCTGGGCGTTACGCTGTACCGCGATGTGCTGACTGGATGGGTACCGGCGCTGCTATGGCTTAACGTAGCGCTTTTCAGCGTGGTGGCGCTCAGCGTCAGCTTTCTGGTCTCCACACTGATCCGCAACGCCAACGCCGCCAACGCCGTGGCCAACGTGATCGGCTTGGGCAGCAGCTTCCTCGGCGGCGCGTTCGTGCCGCAGGCGATGCTGGGGCAGTCGGTGCTGTTCATCGCCAGCTTTACGCCCACGTACTGGTTCATCAAGGCGAACAACGACATCTTCGCGCTCGCGCGGTTGGATTGGCAGAGCCTTTCGCCGGTGGCGGCGAGCATGGGGGTGGAGGTGCTGTTCGCCGTGGCGATCTTCCTGATGACGCAGGTGTTTGTGAAGAGCCGTAAGGCGTAAACGTATTTCATAAATAAATCGGCCGCTTCGATAGCTCGGAGCGGCCGATTGGATTCACGGGGGACGAGGGGGTTACTTGCCCGCCTTGGCGGCGTCGAGGTAGAGCTCGTACGCCTGCTTGTCGGTGAAGCCGTGGTGTACGATCTTGCCGATGGCCTGCGCCATTTCGGCCGGGTGCTCGCTCTGGAAGATGTTGCGGCCCATGTCCAGGCCGCGCGCGCCGCCCTGCATGGAGCGGTAGGCCAGCTGAAGCGCGTCAGGCTCGCTGAGCTTCTTGCCGCCCGCGACGACGATCGGCACCGGGCAGGCCGCGACGATCTCCTCGAAGTTATCGCAGTAGTAGGTTTTGATGATGTGCGCGCCCATCTCGGCCACGATGCGGGTGGCCAGCTTGAAGAAGCGGTCGGTGCGCTCCATATCCTTGCCCACGGCCACCACGCCCAGCGTGGGGATGCTGTAGCGCATGCCCGCGTTGATGGTGCGGCTGAGGTTATCGATGCTGGACAGCTGGCCGTCGGCGCCGATGAAGGTTTGGATGGCCAGGCAGTCGGCGTTCATGCGGATGGAATCCTCGATGTCCACGGCGATGATCTCGTGGCTGAGATCGTCGTTGAGCATGGACGAGCCGGAGGAGACGCGCAGCGCCACCGCCTTGCCGCAATCGGGGGAGACGCAGCTGCGGATCGCGCCGCGCGTACCCATCAGCACGTCGACATAGGGCAGCAGCTTGGGGATGACGATATCGAGGCGCTCCAGCCCGGCGGTGGAGCCCATAAAGTAGCCGTGGTCGAAGGCGAACATCACGGTGTTGCCGCTCTTGGAATCGAAGATGTTGGAGAGGTGCTTTTTCATACCCCAATCGAGGTTGTTGGCGCCCTTGACGTGAAAGCCGCCCTGGTTGGCGAAAGGCACGCCGGTTTGATAGTCCTTGGAAACCTTGAGTCCGTCCAAATCAGGCATGGTGTTCCTCCTTTGGCTATGTGATAGATGGCCGCGACGCTGACGCCGCGGCCATCCGCCACACACTGGGTTCAAACGGGGGTCTAAACGATAGGATTAGAAGTTGTAGTTGTCCATATTCTCGGCGGTGAACACGACGCGCTCGGGCAGCAGCACCACGCCGGAATCCTCGGCGGTGTAGGCGTTGGCGTCCAGCACGGTGTTGGGGAACACTTCGACGGTGCCGATGTCCGGTACGTCGATCTTATCGCCGACCTTGATGGCGTTGCCGCTGGCGAGGTAGTAGGCCAGGTAGCAGCCCAAGGCGCCCTGGACTTTGCAATCCCACAGACCCCAGCGCTCGATGATGCCAGCCTTGCAATAATCCTTGATGGAGTTGGGGGCGGCGAAACCGGTGATGGAGACATCCTTGGCGGTCTTGCCCAGGTTCTGGGCGGCCTGGCACTGGCCGGGCAGCGCGGTGGAGTCGTTGCAGATGATGCCGTCGATGTCCGGGTGCGCGGTCAGGATCGACTCGCCGATGGAGATGGCCTTCTCGGCGTTCTGCTCGCTGTAGTAGTTGTCGGGCGCGACGTTGACCCAGTTCGGGTACTTCTCGGCGCGATACTTTTCACCGGCGACCTGCCAGGAGTTCTGGTCGGCCACGGTGGCCTGCGAGTAGTGCCACGCATACTTGATGGCATCCTTCTCGGGGTCCTTGCCGCGGTTCTTGAGGGAATCCGCCAGCATGTCGACCAGCATCTGGCCGAGGATGTCCGGGGTGCCCTGGGAGACCATCACGCTGCGGGCGTCGCCAGCAACGTCGGAGTCCCAAGTGGTGACGGCGATGCCCGCAGCCTTGGCTTCGCGCATCACTTCGTCCAGACCGGTGGCGTCGAGGGAGGAGACGCAGATGGCGTCAGCGCCCTGCTGAATGGCGTTGTTGATGATCGCCACCTGATTGGCCACAGCGGCCTCGGGGTTGCCGTCATACTTCACGGCGAAGCCATGGGCAGCGGCGTACTCCTGCGCGCCATCGTTGGCGGACTCGAAGAACGCGTTGCCGGAGAGCTTCGGCACGAACACGACGGTGATGTCGGCGGCCAGCGCGGTAGCGCCGATGCCTACGAGCATCATGCAGACCAGAGTCATCGCAAGGAACTTAGAGAAACCCTTCATACCCTTTGCCTCCTATACCTAGTTAACCTTTATATTATTGCGCGAATGTCCGCGCAACAGGTTACGAATGGGGAACGGAATCCCAATCCTTTGGAAGAGGGACGAAAACCTTCGTTTCTGGCCCCTGCCTCGCTTGTTAAAGGGAGGGGGACCGCGTGAGCGGTGGAGGGATTCCGGCGCGCGCCGTAAATGGCTTTGTTCAGGCTAAGCTTTTCGATGAAACACCTTGCGCATTGCCGAAGCGATGGCCGGGTTGGTTCCGGCGAAGCGAATGGCCACCGCCAGCAGCAGCAGCGCGCCCACCGGGATATCGAAGTACTGCGTGGATACGCCCGCCATCGAAAGGCCGAAGCGCAGCACGCCGATCACCAGCGCCGCCAGCGCCGTGCCGATTACCGAGCCGGTGCCGCCGAGGTTGGACGTGCCGCCCAGCACCACGGCGGTGATGATCGGCAGGGTCAGTTCCTTGCCCAAGTCCGGCTTGGCGGTGCCGAGGTAGGCGGTCAGCAGGATACCGGCCAGCGACGCGCTCATGCCCGAGAGCACGTAGGCGCTCATGCGAATCAGACGCGTGTTGATGCCGCAATACTCCGCCGCGTTGGCGTTGACGCCGCATAGGAAAATTTTACGCCCGTACTTGGTGCGGTGCAGCAGCACGTAGGCGAGCAGCACCAGCACGACGAACACGATCAGTTGGTTGGGGATGACATCAAACATGCGCCCCTTGACCAGTTTGGTGAATGCCGATGGGGTGGCGATACCCTTGTAGGCCTCGGTGGCTGAGAGGGTGGTGACGGCGATGGCCAAACCGGAGTAAAGGAACGAGCCGCCCAGCGTCACTACCATGGGCTGAACGCGCACGTAGGCCACGATAAAGCCGCTGATGAGCCCGCATACCGCGCCGATGATGAGCCCCAGCACGCAGGCTGCCTCGACGCTGATGCCTAGGTCGTTCCACATCACGCCGATGGAGATCGAGGTGAGGCCGACGATGGCGCCGGACTGGATGTCCATGCCGCCGGTAATCAGCACGAAAGTAACCAACAATGATATGATGCAGATCGGCATGAAATCGTTGATGCTCCCCAGCAAGACCCGGGTTTTTAAAAACTTGGGATTGATGCCGCCGAAGATCAGGATCTCGGCCAGCAGCAGCACGGCCAAGAAGAACTCCCAGCGCAGAAAGAATTTTTTCAGTCCGCCGCCGCCCAGCAAAGGATTTTTAGGCATGCGATCCAGCCTCCTCTGCGTCCGCCTGCGCGGTTTTTGCGGTCAGCCGTTCGCGGCGCGCCTTCTCGGTGCTGCGCTGCTGGAGCAGGGCGTCGCCCACCACGATGGCGATGAGCAGGATGCCGGTGATGGTGTTATCGTAATCCGAAGGGAAGCGGAGGAAAACCAATATGCGGCTGATCGAGGCCATAATGGCCGCGCCCACGCTGGCGCCGATCACCGAACCGACGCCGCCGGAAAGGCTGATGCCGCCCAGCACGCAGGCCGCGATGGCCTGCATCTCGTAGCCGATACCGGCGGTGGGGGTGACGAAGCCGACGCGGCTGGCGAACAGCACGCCGCCGATGGCGGCAAACAGCGAGCAGATCACGAAGGCGGTGGTCTTGGTCAGCGCCACGGGGATGCCCAGCAGCGTCGCGCCGCCGACGTTGTCGCCCACGGCGGCCAGATAGCGCCCCTTCTTGGTGCGGGTCAGCAGCAGATGGATGGCGACCATCGCGATCAGCGTGCAGAGGTAAAAATACGTGATGCCGCCGGTTCCGGCGCTGGAGATGGATTTGAAGTTGAAGGGCAGGTTCTCCACCCATTTGCCGTTGGTGTACACGTAGCTGAGGCCGCGGACGATGCCGTTCATGCCCAGCGTCATGATGATCGAGGGGATGCGCAGTACGTTGACGCCGAAGCCGTTGACCAGCCCCACGCAGATGCCGATGCCCATCGCCGCAAGCACCGCCAGCGCCCACGGCGCGCCGTCCCGGATCATGGTGCCGGACACCGCCGCCGCCATGCCCAGCGTCGCGCCTACGGAAACGTCGATCTCGCCGGTGGTGATGACAAAGGCGATGCCGATGGCCACGATGGTGTAAACCACGCTGCCGTTGAAGCAGAGCATGATGTTTTGCTTGGAGAGGAAGGTGGGGTTGATGGCGCCGACGCCGAGGAACAGCAGGATGAGGAAGACGACGGAGGTGAGCTCGCGCGAGCGGATCAGCTTTTTAAGCATCGTGCTTCCCTCCGTTCTGCTTTTCGCCCTCATAGGCGCCGAAGGAGGCGGCCATCAGGCGATCCTCGCTGATTTCTTCCTTGGAGAAGCAATGGTTGATGCGGCCGCGGTACATGGTGATGGCGCGGTCGCTGAGCTCCACGACCTCCTCCATATCCGAGGAGATCAGCAGGATCGCGAGACCCTGCGCCTTGAGCTGATCGATAATGGCGTATACGTCGCCGCGCGCCGCCGCGTCGATGCCGCGCGTCGGCTCGTCGAGGATGACCAGCTTGGGCTGGGTGGACAGCGCGCGGGCGATGATGACCTTTTGCTGATTGCCGCCGGAGAGCGAGCCCATGACCTGATCCTGTCCGGTGATCTTGGTGCGGAAGGATTCGGCGTACTTGGCGGTCAGCGCGCGCTCCTGCTTGAAATCCAAGAAGAAGCGGCCCATGTTGTCGAGGTTTGCCGCGGAGGTGTTGGCGGCCACATCGCTGATGCGGAAGATGCCGTGCAGGAAGCGATCCTCGGCCACGTAGTTGAGCCCTTTGCCCAGCACTTGGCGCGTGCTCAGGCCGGTGATGTCCTGCCCGGCCAGCAGCACCTTGCCGGACTTGACTTGATCCTTGCCGAAGATGGTGGTGGCCAGTTCGGTTCGCCCCGCGCCGACCACGCCCGCCAGCCCCAGAATCTCGCCGGGGTACACCGCAAAGCTGACGTCGCTGAAGCCGAAGCCGGAAAGGCGCTGCACCTCCAGCACCGGCTTTTGCGCCGCGTAGTCGATGGAGGTCTTTGCGCGGGCGGCGTCGCGGCGCTTGGTATCGGGCGGCAAAAGCCCCTTGACCAGCATCTCGCGCGTGAAATCCTGCACCGGGCCGCCCACGGTGATGATGCCGTCGCGCATGATGGCGACGTGGCTGGCGATCTCGAACACCTCGGTGAGGCGGTGGGTGATGTAGATGATGCTGATGCCCTTTTGCTTGAGATCCTCCACGGTGCGGAAAAGGGATTGCACTTCATTAAAGGTAAGCGAGCTGGTCGGCTCGTCGAGGATCAGGACACGCGCCTTGCGCATCAGCCCGCGGAGCAGCTCCACCAGCTGTTGCTCGGCGATCGAGAGGCTGTCGGCCTTGCGGCCCAGATCCAGCTTCCAGCCCAACTGCTTGACCAGCGCGACCAAGCGCTTGTGCAGTTCGCTCTTCTTTTCGTCAAAACCCATGACGACGTTTTCTTCCAGCGTCATGTTTGGGAAGAGCATCGGCTCCTGCGGCACGAGGTACACGCCCTGTGCCAGCGCCACGGAGGGCTTGGTCAGCCGCACCGGCTTGCCCGCGATGGACAATTCTCCGGCATCGGGCTGGTAGATGCCCATGATGATCTTCATTAACGTGCTCTTGCCGGCGCCGTTGCCGCCGATGAGCGCCAACACCTCGCCGGGGCAGACATCCAGATCAATGCCTTTGAGCACGACGTTTTGGCCAAAGGCCTTGCGGATGCCGCGCACAGAGATCATGCTCGAGGATCGATCGACCGGCTGCGTCTTCTCCATTCTCCATCCTCCCCGGTAATGCGCGTACAAAAGTTTTGCAACGAGTATTTTGAAATCGACATCATCATACGATATTCCGAACCCTTTGTCAACACCGGAGGCGAAGAAACTGTGCATATTCTCCGAATGAGCGATGTATCATTTGAAAGTATAGATCGAGATATCAAAATATTACAAGGACTCGACGATAATTTGTACAAACGGCAAAAGGCTGTTGACAGGCGATGTAGGGGGTGCTATACTGACCGCAAACGATACATTTGGACAATGCAAAAACTTTTGTACCGTTGCGGAGGCCTATGCGATACGAAGAAGTGTTGATGACCAAGGTGGCGTGGTACTATTATTTTGAAAACACCACCCAGCAGCGCATCGCCGAGCTGCTGGGCATCAGCCGCGCGCGGGTAATCAAATTGCTCGAGCGTGCGCGCGCCTCGGGCATCGTGCAGTTCAAGCTGCGGCAGGAAGGCTTGGAGCGCATGCAAACCGAGAAGACGTTGATGCAGGCCTACGGGCTCAAGGACATCTTCGTCGTGCCCGTCGCCGACGGCGAGATCGGCTCCAACGAGAACGTGGCCGTGGCCGCCGCGATGTACATCAGCGATCGGCTCGGCGAGAACAGCTTCATCAACGTCGGCTACGGCGATACGCAGAGCCGCATCCTCAACAACCTCGCCACCATGGTGGAGCAGCCGGTCTCCTGCGTCTCGCTGACCGGCGGTGTGCATCATTATTTGCCCGATACGCGCTCCAGCGTGTTCAACGCCAAGCTGTACCTCATGCCCGCGCCGCTGCTGGCCAGCTCCGCCGAGATGGCGGAGGCGATGCGCGAGGAGGCTTCGCTGCTGGAGGTGTCGCGCATGGTGAAGCACTCCTCGATGACGGTGGTGGGCATCGGCGCGATGCACGAGAGCGCCACCATCGTAAAATCCGGCATTTTGAGCAAGAACGATTTTCTTTATTTAAAAATGCAGGGCGCGGTGGGCGATATTCTTTCGCATTTTATCGACCGGGATGGCGTGCTGGTGCCTAACCAGATCGATTCCCGCCTGATTAGCACCTCGCTGGATACCCTGCGCGAGTTGGAGAACGTGATCGGCGTCGCCGCCGGGGAGATCAAGGTCGACGCCATCCAAGCGGCGCTGCGGGGCGGATACCTCGACGTACTCATCACCGACGAGGCCACCGCCACGCTGCTGGCAGAGCGCGTGGAGGCCGAGGGGAAATAACCGATATCGAACGGAGGGGAATCTCATGCCGCAGAGCTATTTGATGGCCGTGGACGCGGGCACCGGCAGCGTGCGCGCCGTGCTGTTTGATCTTGTGGGCGAGCAGTTGGGCTGCGTGCAGCGCGAGTGGCAGCATGCCGAGGATCCGCGCTACCCCGGCAGCATGGACTTCGATTGGGTGAAGAACTGGGGGCTGGCCGTCGATTGCATCCGGGGCGTGCTGGCCGAGACCGGCGTCGATCCCAAGGACATCGCCGCCATCGGCACCACCTGCATGCGCGAGGGCATCGTGCTCTACGACGAGGCGGGGCGGGAGATTTGGGCTTGCGCCAACGTCGACGCGCGCAGCGGCGACGAGGTGGGCGAGCTGATCCGCATGAACCCGGCGCTGGAAAAGGAGCTCTACGCCGAGTCGGGGCAGACCTACGCGCTGGGCGCGCTGCCGCGCATCCTGTGGGTCAAGAACAAGCTGCCCGAGCTGTATGCGCAGGTGCGCAAGGTCTCGATGTTCAACGATTGGCTGATCTACAAGCTGACGGGGGTGCTGGCCACCGAGCCGAGCAACGGCTGCACCACCGGCATCTTTGACCTCGAGCGCCGCGATTGGGACGCCACCATCATGCGCCGCTGCGGCCTCAAGGACGATATCTTCCCGCCGGTGCGCGAGTGCGCCGCCGTGGTGGCCGGGGTTCGCGCCGATATTTCCGCGCTGACCGGGCTGGCCGAGGGAACGCCGGTGGTCACCGGCGGCGGCGACGCGCAGCTGGGCTGCGTCGGCGTCGGCGTGACCGGGGCGGGGCAGGCGGCGGTATTCGGCGGCAGCTTCTGGCAGTACGAGTTCAACACCGCGCGCGCCAGCACCGACCCGGCCTGCCGCGTGCGCGTCAACTGCCACGCCGTCCCCGGCGTTTGGCAATACGAGGCCATCGCCTTCATGCCCGGCCTGGCGATGCGCTGGTATCGCGACGCCTTCTGTCAGGAGGAAGTGCGCCGCGCCAAGGAAACCGGCCGCGACGCTTACGAGCTGATGAACGAGGAGGCCGTGAAGGTTCCCGCCGGTTGCCACGGCATGATGTGCATGTTCTCCGATGTGATGGACTACATCAGCTGGAGGCACGCCGCGCCGACCTTCACCAACTTTGACTTCAATCCGGAAAAGTTTAACCGATACACCTTCTACCGCGCCATTATGGAGAACGCCGCCATGGTGACGCGCGGCCACCTCGAGCTGGTGCGCGAGGTCACCGGCAACATGCCGGAGGAAATCATCTTCGCCAGCGGCGCAGCCAAGAGCGACCTTTGGTGCCAGATTCTTTCCGACGTGCTGAACCTGCCGGTGAAGGTGCCGGTGGTCAAGGAGGCCACCGCGCTGGGCACGGCGATATTGGCCGGGTTCGGCGTCGGCATCTATCCGGACATCGGCAAGGCCGCCGCCGAGCTGGTGCGCTGGGAGCGCGCCTACACGCCGAACCCCGACAACGCGGCGGTGTACCGCGCGCTGTACGCGCCTTGGCGGGAGGCCTACGCCGCGCAGCTGGCGCTGAGCGACCGGCGGGTGACCCGCCACATGTGGGCGGCGCCCGGATTATAGCGAAACACGCGCCGTTCCCCGCGCAGCGGGGCAGGGTGAGGGGATATATTGAGCGGGATTTTGAGGAGGATGGGGCATGTTTATCATTCATGAGGATGAGCGGGAATATCGATTTGGTGACAGCGGACCCAAGTACTTGATGAAAGGGCCGCGCATGAATTTCGCGCTCGTGCAGTTTCAGCCCGGCGAGGATTTTCAGGCGCACTATCATAACGTGATGGAGGAGAATTTCTTCATCCTCGAGGGCGAGGTCGATGTGGTGGTCGACGGTGTGGTACACCACCTGACGCCCGGCCAGCTGATCCACATCGAGCCCGGCGAGATACACTATGTAGTCAACCATGGCGACAAGCCGATCAAGATGATCTCCACGCTGGCGCCGTACACCGATCCGGACAAGGTGGATGTGGAAAATTATACGTATTAAGCAATAAGCTGGCGAAAAACCGGCGCTCGCTATCGAAAAGAAAATGACCCGCCTGCGCATGCGGCTTTGAAGGAGCTAGAGGGTTTTCGCCCTCCGCGCCGCTCAAAGTTTTGTGCGAAGGCGGGTTTGTTTTCCCGCCGGACGCTCCGCGCGGTGCCAGAATTCGCATCTGGACGCGGGCGGCGAATGCAACTATACTTAGTACAATCCATACTAAGTACAATCCATACGCAAGGAGGTGCGAGGCGTTGCGAAGGCTTTTACAGTGGCCAAACCGCATCCGCATTCGCGATCGGCTGGTCGCTTATTTCTTGCTGGCGATCCTGCTGCCTACGCTGCTCATCGCATGGTACCTCTATGGCCGTACCGACGACATTCTCACCAAAAAGATGAGCGACCAGGCGCGGGCGGGTATGGTAAGCGTAAGCGCGTTGATGCGCGAGAAGCTGAACTTCATCAACGATATGACCACGCTTATCAACGTCAACTCGGAATTGCAGGGCATCTTTATGGCAGCGCCGCCATCGACCACCGGCGAAATTGTGCGCGAGATCACGGCGCTGGATCGCATCTTAGAAAGTTATTATTTGACAAGCAATTATCTGTTCCTCGGTTCGGGCGTACAGCCCAAACTGTACATGGTGGATCGCGCCATGTACAATCGCGTGTCCGCCTCCACCAAGGTGTTTGACATCGGCGAGATTGCGCAGGAGCCGTGGTATCAGCGGCTCACCAACCGTTTCACCATCGTCGGCCTTACCGACGACCCAAGGACGGGGCGGGAAAACGGCGCGCTGCGCATCGCCCGGCGCATGTACAATACGAAGCTCACCGAGACGGTGGTGTTCGCCGCCGTGCTGGTCGTCGATGTGGATATCAAGAATCTGTTGGCCATGCTGACACCGTACAAGCCGACGCCGGAGAGCGCCTTCTACGTGCTCGACGATGCGCGCACCGTGCTGGTGAGCACCGATCTGGACAGGGTGGGTACGGTGCTTGCGGCGGCCGAGCCTTCGGCGTTTGATGATGGGGTGCATGTGGCCGAAGAGGCGGGCAAGAAGCAGCTGATTACCGCCCACGCCATCCCCGGCTTCGGGATGACGGTGTACGGCATGACGCCGCTGGATCAGATCAATGCCGAGCGCATCGCCTTCAACCGCACCTTTGTCGGGTTGCTGGCGGGCAGTATGTTGGCGGCGCTGGTGATCGCGCTGCTGATGGCGCAGAGCATCGCTTCCCCGATTCAGAAACTCGCGCGTTCGATGCAGGAGGTGCCCAACGAGGATTTGCGCATCTCCATCCACTATAAGCGGCAGGATGAGTTCGGCGCGTTGATCGATCACTACCGCGAAATGATCGCACAAATCAGGCACCTGATTCAGGAGCTGTATGTGAAGGATCTGCGCCAGAAGGAGGCCGAGCTGAAGCAGCAGGAGGCCGAGTTGGTGGCGCTGCAGGCCCAGATCAACCCGCATTTCCTCTACAACACGCTCGATGCCATCAACCTGTACGCGATCCGCCATCAGGTGCCGCAGATCAGCGAGATGATTTCGGCGCTATCGGATTTTTTCCGCTACGGCCTGAGCAAGGGCAAGCGCGTGATTCCGCTGAGCGACGAACTGGTTACTGTGGAGAGCTATTTGAAGATCCAAAAGGTGCGGCTGCGCGAACAAATCGACTACACGATGGATATCGCCGAGGAGACGCGGGGAAATTTGATTGCCAAGATGGTGATCCAGCCGTTGGTGGAAAACGCGATCGTTCACGGCATCCAGCCCGCGGGGCGGCCGGGGCATATCGTCATTACCGCGCGGCGCGAGGGAGAGGTGCTGCGCGTCGCCGTGGAGGACGACGGCGTAGGCGCCGATATGCAGGAGCTGCACGACATGCTGGCTACCGATATCCCCGCCGTGCGCAAGCACTCCTTTGGCATCCGCAACGTCAATGACCGCATCCGCATGCTGTTTGGCGATGCCTACGGCCTGCGCTTCGAGGCGCTGGATGGCGCAGGCTGCCGGGCGGTGCTGATCTTGCCCAATATTCGTTCGATGGAGGGATACCATGCTCAGCATGATAATAGCCGATGACGATGTGATGGCGCGAGAAACCATCCGGGACGCTATCGATTGGGCGGCGATGGACATCGAGATCATCGCCGAGGCGGCGGATGGGCGGGAGGCGCTGGCGCTGTGCATCGAGAAACAGCCCGACATTCTGTTCACCGACATTATGATGCCGCACATGACCGGATTGGAGGTGGCGCTGACGCTGCGGGAACGGGGCAGCGCCGCGAAAATCATCATCATCAGCGGCGTGCAGGACTTTGAGTACGCGCGCACGGCGATGGAGATGAGCGTAACGGGCTACGTGCTCAAGCCCATCCGCATAGACGAGGTGCGGCAGGTGGTCAAGAAGGTTCAAAATTCGTTGCATCTGGAGCGCGACCGAACGCAGATGATGGCGCGGATGAAACGCGAATTGCGCGAGCAGATGACGCTGATGCGTGAAAAGTTCCTCTGCAATCTGGTGCTGGGTCTCTACGAGACGCGCGAGGAGATTTGCGACAAGCTGGAGTATTTCGACTTGCCGCTGCGCTACGATTGCCCGCTGACCGTGGCGGTGATGCGGCTGGATGATTATGCCGCGCTGACCGCGCCGATGACGGAACAGAACCGGCAACTGCTGGCCTTCGCGGTGCAAAACATCGCGCAGGAGACGCTGGACAACCACGATGCAGGGCTGATCGTTAACCTGCGGGAGAACGAGTTTGTGCTGCTGATCGGCACACCGGGGCGCGAGAGCGCGGCGGTGGTGGAGCTGCTGGAGGAACTGGCCGCGAACCTGCAGGGTTTTCTGTCGGCTTCGGTGTCCATCGGCGTGGGGCATCAGGCGGCGCAGCTTGCGGAGCTGAAATACGCGTACGACAATGCTTGTATGGCGGTGCAACATCGCTTTTATCGCGGCAAGGGCACCATCATTGCCGCGCAGGAAATATTGCGCGACCGGGCGTTCGAGAAAATCGCCCACGCATCGGCGTTTTCCAGCCTGTATGCTTTGCAGGAGCGCTTGGCGGTGCAGCTCAAGAGCGGCGAAACCGAACAGTGTCACCGCGCTCTGGCGCAAATCTTTGAACTGCTGCGCGTAAGCCAGTCTTTCAGCATCGCCTATGTGCGCTGCCTGTGTTTGGAATTCGCCGGGACGGTGAATCGCCTGCTGTACGAGCAGGGCGAGGAGGACGCCTCGCCGCTGAACGTCAGCGATATGCTCACGCGGCTGGGGCATGCGGAGCACTTGGAGGAGGTTCAGCGCCTGATGGGCGAGATGGTGGAGGCATACTGCTCGCGATACAACGCGCTATATAGCCGAAGGCATTCCGAGCTGGTGCACCGCATCCGTGAAATGATCGAAATGCGCTATATGGAGCAACTGACGCTCGGCACCATCGCCGATGCCGTGTACATGACGCAGAACTACATCTGCCTCGTGTTTAAGCGCGAGACCGGGCAGACCATCAACGGCTACTTGACCCGCGTGCGCATGGAGACCGCGTGCAGGCTGCTGACCGATACCAAGCTTAAGGTATGGGAGATCGCCGAGCGGGTGGGGTATGAGAACGCGCATTACTTTTCCACCGTATTTAAAAAAACCTACGGCATGCAGCCGCAGCAGTACCGCGGCCGGGAATAGTATAAGATATGAAACCATTTTGTAGAGTTTCTTGTATTTCTTCTTCCGGATGATGCACATATACTGGCGATAAAGGGAATGCGCGACGGGTTGCGTTGCCATTCCAAAGCTGTGCATCCAAAACAAAAGGAGGAGATACCGTGAAGAAGTTTCAAACCCTGTTGGTGCTGACCGTGGCGATGTGCCTATTGGTCAGCATGCTGGCCGTGCCCGCATCGGCCTCGGAGCCTAAGGTGGAGACCGTGCGCGTGTGGACCAACGATACCTCGCTTAAGCCGCTCTACGACGAGGCCATCGCCGAATTTGAAGCCACCGTCGGCAAAGAAAAGGGCATCAAGATCGACTTTCAGGTATTCGGCGCGGATTATCATGACGTGCTGAAGGTTGCGCTGGCCGCCGATCAGGGGCCGGAAATCTACAAGTTTGTCGGCACCACCAAGGATTCGTTCATCGATTCCGGCTGGATGGTTTCGCTGGAGGATTTCCCGGATCATGAAGAATTGCTCGCGCAGTGGAAGGACGTCATCATCCCCGAGTACAATACCAATCGCGGCAAGGTGTACTCGCTGCCGGTGAAGGCGCTCATCACCAAGTTCATCTATAACAAGACGCTTTTCGAAAAGAACGGCATCGCCAATCCGCCCGCCACTTGGGCTGAGCTGGTGGAGGATGCCCGCATCATCACCGAGAATGGCGATGGCGAAGTGTACGGCTACGGCATGCACCTCAAAAACGCCGGCAGCTCCGGCAAGTGGTACATCGCCACGCAATTCGCCGGCGCCGTGGGTCACATGGGCTATGACTTTGCCAAGGGCGAATACCGCTTCATCGATTTCGCGCCCATCATGGACTGCTTCCAGCAGATGCGCAAGGACGACAGCATCTTCCCGGGCTTCGAGGGCATGATCGGCGATAACTGGGCGGCGCAGTTCGCGGCTGGCCGCATCGGGATCATCCCCGGCGTGGGCTGGGATGTCAAGACCTTCAACGATACCTTCAAGGTCGAGGACGACTGGGGCGTGTTCAACGCGCCGGCGCTGGATTCCGCCAAGCGCTACAAGAACTACGGCCAGCCCGGCGATCTTGTGTGCATGGGCCCGGCGGCCAAAGCGATGCCCGAGAAGGCCATGATCGTCTATTCCTTCCTGCACGGCGAAGGGCTGTTGCAGAAGATGCAGGAGCAGGGCTTGGAATTTGTCGGCCTGCCTGCCATTCAGGAGAAGGTGACCACGGCTCCCTTCGAGCACGGCTGGAAGGAATTTGCCGACACTTCCAACAACTACTTCACCATGACCCCGCCCGACGGCGCGCTCACCGATCTCGAAGGCCTGACCTACCAGAATGTGCTGTGCAACATGATGGCCGAGGATCTGACCCCCGAGCAGGTGCGCGAGACCCTTACCGACCTGGATAAGCGCTACAACGACGCGCTCAAGCGCGCGGTGGACGGCGGCTTCGACCTCTCCAAGTTCATCAATGCCGACTGGGATACCAGCATGAAGTAAGCTTCTCGCGGGCATTCAACGGAACTGAATAGGCAACCCCTGCGGAAAGCGCCAAAGGGGTTGCCTATTTCCGAGCAATGCCTTTGCTGGAAGCGCATACGACAGATGGGTTACAATCACATTCTGCGGAAGCGATTTTTTATGCAAGGGGAGGGAGCGCATACATGAGCTCACCCAAAGCGCACCGTGCAAGCCTGCGGGGCAGGGAGCGTGCCGACAGCGTCCAAGCGCTGCTGATGATCGCGCCGATGCTGCTGGGCTTCGCGCTGTTCACGATCTATCCGATGGGCTGGCTGATGAACTGGTCGTTCTTCAAGTATGACGGCATCACCGCCCCCACCTTTAACGGGCTGGAAAACTTTGTGCGCGCCTTCACGCGCGATCCGTACTATTGGCGCGCGCTGAACAACACGTTTTTTATCGTGGCCATCAAGCTGGTGATTGAGATTCCGCTGGCGCTCTTTTTGGCGGTAGCGCTCAACAAGGCCACCAAGGTCAACTCGGTGTTCCGCACCGCCTTCTTTATGCCTGCGATCATCAGTACCGCCATCATCGGCATGATCTTCTTTCTGATGTTCGATCCGTTCCAAGGCGTCATCAATCAACTGCTCAAAAGCTGGGGGCTGATTGGCAAAAAGATCAATTGGTTCGGCGATAAGTGGCACGCAGACGCGGTAATCATCATCGCCAGCGTATGGAAGGGTTTCGGCGTCAACATGGTGTTCTTCCTAATGGGCTTGCAGAGCATCCCGGAGGAGTTGCACGAGTGCGCGCAGATCGACGGCGCCAACGTGTGGGAGAAATTCCGATATGTGACGTTGCCGATGCTCGCGCCCTTCGCCAAGACCGTGGTCATGCTGGCGCTGATTAACAGCATGAAGATGAGCGACCTTGTTCTGACGCTAACCAACGGCCAACCTGCGGGCAACACCGAGGTGGTCATGTCCTACACGTTCAAGTTCTTCTTTTCCTATGGCGTGGCCGATTCGGTGAGCCAGTTTGGTTATGCCTCGGCGCTGGCCATTGTGACAGCAGCGATTTTGGGCCTCATCACGGGCGCCTACTTCCTGCTCACTAGAAAGATGGGTGATCTGTATTGAAGAAGAATACAGCATCGCGGAAGAATAAAATCCGTCGCGGCTGGAAGGGCTGGCTGGGCATTGTGCTGCTATATGCGCTGCTGACCGCGCTGCTGGTGGTAACGATTTTCCCGATCGTCTACTCGCTCTCGGCCTCGCTCAAAAGCACGCAGGAGATTCTCTCCAGCAAGGAATTTTTCCCGAAAGAGGTGCGGTTCGAAAACTATTCGGAGGCGTGGAACAAGTCCAACTTCGGCCGCTTTTTCTGGAACAGCATCTATTTGGCGTTTTTCGTGGTGCTCGGCACCATCGTCGCCTCCACCACCGCCGGATACGTGTTCGCGCGCGCGCGGTTCCCGGGCAAAAAGCTGATTTTCATGCTATTGACCGGATCGATGTTCATCTCGGCGGGCAGTTTGTATCTGTATCCGCAGCTGCAAGTCGCAAAGCTGTTGGGGCTGAACACGTCGCTATGGGGCGTAATCGTCATCAACATCTTCGGCATCAACATCACGCAGCTCTACATCTCCCGGGGCTACATCCAATCGATCTCGCCGGAGATCGACGAGGCCGCCAAGATTGACGGCTGCAGCTTCTTCGGCATCTTTTGTAAGATCATCTTTCCGCTGACCAAGCCGCTGATCGCAACCATCGGCCTGCTTTCATTCATGAACGCATGGAACGATTACCTGCTGCCGATGGTGTTCACGCTGGGCAATAAAAGCGCGCAGCCGCTGGTGGTGGGCATCATCGCCATGCGAAACATCGGCGAATCGGTGACGGCGTGGAACCTGATGCTGGCGGGCACCAGCCTGGCGGTGCTGCCGATGCTGGTGGTGTACCTGTTCCTGAACAAATATTTTATCGCGGGCTTGACCAGCGGCGCGGTAAAGGGTTAAGTCCCCTTTGGCAGCGATTACGGATGGACATAATGGAGGAGGAAACGATTATGCAGGGTGGAATTTGGTCGGCGCTTTTAACGCCCTTTAACGCGCAGGGGCGCATCGTGGTGGAGCAGGCCGAGGCGCTCATTGCGTTCTATCAGAGGCAGCGGGCCGACGGCTTGTACCTGTTGGGCTACACCGGCGAAGGCGAGTACATGACCCGTGAACAGCGCATGACCTGGGCGGAGGCGGTGCTGGCGGCGGGCAAGGGCAAGCTGCCGCTGTATGTACACGTGGGCTATTCGAAGGATCCGGCCAACGGCATCGCGCTGGCCGAGCATGCCGGGAAGATCGGCGCGGACGCGGTGTCCAGCGTCGGCCTCTCGCGCGAGACCAAGCTGGCCGAGAACATCGCCTACTTTCGCGCGATCTCCGAGGTCTCCGGTCTGCCGTTCTACGTGTATTGGAACGCGTTTGGCGGAAACCTCAACGGCGGCGAGCGCCTCGATCCGCCGGAGCTGCTCGACGCGCTGCGCACCGTTCCGACCTTCGCGGGCTTCAAGTATACCGACAGCAACTTCTACTACCTCGACCGCATCAAGAAGTACGCGCCCGAAGCGACGGTCTATACCGGCGTGGATCAGATGTGCATCGCGGGCAGGCTGATGGGCAGCGACGGCGCTATCGGCGCGCTGCAGTCGGTGACCTGCGAGCACATGAAGGTGATGTGGGAGAAGTATCACGCGGGCGACGTGGTTGGCGCGATGGCGCTGCAGGTGCGCGCCAACAACATCTATGAGGCGCTGGACGCGCCGGATATCGGCAGCCTGATCCCGGCGATGAAGCTGGTGATGAAGGAGCACTACGGCGTGGACGTGGGCGTGCCCTGCGCGGCGGCGCCGTTCAAGCCCGTCACCGATCCGGCCATCGCCGAGCGGGTGCTGCGCCTGTTCCGGGAGAACATTTACCGGGCGGGGGAGAAGTAAGCTTGAGATAAAAGGAGACCCCTATGCGACAGATGGAAATTGGGCGCAGCGGCATCTTTTCCTCGCCGATCGGCATTGGTTGCATGCGCATCGCGGAAATGAGCGAGGCCGAGGTGGCCGCGCTTGTGGAGCGGTCGCTGGCGTTGGGCATCCAACTCTTTGACCACGCCGACATTTATGGCGGCGGCGAATCGGAGCGTTTGTTCGGCGCGTGGCTGGCCAAGAACCCCGCGAAGCGTTCCTCGCTGGTGCTGCAAAGCAAGTGCGGCATCCGGCAAGGCTGGTACGATCTTTCCAAGGAACATATCTTGACATCGACCGAGGCGATATTGCGGCGGCTGCAAACAGAATACCTCGACGTGCTGATGCTGCACCGGCCCGATACGCTGATGGAGCCGGAGGAGATCGCCGAAGCCTTCGCGGCGCTGCACGCGGCGGGCAAGGTGCGCGCCTTTGGTGTGAGCAATATGAACCCGGTGCAGATCGAGCTGCTGCGCGCCGCCGTCCCGATGCCGCTGGCGGTCAATCAGATGCAGTTCAGCGCGGCGCATAGCGGGCTGGTGGATAGCGGCATTCAGGCCAACGTGCGCAGCGAAAAGGGCGAGGCGCGCGATGCCGGGGTGCTTGAATACTGCCGAGCGCAGCGGATCACGCTGCAGGCATGGTCGCCGCTGCAGTACGGATTTTTCGCAGGCACCTTCTTGGGCAGCGAGCTGTATGCGCCGCTTAACGCGGAGCTGGATCGCTTGGCGGCGCAGTATGGCTGCGCGCCCGCGGCGATCGCCGTCGCGTGGATTCTGCGGCATCCGGCGGGTATACAGGCGATCCTCGGCAGCACCAACACGGATCGGCTGGCGCAAATGGCGCGCGCGACGGAAATTACGCTGACCCGCGAGGAATGGTACGCGATCTACCGCGCGGCGGGCAATATGCTGCCGTAAACATTAAAAAAGACCTCCTGCCGTTTGTATTGAGCGGCAGGAGGTCTTTTTAATGCTATCGGATTCGCGATTACTCGGCGGTTTCGCGCTCGGCTTGCTTGTTGGCTTCGAGGGCGGGGGAATCCGGCGGCGCGTCGCTGGCCTCGGGCTCGGGTTCGGGCTCCGGCAGCGAGATTTCCACCCATTCAACCCGGTGATCGGCCAGCTCGGTCACGCGCATGTGCAGCCCGGCGATGTCGACCTCCGGCGTGGCGCCGTCGTTGGGGATGGCGTTCATCTGTGCGAAGATCATGCCGCCCAGCGTATCGTAATCGCCCTCGGGGAAGGCCACGGCCAGCGCGTCGGAAAGATCGTCGATGCTGATGCTGCCGCTGACGCGCCAGTGCTGATCGCCCAGCGATACGATGTCCGGGTCCTCCAGATCGTGCTCGTCCTCGATCTGCCCGACGATTTCCTCGAGCAAATCTTCCATCGAGACCACGCCGCTGGTGCCGCCGTATTCGTCGACGACGATGGCGAGGTGGTTCTTGGTGCGCTTCATCTCGCGCAGCAGCGCGTCGGCCTGCGCGGTTTCGGGTACGAAATAGGCGTCGCGCAGGACATCCTTGACCGGGAGCGGGTTCGGCAGGCGCTGGTTGCAGAAGAAGTCGCGCACGTGCAGGATGCCCACGATGCTGTCAATGTCCTCATCGCACACCGGGTAGCGGGAGTGGGTGGTGCTCGCGATGGTCTGCTCCCAGTCGGCCAGGCTGTCCTCAAGCCACAGCACCGTCACGTTGGTGCGGTGGGTCATCAGTTCCACGGCGGTCTTGCTGGCCAGCTCCAGCACGTTGTCGATCATCTCGCCCTCGTCGGGCGCGATGCTGCCGGTTTCCTCGCCCAGTTCGAGGATCATGCGGATTTCTTCTTCGGTAACGCTGTTTTCCTCCTGCGCCGGATCGATGCCGAACAGCTTCAGCAGCCCGTTGGTGGCGGCGGTGAGCAGCCAAACCACCGGCGCGGTGACCTTGGCCAGCGCGTAGATCGCCGCGGAGACGGCCATCGAAATCTTCTCCGGCTGCTTCATCGCGACGCGCTTGGGCACCAGCTCGCCCAGCACCAGCGTGAAAAAGGACAGGATCAGCGTGATTGCGAGAATCGAGAGGGTGTTGAGCGTGGCGGCGGGGATGCCCACGCCCATGCCCACCAGCAGCGACGTCAGCTTGTCGGCGAAGTTGTTGGCGGCGAAGGCGCTGCTCAAAAAGCCCGCTAGGGTGATGCCGATCTGGATCGTCGCCAGAAAGCGAGCCGGTTCCTTGGTCAGCGACAGCACGCGCGCCGCTTTCTTGTTGCCGCCCTCGGCGGTTTTGCGCATCCGGTTTTCATTGCTCGAGAGCACGGCGATTTCCGTGCAGGCAAAGAAGGCGTTGAGCAGGATCAGGGCCACTTGCAGCAGTAGCTGCATAGGCAGGGGGTCGTCCACTGGATCATCTTCCTTTCAAATTCCCAAAGAGTTTTCTTCGGTACAATATGAATATAGTATACCAAACGGAACGATTTTTCAAGCAAAACCTAGCAAAAGCAAGCTTAAATCACCGAAATACGGCCGTCGCGCCCACGAAGATCGCGCTGGAAAAATGAAAAAAGGCCGACGAGAAACGCCCGATCGGGCATTTCTCGCCGGTCCTTTGAAAGCCTTGCTTACCGGTGCCGGTACACGTCCCAGCCCAAGTAAGTGCCCAGCGCTTCCTCCAGAATGTCGGCCACCTCGGCCTGCACCAGCGCGACGTGGTGCTCGTAGCCGTTTTGCGTGAGGTGCCGCATCAGGTCGTTAAGGCGCGGCACCTCGCACACCGCCACGCCGCCGAAGGTGGGCAGCGGGTCGGCGGTGAAGGCCGCCTCGCCGAGGTAGCACTTGATCTTGCCGTGCTTGTCGTCGGTGGCGATCTTCAGGTAGGTCATCGCGCCCGGCGCGACGCGCCCCTTGAGCGCGCCGAAGGATACCTCGGCGCCCAGCGTGGTGGCGAGGATGTCCAGATTGGCGATCTCCGGCTTCTCGGTGAATACCGAGGCGGGGTAGTTGGAGCAGTGTACGTTGATGCACTTGTTGGGCTGGTCGGCGTAGTTGTTGTTCCAATCCTGATACAGCGGCGGCTTGCCGCTGGCCTTGAGCAGCGCCAGCATCGACACCGCGCCCATCACGTCGGTCTCGCAGGCCGAGGGCTGCCCCTTTTCACCCATCATGCTCATCGCGAGGCACATCGCGCAGCCGTAGTTGGCCTCGACGCTGTCCCAGCACTGGATGGCGCTTGCGTCGCAATGGTGCGCGCGCATCCAATCCTCCACCACGAGGCAAAGCTTGGCCTGCTTGCGCAGCTTCTCCTCGTCGGCGCAGGGCGCGACGCGGCCATAGGCGCGGATCTCGGCGACCTTGGCGGCGATGCGCGGCTCGTCGGCCTCGCCCATCGCGTGGATGTCGGCGAGGATCTCCGAAAAGTCCTCGGTTTCCACGGTGATGCCGCTCAGCTGCAGCAGCTTCTCGGAATAGCGCACCGTGCGGAAGGGCGTAACGCGCGCGCCGATCTGCGCGATGCGGGCGCCACGCATGGATTTCACCACGGCGCACACCTTTGCGAAGCGGCGCACGTCGGCGGCAAACTCCTCGCCGCCCACCGGGCAGGTGTGCCGCGCGGTCAGCGAGTAAGGGATGCCGTACTGGTAGAGGTTGTTGCACAGCGAGAGCTTGCCGCAGAAGGCGTCGCGGCGGTTCTCGAGCTGCAGCTTGTCGAAGTCGTCGTCGCAGGCCTGAATCAGGATCGGCACGTCCAGCCTGCTCATGCGGATGGCGTCGGCGACGCCGGTTTCCTCGCCGAAGTTGGGCAGGCAGACGATGATGCCGTCGATCCGGTCGCTGTTCGCGCGCAGCAGCGCGGCGCACTTCACGGCTTCCTCGTAGGTCATGGTCTGTCCCAGCTCGGTATCGGTTTCCGACAGGGCGACGACCTCGTGCCCCCACTCGCCGAGCTTCTGCAGCAGCTCCGCGCGCGCTGTTTTGACCAAGTGCGAGGGGAAGAAGGAACGGTTGGTTACGATTACGCCGAATGTTGACATGGGAAGGCCTCCTTCAACTGTGCTTTTGCGCTATGCCTTTGCGCGGGCGACGGCATCCTGCCAGCCCGCCAGCTTGGCGGCCCGCGCCGCCGCGTCCATGCCGGGACGGTAGGCGGCTCCCGCGTGCAGGCGCGCCGCCAGCGCCGGATAATCGGGGTATAGGCCGATGCGCGATCCGGCCATCAGGCCGACGCCCATCGGCGACATATCGCCCACCGTGGCGCAGCGCACCGGGCAGGCGATGATATCGGCCAAGAATTGCATGAGCAGCGCGTTGCGCGTCGGCCCGCCGTCGACGTTGAGCGCCGTCAGCTCCGCGCCGCCGGCGCGCATCGCGGCCAGCACGTCCTGCTCCTGATAGGCCATCGATTCCAGCGCGGCGCGCGCGATGTGGGCGCGGGTGCTGCCCCGGCTCATGCCGCAGAGCAGCGCGCGGGCGTGCTCGGCAAAGTGCGGCGCGCCCAGCCCGGCGAAGGCCGGAACCAAGTACACGCCCTGCGCGTCGGGTACCGAAGCGGCCAGCGCCTCGGCCTCGCCGACGTCGGTCAGCAGCCCCAGCTCGTCGCGCAGCCAGCACAGCGTATCGCCGCTGGCGGTGATGTTGCCCTCGAGCACGTAGGCGGTATCGCCGCCGTAGCCGTAGCCCACCGATACCGACAGGCCGGGCGGTGGCGCGACCGGCGCGAACCCGGCGTGCAGCATCACCGAGGAGCCGGTGCCGAAGGTGGCCTTGCCCATGCCCGACGCGGTGCAGCCGTGGGCGAAGAAAGCGGCGTGGCTATCGCCCATCACGCCGATGACCGGGATGCCCTGCGGCAGCCCGGCGCAGGCGGTGCGGCCAAAGTCGGCGTCGCTGGGCAAAATCTCGGGCAGCGCGGCCAGCGGGATGCCGAAGGCCGCGCAGAGCTCGGCGTCCCAGTCCAGCGTGCGCAGATTCATGAGCTGGGTGCGGCTGGCGTTGGTGACGTCGGTGCGGTGCGCGCCGGTCAGGCGGTGCAGCAGGTAGCTATCGACGGTGCCGACGCACAGCGCGCCTGCCATGGCGAGCCGCCGCGCGCCCGGCACGCTGCGCAGGATCGACGCGGCCTTGGCCGCCGCGTAGTAGACCGAGAGCTGCAGCCCGGTGCGCTGGCGAACGGCATCTGCCAGCGGCGCGAGCTCGGCGACGATCTCCGCGCCGCGCGTGTCCTGCCACACGATGGCCGGGGCGATGGGCTTGCCGGTGGCGCGCTCCCACGCCACGGTGGTCTCCCGCTGGTTGCACAGCGCCAGCGCGCCGATCTGTTCCGGCGGCAGCTCGCCGATCACCTTGTTGATGACGAACAGCGCGTTGTCCCAGATCTCCTGCGCGTCATGCTCCACCCGGCCGGGGGCGGGATGGTGCTGCGCGTGGGGGAGGGCGGCTTGGCGCACGATGTCGCCGCGCGCGTCGAGCAGCAACGCCTTGCTGGCCGAGGTGCTTTGGTCCAGCGCCACGATATAGCATTCCATGTTCTACCTCTCAAGCGTTGATTCCCCCGCGAAGCGGGAGGATCGGCGTTCATCAAGCAGCGCGCGCGCCGCCTCGGCGATGCCGGAGGGCGTCAAGCTGTAGTGTTCAAACACCTGCGCGCTGGTGCCGCTGTAGAGCAGTTCATCGGGCAGGCCGAGGATGCGCATGGGCGTCGGCCGATTTTGCGCCAGCAGCGAGGCCACCGCGCTGCCCAGCCCGCCGTGGACGCTGTGCTCCTCCACGGTGACCACCGCGCCGGTGCATGCGGCTTCCAGCGCGGCGGCTTCGTCCAGCGGCTTGAGGGTGTGCATATCGACGACCGTCGCCTCGATGCCTTCGGCGGCCAGCAGCTTGGCGGCCTCCAGCGCGGGATGCACCATCTCGCCGCAGGCGATCAGCGAAACGTGTTCGCCGCGCCGCAGAAAGTTGGCCTTGCCCAGCGTGAAGGGCGCGTCGTTATCATATAGATCGGGCACCTCGCCGCGCCCCATGCGCACGTATACCGGGCCGGTGTGCTTCGCCAGCGCGCGGGTCAGGGCGGCGGTTTGCGCGCCGTCGGCGGGCAACACGACGGTGAGGCCGGGGATGGCGCGCATCAGCGCCACATCCTGCGTGGCGTGATGGCTGGCGCCCAGCGCGCCGTAGCTGACGCCGCCCGATACGCCGATCACCTTGACGTCGCTGTTTGAATAGGCGAGATCTACCTTGATCTGCTCGGCGGAGCGCAGCGAATAGAAGCAGGCCGGGCCGCAGACGAAGGGCTTCTTGCCGACGTTGGCCAACCCCGCCGCGATGCCGATGGCGTCCTGCTCGGCGATGCCGCACTCGACGAACTGCCCGGGCAGCTCCTTGGCGAAGTCGCCCAGCGTCACCGAGCCGCGCGAATCGGTGGCCACGGCGAACAGCCGCGCATCCTCGCGCGCCAGCGCCAGCAGCTGCTTGGTAAAGGCCATTCTGGCCGCTTGCTTGCTCATGCCCAGCTCACTCCCTTCACGCCCAGCGCGGCGTAGGCGGCCTGCACCTGCTCGGCGGTCGGCACCTTATGGTGCCAAGCCGGGTCGTTCTCGGCGAAGGGCAGACCCTTGCCCTTGATGGTCTTGGCGATCAGGCAGTGCGGCTTGCCGTGCCGCGGCAGGTTATGGAAGTAGTGCTGCAGCGCCGCGATGTCGTGGCCGTCCAGCTCGGTCACATCCCAGCCGAAGGCGCGCCACTTGGCGGCGAAGTCCTCCAGCCCCATCACGGCCTCGGTAGAGCCGCTGATCTGCAGGCCGTTGCGGTCGATGATGGCGACCAGGTTATCCAGCTTGTAGTGCGCGCCTGCCATGGCGGCCTCCCACACCGAGCCCTCGGCCTGCTCGCCGTCGCCCATGAGCACGTAGGCGCGAAAATCCTCGCCGGAGCGCTTGGCGCCCAGCGCCATGCCCACGCCCACCGGCAGGCCGTGTCCCAGCGCGCCGGTGCAGACCTCCACGCCGGGTACCTTGTTGTTGGGATGGCCGATCAGCGGCGAGCCTGCCTGCGAAAAGCCGCGCAGATCCTCGGCCGGGAAGAAGCCCAGATCGGCCAGTAGCGCCCAGTAACCCTCGACGCTGTGCCCCTTGCTCAGCAAAAACCGGTCGCGCTGCGGCCAGCGCGGCTCCTTGGGGCGCACGCGCAGCACGTCGTAGTAGAGCACGCTCAGCACATCCAGCGCCGACATCGCGCCGCCGGTGTGCCCGGTTCCGGCGCGGTGGATCATGGTGACGGCATCGGCGCGGCGCGCGTTCGCGCGGATTGCGATATCGTTGGCGTTCATGCGAAACTCCTTTGCGCGCGCGAGCGGGGGAATCCCTCCACCGCTCACGCGGTCCCCCTCCCTTTAACAAGAGGCTTTTGGACTGACATATGTTTCTTATTTCATAAAAGATTCTTAAATTAAACCCTAGCCTCCCTTGTAAAAGGGAGGGGGGCCGCCGCAGCGGTGGGGGGATTCCCGACGCCCGCAGGCGACGGTTCCTCCGCCGCAACGGGCGGAGCCGAGATCGGCCAGTGGCCGAATAATCGAGGCGAACTGTGGGGGAGGGATTCCGTTCCCGTGAGGCGGAGCGGTTTTCGTTCCCTTACTTGGCCATGGCCAGCAGCGCGGCCTTGCGTTGCAGATCCTTCTGCACCAGATCGATGACCACGGCCAGCACGATGACCACGCCCTTGATGACCATCTGCCAGAAGCTGCTCACGCCCATCATAATCATGCCGTCGTTGAGCACGGTGATGACCAGCACGCCGATGATGGTGCCGCCGATGGAGCCGACGCCGCCGGACATCGAGGTGCCGCCCAGCACCACCGCGGCGATAGCGTTGAGCTCCCAGCTTTCGCCGGTGGCGGGGTGCGCGGCGCGCAGCTGTGAGGCGGTGATGAGCCCGGCAATGGCGGCGCACAGCGCCGAGAACATGTACACGAAATACTTGATCTTGCGGATCTGGATGCCCGAGAGGGTGGCGGCGCGCTCGTTGCCGCCCACGGCGTAGATCTGGTTGCCCAGCGCCGTTTTTTTCATGATGAACCCGGCGATCAGCGCCATTGCGATGAAGATCAGGATGGTATAGGGCACGATGGTGCCGGGGATGGTGGCCGAGCCGAGCTTGTCAAAGCCCAGCACGTAGCCGTGTGCCGGGGTGCCGAGGTTGGGGAAGGTGGCGCCGCCGGAGCGCAGCATCGCGAAGCCTCGGCAGACGTAGAGCATGCCCAGCGTGGCGATGAAGGCCGGAACCTTGGCCTTGCTGATGAGGAAGCCAGAGACGAGGCCGATGACGATAGCCATCACGCACACGATGACGTAGATCAGCGGCACGTTGGCGAAGAGCGTCAGGTGCAGGAAGGGGAGGCGGATGCCCTGCACCACCATGCCGCCCGCGATCATCGCGCTCAGGCCGACCACCGCGCCCACCGACAGATCGATGCCGCCGGTGATGATGACCATCGTCATGCCCAGCGCCAGCAGGCCGTAGATCGAGGCGTGCTTGACCATCAGCACCAGCGAGGGCCAAGTGGTGAAGTTGGGCGCGGAAAAGCCAAAGTAGATTAGCAACACCGCCAGCGCGATGAAGGTGCGCCCGCGCAGCAGCAGCATGCCGAGGGAGGAGGTTTGCGCTTTCTTGGGCGCGGTTTGCGGGGAATTAAGCGTCATGGCGGTCGCCCTCCTTTGATTCGGGAATGGTTTGCTGGGCTTTGCCGGTATTGAGCGCCGCCGCCGAGGCCAGCACCAGCGCGTCCTCGGTCAGCGCGTCGCCGGTGAGGTCGGCGGTTAGTTTGCCGTTGGACATCACCAGCACCCGGTCGCACACCGAGAGCAGTTCCTTAAGCTCACTGCCCACGAACAGCACGCCCATGCCCTCGGCGGCGAAGCGGCGCATCAGGCAGAAAATATCGGTTTTCGCGCCGACGTCGATGCCGCGCGAAGGTTCGTCCATCATAAATATTTTCGCGCCGACCAGTAGGCACTTGCCGATGACCACCTTCTGCTGGTTGCCGCCCGATAGCGCGGTGACCAAGTGGCGTACGTCGGCGGTTTTCACCTGCATGTCGCGCACCGTTTCGGCTACGGCCTGCTTGCAGGCGCGCTCGTTGATGACGTTGTGCTTGGTAAAGCGCGGCATGCTGGTCAGCAGCAGATTGGAAGCGATGCTCATGGTCTGCACCAGCCCGTCCTTCTGCCGATCCTCGGGCACCAGCACGATGCCGCGCTGGATTTGCTCGGCGACCAGCGGGCGCTCCACGGTTTCGCCGTCGACGAGCAGCGTGCCGCTGCTTTCGGCGTGCAGCCCCATGATGCACTCGGCCAGCTCGGTGCGCCCCGCGCCCATCAGGCCGTAGAGGCCGAGCACCTCGCCCTTGTGCAGCGTGAAGCTGACGTGATCGACGGTGTAGCCGCCGCCGAGGCGGGGCAGCGCGTAGTCGCGCACCTCCAGCACCGGCGCGACTTCGCCAGCGTAGGGCAGCTTTTCGATCTCCAGATTGCTGTGGCCGACCATGTTCTGCACGATCCATGGCACGGAGATATCGGCGACGTCGGCCTCGCTGACCTTGCTGCCGTCGCGCAGCACGGTGATCTTATCGCCGATGCGCACGATCTCCTCCAATCGGTGGGAGATGTAGATCAGCGCGATGCCCTGCCTTTTGAGGTCGTCGATCAGCTTGAACAGCACCTCGACCTCGGCGTTGGAGAGCGAGGAGGTGGGTTCGTCCATTATGAGCACGCGCAGCGTTTGCTGCAGCATGGTCTTGGCGATTTCCACCACCTGCTGCTGGCCGACGCGCAGGTTGCGCATCATGTCATTGGGATCGATGTCCTGCTGGAGGCGGTCTAAAATCTCCTTGGCGCGCTTGTGCTGCGCCTTGCGGTCCACCATGCCGTGGCGGCGGATCTCCTTGCCCGCGAACATGTTGTCGACCACGCGCATGTCGGGGAACAGGTTCAGCTCCTGATGGATGATGCCCACGCCCATGGCGCTGGCCTCACGCGTGGAGCCGAAGCGCACTTCCTGCCCCTCGAGCGTGACGGCGCCGTCGTCGGGGCGCTCGATCCCGGCCAGCACCTTCATCAGCGTGGACTTGCCCGCGCCGTTTTCGCCGACCAGCACGTTGACCATGCCCGGATACACCGAAAAATCCACGCCCTTGAGCGCGACGGTGCCGGGATAGCGTTTGACGATATGTGTAGCCTGCATCACAGGCGTGCTTGCGGTTTGCATGCTTTACCCTCCCACGGCGTTCAGTTGAACGGGGACGATGAGCACCTCTTCCTTTTCCGCGCCGGTGACCGATACGCAGCCGGTCAGCTCGATCTCCTTGCCCACCAGCGCCTCGGCGTCGAGGGACTTGATGAGCGAAGCTTGCAGTTTGGCGTTGAAGGCCTTGGTCAACTCGGCGAATTCCACTTGGTTGGCGAAGTCGTCCAGCTTTAAAAAGCCGACGGCGTCGCGCACGGCGTTGGTCTTGATGACGCTGCTGATCTGCACCTTGACGTCGGCCTGCCCGTCGTAGGGCTCTACGTCCAGCAGCAGCCGCTTCTTGGTGATCTGCTCGGGATTTTCTACCGCCAGCACCTTGGCGCGGCCGGTGAGGCAGAAGCTCCAGGGGCTGGTTTCGTTGGCGCGCGCGGCATGCTCCGCGCCCAGCGCCGCGAGATCCCCGCGCAGCCCGGCGACGAAGGCGGGCAGCGCCACGGCGCGCTCCGCGATGGTGGGCAGCATCTTGCTATCCCAATTGTCGGCGCAGTATTGCTCGGCGACGGTTAGCTGCCCGGCGGCCGCCTGCTCGCCGCCCGCGCCGTTGACGGCCTGCGGCTGTGGGTCATACACGACGGTGACGCGGCATACCGCCAGCAGCGCGATTGCCGCGCACGCCGCGATGCTGCCGCGCAGGATCCATGTGCGTTTCTTTGAGCCATGTTGCATACGCTCGGCCTCGCTTCCCTATCAAATGGATGTAAAAGGAGGGAGCTGACGCCGGGCGCCAGCCCCCTCGCGCGGTATCGGGGATTACTTGATGAGCGCGAAGTTCTCCAGCGAGGCGGCGTTCTCGGCGTTGATGAGCACGCAATCCATCAGCTGCTTCTCTTCCTTGTCGGTCTTGCCGTTCTTGATGTATTCGTCGGCCTGCACGACGGCCTGCTCGCTGATGTACGCGATAGGCTGGAGGCCGGTGGCCTTGATTTCGCCGCGCAGGATGGAATCGCGCACGTCGTTGGAGCCGTCAAAGCCGCAAACGATGACGTCCTTCATGCCAGCCTTGAGGCAAGCTTCGATGACACCCATGGCCATGGTGTCGTTGCCGCAGATGACGCCCTTGATCTTGTCCGCGCCCTGCGCCTGAATGATGGATTCCATCTTTTCGAAAGCTTCGGTCTGGCTCCAGTTGGCGGTCTGCTGCTCGATCATCTTCATGTCGGCATACTGATCGATGACGCCGTGGAAGCCGGAGGAGCGCACGCCCGCGTTGGTGTCGGACTCCTTGCCGGTGAACTCGACGTAGTTGCCCTCGTTGGCCATTTGCTCCACGAAGTACTCGGCGACCAAGGAAGCGCCCTGGAAGTTGTTGGAGACCATCTGCGCCACGGCGTCGCCGGTGCTGTTGATCTCGCGGTCGACCAGGAAGGTGGGGATGCCCGCGGCCTTGGCGGCCTGCACGGGGGCGATGGTGGCGTCGGCGCCCGCGTTGTCGCAGATGATGGCGGCGGCCTTGCGGGAGATGGCGGTGTCGAAGGCTTCGGCCTGCTTCACGACGTCGTCATCGTGCTGGATGACCAGCGCTTCGTAGCCCAGCTCGGTGGCCTTGGCGGAAGCGGCGTCGGCGACGGTCTTAAAGTACGGATTGGAGTGGCTGGGCGTGATGATTACGATCAGCGGCTTGGCGTCGGTGGCCATAGCCGGAACGGCCATCATGCCGACCAGCATCAGGGAGGCGAGCAACAAGGCAACGATTTTCTTCATGATGGGAACCCTCCTTTTTTTTATGACGCACACGGCGCTCGCCGTGTTACATCCAATGAAAGCGGTTGCTTAAGGAACGTTTGCCGGTCTGCGTTCGCTAGTTGTCGCGCAGGTCGCGGATGGTTTGCCGATCTACCAGCAGCACGCCCAGCTCGATCTTATACTCGCTTTTGGGCGCGCCCTCGGCCATCATCTCCACCAGCCTGCGCACCGCGGCGGTGCCCAGCTCGCTCTTGAACACGCGCACGGTGGAGAGCGGCGGGCTGGAGATTTGGCAGATCGCCAGATCATCCATGCCGATGATCGATACATCCTCGGGGATGCGGATGCCGGCCTCGTTCATCGCGCGCATGCACCCGGCGGCCATAATATCGTTGGCGGCGAAGAAGGCGGTGGGCAGCGGCGCCGTGCGCGCCGAGAGCAGCGCGCGCATGTCGCGGTACGCTCCCTCCAGCGTGGGGGTGACGCGCCAGATGCTTTCGGCGGTGATAGGCAGGTTCTTCTCCTGCATCGCGGCCTCGTAGCCGCGCCTGCGGAAGCGCATATTGTTAAACCGCACGCTGCTGGTGATGTGCTCGATGGCGATGTGCCCCATCTTCACGAGGCGCTCGGTGGCCATATACCCGGCTTCGAAGTTGTTCATGACCACGGTGTTGACCGACAGATGCTGAAAGAGGCTGTCGAGCACCAATAGCGGCGCTGATGCGTGCAGGAAGCGCTCGATATCCTCGGGGTAGAGCTCGGTGGCCAGCAGCAGGATGCCCGCGCAAGGCTCTTGGCACAGCGCGTCGATGCGCTCGAGGTAGTCGGCGTCTTTCTCCATATGGATGTGGGTTATCATCAGCTCAAGACCGTTCGCGTGGCATTCGCGCTCGATGCCCTCGATCAGTTCCGCAAAAAACTGGGTATCCATCACCACCAAGCCGTGCCGCTTGAACAACACCAAGCGAATGTACCGCTTTGCGGACTGGTAGGGGCGCTCCCGCTGATAGCCCAGCTCTCGCGCGATGGAGAAGATGCGCTGCGCCGTTTCCTCGCCGACCCCGCCGCGATCGTTGAGCGTATTGCTGACCGTGGCGGGGGAGACGCCCGCCCGCTCCGCGATGTCCCGAATCCGTACCTTCACTGCGCCACATCCTTCGTCTTCAATGTTCAGGCACAGCGTACTAAAACTTGGCGGAATTGTAAAGCTGGAATACGAAATAATTTAGTAATATTTATCGGGCGCGGAAAATGCGATGCATAAAAAAGTGAACCATAATTGCTGCATTCTGGCGGAGCAATTTGTGCAAAACTTTCATTTTTGCTTTCGATGGCATGAGTATAGCAATGGCCGGAAGCGGTTGTCAACCCCATGAGCGTGCGTTTTTGGGAGGCGTGATGATAAAATAATTTACTAAAATCGATGAATTTTTCACCGGGGGATTGCGCGGCGCTGGAGGAAGCACACGATTGCGAGGAGAAGCCCGAGCTTAGGGATTCGGCGGCGGTAAAAAACAGGCGAAAACGCTAAATATTTTATTTTTTTAGTGAAACGCTAAAATTTTTCCGAACGGATGAGCGAGCGCAAATCGAGCGTCCGCGCTTGACATTCCCGCCCCCGATGCACTATACTACCTTCATTAAAAGCAAGGAGCTTGTTTATGTCGGCTTTATCTGTTGTGGAGTCCGCTAACTAAATAGCAACCGCGAGCGCCGCCGGGCCGGGAGATGCTCCCGCTTGTTTGCGCGCGCCTCGCGGGCAGGACACTGCCAACAGACTGCTTCAACCCCTTTAAGACAAATTGTCTTGACCCACGGAAGCGTTCTGCACCGGATTGGTGTGGCGTGTCTCCGTGGGTTTTGTTATGTAATAATCATGAAGGAGCGATCACCATGACGCGATTCAACGATACCGCCCCCAACCTTGCCGCCGCGCTGGAGCTGGACACCGTGCTGCGCCTGCTGGCGGAGCAAGCCTTGGCCGAGCACGTAAAGGCGCGCTGCCTGGCGCTGAAACCGGCGGAAGCCTTGGCCGAGGCCGAGCGCCGCATGGAGGAAACCACGCAGGCGCGCCGCATCATCGAGCACACCGGCACGCCGCCGCTGGCCGCCATGCCGGAGCTGCAGAAGGCGCTGGATCTTTCGTCCATCGGCGCGCTGCTGACCCCGGAGCAGCTGGCGCAGGTTTCGGTTTTCCTCACCACCTGCCGCCGCATGAAGGGATATCTGCAAAAGGCCGAGCTCACCGGCGCCGACATCGCCGGGTATGGCGGCTCCATCGCCGACCTGGCCGACCTTGAGGAGGAGATCGAGCGCTGCGTGCGCAACGGTCAGGTGGACGACCGGGCGTCGTCGCTGCTGTACGACCTGCGCCGGGGCATCGCCGCCAAGGGCGAGCAGATCCGCGCGAAGCTGGACGCGCTGCTGCGCAAGAACCGCGCTTGGTTCTCCGAAAGCTTCGTTTCGGTGCGCAACGGGCGGTACACGCTGCCGGTGAAGCGCGAATACCGCGCGTCGGTTTCCGGTTCGCTGATCGAGATGTCGGGCAGCGGCGGCACCTGCTTCATCGAACCGGCCTCGGTGCAAAAGCTGCACGACGAGCTGGCCGAGCTGCGCGTGGAGGAGGATAGCGAGGTGCGCCGCGTGCTCTACAGCCTGAGCGCCGCCATCGCGGAGCGCATGCCGGAGATTCGGCTGAACATCGAGGCGATGGAGGAGCTGGACTTCCTCTTCGCCAAGGCCAAACTCTCGCTGGCGATGCAGGCCTCCCCGGCGCGGCTCACCGGGGAGCGCGCACTCCACATCCTCTCGGCGCGCCATCCGCTGCTGGACGCGGCGGTCGCCGTCCCGCTGAACTTTTACCTGCGACCCTCCGGCGAGGCGGCGGCGGGCGTGGTTATCACCGGCCCCAATACCGGCGGTAAGACCGTGGCGCTCAAGACCGTCGGCCTGCTCTCGCTGATGGCGCAGAGCGGGCTGCACGTGCCCGTCGATCCGCGCAGCGTGTTTGCGATGCAGGACGGCGTGTACTGCGATATCGGCGACGGCCAGAGCATCACCGAGAACCTTTCGACCTTCTCGGCGCACCTGCTGAGCATCCTGCGCATCCTGCGCGCGGCGGGGCCGCGTTCGCTGGTGCTGCTCGACGAGCTGGGCTCGGGCACCGATCCCGCCGAGGGCATGGGCATCGCCGTGGCGGTGCTCGACGAGCTGCGCGCGAAGGGCTGCCTGTTCGTCGCCACCACCCATTACCCGGAGATAAAGGACTACGCGGCGCGCACGCCGGGGCTGGTCAACGCGCGCATGGCCTTCGACCGCGAGAGCCTGCGCCCGCTCTACCGGCTGGAGATCGGCGTCGCCGGGGAGAGCTGCGCGCTTTACATCGCCGAGCGGCTGGGCATGCCGGAGCACATGCTGGCGCGCGCGCGGAAGGCGGCTGGCTCGGAGACGGCGAAGGTGCCGCACACACCGCAGTGTGAGGCCGCGCCGATGCCGCCCGAGCCGGAACCGCTGCCGATGTCCGTTGAGGCGTTTCCGCCGCCGCCGGAAATGCCGCCGCCCATCGCCGCGCGGGAAGCCCCTGCGGAACCAGCCAGCCTGCGCTTTCACGTCGGCGATAGCGTCACGCTGCCGGGAGGCGAGATCGGCATCGTGTACGCCGAGGCCAACGCGCGCGGGGAGGTCGGCGTGCAGGTGCATGGCAAAAAGGTGCTGGTCAACCACAAGCGTCTCGCGCTCAAGGTCGCGGCGGCGGAGCTCTATCCCGACGATTACGATCTCTCCATCGTGCTCGACACCGTGGCCAACCGCAAGGCGCGGCACTTGATGGACAAGCGGCACGAGGCGGGCAATGTCGTCGTACTGCGCGAGGGGAAGTAAGGAGCAAGACATGAAAGACAAAACATTATCATTTCGCGATTTGCTTTGCGAAACGCATATAGGGCTGGAACGGCAGGGGCCGGGCAGCCCGGAAATGACGCGCAAGGCGTTGAGCTTTCTGGGCAATTTGGATGCGCATTCGCGGGTTGTAGATCTAGGCTGCGGAACCGGCGGACAAACAATGGTTCTCGCGCAAAGCATCGCGGGGAATGTTACCGGCGTGGATTGTTTCCCTGAGTTTATCAACCTTTTTAACGCCAACGCAAAGAAATTTAATCTGCAGGGAAGGGTGCGCGGGGTTGTGGGCTCGATGGACGATCTCCTTTTCCAGAACGAAGCACTGGATCTGATTTGGTCCGAAGGGGCAATCGACAATATAGGCTTTGGAAAAGGCTTAAATTATTGGAAGGGCTTTCTGAAAAAAGGTGGTTATGTTGCCGTAACAAATGCATCGTGGTTTACCGATGAGCGCCCCGCCGAAATTGAAAAGTGGTGGATGGATGCGGTGCCCGATATTGGCACAATAGGGCAGAATATTTCCATCATGCAAAAGGCAGGTTATCAGCTCGTTGCTGCGTTTGCTTTGCCCGAAGCGTGCTGGACGGAGCATTATTTCATTCCGCGAGAAGCGGCGGGAAAAGCGCTGATGGAGAAATACGCTGGGAACAAAATGGTGGAAGATGCTTTTGAAAACGATAAACACGAAGCGGCGTTGTATTCGAAATACAAACAATATTACGGATATGTTTTTTATATCGGCAAAAAGACGTAAGCTTGCCGACGGCTGGGAGATTACTTTTTTCGCAGGCTTAAGTTGATGAAACGAAAAGAGTGTGGTATACTACATTATTCACAAAAGGGAAATGATTCGGTAATGATTTGTTGAAATAAGGATAGCGAAAAAAGTCTTATGAAGAAAGCATATTATGCGACCTGCATGCCCGGCTTGGAGCGCGCGGTGGAAGCGCGGCTGCGGCGGGAGCCCGGCGTGGTGGTGGAGTGGTCGGGCGAGGGCGCGGTGATGTTCCGCGCGGACAAAGCGCCCAACCTTTCCTATTTGCACAACGTCTTTTTGGTGCTGCAAACATTAAGCGGTTTGCCGGATCTGGACGAGGCAGTGAAGAAGCTGCTGCTGGCCGGGGACTGGCTGGATCGCATGCCGTTCGCGCAGTTGGAGGGCAAGCGCTTCCGCATCGTGACGATGCACGGGGAGCAGCTGGTGCCGGTCAACATGCGCTATCTGGATCTGCTGGAGCAGGTGATCTGCGAGCACACCGGCATGCGTGTGCTGCGCGAACGGCCCGACGTGGAGCTGTGGCTGATCCGCCGGGGCGAGCGGGTGACGGTGTTCGGCTGGCGGCTGACCTCGCATCGCGCCGCGAAGGGGCAAAACTCCGGCGTGCGCGCCGATCTGTGCGCCATGATGGCTTGGCTGGCGCGCGCTGGCGCGGGCGCGACGCTGCGCGTCGGCAGGGATGCCGAGGGCCGGATGGACAAGGCGGCGCGTGCCGAGGGAGCGGCGCGCGTTGTTGCGCTGGAGGAGCTGCAGGAGCAAGCGCCGGTGGGCGATGCGTCCGTACGGGCGGTAATCGGCGCGCCGTATTGGATCGGCAAGGGCGAGACCTCCACCCCGGCGGTGCGCGCCCTGCTGCAAGAGGTGCAGCGCGTGCTGGCGCCGGAGGGGCGGGCGGCGCTGCTGATGCCGGAGGGCGCGCTTGGCGGCGCGCTGGAGCAGGTATCCGGGCTGGAGGCGATGGATCGGTTTTCGCTGCGCATCGGCGGTCGGACGCTGCATCTTTGGCTGCTCACCGCGGTCGATCCCGCGCAAGAAAGCGCAATGGAAGATTGAAAACACCCCGTTTGGGATAAAATAGCAGGAAGGAGGCAGGCTTATGTACCCGGAAGGCCCCAATCGGGATCCGTATCAGCAAAATCCCTACGGCGGCAGTCCATACGGCAATGACCCCTACGGCGGGAACCCGTACATGAACGCGCCGCGACCCAACGCGCCGTACCCCAATCCGCCGCCGTACCCCAACGGCCCGGGTTACCACACGATTCCGCCGCAGGGCTACCCCGGCCCGGCGCGCGGGCAGAAACCAAGGGCGCGCATACAGCCGCGCTTCTTTCTGAGTTTGCTGGTGCTGGCGCTGATCGGCGGGCTGGTGTACTTCGCGCTGCAGGGCATGGGCGGCAACCGGCGGGGTACCGCCGTGGCGCAAAAGCACAGCATCGGCAGCCAGTTTCAGGGGCAGGGCGTCATCGTGCGCGACGAGGCGCTGACCGCCGCCGATAGCATTACCAACATCGACTTCGTGGCCGAGGAAGGCGCGCTGGTCTTTGCCAAGGAGGTGCTGTGCAACGTATATTCCGCCGGGTACAATCAGGCGGAAATCAACCGGCTGGAGACCTATCGCGAAAAGATCCGCCAGTACCATCGCGATCAGTTTAAGAGCAGCCAAGGCGACGTGCATCTGGAAGCGCTGGAGAACACCATCAACTCGCTTTCGGTGGAGGTGCGCACGTTGGTGCAGGGGCAGGGGAGCGGCAGCCTGACCAACATGGAGCGACAGCTGCGGGACGCGCTGCAGGCGCGCCAGAACTACCTGCGCCAGAAGTATCCGGACGATCAGGCGCTAACCACTCTTTATAAAGAAGAGAGCCAGCAGCTGCGCAAAATCGAAAGCTGGACGACGCCCTTCGCCGCGCAGGACGAAAGCTTGGTCAGCTTCTATACCGACGGCTATGAGACCACCGTCAACGCGCTGACCTTCGAGACCATCACGCCTGCGCAGGTGCATACCGTGCTGGCGGGGCAGCAGCTGGAGACCGACATCGTCGCCCGGGGCCGCCAGCCGATTTACCGCACCGTGGCGCCCACCGTATGGTACATCCTGTTGCTGAGCAACGACCGAAACTGGAACCCTGTCGAGGGGCAGGCGTATAAGGTGCAGCTGGAGGGGTTCGACAGCTTTCTGGTGGACGCGACGGTCAAGTCCTTCACCCGCGTCAGCGGCGAGCTGCTGGTTCGGCTGGAGGTGCGCTCCGATGTGCGCCCGGTGCTCAACATCCGCACCTGCCGCATGGCGGTGGGCGAGTTCGTGGACGGCCTGTCGGTGCCCATCGACGCGATCATCGAGGATGGCGGCGTGATGGGCGTGGTGGTACACGACGCGAACGGCGATATGTTCGTTCCCGTTACGGTGATTTCCAACGACGGCAAGGACGCGTTCATCCGTCCGGTGTATCCCGGCTCGCTGCTCGATGGGCAGAAGGTGGTTACGTACTAAGGACGGAATCCCCCGCCGTCGCGGCAGGATGGGGACGGAATCCCACCACCGCTGCGGCAGGATGGGGACGGAATCCCCCCACCGCCTGCGGCAGGATAGGGACGGAATCCCCCCACCGCCTGCGGGCGGTCCCCCTCCCTTTAACAAGGGAGGCTAGGGCTAGAGCCAAGAATCTTTTATAAAACAAGCAGCATATACCAACCTCCAAAAGCCTCCCTTGTCAAAGGGAGGGGGACCGCCGCAGCGGTGGTGGGATTCCCGCTGCCCGCAGGCGGCGGTCTCTCCGGCGCAGCGGGGCAGAGACGAGATCGGCCAGTGGCCGAATAATCGAGGCGGAAGCCCAGTGAGCCAACGAGCATGCACACCAAGCGACTGTGGCGAACTGTGGAGGAAGGATTCCCGCTGCCCGCAGGCGGCGGTCTCTCCGCCGCAGCGGGGCGGAGCCGAGATCGGCCAGTGGCCGAATAATCGAGGCGGAAGCCCAGTGAGCCAACGAGCTTGCGCAGCAAGCGACTGTGGCGAACTGCGGAGGAAGGATTCCCGCTGCCCGCAGGCGGCGGTCTCTCCGGCGTGAGCGTGGTGGAGGGAGCCCCCGCCGCCGACGGAACTTTCGCGGAAAAGATAAAACCAAGGGAGGCGGATCGATGGAGGCCTATGCGGATGAGCGCGAGCAGATCGTCGCGCGCGTGCAGGAAATCCAGCGGCAATTGCGGCAAGCGTCGAGCCGCTTTGAAAGGCCGCCGTTGCTGCTGGCCGTCACCAAGCAGCAGCCGGCGGAGCGGATTAACCTGCTGCGCGCCGCCAATATCGACCAAATCGCCGAGAGCCGGGCGCAGGATTGGCGAGAAAAATCAAGCGATTTGGATCCGGCTTTTGCGTTGCATTGGATTGGACGGTTGCAAACAAACAAGATTCGATATATAATTGATCGAGTGTGCCTTTTGCATTCGTTGGACAGGCCTGCCTTGGCCGACGAGTTGGCGCGCTGCGCGCAGGCCGCCGGGCGAACGGTGGCGGCGCTGGTGCAGGTCAACATCGCGGGCGAGGAGCAGAAGGCCGGGCTCTCTCCGGGCGAACTGCTGCCGTTCTTGCGGCAGTATGGGCAGCTGCCGGGGCTCGCGCTCCAAGGGCTGATGGCCATCCTGCCACAGGCCGAGGATCCTCAGGCGCTCAGGCCGTATTTTCGCGAGATGCGCAAGCAATTTGAGGCGATACAAAAACAGGGCGTTCCCGGGGTGGAAATGCGCCATCTTTCGATGGGGATGTCCGCGGACTATCTGGTTGCCGCAGAAGAGGGTGCGACGATCGTCCGGGTTGGTTCCGCCATTTTCGGGCGGCGCGAAGCGGCGCCGCGTCCAGATAGCCCACGTTTGTAGGAGGGGACAGCATGGCCCTACGGGACTCGATTAACAGGATTGGGCGCTTTATCGGCGTTCTCCAGCCGGAGACGCCGTCCATGCCGATCTACGATCAGAACGGGTATCCGATCGACGACGGCGGCTATTACGGCGCCCCGCCTGTTGATTATTACAGCCAACAGCAGCAAGCGTACGATAACGCGCAATATCAGGGCGGGCAGTACGATGGCGGGCAGTACGATGGCGGGCAGTATGGCGCGCCGCCGCAGCAGCCCCGGGGAGCGGGCGGCCAGCGCACCTATTATCAGGACGAGTATAACACCGTGCCGCCCCGCGCGCCGCAGCGCCCCTTTCAAACCCAAGGCGGCGCGCAGCCGGTGAGCATCTTCGGCAACAACCAGCGCAGCAAGCGCCCGCCGGACAACGTGGTGCCGATGCAGCGCGCCGAGGACGCAGGCGTGCCGCGCGGCAATAGCAAGCACAGCGAGATCATCGTCTGCGTGCGCGGTCTGGAGGACTGCCAAGAGATCATCAACGCGCTGCTGGACGTCAAATCGGTGTTTATCAACATGGAGCCGCTGGACGATGCGCTGGTGCAGCGCGTTATCGACATGCTGGGCGGCGCGGCCTTTGCGCTGCGGGGCACGATGGCCAAGATTTCGCACCGCACCTACCTGCTGGCGCCCAACAGCGTGGACGTCGTCAATGGCCAGCCCACGGCGCGCAGCGACTACCACGCCATGCGCCGTTAGCCGCCGGGGAACGCGGCGGAACGCAACAAAAGAGGAGAGGGGGGCGCGATGTGCCCGATATCTGGTATGCGGTGCGCGAGGGGGCGCTTTTGTTTCTCCGCCTTGCGCAGCTCGCGATTCTGGCTTATGCGGTGCTCAGCTGGTTTATGGATTCGCGCCAGCCTGTGATGCGCTTTTTGACCAAGGTTACCGATCCCATTTTGCAGCCGATCCGCATGCTGCTGTTTCGCGGCACGCATACGTATTACTCCGGCAGCTTTGCGCCGCTGGTCGCCCTGCTCATCATCCAGCTGCTTAGCGGATGGCTGATGAGGATGTAGCCGTGCAGGCCGACGACACGTACCTGCTGGCGCGGCTGGAGGATCACGCCCGGCGCGTGGCGCGCTCCGGCCGCCCGGAATTTTCGCATTTTCTGGATCCCGCGCAGGGCGAGCTTGCGCGCCAAGCGGCGCACAGGCAGGGCGTGACGGTTCGCCTCTTTGGCGGGCTGGAGGAGAACGAGCGGTGCGTGGCCGGTTTCTTTGCCGATGTGGCGGAGGAAGCGGCGCGCTGGCCGATTCGCTGGCTTCGATGCCGTTGGAATCCGCGCTATGCCGTGCCCGGGCACCGGGATATCCTAGGCGCGCTGCTGGGGCAGGGAATCGAGCGCGAGAATCTTGGGGATATTGTATTGTTGGAAGGCGAAGCGTACTGCGCCGCGCTGCCGGATATCGCCGATTACTTGGCGGCTTCCCTCAAGGAAGCGGGGCGCGCGACGCTGAACTGCACCGTGCAGGACGAAGCGCCCGCGCTGCCGGAACCCTCCGGCGTGCTCCGGCGGGACACCGTGGCCTCGACGCGGCTGGATGCCGTGCTGGCCGCTGCTTGGAACCTCTCGCGCAACGACGCGCTGGAGATGATCCGCCAGGGCAAGGTGCGCGTCAACTACCTGACGCAGGAGCGGCCCGACGCGCGGCTGGCGCAGGGCGCGCTGGTGTCGATGCGCGGGAAGGGGCGCTTCCGCCTCGAGGAGATCGGCGAGCCTACGCGCAAGGGGCGAATCGGCATCACGCTGTTTCACTACCAGTAGGGCGCGACATCAACACGGCCTATTGCCGGGCTTCCGGCTTCACAAAAGCTTGATACCAAAGGAGGCATTCTGATGGCGGTTACCATTCAGATGATCGGGGAAAAGGAATTTAAGATCAAGGCGCACGGGTACGATCAGGATGAGGTTGACGAGTTCTTGGATGAAATTGCCGATGAATTCGAATTAATGGAAAACGAGATTCGCGATTTGAACGCGCGCCTTGCGGCGCAGCCCGCGGCGCAGCCGCAGCGCGCCGAGGCTTCGCCCGCCAGCGAGCTGCAGGAGGAGAGCGTGCGCAGCCTGCTGGTCAACGCCCAGCGCGTTTGCGACGAGACCATTGCCAACGCGCAGAACCGCGCCGAGGAGCTGGTGGTCGACGCGCGCGAGCAGGCCGAGAAGATCGTGACCGACGCGCGCAACGAAACCAAGCGCCTGCAAGAGCAGATGGAAACGCTGCGCAGCGCGGCGGCTGACTACCGCACCCGCTTTCAGCAGTTGGTGGACGATCAGGCGCAGGTGCTTAAGAGCGAGACCGAGCTGTTTAAAAAGGCGAAATAGTCCGCGCATGTCCGGCGCGCGCTTCGGCTACCCTACCTTCGACGGCGTATCGCCGCGCGAGGAGGGGCGTCTATGGACGAGGCAAGCCAAGAGCGGCAAGCCGGGCAGGAAGCCGACGAGTCGGCGCGGCAGGAAGCGCGTCTTTCCCGCCGCGTGCAGGAATTATGCCTTTCGCTAGAGAAACTGCAATTGACCGAATACATGCGCTACCTGAACGATTGGTGGCGGCTGCTTTGGGTCAACTTTCTTTCCGGCCTTGCGCGCGGTTTTGGTATCGCGGTGGGCTTTTCGATTCTTGGCGCGATTCTGGTGGCGATCCTGCAGCGCATTACCGTGGAAAACATGCCGCTGCTGGGGCGCTTTTTGGCCGATGTGGTTCGGCTTGTACAAGAGAATCTTGGGAAGCACTAAATCCTGAGGGAAGAGGGGAACGCCATGTTGCATACCGCGTGGGTAGGGATTCTGGTATTCGTTCTGGATCGCATCAGCAAGCAGCTGGTGATGGACAACTTGGCAGGCGCGGCCAGCCGGGTTGTGTGGCCGGGCATCCTCAGCTTCACCTACACCAAGAATACCGGCATGGCGTTCAGCATCTTGGCCAACCGTACTTGGCTGCTGATCGTGCTCTCGATCATCGCGCTGGTGCTGATGGTCGTCGCGCTCAAGGGTGCGCTGCAGGAGACCAAGATGCGCAACATGCTGCTCTGGATGCTACTGGCCGGGGGGTTCAGCAACCTGCTGGACCGGTTGCTGTTTGGCTATGTTGTGGACTTTATCGAAGTGATGTTTTTCCGTTTCCCGATCTTCAACGTGGCCGATATCAGCCTGACCGTCGCGGCGGTGTGCTTGATTATCGCGCTGCTGCGCAGCCCGAAGGAGTCCGTCAGTGAGCAAAAAACTGCCTGAGCCGGAGCGGCGCGCGGTGCCTGCGGAGGCGGCGGGGCAGCGGCTGGACGTATTTGCCGCCGCGTGCGCCGGGGTGACCCGCTCGCGCATGGAGCGGCTGATCCGCGAGGGTCAGGTGTGGGTGGACGGGCGCGCCGCCGATAAGCCCGGCCTCAAGCTGGGCGCGGGCGCCGTGGTGGCATGGGAAATTCCGCCCGCGCGCGCGCTGGATTTGGAGCCCGAGCCGCTGCCGCTTTCCATCCTGTACGAGGATGGCGACGTGGCGGTGGTGTACAAGCCCCGCGGCATGGTGGTACACCCTGCGGCGGGGAACGAGCGCGGCACGCTGGTGCACGCGCTTTTGTATCATTTGAAGGATCTATCGGGCATCGGCGGGGTGGCGCGCCCCGGCATCGTACACCGGCTGGACAAGGATACCTCCGGGCTGCTGCTGGTCGCCAAGCACGACGCGGCGCATCAGGCGCTGAGCGCGCAGCTCAAGAACCGGGAGATGCGCAAGATTTACGCCGCGCTGGCGCAGGGCGGGTTTGCGCAGGAGGAAGGGCGGATCGACGCGCCCATCGGCCGCAGCCCCAAGGATCGCAAGCGCATGGCGGTGCTGCCCGGCGGGCGGCCGTCGGTCACCGAATACCGCGTGGCCGCGCGGCTGACCGGCGCGACGCTGCTGTGCGTACACCTGATTACCGGCCGCACGCACCAGATCCGCGTACACCTGAGCAGCCAGCAACACCCGCTGCTCGGCGATCCGATCTACGGCGGCAAGCAGGCCGCCAAGGCGCCCGGGCTGATGCTGCACGCCTACCGGCTCACCTTCGCGCAGCCCACCACCGGCGAGCGCATTACCGTCACCGCGCCGTGGCCGGAGGACTTTTTGCAGACGATAGCAAAAATTGCCGCTTCGCCATCGGAGGCCGAAGCAGCGCTGCATCATTTTGAATCCTGTTGCGAATCCTACTAAAACTAGCCTTCTGAATACAGATATCCTTCTGAATACAGAAGGGTTTTTTATTTTACCGTTGATCCCCTCGCATGCTCCGCGCCCGCCGGGAGAGAATAGCGACGTAAGGCTTTGCGGATCGAAGCGTGGAAAGGCGGAGAGGCTGTGACCCGAATGAATCGCCTGATCGGTTTGCCGGTGATTTGCGGGGAGAAAAAGCTGGGGCGGGTATCGGCGGTGCTGCTCACCAAGGGCGGCGACCGCTTGGCCGGGCTGATGGTGCAGGGCGGTATGCGCAGCGCCAAGTGGGTACCGGCGGAATCCATCCTATGCCTAGGTACGATCAGCATTCTCGTAGGCAGCGGAGGCGGAAAGAAGCAGGAGGCGCAACCCTTCCGGCTGGGCAGGGTATCGGATACCGGCGGGATGCGCCTAGGCTGCGTGACCGACGCGCGGCTCAACGAGCTGACCATGGACGTCGACGCGCTGGAGATTACCTTCGGCCCGCTCGACGATCTGTTCGTGGGCAGGCGCTGGGTGCGGAGCTTTACCATCCATCCGGATAGCGGCGATATCGTGGTGCCGTGCGAGCCGGTGGACGCGGTGGCGAATGTGGAAAGGGGGTAACGGAATGCGATTGTCGACTTTTCGGGGATTGGCGGCGGGCAGCATGCTGGGCGTGGCGGTCGGTGCGGGGATGATGATGATGCCGCAGGGGCGCAAGATGAAGCGCATGCTGGACAAGGGCGGCTTGGCGCTCAAGAAGCAAATGATGGATATGTGGAATAAGTAAAGCGCGTCAAAACGCGGCTTGCGAAGGTGGCCTCCGAAGGTATCCAAAGGGGGCGTAGCCTGCCGCCGCCAGTGGCGGAGAAAGGCAGGCAGAAGCCCAGTGAGCCAACGAGCTTGCGTAGCAAGCGACTATGGCGAACTGTGGGGATCGGAAAGCCCTTTGGTCGTGCCCGCAGGCACGAAACAGCCATGCGAAAAGGGATTTCGCTCCCTGCGAGGAGCGACCGGAGGGCTTTGCGATCGCCCTCCGGCCACCTTCGCAGGCTTCCGTCGAAAGTTGGAGGAGAAAGCATGAAACAGCGCTGGTGGAAAAGCGGCAAGGTATGGGTGCTGATCGGCGTTGCCGCGGCGACGCTGATCTTTTTTCACGCGCTGATTTGGGACCTGCTCTCGCAGGTGCTGCTGGGCGCGGCCATCGCTTGGGCGCTGGCGCCGCTATGCAAGCTGCTGGAGCGCAGCCGCTTCTCGCGAAGCTGGGCGGCGCTGTGCGCGATGGCGGCGCTGGTGCTGGCCGCGGCGCTGCTCATCACGCTGCTGCTGCCGCCGCTGATCCGTCAGTTCGGCCTGCTGGCCGACCAGGTACAGCCGCTGATGGCGCAGCTGCGCGCGATGCTGGACGGCGTCGGCGCAAGGATCACCGCCATGGGGCTGCCCAATTTGATCGACGAAAGCCTGTGGCAGCGCGCCGGGGAATATTCCGGCATCGCGCTCAAGGGCATCGCGCAACAGGCCAGCGGCATCGCCGCCGTGCTTTCGCGCGTCAGTCTGGCGATGGTGCTGGCCTATTATTTCCTGCGGGATCGGGAGATGTTTCTGCATCGGCTGGCGATGCTGGTGCCGCTGGCGCACCGCCGCCGCGCGCTGCGCGCCGCCGCCGAGATGCGCCGCGAGATCGGCAGCTACCTGCGCGGGCAGGGGCTGGTATCGCTGGCGGTCGGCTCGCTGACGGCGGTAGGGCTGCTGCTGGTGGGCATGCCCGGCTGGCTGGCGCTGGGCGTATGGATGATGCTGTTTGATTTGATTCCTTATTTCGGCCCGTTTCTGGGCGCGATCCCGATCTTCATCTTTTCGCTGTCGGGCGGGCTGACGCGCATCCTGTGGGGGATGGGCGTGGTGATCGCGGCGCAGCAGATCGAAAACATCTTTATTTCCCCGCGCGTGCTGGGCGGATACACCGGGCTGCATCCGGTGGTGGTGATCCTGGCGCTTTCCGCGGGCGGCGCGATGGCGGGGGTCTGGGGGCTGCTGCTGGCGCTGCCGCTGGTGGTGGCGGCACGCGGCGCCTTGCGCGTGCTGCGCTATCATGAGGAGGACGCGGCGGCTTATAGCCGCCAGTAGCGGTAGCCGCGCTTTTCCAGCTCGGCGCGCTCGAGCATGCTCTTCACGTCGATGATAACCTTTTCCTCGGCGGGCTGGTCGGCGAACATCGCATCGATGCGCGGCCATGCCAGCGCTTCAAACGCGGCGTGCTTGACGGCGAACACGAGGCAGTCGGCGTCGCGCACATCGGCCAGATCGGTCAGCGCGATGCCGTATTCGCGCAGCACATCGGCGGCCTCGGCCTCGGGATCGACGATCATCGGCTGGATGCCGTAGGCGCGCAGCTTGGCGATGATGTCCGGAATTTTGGAATTGCGGATGTCGGGGCAATTTTCCTTAAACGTTAGGCCGAGGATGTACACCTTGGCGTCGCGCAGGCGCTTTCCGGCCAACGCGAGCTGCTGGATGGTGGCGTCGGCCACGAAGTCGCCCATGCCGTCGTTGATCTTGCGCCCGGCGAGGATGATCTGGGAATGATAACCGAGGTTCTCGGCCTGATACACAAAATAATAGGGATCCACGCCGATGCAGTGCCCGCCGACCAAGCCGGGCGTGAAGCCCAGCGCGTTCCATTTGGTGTTCATCGCCTGCACGACGTCGTGGGTGTCGATACCCATGCGGTCGAACACCATCGCCAGCTCGTTCATGAAGGCGATGTTGATATCGCGCTGGCTGTTTTCTACCACCTTGGCGGCCTCGGCGACCTTGATGCTCGGCGCGCGGTGTACCCCGGCCTCGATGACCGTTTCGTACACCTTGGCGATCACCTCAAGGCTCTCGGCGTCCATGCCGGAGACCACCTTGCGAATGTTGTGCAGGCGATGTACCTGATCGCCGGGGTTGATGCGCTCCGGCGAGTAGCCCACCTTGAAATCGACGCCGCAGCGCAGGCCGGATTCACGCTCGAGCATCGGCACGCACACGTCTTCGGTAACGCCGGGGTACACCGTGGATTCGTACACCACCACCGAGCCGGGCTGGAGATTTTGCCCCACGACGCGGCTGGCGGAGAGCACGGGGGAGAGATCCGGCGTTTTGTCCTGATTGATGGGGGTGGGCACGGCGACGATATGGAAGCGCGCCTCGCGCAGGCGGGAGGCGTCGGTAATGAAGTCGATGTGCGCGGCGGCGACGACTTCATCGCCCGCCTCGCGCGTGGGGTCGATGCCGCGCTTGTACAGCGCGACCTTTTCGGCGTTGGCGTCAAAGCCGATTACCCGCGTCACGCGGTCGAAGGCCACCGCCAGCGGCAGCCCTACATAGCCCAGGCCGATCACCGACAGCACGGCGTCTTTTTTGAGAAGTTTCTCATATAGCGACGATTCTTTTTGCGACAATTTTTTCTCCGCCTTTCGCGTGTCGAATTCCGCAACAATTATAGCACGCATTGCGGAAACGCGTCAAAGATTCGCGGGCAAAATGTTACTCGCGCCGAAGCAAGCGAAAAGAAACAAGGTTACACGCGACGGGAAATGCTGGAAGCATTAAGTCATGTTTCATAATGCTCCCCCTTGTGTTTGCGTTAAAATATGGTACAATACACACAATGATGGCGTAACCGCAGCGTAACAAACATCGTTGCGCCGCTCCATATGATGTAACCGCGGAGGGGAACTATGAGATCTGCCGCTTCTGGCCATGCCCGCATCCCGAGGTTATTTGCCGCGGTGTGCGTAGCCGCCCTGCTGGGCTTGCTCGCGGCGCTGGCCGACCCCGCGCCCGGCCTTCGCATCCCGCAGGAATCGGGCAGCGCGGAGGCACTCTTTGAAAAGGGCGGTACCACCATCGACTACGGAAACGCCTCGCAAGGCTACATCCTGATTAAGCACGAGCCCAGCGAAAAGCGCCTCAAGGTGCGCATCACCTTGGGCAAGGGCGCCTACACCTACGACCTCAACGGCGAGGGCAGGTTTGAGGTGTTCCCCCTGCAAATGGGCGACGGCAAGTACAAGGTTCAATTGTTCCAAGAAGCCAAGGCGGGCAAGTTCTCCACGCTGGAGAGCAAGAACATCACCGTCAAGCTGGACGACGACCTGCTCGTGTACCTCTACCCCAACCAGTTTGTCAACTACGGTGCGGAGAGCACGGTGGTCGCCAAGTCGGTGGAGCTGTGTGAAGGGCTGAGCAGCGACGCCGACAAGGTGAAGGCGATTTTTGACTTTTGCCGCAAGAAGATCACCTACGACTACGTGCGCGCCCGCTCGGTAAAGACCGGCTATCTGCCCGATGTGGACGACGTGCTCAAGCAGCAAAAGGGCATTTGCTTCGATTATTCGGCGGTGATGGCCACCATGCTGCGCGCGCAGAACATTCCGGCGCAGTTGGTGATCGGCTACGCGGATAAGGGCTACCACGCATGGAACAACGTGCTGGTGGACGGCAAGTGGTACCGCTACGATTCCACCTTCGCCGCCACCGGAAACAGCGTGAAAACCTACACCGAAGAACGATTTTACTGATAAAATGCATATGTAATTTCGAAGTGCGAACGAGGAGGCTCATACGATGGAAAACCAGCAGGGAACCAAGAACCGCTATCTGCCCGCCGGTGAAATCAGCATGTTTTGCGAACAGGTCGCGCTGATCCTCGGATCCGGCGTAGCGCTGTACGACGGCATGGAGGCGCTGTGCGAGAACTACAAGGACACCAACTTCGGCCCCTCCTTCGAGGCCATCGACCGCGCGGTCAAGGAGACCGGTTCCTTGCACGCAGCGCTGCAGGGAACCCGCGTGTTCCCGCCCTATTTGGTGCAAATGGTCAAGATCGGCGAGCAGACCGGCAAGCTCGACGAGGTGATGAGCTCCCTCGCCGCGTACTACGCGCGCGAGCAGCGGGTCAGCCGCTCGGTGCAGAACGCCGTGATCTACCCCCTCTGCCTGATCGTGATGATGGCGGTGGTGATCGTGGTGCTGGTGGTCAAGGTGCTGCCCATCTTCCAACAGGTATACAAGAGCCTCGGCGCCGAGGTGTCGACCACCGCCAGCACGCTGATGCGGTTCGGCACCGGCGTGGGCGTGGGCGTGCTGGTGGCGGCGGGCGTGCTGATCCTGGTGGCGCTGATCGTCGCGCTGCTGCTGCGCACCGGCAAGCGCGAGGCGGTGCTCAATGGATTGGAAAAGGTATTCAAGCCCGTGCGCAACCTGCGCGATTGGATGATCGCCGGGCGCTTCGCCTCCAATATGGCGATGATGCTGCAGAGCGGCTATCCGCTGGAGGAGACGCTGCCGCTGATCGAGGGCGTGGCGCAGGACGAGCGCGCCCGCGCCAAGGTCAAGCTTTGCGAAGCCAAAATGGCCGAGGGCGAGAACTTCTCCGGCGCGGTGGAGGCCTCCGGCATCTTTGAGCCGCTGCACAACAAGATGGTACGCATCGGCTACATGACCGGGCAAACCGACAGCGTGATGGAAAAGCTGGCGCGCCTGTATCAGGAGAAGATGGACACCGGCATTTCCCGCTTGGTGGCCTCCATCGAGCCCGCGCTGGTCATCCTGCTCAGCGTCATCATCGGCGCCATCCTGCTCTCGGTGATGCTGCCGATGGTCAGCATTATCTCCTCGATCCTGTAATGCCGAACGAAGCGGAGCCAAAGGGAGGCTGTAAGGTGCGATTCTACAAAACCGGTCACGCGCGTCGGCGCGGATTGATCCTTTCCATCGCGGCGTTTCTGCTGGTGCTGGCGCTGGCCGTGGTGCTGTTGGGCAAGGCCGAGCAGCGCGTCGACGAGGAGCGGTATGAGATCCTAGAGAACGCGCTGCGGCGCGCCGCCGTCACCTGCTATGCGCTGGAAGGGCGCTATCCGCCCACGCTGGAATATTTGATCGATCATTATGACGTGATCGTCGATACCGAGCGCTTCTTCGTGCGCTACGATATCTTTGCGCAAAACATCATGCCGGACATCGCTGTATTTCCGGAGAATGAGGGGGAATCAGGCGATGTCTGAACCGATTCGGGTCTCAGGGCGCAACGTCAGCTCGCTGTTCGTTTACCTGCTGATCGGCATGTTCGCGCTGTTCTCGCTGCTGCTGGTGCTGGTGGGCGTGGGCGCGTACCAAGGCGTGGTGCGCGATGGCGAGAGCACCGCGCAGGTGCGCACGTCGCTGAGCTACATCGCCAGCAAGGTGCGCGCCGGGGACGTAAACGGCGCGGTGTTTGTGGAAGACCATCAGGGCGTTTCCGTGCTAGCGATCAAGCAGGAGGACGAGGACACCGTCACGCGGATCTATTGTTTGCCCGGCGATGCGGACGGGGAGCCGGGGCTTTACGAGCTGTTTACCGACGCCGGGGAGCAGCCGGATCTGGCGGATGGGCAGCGCATCGCCGAGGTGGCTGCCTTCGAGGCGAAAAAGGTGAATGACGGCATTGAACTCGGCGTGACGACGGCATCGGGCGACGCGCAACAGATGCGGCTCCGCCTGCGCTCGGCGCGGTGAGACGGGAGGCAAGGATATGCAAGGCGAACACAAGAACAACGTGCTGCTGACGGAGCTTATCATCGTGGCGCTGTTCTTTTCGTTGATCGCGGTGACGGTGGTACAAATGTTTGTGGCCGCGCACCGGCGGAGCGCGAACGGCGCGCTGGAGCAGCGGGCGCAGATCGTGGCGCAGGATTGGGCGGAGCGGATTTCCGGCCATGCCGACGCCGCTGCGATGCTGCTTTCGGAGGGCTTTGAGCAGAGCGGCGAGCGCGCGTTTTGCCGGGAGCAGGCAGGGGACGCGTTTCGAGTCGAAGTTTCCTTTGGCGAGCCGGAAAGCTCGAACGCGGGCAGTCTGGTTTCGGCGCAGCTGAAGGTATTCGATGAAAAGGCATTTAATAAGGTATTCGATGAAAAGGCGCTAAGCGCCGAGGAGAAGCCGGAGGCGAAGCCCATCGCGCCGCTGGCGGAGCTGGCCTTGGCCAGCTACATTTCCGCCGAGGGGGTGGCCATGTGAACAGCTTCAGAAACGACGGCGAGCATCGCGTCGGGCCGGGAATGGCCTCGATGATTATGATCCTCGTGGCGCTGTGCATGGCGACGCTGGCGATGCTGGCCTACGCCAGCGCCCGCTCCGACGAGCAGCTCAGCCAGCGCAGCGGCGCGGCGACCGAGGCATACTATGCCGCCGACGCCGCGATGCAGCGCGCGATATTTGCGCTGGATACGGAGCTGTGCACGGCTCGCGAGCAGCTTGTCGGCGAACCGGAGGCCTACGCGCAGCGCGTGCTGGCGATACAGGGCGGCGCGGTGCGCTCCGTGGAGGAGGAAGAGGACGGCATCCGCATCGAGCTGGCGGTACCGATTGCCGAGGAAAAATACCTGACGGCCACGCTGCTGGCCGCAAGCCGCTTGGAAGGGCCGCGTTACCGCGTGCGCAGCTATCGCACCGTCGACGAAGCGCCTTGGGAGATCGACGACGATCTTCCGCTCTATGGCGAGGACTTCGGCGAGGGCTTAGGCGAAGAATTCGGCGAGGAATAATGGAGGATACGGCATGGATTTGCTTACGATATTGACTGAATCTGTGGCAAAGGGCGGTTCGGACATCTACATCGTGCCCGGCTCGCCGATCATCGCCAAGGTGCGCGGCAAGTTTGAACAGATCAGCGAGGATACGCTGACCATCGACCAGTGCGCGCAGATCGTCGAGGAGATGTATGCGCTGAGCAACAAGCGCGACATGAGCGCGCTGCTGCTGCACGGCGACGACGACTTTTCGCTGTCGGTCTCCAAGCTGGGGCGCTTCCGCTGCAACGTGTACAAGCAGCGCGGCTCCCACGCGGCGGTGATGCGCGCGGTGCCCTTCGGCCTGCCCGACGCTTCGGAGCTGCACATCCCGGAGGAAGTGCTCAACCTTTGCCGCATCAAGCGCGGCATGATCCTTGTCACCGGCCCCGGCGGCAGCGGCAAGACCACTACGCTGGCCTGCATGATCGACCAGATCAACCGCGAGCGCGCCGGACACATCATCACGCTGGAGGATCCCATCGAGTACATTCACGCGCACCAGCGCTGCATCGTCAGCCAGCGCGAGATCATCAACGATACCGAGAGCTTCGCCAAGGCGCTGCGCGCCGCGCTCCGCCAAGTGCCGGATGTGATCCTGCTGGGCGAAATGCGCGATTATGAAACCATCCAGACCGCGCTGACCGCCGCCGAGACCGGCCATCTGCTGCTCTCCACGCTGCACACCGTCGGCGCCGCCAAGACCATCGACCGCATCGTCGACGTGTTCCCGGCCAACCAGCAGCAGCAGGTGCGCATCCAGCTTTCGATGGTGCTGCAGGCCGTGGTATCGCAGCAGCTGATCCCCACGGTGGACGGCAAAATGGAGCCGGCGCTGGAGGTTATGATTAGCAACAGCGCCATCCAGAACATCATTCGCGAGGGCAAGGGGCATCAGCTTGACAACGCCATCTTTGCCGGGGCGGCGCAGGGCATGCGCACGATGGACAGCGATCTGCTGCGGCTGTACAAAGCCGGGCGCATCTCCAAGGAGAACGCGCTGCTCTACGCCACCAATCCCGATACGCTGGAGCGCAAGATCAGCATGTAGAAGATCAGTAAGTAGAAGATCAGCATGTAGGAGGGGTGATCGTGAAGAAACTGCTTCTTTTTCTGGTCGTGCTGATCCTCTGCCCGATCATCATAATCTTCAAACTGGCGAAAACCTTCGGTGACTGAGGCGCGCCCTCTCGATTCACCGAGCGCATAGGAGGCTGCCATGGAGCAAAGAATCAGTATCAAACTGCTGGGCGGATTTGACGTGGTGGTCGACGGCCGCAGCGTGGGCGAAGCGCTGAGCAAAACCAAGAAGGGTCAGTCGCTGCTGCAATACCTGCTGCTGCACCGCAACGCCGCCACCACCAACCGGAAATTGTGCGAAGCGCTGTGGCCCGACGATCAGGGCAGCGGCAATCCGGAAAACGCGCTCAAGACGTTGGTCAGCCGCGTGCGCGCGCTGCTCAACGCCTGCGACGAGCGCCTCGGCGCGTGCATCATTACCGAGCATAACGCCTACCGCTGGAGCGACGTGCCCGGCGTCGAGGTGGATTTGATCCGCTTCGAAAAGCTGTGCGCCGAGCTGCGGCAGGAGGCCGAGCTGACCATCGCCGTGCGCCGCAAGTTTGACGAGGCCATCGCGCTGTATACCGGCGATCTGCTGCCCGGTGCGGCGCGGGAGGAATGGGTTGTTTCGTGCAGCGCGCGGTTGCACGGGGACTTCCTTGCGCTGGCGCATCGCTACGTGGACATGCTGCGCGCCAAGGAGGCCTATGACGCGGTGGCGGGGGTATGCCGCAGCGCGCTGAATTTGGACGCCTTCGACGAGCAGCTGCACGTCGCGCTGATGGACGCGCTGGTGCGCACCAACCGCAACAACGAGGCGCTGCTGCAATATCGCCACGTTACCAGCCTGCACGCGCGCTATCTGGATTCGCAGGTGCCGGAGGGCATCCGCAACTTCTACAGCGAAATCGTGCGCAACGGCCAAACGCTGGATGCCGATATCGATTTGATCGCGCAGGAATTGGAGGCGCGCCCGCCCGCCGAGAGCGCGTTCGTATGCGATTACGCGGTGTTTAAGGAGTATTACCACCTGCAGCTGCGCGCATTGGAACGCAGCGGCGCGGTGGTGTTTCTGGTGCTCATCATGATCGGCGGCATGGATTATCAGCCGGTGGATCCTTTGCTGCTGGAGGAAGTGATGAAGGATTTGCTGGGCGTGTTGCAGGGCAACCTACGCAAGGGCGACACCATCGCGCGCTACGGCGCGTCCAAGTACGCGATGCTGCTCTGCTGCGACCATGCGGACAGGGGCAAGGACGTAATGGAGCGCGTGCGCCACGCCTTCTATGAGGCGCATGCCGGGGCGTCGATCCGCTTCAATTACCGCATCGTGGTGATGAAGGAACTGGAGAAGCGCGGCGCAAAGGAATAGCCGCGCCGATCCAAGCATACCGAGCAAAAACGGGGGAGGAAACCGCATGCGGGATTATGCGCGGGAGCTGGAGGCGCGGGTGGCTTTTATCCGCGAGACGCTTTCGCAGGCACACGCCACCGGCGTGGTGTTTGGCAACAGCGGCGGCAAGGATAGCGCGCTGGTCGGCGCGCTGTGCAAGGCGGCCTGCGAGGACACGGTCGGCGTCATTCTGCCCTGCGATTCGGCGCGCAACCTAGGCGAGGATAAGTCCGACGCCGAGGCGGTGGCGGAAAAATACGGCATCGTGAATCGCGTGGCGGATTTGACCGCCGTCAAGGCGGCGATGCGCGCGACGCTGGGCGGGGAGCTGAGCCGCTCCGCCGACATCAACATCGCGCCGCGCCTGCGCATGACGGCGCTATACGCCATCGCCGCGGACGAAAACCGGCTGGTGGCCGGTACCGGCAACCGCAGCGAAATCTACATGGGCTACTTCACCAAATGGGGCGACGGCAGCTGTGATTTCAATCCCATCGCCGATTTGACCGCCACCGAGGTGTTCGAATTTCTTGAGTTTCTCGGCGCGCCGGAAAACGTGCGGCGCAAGGCGCCCTCCGCCGGGCTGTTCGAAGGGCAGACCGACGAGGCCGATATGGGCATCACCTACCGCGCCATCGATACCTTTCTGCAACAGGGCACTGCCAACGAAAAAGACCGCGCGATCCTCGAACGGTATCACGCGGTCAGCGCGCACAAGCGGCGCATGCCAAAGATTTTCAGCGGCGAATGGGCGCCGTGAGGGGGGAGCGCGTTGCCGCAGGGGGGACGGAATCCCGACCGCTGCGGCGGGGCAAGGACGGAATCCCGACCGCTGTGGCGGGGCAAGGACGGAATCCCCCCACCGCTGCGGCGGTCCCCCTCCCTTTAACAAGGGAGGCAAGGGGCTTGCATTAAGAATCTCTTATAAAATAAGAAGCATATACCAGCCTCCAAAAGCCTCCCTTGTTAAAGGGAGGGGAACCGCCCGCAGGCGGTGGAGGGATTCCCGCCGCTCACGGCGGCGGTCTCTCCGGTGTTAGTGTGGCGGTGGAGGGATTCCCGCCGCTCACGGCGGCGGTCTCTCCGGTGTGAGTGTGGCGGTGGAGGGAATCCTGCCCGCAGCGGCGGTCTCTCCGGCGTGGGTGCTGCGGTGGAGGGATTCCCGCCGCTCACGGCGGCGGTCTCTCTGTGGGCAGGGAGGGATTCCCGCCTACTGCCGCTTAAAAACCTTCCTAGCCGCCAAGCGCAGCGCGGGGTAAAGCGGCCCCTCCAGCGCTTTTTTTGTTGCCTTCAATTGCTCGCGGATGGCGATGTTCTGCGGGCAGTGCCGCTCGCACTTGCCGCAAGCGGTGCAGCGGGAGGCGTTGTGCTCGCCCACGCGCAGCAGGTAGTAAATACTGGAGCGCAACCGCCCTTCGATGGCAATATCGTTATAGCAGGTAAAGCAAAGCGGGATGTCCACCCCCTGCGGGCAGGGGATGCAGTAAGCGCAGCCAGTGCAGGGAACCCGCGTGGCGCGGCGCAGGGCATCGCGCGCCTCGTCGAACAGCGCAAGCTCCGGCGCCGACAGCGCGCCGGGCAGCGCGTCCTCGGCAATGCGCAGATTTTCCTCGAGCATGTCCATCGCGTTCATGCCGGAGAGCAACATTGTCACCTCGGGATGGTTCCACACCCAGCGCAGCGCCCACTCGGCGGGCGAGCGGCGGGGCTGCGCGTTCTCCCACACGGCGGCGGCGTCCTTGGGCAGGCGGGTTACCAGCTTGCCGCCGCGCAGCGGTTCCATCACGATGACCGGGATGCCCTTGGCGTGAGCATGGCGCAGGCCGCCCACGCCCGCTTGGTTGTGCTCGTCCATATAATTGTATTGGATCATGCAGAAATCCCAGTCATAGGCATCGACGATCTGCAGGAAGGCCTCGGCACGGCCGTGGAAGGAAAAGCCGAGGTTGCGGATGCGCCCTTTCTTTTTCTCCTCGGCGATCCAATCCAGCACGCCGCAGGAGAGCAGGCGCTGCCAGTCCGACAGATCGGTCAGCATGTGCATGAGGTAATAATCGACGTGGTCGGTGCGCAAACGCTCCAGTTGCGCGGCAAACAGGCGGTCGATGTCGGCGCGCTTTTTGACCAGATAGTGCGGCAGCTTGGTGGCGATGCGCACCTTTTCGCGCAGGCCGTCCTTGGCGAGGATGCGCCCCAGCAGCGCCTCGTTGCCGGGATAGATGTAGGCGGTGTCGAAATAGTTGACGCCTGCCTCGATGGCGCGGCGAATCAGCGCTTCGGCCGCCTGCTCGTCTCTCGGCAGGCGCATGCAGCCGTATCCCAACGCCGAAAGCAGGTCGCCGTTCTTTGTGTTTTGCTGTGTGCGCATAAGCTTCTCCAATCTGCATGATTCGCCCATTATATGCCAAAAGACCGCAGATTTCAAGTTGTCATTCCGGGGGGCATGGTGTTATGATACGGAGAAGTGGGGGAGGGAACGCCGAATGTTCGTGGATCTGCATGTACACAGCTGGTACTCCGACAGCACGCGCTCGCCCGAGGAAGTGGCGCGCGAGGCCAAGGCACAGGGGATTGGGCGCATCGCGCTGTGCGATCATAACACCGTGGCTGGGCATGCGGCGATGGCGGCTGCCTGCGCGGCGCAGGGCATCGAATGGACGCCCGGCGTGGAAATCGACGCGGCCTACGCGGGCGGCGATCAGCACCTGCTGGCCTATGGATGCGACTTTGCGCATCCGCCGCTGGCGGCGCTGCTGGCGGAGAACCTGCGCAATATGGAACAGGTCAGCATCGACCTGATCGCGCGCATGCGGGCCGAGGATTCGCGGCTGGATCCGGAGGAATATGCCGGATATGCGCGCGACCCGGCGCGCGGCGGGTGGAAGGGCATCGACTACCTGCGCGGCAAGGGCTACGAGATCCGCTATCCCGACTGTATGGCGCTGTACGCGCGCCACGGATGCCGCCCTTCGCCCTTCGCGCCGGTGGAGCAGGTGGCGCGCCTGGTGCGCGAGGCGGGCGGATATGTGGTGTTGGCGCATCCCGGCGACAGGCTGCCGCAGGAGGGGTTCACGGCGCATCTGGAACGGCTGGCGGCGCTGGGCGTCGGCGGCGTAGAGTGCTACTATCCCTCACACAGCGAGGCGGTGCGGGCGGTTTGCCGCGATTTCTGCGCGGCGCACGGTTTGCGCGCGACCGCCGGAAGCGACGATCACGGCAGTTTTGCCGAGTGGGTAAACGGCGTGCATTACGCGTTGGGCGTGATACGGGTGGAGGAGGATTGCTTATGAACCGGACGAACGAGCCGCCGCGCTTTGCGGAGCGCGACGTATTTTCCAGCTTGGAGATATTGGACACCGAAACCGGCGCTTGCGCGGCTGTGCGCGAGTTCGATCACCTGATCGAAGCGCCCAACTGGACCGCCGACGGGCAGGAGTTGGTATACAACGCGGGCGGCCGCATCTGGCGGCTGGATTTGCGCACGGGGGAATCGGCGATGGTCGATTCCGGCTTTGCCGACCGCTGCAACAACGATCACGTGCTCTCGCCGGACGGGCGCGAGGTCGCCGTCAGCCACCACGCGCCGGAGGACGGGCAATCGCGCATCTACCGCGTGCCGATGGCGGGCGGCGCGCCGGTGCTGGTCACGCCAGCCGCGCCCAGCTATCTGCACGGCTGGTCGAAGGACGGCATGCTGGCCTACTGCGCCGAGCGCAACGGGGAATACGATATCTACGCCATCCCGGCGGCGGGCGGCGCTGAAGTCCGGCTTACCGACGCGCCGGGGCTCAACGACGGCCCCGAGTACACGCCCGACGGGCAATACATATGGTTCAACTCGGTGCGCACCGGGCTGATGCAGATTTGGCGCATGCGCGCCGACGGCACGCAGCAGGAGCAGATGACCTTCGACGACGCCAACAGCTGGTTCCCGCATCTCTCGCCCGATGGGCGCTGGGTGGCGTACATCGCCTATCGCAAGGGCGACGTGCAGCCCGGCGATCACCCCGCCAACCGCGAGGTGGAGCTGCGCATGATGCCCGCACAGGGCGGCGCGCCTCGCACGTTGCTGCCGATCTTCGGCGGGCAGGGCAGCCTCAACGTCAATTCGTGGGCGCCGGACAGCCGCAGGCTGGCATTTGTCCGTTACAGAATCAAGAAGTAGCATAAATCTTCTTTGTTTTATGAAAAAAATGGAGAATTTTGCGCACATGATTGACACATGTTGGAACTATGAGTACAATCTTTACGTCTATACTTGCGGATAACTCAAAAAAATGCTTGGAGGGACTAGGACATGAAAAAGATCTTTGCCTTACTGATCGTGGCAGCGCTGATGCTGAGCTTGATGCCCGGCGCGTTTGCGGAGGCTCCGGTCGTGGGCAGCCTGAAGGCCGAGCAGCAGACCATTCGCGGCAATTCTTCTTGGACGCGCGAATCCTACCCGGAAATCTGGATCACGCCGGTTTATTCGGAATACATCGTCGAGGGCAAGGACGCGGAAAAGTACCCCGCGAAGTTCCTGCGCTTCGCCCCGGTGGAGGGGTTCTCTCCGATGGAGTTTAGCGCCGACTACGCCTCCTTCATCAACTTCGACACGCTGGCGCAGTTTTCGTATCAGGCGATGGATCGCGCCTCCTTCGAGCTGTTCCTAGAGAAGGCCGAGAAGGAAAACACGCTTTCCGACGGCAGCGACGGCGTGGCGATTTATGTGATTCCCGATGGCCGCCGCGGCCGTGCGCTGATCGATCTGAAGGAGCAGTTTGGCGGCACCGCGAAGCTGTACATCGAGGTCTATGACCACACCGGCGATCTCACCGGCGAGCAGTTGGGCGAGTCGGTTCAGGCCGAAGCGCAGCGCGTCATGAGCACGATGAAGGTCGAGGATCTCAACGGATACTGGTCCAAGGGCGTGTATTCTTCCGTCACGCTGTATGACGACTATGCGAAGGTCAGCGTCCCCGTCAATACCACCGATTGGACCATCACCAACGCTTCGGACAGAAGCCTTACCGCTTTGGAAGTGGTGGACGGCGAAGTGATCGATACCGTTGTCAGCATCGACAGCTTTTACTACAAGGATGAGGCCAAGGACGCGAAGCTGGCCGACGGCACGCCGTACAAGGTACACAACATGGAGTACAACAGCTACGCGTTCTTCTTCCTGAAGGACGGCGATCCCGACGGCAAGTGCCTGCTCATCAAGATCGAGACCGACGCGGCCTCCTTCCCCGAGAAGCTGGAGAAGGTGTACGCGCGCGTAACGATGCCCAAGGCTGAGTAAAAAGCGCATTGCGCGCCGCCGCCCCTCTTCGAAAGGAGAGGGGCGTTTTTTCGCCTTGCGAGGCGGCCAAAGGGCTTTGCGATCCCCACAGTTCGCCATAGTCGCTTGCTGCGCAAGCTCGTTGGCTTACTGGGCTTCCGCCTGCCTTTCTCCGCCACTGGCGGCGGCAGGCTATGCCCCCTTTGGAAACCTTCGCACAAAAAAAGCCGCCGCAGAGCGACGACTTTATTTGCCTAACTGGTTACTGGGCAGCGCTGGCCTTGGCGAGCGCACGCGCCAGACGCGCCTTTTTGCGGTTGGCGGCGTTCTTATGGATGACGCCCTTCGCGGCGGCACGATCCACGGAGCCGGAGGTGACGGCCAACAACGCAGCGGCGGCGGTCACGTCGGTCTTTAGGGCGGATTCAAACTTCTTGAGCGAGGTCTTCGTCGCGGACTTAACCCGGCGATTGCGCAGGTTCTTCGTCGCGTTGACCTTCACACGCTTGATAGCGGACTTGATATTCGGCAAACCATTCACCTCCTCGTATGGGATCAGCGAAAATCATTCTAGCACGATCGCGGAGGAAATGCAATAGAAAAAGCGAGGATTGGGCGCTTTTTGCGCTTTTTTTTGTCAGGCTTTTCTTTTTCGGGCGGTTTGCGCGCATAGCACGCCGTTTAAGGGATCAAAATGAAGCCGGAAAAGACGCGCGAAGCACGGGGAGGCATCGGAATGAAACAACTGCGCACCGATCTTGCGGTGGAGGCGCGCGCCTCACAACCGGTGGAACATATGCCGGGGGTGGAGGTTGAGGAGCAAAAGGCGGGCGATGTGCTGCGCACCGTGGTGCGGATCACCAGCAAGGCCGGGGCGGATGCGCTGGGGCGGCCGTGCGGCAGCTACATAACGCTGGGCTGCGGCCAGTTTATGCAGCCCGAGGTGGCGCTGCGCGAAGCGCTGAGCCAGCAGCTCGCCGAGGCGCTGCGCCCGATGCTGCCCGCGCAGGGCGATGTGCTGGTGGTGGGGCTGGGCAACCGGCGCGTTACCCCCGATGCGCTGGGGCCTCGGGTGGTGGATCTGGTGCTGGTAACGCGCCACCTGCGCGAGGCGGCGCCGGATTCGCTGCAGGGCAGGCTGCGCGCCGTCAGCGCCGTGGCGCCCGGCGTGCTGGGCATCACCGGCATGGAGACCGCCGAGATGGTGCGCAGCATCATCACCCACGTCAAGCCCGCGGCGGTGGTGGCGGTGGACGCGCTGGCCGCCCGCGAATCCGATCGCATCTGCTGCACGATCCAGATCACCGATACCGGCATCAGCCCCGGCTCCGGCGTGGGCAACCACCGGCTGGGCATGAACCAGCAGACGCTGGGCGTGCCGGTGATCGCCGTGGGCGTGCCGATGGTGGTATACGCCGCGACCATCGCGCGCGACGCGCTGGGGCTGCTGATCCACGATTTGCAGCTGGAGGACGGCGATCACGAGCAGGCGCTGGACGCGCTGATTTCGCGCGTGGTCAGCGAGCAGCTGGGCGAACTGATGGTGACGCCGCGCGAGGTGGACGCGATGATCGAGCACATGGCGGCCATCTTGGCCACCGGCATCAACGCGGCGCTGCACCCGCAGCTGGGAACCAAGGAAATTTCGCAGCTCATGCAGTAGCCGCGCATAAGTGCGAGACGCCGCTCATATGCTCCTACAAGGACGCTTGTCCATTTTCGTATACGGAGGGATGCTGCGTGAGGGGATTCCGGGTGCTAAACGGCGCGCGGCTGTTGCACGGCGTCGCGGTGGCGCTGCTTTCGCTGGGGATTATCGCGATAGGCTGGGGGTGCGTGGAGGCGCGCGCGCTGTTGGCGGAGCAAAGGAAGCAGGCGGAGCAAGCGGTTCCCGTGCTGGCTCCGCTCGCGGAGGATTCCGCGCAGCCAACGCCGGAGGCAACCCCGTCCGGCGCGCAAGGGTATGACAGCACCGAGCCGGTCAATATGTTCGCCCCGGTGCCGGGCGCGCCGCCGGAGGGCGCGCTCATCGAGCCGGAGGAGATGCCCGCCGCCGACGATATCCTCATCGAGGTGGTGCGGCGCACGCCCCATCCCACCGGTATGCGGCGCGTGCTGATCTATCACACCCACACGTGGGAGGCTTACGAGCCGACGGAGAAGGAAGCCTACGCGCAGACCCAGCAGTGGCGCACCAAGGACGCTCAGCACAACGTCGTGCGCGTCGGCGAGGCACTGGCGGAGCAGCTGCGCGCGCTGGGGATGGAGGTGGTGCACGACGCTACCGAGCTGGAGCCGCCCGACCTTTCCACCTCCTACACGCGCTCGCTGGCGCTGCTGGAGACCTACCGCGAAAAGGGCGAAACCTTCGATTGCTACATCGACCTGCACCGCGACGCGTTCAACAAAAGCATGCAAAACACCAACACCGTCGAGCTGGACGGCGTAAAGCTTGCAAGGCTCTCGATGCTGATCGGCAAGGGCACGGGGCAAACCGGCGCGGGCTTCGAGCAGAAGCCCAACTGGGAGGTCAACATCCAGCTGGCGCAGCGCATCACCGACGCGCTCAATGCCCAGCTGCGCGACCTTGCGCGCCCGGTTATCACCAAAAGCGGGCGGTTTAACCAGCACGTATCCGAGAGCGCGCTGCTCATCGAGGTGGGCAACAACAAAAATACGCTGGAGGAAGCGCTGGCGGCGATGCCCTACCTCGCGCGGGCGATCGAGCAGGCGCTGCGGTAAGGCCGCGCGCTATTGCGGCGCGCTGGTGGGCTTGGCACCCTCCCTTTTTTCCCGAAGCAAACGCTGCGCGGTATTGTGCCCGTCGTAGGCATCGTACCAGCGGAGGTAGTCCGGCTCGGCCTCGGCGACCGGTGCGATGCCATCTTTCCGTATGGTTTCGGCGATTTGCGCGGCGCTCGGCCCATCGACACCCTGACGGCGGTATTCGGTCAAAATCGCGTCAAAGGCTTCGAGATCCGTGTACACGAACGGGAGATTGTACAGCCCGTTCGGCGTCGCGATCACGCAGCCCCCGGTGTGCGTCGCGTAGTAGGCGTTGCCCTCGTCCAGCGTTTGGCTGTACCTGTCGATTACTGCGCTGGTGCGTTTGTTGTGCGTGAGCAGATCCAGCGCCACGGAATCCAGAAGGGCTTCGATGCTGAAACGGTGCTGATAGAGCACATAGGTTGCGCCGTTGTGCTCGCCGTGCGCGGCGTCCACATGCCGGGAAACCGTCGGCATGCGCAGGACGTAGTCCCACGGCAGGAGCTGCTCGGCCACTGGCTCAAGCGCCACCTGCACGCCCCAAGCCTCATGATCGGGATCCTCGCTAGAGAAGGGTTCGACGCAATGCGCCTGCCGCATGCCGTTGGATAGGTGGGACAGGAGCACGGCGTTGAACAGCATTTCATGAATCGCGTGCTCGTCGGCGAGCAAGTCCTCGAAGGAAGCGCTGATCGCCTCCACGCGGGCTTGATACCGCGCGGCCATCTCGAGAAAGACGGCGCTGAGCGCATAGGTATTATCGCAGGTTGACCCGCCGATGCCGAAGAGCGAGAAGCCGCGCTTGGACGACTTCAGGAGGTACGAGCGCGTGATAAACCGCTCCTTTTGCTCCACGGTCAGGCTGTCGAATGTGATGAGGAGCGCGTCGTAAAACGACGGAGGGAAGCTGCCGTCCTCCTGCTCCATAACTTGGCGCAGGTAGGCTTCGTTCAGCTCGTAGAGCGGTCGGCCGCGTTCGTCGGTCTTGCCGGTGGGCGTTCGCAGATCGGCGAGGTAAGGCTCCGCCTCGGCAAACGCCGGCGCGCTTTCGGGCAAGGCAACAGCTTCGCCGCCGCGCGTGACGGATTTTAGCGTGAACGGCACCGCGTACGGCGTTTCCAGCGGCGGATCCTTTTTCAGTACGGGTATGAGCGCGATTAAAAGGGCGATGCAGCAAAGCGCCCCGCCCAGCGCGAGGATCAAAGGGATTCGCTTCTTCATCAGTGCGTACCTCCTGTTCGGCAATCGTGCCATTCGGTATATATTACCATAACGCGCCGATTTCGACAATGAGGCACAGAAGCTTGTTCTGATAGCAGCTTGTTCTGATAGAAGCTTGTTCTAATAGCAGCTTGTTTCTAATAGAAGCTTGTTTTCTTGACAATCGGCGATATAATAGAAGTATCGACGGCGCGGGCAGCCCGGTGCGTCCCGCGCTTTTGTTATACGATGGAGGAGCGAATGGACGAGACGAAGCGCCCGATCGGGCTGTTTGATTCCGGCGTGGGCGGCGTCAGCGTGGCGCGGGAGGTGCGCGCGCTGCTGCCCGCGGAGGATTTGCTCTACTACGGCGACAACGGCTTCGCGCCCTACGGCACGCGCCCGCCGGAGGAGGTGCTGGCGCGCGTGCGATACGTGGCGGCGCACCTGATCGGGCGCGGCGCGAAGGCGCTGGTCATCGCCTGCAACACCGCCACCAGCGTGGCCGCCGCAACGCTGCGCGCCGAGCTGGCGCTGCCGGTCGTCGGCATGGAGCCCGCGCTCAAGCCCGCCCAAGGCCAGCGGCAGGAGGGGGCGATCCTCGTGATGGCCACGCCGGTAACGCTGGCGCTGCCCAAGTTCGCGGCGCTGATGGCGCGCTACGGCGAGGGCGCGGTGCCGCTGCCCTGCGGCGGGCTGATGGAGTTTGTGGAGCGCGGCGAGTGCTCCGGCGCGGCGCTGGACGCGCTGCTGGCCGCTATCTTCGGCGAGTGGGTACATCGGCCGGTGGACGCGGTGGTGCTGGGCTGCACGCACTATCTGTACCTGCGCGAGGCGGTGGCGCGCTTTTTCCCCGACGCCGCGCTGCTCGACGGCAATCTGGGCACCGCGCGGCAGCTCGAGCGGCTGCTCGGCGAGCGGAACCTGCTGCGCGCCGATGCGCACGAGGGAACGCTGACGCTGGAGACCTCCGGCGACGCGGCGACGGTGCTGCCGCTGATGCGGAGATTGTTCGAGATGGAAATATAACAGAAAACGCGGGGGACGGAATCGCGCTGCTGGGGACGGATTCCCTCCACCAGAGTTCGCTATAGTCGCTTGCTTCGCAAGCTCGTTGGCTCACTAGGCTTCCGCTTCGATTATTCGGCTACCGGCCGATCTCAGCTCCGCCCCACTGCGGCGGAGGAACCGCCGCCTGCGGGCGCCGGGAATCCCTCCACCGCTAACGGAGAGACCGCCGCCTGCGGGCGCCGGGAATCCCTCCACCGCTGCGGCGGTCCCCCTCCCGTTGACAAGGGAGGCAAGGGGCTGGGAACGAGAATATTTTATGAATTATGAAGCATATACCAGCCTCCCCAAGCCTCCCTTGTCACAGGGAGGGGGACCACCCTCAGGCTGTGGAGGGATTCCGCTCCCGCTTCGGCAGCGGGATTCCGCCCCGACTCGGCGGCAGGAATCCGTCCTTAGGTGATTCCGCCCCGCAAATACATTTCGTTATTATATTACAAAGGATG